>CAVVFZ010000015.1:0-124768 GCA_963747555.1 uncultured delta proteobacterium
CTGCGTATTCCGGCGAATCCGGACACCCATTCCAGCCCATTCCGGACACCCATTCCAATCGAAAGCGGACACCTGTTCCAAACCAAAGCGGACACCCATTCCAGAGCAAAGCGGACACCCCCAAATCGGAGCGAAGCGACGCTGGAAAATCTGTAAATATGATATACGCTGTTTTTTATTCTACTGACAACTTGGCGCCTACTCAAGAAGTATTACCAAGTACCATCCCGAGGGTCAATATTCTTGATTCATAATTGTCACCATTGATGATTTAAGACAACGATTCGTTGCATATACAGATTCCATCCACCTGGAAATTACATCACCCCCTTCGTGTGATTCAAATGCCGATTTCAACTACCGATTTGATAGTCATCCGGCAAGTCCAAGAAATCCTTTTTTGCCAATTGATTCTCAATCAAGTACCCAATTTCACCTCTGTTTTTAAGTTGTGATATCATCCACTGCGGCAATCGAATGGTCACCAGTTCACGTCTCAAATGATCTGGTTTCTTTTTTCTGCCGGCTCCCGTACGTCTTCCGCCTCGCATTTTCACCTCCAAAGCATGCAAACTGTATGATTAACGTGTTACGCTATTCAGAATGCACGACGATATTCATGATCTGAAGATGGGATTAAAACGAACCCGATTTCTCGGATGGTCGTTTATGGTGCAGCGCCGCCAATTTAACCCCGAATAAAATGGTCAATTTTCGGTTAGCACAACCAGATTGCGAACAAGGTTGCTTTTTTTCCACCTCAATCTGTTGTTTGGATATCATTTTTTTCCTTTCGCGCATTGGTTGAAAGGAGCTTTCTCATGGAATCTCCTTCAAGATTGATTTTGTGTGCGTTGTGTATGAGGCGATCAAGGATCGCATCGGCGATGGTTGGGTCGCGGATATTGTCGTGCCAGTTTTCTATGGGCAACTGGGTAGCGACAATCGTGGACCAAAAGGAGTGTCTGTCCTCAACCACTTCCAACAGTTCCCTTCTTTCAGGAGCAGTCATGGGTGTAAGACCTAAATCATCAAGGATGAGGACTTTTGCCTTGGCCAGTTTTTTCATGATTTTAGGGTAGCTGCCGTCCGCTCTGGCCGTCGCCAGTTCCTGAAAGAGCTTGGGCATCCTGATGTAGAATGCTGAAAAGCCCATGCGACAGGCTCTATTTGCCAAGGCGCAGGCCAGATACGTTTTCCCCACCCCGGTAGGACCCGTAATAATAATGTTCTGAGCGTTTCTGATCCAATCGCAGTTGGCAAGGCGAAGGATCACGGATTTGTCGATGCCCCTGGGAGCTTTGTAGTCGATATCTTCGACGCAACCATTGATTTTCAGTTTTGCGTTTTTAAGCAGGCTATTCATTCGGCGGTCTTCTTTCCACGTCCAGAGCCGGTCTACAAGAAATGCGAACCGTTCTTCAAATGCAAGTTCGTTCATATCCGGCTGTTGGAGCTGTTCTTTAAAGGCATCCGCCATAGCATAAAGTTTCATGGTATAGAGTTTTTCCAGGGTTTGCTGGTTAAGCATGGCATGCCTCCTTTTCAGTGTAATATTGTTTCCCCCTTATATTGGGATGGTCTATCGTGTTGGAAACGTCATCTTGTTCAAATAGCAAAGGTTGTTGATCGAGTCCGTTTTTCAAGATCGAATTTACATTTTTATATGAATAGCCTTTGATCACAAGGGCGCGGTCGCAGGCAGCTTCGAGACGTTCAGGAGAATAGGCTTTTGCCAATCTCATGATGCCAAGACAAGATCGAAACCCTTGTTCCGGGTGGGGTTTGCTCTCCAGGATATGGGAGATAAGTCTCTGCGTCCCGGGACCATTTTTTCCGGCCCAATTGATAATCCTGGAAGGGGTCCACTCAAGATGCTTTTGATGAGATTTCGGCATGTGCTCCCACAAAGTGGTGAATCCGCCTTCCTTAAAACTTCTAACATGGCTGGCGACGCGCCGATTTTTAAACAACACTTCGACCGTGCTGTCTGTCACCTTGACATCGACCTGTTCCCTCGCTAACTGATAAGGAACACTGTAGTAATGACGGAAAATTTCAATATGATAGTCGATATTCACCCTGGCCCTTTTCCATTCGGCATATTCATACGCGGTGGCGGGAATCGGTTGAAGGGCAGGTCGATCCACTGTTAAAAACAAGGTTCTGCGTGTAGTATCAAGCTTTTGGAATTTCCGATTATTCAGCTCAGACAATCTTTGTGAAATTTCCTTGTTGAGTTCAGCTATGCTGAAGAAGGTGTGGTTTCTAAGGGCGGCCAATATCCAACGCTCAACGATCAGAACTCCCCCTTCCGCCTTCGCCTTGTCTTTGGGTTTTCTGGACCTTGCAGGGATCACAGCGGTTCCGTAATGCTCCGCCAAATCCTGATAGGTTGGATTGATATCGGGTTCATACCTGCAAGGATGGGTGACGCCGGACTTGAGGTTGTCGGGTACGAGGATTTGAGCAACGCCGCCAAAAAACTCAAAGGCACGAACGTGGGATTTAATCCAGAAAGGCAATTCCTGGGATGGCGTCGCTTCTGCGTAGGTATAGTTGCTGGCGCCCAGAACAGCCAGAAAAATCTCGGCCTGAGTAATTTCACCTGTTGCCCGGTTGATTATCGGAACTGTTTGGCCAGCATAATCAATGAACAGTTTTTCGCCGGCCAGGTGTTCCTGCCGGAGACAAACATCTAATTTCTTCACCCATCCCCGATAAAGTTCACAAAAACGGCTATACTGATAACCGTCCGGATTTGCCTGTTTATATTCGTACCAAAGCAGGTTCAGCGTAACACTTTTCCTCTTCAGCTCATGGTACAAATAGTCCATCGAAGGCATGGAACGTTTCGTAGAGGTCCCACTATTAACGGGTGGGTAAAGAAGATCTTCAATGGCCCGGTCATCCAGATCCGCAGGGAGCGGCCATGTCAAACCTGCACTTTCAGCCCGTCCGATGTACTCCGATACTGTTGTTCGGCCGATATCGCAACTCTTGCTTATCTGCCGTATGGAACTGCCATTTATAAATTTGAGCCGTAAAACTTCTTTTATTTTTCGCATGGATAATCTCCTTCTAGCCATTTTTGCTCTCCCCCTTATTTTTTCAGAGGAGAATACTGGCTGAATTTACAATTATCCAGCGTCTCTAAACTGCCCGATCCAGAAGCATTGTAAGCGCCCAAAATTGGATGCTTGAAACACTCAAAATGCACTGTCCGGATTCAATCGGAATCAGTGTCCGGAATGAATCGGAATGGGTGTCCGGAATGGATCGGAATACGCATAACATATCAATCAGTTGCCTTGGTCCGACCCTAGCCCTAATAAACCACCAGATGTTTGGTATTGGCCCCGGGTGAAGCAAGCGAAGGGTGCAGGTGATTGCCACAGGACTTGAGGTGAAGATTCAGGTCTCACAAAACGTTAGGAATCAGCAAGATTCCATGCTGATCCGAATTTTCACGACTGCCAACATAAAACACCTCGATTTCGATTTTCCCTTGTCGATAATTCCAACAGGGACGGCTTGCGGGACGTCCATGAAATCATCCCTGTCCGAACCATCCCGAAAGATTCGTTCTCGTTCAATCCCCCTGATGATAATGTGGTGGAGAGCATCTGGCGCGTCGATTCGGGCTTGTCTGAACATGCTGAAAACATACCGAAAGGCACGGTCGCCGTCAATTTAACGATTTTATGGACCTACCCAACGCTGTCCGAAACGGTTCTCTCTTTTTTACACTATGAAGAATAAACAGAAAAACCATACAATTACTTGTTGGCAGGTCGCGGTTTTTTTGACATTATCCATAATGTTGATTAATATAGCTATAAAAAGTCACATGATGGAGGTGCGATATGAGGACAATTCAAATGACCCTTGATGATAATCTCGTCAAAGCGGTCGATCTTGTTTCAAAGGAACTCCACACAAGTCGTTCGGCTTTTACAAGGAAAGCTTTACAGGATGCGCTGGCCCGCTATAAATTTGAGCAACTGGAGCGCAAACATCGTCGCGGGTACGAACAGAATCCGGTGGCCACCGATGAGTTTTCGATTTGGGAAACAGAGCAGGACTGGGGGGATGAATGAAACACGGTGAAATACGTTGGTATAAATTCTTGGCGCCGGATAAAAAGCGGCCGGTTCTTATTCTAACGCGTGATTCCGTTTTGGAATATCTGGGGGAGGTTACTATCGCACCTATCACAACTACCGTGCGCAATATCCCATCAGAAGTGTTTCTCTCGACGATCGACGATATGCCCCAGGATTGTGCTGTCAATTGTGATCATTTGCAGACTGTTTCCAAAGGGAAAATCGGAGCATTGATCGCATTCCTACCCCGTACGAAGATGTTAGAGGTCGGGCAGGCAATCCGATTTGCACTCGAAATTTAAAAGAGTAGTTGCCTGAATGGACGGGAAGGGGACGCCAAGGAGGGGGGGCGTCCATGATTCTATCACTTTCATCAGTCTTCAATGCTGAAATCACGCTGTGACGCCACTTTGGCGCCTCTTTCCATCGCCATGGTTACCGCCGACTAAACTTGATCCCAGCCCTAATGGCTTCTGATCAAACCTCTCCCGACAAGATCCGACCGACGGCCCATACCCACCCCTTTTTCAATGTGGATATACATCCTCCTGGCAAATAATGGATTTGTACCTATTCTGGAAAAGCTGTCCATTACGCCTATGTCACTTGTTATAAGGATGTCCCCAGATATGTGCATAAAAGAGCCTGGTGCCTATTATTTGACAAATTTGTTTATAATATAGCGCATTTTTGCGCATCATAAATATGGGACTCAATAACCTCATTTACTCGAATAGGATTCCTTTCCTTTAGGGCTTCCAATAGCTCATTATGTTGTTGAAAAGACTGCATCATGCGTCCAGGCCTTTTCATTGAAGCTAACGATATCTGGAAAAACCGATCACGGAGGCGTTTATCATAATTACAAATCGTCTTATTGTAGTATTTATCATGAAAATAAAAGTGAAATTCGTTGTTCAGATCCATAAATAAATAGTAATCTAAAGATGTTACTGCCTTATTTTGTTTTTTAAGGATCTTTTCAAGAGTTTGAAAATCTTCCTCA
The DNA here is from genome assembly GCA_963747555.1 of uncultured delta proteobacterium. Lineage (GTDB taxonomy): Bacteria > Desulfobacterota > DSM-4660 > Desulfatiglandales > Desulfatiglandaceae > DUZB01. The sequence continues at coordinate 5,113 of CAVVFZ010000015.1, forward strand.
GTTAATATGTTTATAATATTTTTGAAGATAATTTGTTCTATATAGACCATGAATTCATAAAGTTCTTGTGCCTCAGAAAAACTTATTTCATTAACATAAACGCCCTTGCCCGGTACTATAGTAATAAACCCTTCAGCAGCTAATTGATGCAACGCATCTCTTATTGGAGCAACACTCATATTAAGCTTCTTCGATAGAAATTGCACTGAAATTGGGTCTTTAGGCGTTATTTCTCCTTTGACAATAGAAGACCTAATATTATCATATGCTATCTTTTTCTTTGTAGTAACATTTGCGTCATTCATATTTGCATTTCCTCTAATTCATTAAGCGATCACGGAGCATGGCCTAAGACCGGGGTATCCATACCAGATCCGGTGACTTTTCTTTGAAATATACCGTCATGGCATCGACCAAAACCGGGAAGGTCTCTCTCGAACTCAAGCGACATGTTCGGCTGAGAGATAGGATAAGTTCCACCCAACGGTCGCCTTTTTCGCTGCAGGTGCCCAGACTGCGCTTGCGTCATGGGACAAAGACCTCGCAGTTCTGCTTTGGCCCATTTGCCACATTATTATCAAATAAACACAAACATTGAAACCTGTTTGTGCTGGCCTTGTGGGTTCAGCTCTTTGTGTCCCTGTTACAGCAGTATGAGGGTGACAGTTTTTTCCTCAGCCGTTGGTGAACATAAGACCCGATTTCGAAATATGTCAATAACACCGGAAAAGGCAGCATCGAGCTGGTTTAACAAGCTGGCCATAGTAAAATCGCAAGTACGTGAAATTTTATTCTTTACTGCAACCCAACAAGTTTCGATTGGTTGCAGGTCCAGGTGATACGGTGGTGTTCGCAGAATTTCATGACCATTTTCCGCAGCTATCTCATCAAGGTCATACGTGGGGCAGGACGCAATTTTGGTTACCGGACACTACTGACGTTAAGCAATCATTAAGCCTGTTTCTTCCTGTTTCTGGAAACCACTGTGAAAATAATGATTAAAAGACCTAAGATTAAACAGCTCGTTCCAATAGGCCTGGTAAAAAAAACCAAATAACTTCCTCCTGCGATCATAATTGCATTTGCCATATTCATCTCAAGCATAGGGCCTAAAATAACCGCCACAAGCATGGGTGAGAGAGGAAAATCATTCCTTTTTAGAAAGAAGCCGATTATTCCAAATGCTAATGACACACCGACATCAATTAGGCTCAACTGCGTCGCATATGCACCGATAAAACAAAAAACACATATAATCGGCAATAAAATGTTTGCCTTAATATCAATAACTTTTGCGAATAGTCTGGCGAGCACTATACCTAATATCCCCATGATAAGGTTTGCCACGATGAACCCTGCAAATATTGGGTAAACAATATTCAAGTGGTCCCTAAATAACATGGGGCCCACCGGAAGACCGTGCAGCATCAATCCACCCAGTAAGATAGCTGTGGGGGCATCACCTGGTATGCCAAGAGTCAGCATAGGGATCATAGCTCCTCCTGTTACCCCATTGTTACCAGCTTCTGCGGCTGCCACGCCTTCAAAGACGCCAGAACCGAATTTTTCAGATTGCTTTGAAGATCGCTTGGCTTCTGCATATGCAATAAAAGATGCTGTTTCAGGCCCTATTCCCGGAATTATCCCGATCATTGTTCCGATTCCAGTTGATTTTAGAATCGTAGGTATCGTGCGTTTCAAAATTGCCCAACCAGGTATAATACTCTTTATTTTCTTGGGCACTGCACCAGTATTTGATTCGAAAAGCCTCCCAACTTCCTCAAAAACCTGTGTGAAGCCGAATAAGCCGATAGCAACCGGAATAATACCGACCCCATTTATCAATATTTCCTGGCCAAAGATGAATCGAGTTCCGCCAGAAATTGGTTCTATACCAATTGTTGTGAATAACAACCCTAAAATGATCGTAGTAAATCCTTTTAAAAGTGATTTACCCGATAAAAGAATCAAAACGCTTAAGGCAAAAAAGGCTATCCCGAAATATTCCGCAGGGCCAAATAGAAGTGAAATACGGCTTACCTGGGGTGACAAAAATGTCATCACAAAAGCACTGAGCAGACCTGCACAGCTTGAGGCAATGCAGGCAATGCCCAATGCCTGTCCGGCTAAGCCCTTTTTTGTCAGCGGATAACCTTCGATCATGGTGGCTGCTGCGGCAGGTGTGCCGGGTATGCCAAGCAATATCGCTGAAACAGAGCCTCCATAGATTGCACCGCAATAGATTCCTAAAAGAGAGATGAAAGACTGGACGGTGGGGAAGCCATAAGTGAGTGGCACTAACAAAGCACATGCCATAGTTGCAGTTAGTCCCGGCATTGCACCGATGATAATGCCCATGGTGACCGAAATAGAAATAATGACTATGTTGAGTGGCTGTAGAATTTGTTGAAACGCTACAAAAAATAGGTGGAAATCCATTTCAGTGCCCTTCTATATGAGATCTAAAATACCTTTAGGTAAGGGTAAAACTAAAACCCATTTAAAAATGGCTTCTACTGCCAAAGGCACACCTAAAGAAAATATAACTTTTTGGAATTGACTGCGATTTCCCAAATAGTGCATTAACAAATAGATAAGTATTACAGAACTCAACAGAGTCCCTATCAAGTAGGTACAACCAAGATATAGTACCATGATCAACATTGTTAAATATACATGGTAATCACTACTATTCTTCTCTCGTTTTCCTTCATCCTTTAAACGTAAAGCAGCTATCAGCCGGGGTACAGTGGCCAAAATCAGGAACGTCCCAAGCATTTTCGGGAAAAAATCAGGGCCAATTGTATAAAATTCGGATTTCAGATCCTTTGAGAAATATAAGATCAGCAAAGCAAGCAGTAGAAAAAAAATCGAATTGAATATTTCTATTTTTTTCATGGTACATCCATTGAACAATCGAATTGAAATCAAAGCTCAGTAATGCCAAAACATTCCGAGCTTTGATTCCCGGTTTCTACTTGACGTCACACATTCCCAGAGATGTTAAAACGCCCTTTTCTCTCTCTCGTGATTCAGTCCAATATTTTATCGCCTCTTTTCCAGCGACAAACTTTTTGGGTTTGCTAATGCATTGTTTGTTCAATATTTCCGCATACTCAGGGTCGTTGAAGCATTTCTCCAAATACCCTAAAAGGATCTGTACCCTGTCTGCAGGTATACCTTTCGGGCCAACCACCCCCCAGGCTACACCCATGGGTGCAGGTTCGTATCCCTGTTCCCCAACAGTTGGAATATCAGGTAAGAACGTATTACGTTCCTCTGCGAAAATTCCAAGGGCCCTGAGGTCTCCAGACCTTATGAAAGCTTCAGCTTCCATAATCCCGAGGCACGCTGCATCGGTATGCCCCCCCATAGCAGCTGTTCTGGCGGGGGCCCCACCGTGCATCGGCACAAACTTGACCTCCACCCCTTCTGACTGCATCAGTTTCGCCGTCGGCATATGCCAACAATTGCCTTTTCCACCACCAATGCCAATACTCAATTTTCCTGGATGAGCCTTGCCGTAATCTATAAAATCCTTCAAAGTCTTAAACTTTGAATCTTTCCCTACAACCAGAACTGTTTCACCGAATGCTGACCAGGTAAATATTGTAAATTCTTCCAGAAGCCCGTACTTTGTCATTCCTTGCAGGTAGTAATCGTCACTGGTATTACAGATCATACCTAACGTGTATCCATCCGGCCTGGAGGTGGCTATTTTTGCCTGCCCTGTGATTCCGCCTCCACCTTGCATATTGATCAGCTGAACATTGACTGGGAAGTATTTCTTAGCATTCTTAAAAAGTGCACGAGTTACCATGTCGGTTCCGCCACCAGCGGGCCATGGAATAATGACCGTGATATCTCTCTTCGGAAAATCATCGGCAAAGGTTAAGCCTGAAGAGACGGTCAATAGAAGAAATAGACATGTTAAAATTTTGATGGTTTTCATGGTACGCCTCCTAAGATAATGTTGTTGGTGTTAGTTCCTGCCAATTTAAAGCCTCACTAAATAAGATTCTCTTCATTCAAAATATCAATTACAAACTCAGCTGCCTTAGCACATACTGCAGGACACTTATCACCATGACCTCCAGCTTTCAGAAACTCATCTCTTTCACTCGTAATCCTCAAATCATAATATCTCCCCATTATTTTGGTTTGGATTTCCTTACATATAGAAGTTCCATATTCTTCTTCAATTTTACGCTGCAATTTATCCGCTAACCGAAAACTTTTAAAACGTTCGCCGTCCGGATCAGGAAACTGGGCATAATCTCGTCCAAAATAACAGCTGATGGCCATTACTCCACCCGTAAGAGCTCCACAGGAATTACCTCCCAAACCAATCCCACCTGCTAAACCAGTCCCAGCCTTAAAAACCTCATCACTAAATCCTCCAATTGTATCTCTTAGGGCGCCAAGCACAGCCTGGGAACATCCACCATATTCCTGCTCATATTTCGTTGCGAGTGCGGACGCATTTGCCTTTATCTGTTCGAGATCTTTCTTATTCATGAGCACATTCTCCTTATTTTGGGTATAAGCCTTAAGACCATAAACATCCACGATCTTGAATTCTTTATTTAACGCGTCAGGATTCTACCGTTTATCCAAAATACTTCTTGCAATATCTTCAAATTCGGCAGTAGTAAGAAGCCCAGATTTCTCATAAGCCTTAGATACCTCGATTTTGTCTAACCTGGAGCCCAGACGTATCTCTTAAAAACTTGGAGAGGGAATATATCTTTTCGTATTTAATACCGGTATCGATTCCATACATAGTCAAAAGACTCATGGCTGCATCTTCATAAGCGGCATTGCCTGCTCGTTCTCCGATACCTGAATTCGACATGATCCTCTCCATAAAATAATTTCTCCATCTTCAATGTTTTTGTTTATCAAAAATACGAGACTAAAGATATATTGTCAATAGTTTTATATTATGTTTGCAATATTTTGCAATAAGATTATATAAACAATTGTTTTTATGGGCTAAAATACACGATTAATATCCATATCGTTCAATCTAGACCACAAATTTCGCTGGATTCCGGATAGCATTACGCTCCGTTGCGGCTACCTCTTGCGCCTATTCCGGGCCCTCGGGCTGTCCAGCCTTCTGGGTTCACCGCAGTCCCCAATTCCGTTACTTTTGAAACGATGCTAAAACACTTGAGAAAAGCGAAAGCCACTACTAACTTGAAGTGACGCCACATTATGCCGGGAAAAAATATCAAAGGCGTGAAAGGACAATAAATTGATTATCAGAAGCGAAAAACCATCAAACATTGAGGCTATCACCGAAGTCACAAAGGCAGCCTTTGAGGATCATTCGTTCAGTCAACAAACAGAGCATTTTATCATTCGTGATTTGCGGGCCGCAGGTGCACTGACCATATCTCTTGTAGCTGAAGTTGATGGGCGGGTTGTTGGGCACATTGCCTTTTCGCCCGTTACAATCTCCGATGGAACAACGAACTGGCATGGCCTTGGTCCGGTATCTGTACTGCCGGATTTTCAGGGACGTCGAATAGGCACGGCACTGGTCAATAATGGGTTAGCCATGCTGAAGTCTGTGGGTAGCAAAGGCTGTGCGCTTGTGGGGTTGCCTGGATACTTGATCGGTTTGGCTTTGGGAACCACCCTCAGTTAATCCATGAGGGAATACCACAAGCAGTCTTTGTGGCAAAGTCGTTTTTCGGACGGGTGCCAAGTGGGACGGTTGAGTTTCATCAGGCATTTAGACAGTTATCGGTAATTGAAAAAGACGCCGTTACCGATGCTATCATTGACTATGACATTGCCGGTATAAAGGTTGATTTTGAGAACCCGGCGATTGAAAGTCTAATAGAAAAAGAAATCTTGACTGAAATGCCGGATGGCAAGTTCATGTTGCGATTCTCGGCACTGGCAGAGTATGACTCATACTTTGCTCAGATTGGTCAATTCAGGGCTGCAGAAATGAGCCGTGTGCACAAAAATCCGATAATGGCGGCGATTAAGTATGGAAATTAAGGATGATGATCCGGTAGAAAAAAAGAGAATGAAGGGATGCCGGATGGGTTTGTGCTTCCACGACTCGGTCTGTTCATCCTACGGCTTCAAAGATATCAAACGGCATCTGAACGACGATGACTACCTTTGTCAGCGGCTCGTCGCTTTGGCTGCATTTTCAGATCGGCGGTGCCAACCTTTCTTCTTTTCATTATAGATTATCCATAATTCCACTGTTTTGCAATATCCAATCTGCTGTCCTCTTGAATGTAAATATTCGGTTTGCCTCTTCCTGAGTCAATTTTTCAACAAAACTCTAAATTTTTTAAGAAGAGGATACACCCAGATATCTTTAATGGGAACACTTAGTTCCCCGGGTGGTCCAAGTTTTCCACGGCCCTTGGTTTGTCCGATATTGATCCAGTTGGCGGCTTTATAACAAGTGCCGGCAAATAGGTTTTTTTGGACAAAAGATTCCAGTAACACTGGCCGGACGTTATATTTTTCTTCCCAGTCATCCGGAAGCCTGCGTGCGGTTAATGACAGTATTTTTGATGCAAGGTTTTTTGATTTCACCCATGGTAAAATAAGAAATCGAGCATTATTTGTAATCAAATTCAGATTCTTCTTTCGCTGATCATGATTCCATCCAATAAATTGATCTCTTGGTGCAGTTTGCCATGCAGCTGCACCAAAGCCAGTCAGAGCAACAATTTGTTTACCGGCAGTAATAAGATAGCGAAGCTGAGCTCCAGGCAGGGGCGTATAACCAAGATAATGATATCGCTCAATGTACTCATTCCACAAAGCTGAGTTGGCTTTGGTAACCATCTTCAAATGCAATTGGGGCAACTGATTGACAGAGCACACAACAGGGTTTTGTGGATCAGTGACTGATGTGAACTGAATCCTTTTCAGGGGTGCCTTGATCTGGGTGGGAGGGGGCAGTTCGATCAATCCATCTCTGTGCATTCGCAACATAGCAACACGACACGACATATCTTTTAGATTGCCGTCAGGCTTTAGCCATTGAAACATCCCGCACACTTCTTTCGAAAGCCGCATCCGATTGAACCCGGGATTTTGTTTTATGAGGGATCGAATCTGTTGAAATTCTTCGGGCGTGAAGTCCCGCCCACAGTAGCGGGTCATGATGTGTTGGGTGGCCTGGAAAGTTGATGTCGACGGCCTTCATCCATTTCCCAGGGAAGAAAGGGGGATAAATCATCAGGTGCTTTACCATGGTTTTCCGCACAAGCAGTCAGGTATGACCTCAGCCAGTGATTGCAGTTGAGACCGCATAAAGCCATGGTTTGGAAAATTGAAAACATTATCGCTGCCAGTTGGGAACTCCACAGACTTCCTGAACCATAGAAATTTTTGCGCCCTGTCACGGGATTGCGGATTGGGCGTTCTCCGTTATTGTTGTCCATCGGCACTTCAGGATGATCCACAAAAACGCTCAGACCTTCCCAGTGGTTCTGCAAACTTATCAAAATTTTGCATTTAACATTGGACAGCAGATTTGAATCAGGATCATCAGGATTGTGTGCCTCTATAAACGCATCTCGTTCTTCAGCTATGGCATCCATTTTTTCAATGAGCTTTTCATGCTGTTTTTTGAATGATGAACTCTGCCATTGAATAGGAAGTTTTTGATCAAATTCATTACAGCGCAAGTTGTTGATGTGGTAAAGCTCTCCGATCTTTCCAATCCAGCAAAGCGCCCATTCTTCCAACTTCGGATACTTTTTGGCTGCGTCCAGAAAATCGCGACGAACATGAGCCCAGCAAAAAGCCAGAATGATAAAGTCCAGTTGCTTTGCCAGTGATTTGTAGGCGCTGTATCGATCACAAACAACAATGATTTTCGAGCGCTCTATGTTTTTAAAATGTTCTACCGGGACATCCGCACCACGGCCCGGTGCAATCTGAAAAAACACCACAGATGCAGAACGGCTGATCCATAGCCACCAGCGATTTCCAATTTTTCCTTCAACACTTTCAAAGACCTTCCAACCGCTTTCATCATTATGGAATCTGTCTTCTGTCATTTGATGGGTGTAAAGTGCATCGTAAACAGGCTGAAAAAACTCTTTGACTATCTTTAACCCACCCGCAATGCTTCCGGGGGAAATAGGTAGACCCAATTCCGCATACTGGTTCAGAAGACGATTGGTGGGTTGGCAGTAATGAAACTTGTTTAAAAGGACGTTTTCCCAGATTGAAATTCCATATGGACTTCTTGGGATAACTGTGGGAGGCATGGGCGCGCTAATTGTATAGGGAACACCCTTGCACGAACACCCTTTTTTCATGCAGCAGCGTATAATTCTACGCGTATATGCCTTAACTTCAACTTCAATGATTTCGGTTTCCCTACTTCCATCGGTTATGTAGTTTTTGCCGCATTTAGGGCATGCCGGGGTTTCCGGGAAGTTAACCGTTTCCTCTCTTCGCGGAAGATCGGGATGGGCGGTACGTCCATGCCCTTTGCTTCCGGGTTGCTGACCACGAGGATGCTTGGACGTTGGAGGTTCTATTTTGCCTTGATTCTTATCGGAACTTCCTTTCTCGCTTTTTTTCCCAAATAAGCGGTTTCGCAGATCCCGGATTTTGCCTTCTTGCTCTTTTATTGTTTCCTTCAGAGTTTTTTCACGCAAAATGGCTTTTTTATGCATGGTCTGCCAATAGCCCGCCTCACTTTTCAATTCCAGATACTCTTTTTCTGGAATGAGAAGCAGTCGCGGTTTCTCAACAGATAAATCAATGGCTTGATCGTAGATGCCAGGGGTGTATAATGGCTGTGATTTTTGACAAGAAGCATTCATGCTTCTTCTTGTAGCAAATTTTTTGCCTCGTGTCCCGAACTATTTCAAAAAATCTGAGAACAAGCCGAATATTTACCCATGAAGGGCATGAAGTTTAATTGTTTCCGTAAGTTGTCTTGTTCTCAACGCCAGTGCACCTAAGGCTCTTTACGATTAATTTCAAACTTATCAAAGTCACGATCATAGCTATAAAGGATATTCTGCTTGTCTCCTTCCAATGAGGCAATCAGATAGCAATCTACAATGTCCAATTTGTTATCATGCCAGAGCATTAGCATCCGGCGAACAATTCTTTTTTCCTTGACAATAATTCCTTTATATTCAAGGAGGTCCAGCATTCCAGTTGCGATGCTTTCTATGGGAACAGCATAAAAGCTTTTTAAAACAAATACGACCTGGAACAAAACAATCAATTTCAGTTCAGCCTTCAAATCTCCCTGCTCCAGGGATTCAAACAGAGCATATACCCCATGAAACTTTTGCGTCTTGTCGGATGTCAAAAAACGGATTAAAACATTGGTATCCAATAGCGCTATCATTTTTCCCACTCATCAACAAAACCAGCTTCCGTTGCTTTTTTAATATCTGCTTTTTTGAGTTTTGATTTCTCTTTTGCGTATTCTCTAAACACTCCAAATAAATTGTCGGTAAGAGATCTCGTTTTTTCATTTTTTGGCATAGGTTTCAGGAAGATGCCATCAGCTTTTGAAATGACATCAACATGATCTCCAATTTCAATATGATATTTTTTTCTTAAAGCAACTGGAATGACAATCTGCCCTTTAGGAAAGACTTTCATCTTTATAGATTCTCTCGAAGTTACGGTCATGGTTTTCCTCTCCACATGGAAAATGTTATACCTTACAATATTAAAAGGTATAACCGCCTGTCAAATACTAATTTTCTGGAATGGGGGACGTTGGTAAGTCTGTTAAGTTATTTTTCAACATATTGAATCTGTAAGGTTGAGAAGCGTTGGCTCGAACCCGTATTTCGGACAGGTTTCCTTTGCCTTTTCTAATGAGAGCAACACTCCAACACGGCTGATTCCCAGAAATCTTGCCACCTCCGCCGCCGGATGCCCAATTTCCTCAACAGCCAGCCAAGCAACCAGGGATCTGGCTTCAGAATACTGCCTTTGTCTGTTCCCAGAACATATCAACTCAGGTTTGAGCCCCAATTTACCAGCCACAATTTCAATCAGTTCCTCTATGGGCCGCTTTGGGAGGTACTTCTTTTCAAACTTCACCTCCGCTTCCTGCAGGGTTTCGCTGACGAAATCCCCACTTCCCAGTATCCTTGCGTCTCCCTTTTCCCGTTCTTCTGCTTTACGCCCAAGAAGGCCACTCACATCTCCTCCAGCGCTCCTGACTAAACCGCCTCCTCGAAGATCCTCACGGGCGCCCTGTTTGATCCCTTTCTCCACAAACTCTCGATACCTCTTTATCGCAGCTCTTTCGGTTTCACCAAAATGGAGGAGGGTATCTTCGATGGTCTTTTCGGCTAAAGACGTTTTTTGGCACGGATTACGCGGATTTCGCTGATTTTTGTTGTCTTTTTCAGTTTCCTGACGAAACTGAAAAAACAATCCGTCCGTGTCGGAGGGGATGTCTCCCTTGGCACTATTTGGGTTTCCAATCTGGTCGAATCTTGCTTGATTTCTGGTTTCTGACCTCGGATCTCTGATTTCTGGAACAAGGGGATTCTTTCGGCGACCAAGGATGGCGCTGTGACCTGACCAGGGGTATTTGTCGAGTGCGTTGGGGTCCTGAACCAGCTTAGCCCGTAAGGGGTTGAGATGAATGTAACGAATGAGCTCCAGTGACAAGATGACAGATGACGGAGGACACATCACAGACGACACATCACATACGGCAGATGACAGACGACAGAGGACAGTCGCGCCAGGCGAAGTCTGGAGCGTTGGGATAGGCGGCGAGAGAGCCGCACTTGAAATTCGCTGAAGGAGTCTAATGGGTTCAAATCCCATCCGGTAAGGGTTCGCCGCCCACCGGAAGCGAGTCTTGCCAGTGTAGGGAAAGCCGAATCTGGAAGCGTAGACAGCGGGTACTGAAGCCATGTGAATCAGCCTCGAAATTGTCTTGTAGCTGTGGCCTTCGTCGTCTGACTAGCGGGGGCAACACCGGAACGCCATAATAGGCGAGGCGTGACGGCGCGGCCGGGGTCTCTTGAGCATGGCAAAGGTACGAGAGGACTCCCCAGGAACCTGGGAGACCCGAAGTGCTCCACCGGTTGAAAGAGGTGGCCTATGGGTGGCCAACGGGTGGACCGTAAACATCCAGGCTTGTACAGAACCCACCTCAAGGGGATGTACAGGAGATACGAAGAAATGGTGAGGTCGGTGGTACCGCCAAGCGAAGGAAACGAAGTGCGGCGGGACGGCATTAGGGAGTCTTAGCACGGGCATAGTACCGATGATGACGGCGAACCCGACCCGCGGGGAGCCGGAAGAGGGAAGGGCCGTGTCGGGATTATGGAACTGTTGGTGGGAAACATGGAGGATGCGTTGAAATCCGGGAACGTGTACACGAAACAGCAACGGATAGCGGAACTTGGGAAGCGCATGCCGGATGTGGGCTTCACCTCACTCGCCTACTACATTGATCTGGAATGGATGTACGAAGCGTACCGGAAGACTCGGAAGGACGGATCGGCGGGAGTGGATGACGTGACAGCAAAGGAATATGAGGAGGACCTTGACGGTAATCTTCGAAGTCTGCTGGAGCGGTTCAAGTCGGGAAGTTATGTTGCACCGTCGGTAAAGAGGGTATACATCCCCAAGGGGGATGGGCGGGTCAGGCCGATAGGAATACCGACCCTGGAAGATAAGATTCTGCAAAGGGCGGTGGTGATGTTGCTGACCCCCCTGTATGAGCAGGACTTTCTGGACTGCTCATATGGTTTCCGACCGGGTCGTTCAGTGCACCATGCGCTGGAGGACATGTGGGGCAAGGTGATGGAGATGGGCGGATGCTGGCTGCTTGAAGTTGACGTCCGGAACTTTTTCGGTGAGGTGAAATACAATCATCTGCGTGAATTTCTGAAGGAGCGGGTGCGTGATGGTGTAGTGCTGCGGACAATCGGGAAGTGGTTGAAAGCGGGAGTGATGGAAGGCGGGGTGATACACTTCCCGAAGGAGGGGACTCCCCAGGGAGGAGTAATATCACCGCTGCTGAGCAACATCTACCTGCACAAAGTGCTGGATAAGTGGTTTGAGGAAGAAGTACAGCCAAGGCTCCATGGGAGCGCAGAATTGATTAGATTTGCCGATGATTACGTGATTCTGTTTTCAAGTGAGCAGGATGCGCATCGGGTCTGGGAAGTACTGCCGAAGAGATTTGGCAAGTACGGCCTGGAGCTGCATGAGGAGAAGACCCGGCTGGTGGACTTTCACCGACCCCGAGGGGACCGGCACAAGCCGGAGACCTTTGTCTTTCTCGGTTTTACCCACTACTGGGGCAAGTCGAGAAAAGGCAACTGGGTGATGAAGCGCAAGACTGCGGCGAAGAAGCTGAAAGCCTCTGTGCAAAGGGTGTATGACTGGTGCAAGGAGCACCGCCACGACCCTGTAAAGGAGCAGTGGAAAGCGCTTTGCAGGAAGTTGAAGGGGCATTACGGCTTTTATGGGGTCACATTCAACTTCAAGGGAATTGGTCGGTTCTACGAGCAGGTCAAGCGTTCATGGCGCAAATGGCTGAATAGGCGCTCTCGTGACAACGATATGCCATGGGAACGATTCAACCGACTTCTGGAGCACTACCCACTACCGAAACCCCGGATCGTGCACAAATTTGCGTAGTGAAACCATAATCCTGAGGAACCGTGTGCGCTAATCGCGCTCGCACGGGTCTGTGGGGGTTCTGGGAGGACAACCTCCCAGTTCTACCCGGAAAGACGGAGGACGTAGGGGGGAGGCGAATGAATATCAGTCAGCGTCGAGAGAAAGAGATAAACCCTTATGGATGGCTTTTTTGAAGTGGGCGTCATTGGATACAAATAAATCAACCCCGTTTTCCAAGCCTGAAGCGATTATCAGGGTGTCAGTGGTCCTCAATTTTGTCCAGTCAACCAAATTGTTTCCCCCGATATGTTCCAGAACCTCCAACGTTATTTCCTGACAGGAGATATTTGGAAAATTCAGGAGATATTTCTTGACGTCCAAAGCCCTATCGTGTTGTCCGGCATTTATCGGTCCCTTCATAATTTCTGCAACAGAAACAACTGACAGCACAGCGGAAGCATCACCCGTTTCGATCATCTCAAATATCAATCTGGAAAGTGGTTCATAGGGCTGTATGGTGTCTGTTAAATAAATGATGATATTGGTATCGATCAGCAGCTTTTTGCCGCTGATTTTCTTCTTGAGTTCGGAAGGTGGAATTGTCTTCATCGATCTTCCCGCTCCCCATCCATGTATTTTTTGACTTCCTCCGGATTCCTGCCAAAGTTCTGTGCGGTCAATCCCGCCAGTTTTTGTGTGAAAGAGGTCACGGGCTGTAAGATGATCGTGTTTTCTTCTCTGCTTAACAAGATCTTTGTGCCGGCTTTTATGTTCATTTCTTTTCGGAGCCGGGCGGGTAAAACAACGTAGCCTCTGCTTGAAACCGTCGCAGTAATTGTTTCCATGTGCAAACCTCCAAGTTGTATGCTAAGATTCAGTTTATCGTTGTTTGAAGGATTTAGCAAGGATTTTGTTTAAAGCGGAAAAGCTGTTGAGCTGTTGCGTGGAAAAGACAGGGGCGGAGGACGGATGGCGGAGGTCGGATGACGGATGACGGAGGACGGAGGATTAGAAGTAAGTGAAGTTATGAGGGGGCGAAGGCAATAAGACCTTTGTGAGTTGACTTTTCATTAAGAACATTGATTTCCCTTGCAGTTCCGTCCTCTATCGATTACATTCGATTTACGCATACCATAAAGCGCCTGCCTGAATTTGATGGTTGGATCGACAGTCTGCGTGATCATCAAACCCGGTTACGATTGTTGCGGCGACTGGAAAAGCCCCAACGCGGTCTGTTGGGTGATGTGGCTCCGGTAGGAGCTGGTGTTTATGAGATGCGAGAATTCTTTGGCCCCGGCCGGCGCATGTATTACAAGCAGTTCAATGAAGCAATGATCATAATGCTTGGCGGTGGCGATAAAAGCAGCCAGGGCGCTGACATCGCAGGCGGCCAAGGCGCCGGCAGAAACTATTGAGGAATAGAAGATTATGACTAGAAAATATAAAGTCGACAGATTATCCGAATTCGATATGGCGCAATACCTTAAGAGCGATGCGGATATTGCGGAATATCTTCGGCAGGTACTGGAGGAGGGCGACCCCGGCGAGCTGGCCGCGGCTTTGGGTCACATTGCCAAGGCCCGGGGTATGACAGAAATTGCCAAGGCCAGCGGCATAAAGCGTGAAGCGCTTTACAAAGCACTACGGCCGAACGCCAAGCCCCGGTTTGACACTATTCAACGGGTCTGCAAAGCTCTCGGAGTAAAACTCACGGCCGAACCCGTACAGGATGCGGGACGCCCTTAACTTTTCAACTTTAGTTTGGGTTATCGCGCCCCAGTGCGCGAGGAAATGTGGGATGGTTGGATGACTGACGGCCGACAACGGATCCCTGACTGCCCGGCGAAGGGAAGACTCGCATTTTTATGGATCTTTTCTTTGTATTCGCAATGGGTTTGTGGTCTAATAAGAATTAGCCAAAATCACGTTCAGGGAGAGAGAAAACTTGGTTAAAGGAATTGCGTATCTTATTATCGGCACAGTGGGGCTCCTGTTCGGTGCGGTGCAGCCGTGGATCGTCTCCCTTTACGCGGTGCTGATGATTTTGGCCTTTGTGGTGCTTCTGTGGCAGGGGAGGCTTTTATGGCGGCCCGGACCCTGGGTGTGGGGCACCGTGGGAGTCTTCCTGGCGGTCACCCTTTTCCAGATGATCCCCCTGCCGGCAGAAGGGCTTGCCTGGCTGAGCCCGGTCCGGGGGCGGACTCCGGCGAAGACGGCGGGCATCTGGTACCGTCATGCCCATAATGACTACCTTCAACTGGTGACCGAGGCTGGATGGGCCGGGGCCGTACCCCTGGTGATCGGCTTTTTCTTCTTCCTGTTCCGGGGGATTCGGCGCGCCGTTCGTGTTGGCTTTGATGTGGGCCGGTTTCGGTTGTTTGTGGCAATCGGTTCTCTGGCGGGATTATGTTCCATGGCGTTTCACGGATTTCTGGATTTCAATTTCCAGATTCCGGCAAACCAGGTGTTTTTTGTGCTCTTGCTGGCACTGGTTGAGGCGGGGATCTTTAGAAGTGACGAACATCGAACACCCGCAGCCATGGCATCACGAAAGATGGTGGTATAAACCGGGAATATCGAAGATCCCGTCTTCAGCGGGACCTGGAGAAATTAGGAGGGTGTGCAGGTCGTGTGCTTACAGAAAAAATATACGATGCGAACTTTGGCGAAGAGCGCAAAAAGCGCTCTTGTTGTTTTTGCCATCCTGGGTCTATCCCTATCTTTCATGGCCGTCTCCGGCTGTTCCCAACGGGGGTACCGGTCTTCCGGTACGCCGCCCTCATGGGAAAGCGATTATGGCCGAACGGACGAGGGTGGTGAACCCATTTTCAAAAAAGGTTTCCATTTTTGATGCGGGTGGTCGAGGATGTGCGGATCACGCATCATGGGCGACCGGGCGCCGGATAAAGGGAAAAAATTGGTTGAAGGATGATCGATTTACACTCCCACATACTCCCGGGGCTGGATGATGGACCGGAGAAAATCGAGGAATCCCTCGATATGGCGGCGCGATATGCTGCGGCGGGGTTTTCGCGCGTGGCGGCTACGCCCCATTGGGTGGTGGGAAGCGTATGGCAACCGTCGTCTGAAAAGGTCCTGAAATGGCTCGCGGGATTTCGCCAGGCCCTGGTGAAACGGAAGATTGCGCTTGAGGTGGTGCAGGGGATGGAAATTGCCATGACCATGGAAATTTCCAAGCTCATTCAGACGGGGCGGGTGCTGCCCTTGAATGGCGACGCTTATGTGCTGGTGGAACCGCCCTTTCAACAGCTGCCGGTGGGATGGAAACAGATCCTTTTTGAAATATCGGCCGTGGGGCATCGGGTTCTGCTGGCCCACCCGGAGCGTTGCAGTCATCTGGCAAGGGAGCCGGAAGTCCTTCAGGAGATGGTGGACATGGGGGTAGGGATTCAGGTCAACTGGAAGAGTCTTCAGGGGCGTTACGGACGAAGCGTGCGGGAGACGGCCTGGTCCTTTTTGGAAAGAGGATTGGCCCATTGTCTGGCCACGGACGGACACCGGCCGGGGGATATCACCCCTGAAAACATTCACAGGATGAAACGGGCGCTGATAGAAAGACTGGGCGAGGAGAGGACCCGAATCCTGGTGGAGGAAAATCCGGCCCGAGTCTGGGCCGGGGCGCCCCTGGAAAATATCACCCCCGTGAAAATAGCGCGGAAGAAAAAACCCGGAAGACGATGGTTTAAATGGCCTTCAAAAGCGGAACAATAACCAAGATAACCGGAAGGATCGTGATCAGCGCAGCCCTTCTCTGCCTGGCCCTCTGGATTCTCAAATGGGGCCTGGAAAGTCGTGTCGCGGCCTCCAGGTTCCATACCCGGGAGATGGCGCCGAGCCTGGCGGCCTTTCCCGCCGCCCTGGCGCGTCTGGGGGTAGAGGCCTGGGCCGTACAGGATGTTTCAGGGGCGAAGCGGTTCTTTCAAAACGCCGTGAGCCTGGATCCCCTGAATGGGGGGGCCTGGTTAGGTCTGGCTGAGGCGGAAAATGCCGATGGGAACCCGGATGGCGCCAGGGAGATCCTCGATTATGTTCACGGGCTGGGGAAAAAAACCCTTCGCTGGACATGGTCTGAAACCCTGCTCGCCCTTGATCTCGGCGTTTATCCCGTGGTCTGGGAAAACCTCAACCGAATGATTGCAAACAACAGGCACACCACCGATGCCCTTCAGATTGCGGATGTGCTTTTGGCCAGGGAGCCGGAGGCTGTCGACAAACGGTTTGAAGCCGGGAATCTTTCGACCTATCTGAACTGGCTCATTAGATGGGGTCGGCTGGACCAGGCTTTGGCCGTTCGAGAGAAGATGGCCCAAAAGGGGCTCAGTGATCCGGAAGCGGATGCGAGGTTATCCGGGCGTCTGCTGGGTCAAAAACGTGTCGATGAGGCACTTTCCCTGCGGGGACAAGAGGTGGGCCGGCTGACAAACCCCGGATTTGATGCGGAAATCACCAACGGGCCTTTTGACTGGCGTTTTTCAGATCGGGGCGATCCGGGTTGGAAAATAGAACGGGTGGCGGGGACTGCCCATGACGGCGCTTATTCGCTGGCCGTAACATTTGATGGAAAGAAGAATGGTTCGTTTGCGCACCTGAGTCAGATCATACCCGTGGAACCAGGAGACTCTTATCGACTCACGGCCTGGTGGAAGGGCCAGGGACTGAGTACGGATCAGGGACCGTTCCTGGAAGTTTACGGTCATGACGCCAAAGGCCTGTACGTGAAGGGCCCCATGCTGCTGGGCACCAGGGACTGGGAGGAAGTGAGCCTTTCGTTTACGGCGCCCGAGGGTTGCCATGCGGTGGTGGTACGGCTGAGGCGGAATCCGAGTCGCAAATTGGATAATAAGATTGAGGGTACGGTTTGGTTGGACAATTTTGAGCTGGTAAGCTGGTAAGCTGTTGAGCTTATCAGCTGATAAGAAAGGAAGCATTATGGCGCATATGGATAAAGAACGGGAGGGTTCTCCGCCTCAGGAGACGGAGCTCAGCCTTGCCCGGGCAACACAGGAAAGCAGGCTTCCCAGTACCGAGTTTCGAGAATCGATCCCTGATATGGACGAAGAGGTATCGATCAAGGATTACCTGGACGTACTGCTTCGGCGCAAGTGGCTTGTCTTGGGGTTTCTGCTTCTCACTTTTGTCACCACGGCGATCTTTACCCTTTCGGCTACGCGCATTTATAAAGCCACGGCTACCCTTGAGGTGAGCCAGGAACAGGCCAAGGTCACCAAGTTTGAGGAGGTGGTGGCCGGTGAGATGCGCTCACAGGAATATATGCAGACCCAGGTAGGGCTCCTTGAAAGCAAGGCACTGGCTATGCGCGTGGCGGAAAAGTTGGACATGAAAAAACGCCTTGAGGCGCTTCAGAAAAGTCTGGGCCAGGACCAGGAAACCGGGCTTCTGTCCCTGGTAAAGGCTGGGGTAACAGACGCTTCCATGTGGATTTTGAACTGGTTTCGGCCGGGAAACGAAGACAACAGCGGGGATTCCCAGACCTACAAGATCGCCTTGTCCAAGGAGGTGCTGGAAGATAAGAAGGTGCTGGATTTCATTCAAAACAACCTCACGGTAGAGCCCCGTCGAAACGCCATGATCATTGAACTCTCCTTTACTTCTCCGGACCGGCAGCTCTCCAAGCTTGTGGTTGAAACCTATGCAAAGGAATTCGTGGCCTGGCAGATGGACAAGAAGCTTGAGGGATCCAGAATTGCCCGCGAATTTCTCATGAAGCAGATTAAACGGGCCCAGATTGAGCTGGAACGTTCTGAAGATGAACTAAACCGTTTTGCCAAGGAGGCGGGCATCGTTTCCCTGGAAGGGAATCTCAACTCCGTTTATCTCCAGTTGGAGGAGATCAACCGGTCCCTGGCCGAGGCCGAGGCCGAACTAATCAAACGGGAGTCGGAATATCGCCAGGCCGAAAAAGAAGGTCCCGCCAGCCTGCCTCAGGTAATGGAAAGCCCTATGATCGCGGCGCTTAAGGGACAATACGCTGAAATGCAATCAGAGTATGAAAGGAAAAGCGCCACCTTTTATGATGCGTATCCCGAGGTCAACGCGCTTAAAATGCGCATGAAAAGCATTCAGTCCCAGATTCAAAAAGAACAGCAGAAAATTTTCGGGTCTATCAAGAGCCAATACGAATCCGCCAAGAGGCGGATGGAGACCCTCATCGGAGTGGCCCAGGAGAAAAAGCAGGCGGCCATGGAACTTAACGAACGGGCCACCCAATACAAGATTGTAAAGCGGGAGGTGGACACCAACAACGCCATCTATCAAAGTCTGTTGCAAAGGGCCAAGGAGATCGAATCGATGGTGGGGGTATCGTCCAGTAACATTCATATCGTGGATCCGGGCAGCCTTCCCATCCTGCCCTTTAAACCCAAGGTGATGCTCAACCTGCTGCTGGCCATTGTGGTGGGGCTGGTTGGCGGGGTGGGGCTGGCCTTTTCCATGGAGTACTTCGCCGACTCCATCACTAAACCCGAAGAAATGACCAACCGTTTCCACATCCCCATCCTGGGAGTGGCGCCCCAGGTAAAGGTTGAAGCGGATGACCCCATGGTGGAAAAAGCGTTTTTAGGCGATCCGCGATCGGCCCTTTGCGAAGCGATTCGCACCACCAAGGTCTCCATACAACTGGCCCGGGGGGATGCCCACACCCGCAGCTTCCTTTTTACCAGTACGACCCAGGGGGAAGGGAAAACTACGCTGGTCACCAATATGGCCACGGCATTCGCCCAGGGGGGCGAGCGGGTGGTCATCATCGACGGAGACCTTCGAAGGCCTCGCATTCACAGAATATTCTCCGAGGCCGTCGGCGCTAACAACGGCAAGGGCGCGGGGCTTTCAAGCTATCTCGCCGGCATTATCGCCGAAGAACCGGTGATTGCCACTGAAATACCGAACCTGTTTATCATTCCCGCAGGCCCTATCCCGCCCAACCCGGTGGAACTCCTTGCTTCCAATCGCTTCGGTAAGCTCATGGAAAGCCTTGGCGAGCAGTACGACCGAATCATTATCGACGCGCCGCCCAACCAGGGATTTGCCGACGTTCTGGTCCTGTCCCGCATGGTGGGGGGGGTGGTTATGGTCATTACCCTGGGGGAGACCAGCCGGGATGCGGTGCGCCATTTCAAACGGAGCATACAGAATGTAAACGGGAACATTCTGGGCTGTGTGATCAACAGGGTCGATTTCAGCAAACGATACGGGTATCGTTCCTATTACCGTTACTATCGGCACTATTATAACTATGAATACGGCAAGAACGAAAAAAATGGACGTCGCTCGAGGAAGCAGTTACAAAAAAAGATGCAAACCCTCCACAGCGGCGACGAAACCATATGAAATGGGGCTGGTTCAAAGGCAAAAGGCCGGTGACGGCAAATTCGCTGGAGGATTCCAAGCGTTTGACAAATCTTCTGGTGGCCCTTTCCGGAATATGGGAGACCCCGGCGTTGATCGCCTACCTGGCGGATGACCGCGCGCGCCTTTTGCTCTGCAAGGCCCTGGTTTCCCCCCTATCCGAATACGACCGGCAGCTTGCCCGGCGGGCCTTGGATATTCTGCGTTCCCGGGGGATGGATGCGGAACGGTTGAGGAAAAAGCTTGGACCGGCCGCTGTTGCTCTGGGCCTGGTCAGCACATGTGACGTTCAGATCGACTACTACCATGCCCTGGGAGTGAAACCTTCGGCCACGCCCTCGGCGCTCCGCGCCGCCTACCGGAAAAAGGCTTTTGAGCTCCATCCGGATACCGCGCGGGGGACCGCTGAAAGTTCCACCGATTTTATGGCCGTTAAAGCCGCCTATGATACCCTCATAGATCCTAACAGCAGAGCGGCCTTTGATCAGTGTCGGTTGCAGCTGGTTTCGTGGCATGAAAAGGATACGGAAGAAGGTCCCGCTGAAAGGAACAAGAGGCGGCCTCCAGGAAGGCTCCGGAAAGCAACGTATCGAATCGCCGTCCTGGTGGCGGTAATGATTTTGCTCGCATGGGTGATCAGTATTGTCCATGAACATGAAATAATGGTGGAGCTGGCCCAGGTAACGTCTTCTCCTATTCCGGGGTCGGCCCGGGAAATGTCGGAACCTGATCCCGGTGAAGTGGAAAACAAGGGGGCGCCGGGGAAGCCTTTGCTTGATGGGAAAACGGAAGATGTGGAGGCAACACCGATAGCGGCGGCCGGGACTTTGACGTTGGGTAAGCGTACCGAAGTGGAAGAGAAGCCGACCCCTGCGTTGGAACCGGTGACTTCCCCACAACGGATTGAAATTGAAGAACCCAGGGCAGAACCGGCGCCTGAGCCTGTTGAAGGTAAGGTGCTGCCTTTTGAAGAAGGGGGTAAAAGCCAGGCAGCGGGCATTCAAGAATCGCGTGAGAAAAAGCCAAAAGAGGTGATGAAGCCCACCAAAACGAAGAAGAACATGGAAACGTCCGAGCCGGCGAAAAAGAAGACGTCCTACCCTGCGGCACAGGTCCTTTCGAAATCGCTTGAAAAAACGTCCGAATTACCGATTCAGCAGGCTTCTATCCCATCGGACTCCGGCAACGCGGCAGGAAATCCCTCCCCTTCGACGGACAAGGATACAACAAAAGAAACCGAATTCAATGTTTCAGAAATGCTTCAGACAAACGCCCCTGCTGTTTCAGAAGACGCTTCCCCATCCCCTGCGCTACCCCATTCTTCCATTCAAGTCACCACAAATCCACCCGGACTGGTATTTCCCGCTGTCCCTGTTCCGGAGACCCACGAGACCTCTTTCATAAAACGCTCACAGATCCTTGCTTTTCTAAAAGAGTATACGGCGGCTTATGAAAGGGGAAATGCAGAGACCTTTTTTTCGTTTTTTACGGCCAACGCCATGGAAAATGGAAAGGCCCTGTACGAGCTCAGGCCCGATTACCGGAAGTTATGGGATAATGTGAAAAGCCTGAACTACCGTATTTCCGTAAATGAAACCGAGCAAGTCATGGGAACCGATATGGTTTCCATGACAGGGCGGTTCGATCTGGATTGGAAATTTATGGATGGACGAAGCGGGCAAAGCCATGGCGAGATTTTCATGGATCTAAAACTGAATGAAACCGCCTTGCGGGTTTCACGCCTGAGTTACCGCTTTGACGGTGAATAGGATAGCTGTTGAGCTATCAAGCTGGTGAGCCCGTCATTCGCGCTTTCGCGGGAATGATGAAATCAGAGGTTTTTCAAATTTTCACGGGACCATCGAAGCCAATTTCAGATTTCAGGTTTTACCGATATCTCTCCGGGTTGGAGTATCCTATACCCAAAAAGGGAAGCCCGATATTGAATCCACCACCGCTGGCAACCCGCCCCCAGAATGTCGAGCCCACTACAAGGATATCGCCGTCCTTGATGGGGTGCGATGCCTGACTGGCCACTTCAAGATTCAAATGCTTGACCACCCGCTTGTTTTCATCATTCCGGCGGACCAAAACAACATCTTCAGCATCCGCATAAGAGAGAAAGCCTCCGGCGACCATGATCGCTTCTTCCAGGGTGGTTCTCGGCTTTATGGGAAATGCACCAGCTCTTCGGACAGCGCCGTCCACGTAAAACATGCCGCCTTCCTCGACGAAAATAACGTCGCCCCCGTTGATGGGAATGTTCAGTTCGGCTACGCCTTCGTTGATAAGGCGATCCAGATCCACCACATAGGAACCGGTGTCTTCATCCGTTTTTCCCACACGGCGAACTCTGGCCATGCTGCCGGCTTTATCGGTGAGACCACCGGCAAGGGCTAACGTATCCAGCAGTCTCATCCGGGATGGCAATTCATACGTGCCGGGCGACTTGACCTGGCCCACCAGGGTGACTTTCTGGCTCATCTGCTCCTTCACAAAAAGACCCACGTGGGGGTTCTTGATGTACTTGGCCCCATACAACTCCTCAACCTTCATTTCCAGCTGGCGCGAGGAGAGGCCGACAACTTCCACGTCTCCCAAGAGTGGAAGCGTGATAAACCCGCGGGAACTGACTCGTACCTGGGTCTCCAGCTCAGGGGCCTCGAAGACCTTTATTTCAAGAAGATCTCCGGGACCCAGAAGAGGGTCCGTTGCCGCGGCCTTTGGCTGAACCTTGCTAAAGATCTTTTCGTTGATCTCGCTTGATCGGTTTGACTGGTTCTGCTCAGCAATACGGGTTTCGACCATCTCATCTTTGGTCAGGGGACTCGCACCGCATCCCGCCAACAGGAGCAAAAAAGCAAGGATAATCTGCATTGCCCAAAACCTGTGCCTTCCTCGTTGTTTCTCAGCGTACATTTTTTCCCTTAAAATTTGGTCTTGACTGGATTTTGTAAAGCATTTGCCTGAAATGATACGAAAGCGGCCTGCCGCAGTTTTTCATGACACGGGAAGGAATTAAAAACCAAGTGCGCTTCCCTCAAAAGATGGAGGGGGAGCGCACTTAAGTAAAAATTAGTGGAATCGGGAACTGTTTTATTGAGTATTATTGCGGTGGCGTAAAAGGGCTTGCCTCGCCATTCGTACTCGGCGGGCCGAATGCGGCCGCCAAACCTGCCATGCCGGCTGTTATTCCACCCGCGGCAATTCCTCCAACAGCGGCAGCTGATAAACCGGTTCCCGCTCCAACCGCTCCCGCGGCGCCGGCACCCACAACCGCTTGCGCTAAAATAATGCGTTGACCGGTCTTGATGGTCTTCTGCCCATCAGCGGTTCGAACCATAAGTTGCCCCCCTTCCAGGACGCCCAGCTCCGATTGGGATTTATCGACCTTGACATACCCTTTCAGCAACTGGTTTCCGGTAGCGGCATTGAGTATGATCTGCTCGGTTACCACATTCGCCTGGGGGGTTCCAAAGGTGAGCCCTTCGGGGAGTGTCTTAAGGGCAAAGTAGGCCGTGCCGGTTTTGAGATCCAATGTACCCGTCCGGGACATGATAAAGGAGCTGCCGTCATCAAACACAACGTACATCTGGTCCATTCTCACGGCAGTCCGGCCTTCACATTTAACAAGGGTATCCCAAGGCAGGGGCGCCTCGGCGGTGGTTTCACCAATCTTCTGTCCATCACTGAAGAAATTAGCTTTCTGAGTAGGCAGAATACGCCCAGCAAATGGAGCTGCGGCAAAACCGGGTGCTGTGAAGCAGATAAGGGCAAAGACCACCATGGCCTGGGCTAAAAAGGTATGCTTACGAATCCACATTTTCCCACTCCTTGATTAAATTGTTCATTTGAGCATTCTTTAAGTTGCAAAGAAATAGTGTTGATTACTTGGACCAAAGTTTACCAGTGGAGACTTTGGCTGTCAATCTGTTTTTTACGTTTTTCCCTTAAAAAACGCGAAAAAGTCATTTTTACTTTCAGTAAAATATCAGTCTAAAGCATTTCTAAAAGAGTGGATACTGGAAAAAAGGCCTTGGGTTGAATCTGGGCCTTCGGTTAAGGTATGTAAGGTAGAGGGATTATCTTATGTCTGCCAATATTGAGGTATACGGCTTGCGGCCTTCGGATTCCGGCGTTTCCGGCGTTTTGGCTTTTTGAGTGTGAGTTAAGAACCTTTTCCCAAGCAGTATTCGCATGGGTTCGCTGACGGTCTCTTCTGGTTTGGCGAAGGTTTTCCGGGCCTGCTCGATCCTCACGAGGTCGCTCCCACCACGTCGTTGAGTCCTTCCGTCAGGAGGTTGACCACATTCAGGCTTCCGGTAACGGGTGGCATGGGACCGAGGACCGTGTACACGCCGGAGGCCACAAAATAGACGCCGATGGTGACCGCTTTTTCCGAATACCATTCGGGGGCAGGGACCGGCTCCACGGGAATATAGATGTTGCCTCTTCGAGTAAAGTTTTCAATCGCTTCCTTTACCAACGCTTCGGCCAGCCTCCGCGCAATATCCGGATGGAACTCCCGATGTTCCATCCCCGGGAACCGGGCCTTGCCGCTGGTGCTGATCATCTTTGTGTGATAGCAGGCCGCTACCGTTCCCAGGGAAGGCATGATGCACTGGTAGTCCACCAGCATCATATCCACCGCGCCGGTGGAAAGGATCAGCTCGGTCATCAGGTGATTTCCGGCCAAAGGAAGGATTAATTCATCCCCGACCATGTGGATAGAACCTTCTGAATCCACTTCCCGGATAGCTTCCGCCGCACAGGTTCCTGCAATTCCGTTTCCAACAATGACATATTTCATATAACGCTCCCGATCCAATTCACGGTTTCCCTCCAAAGAGATATCCACGGATAAAACCATGGGAGATTGGTGAAATGAGAGTCAATTTTTTTTTCAAAGCATAGGGGGGCGGTGAATTCGGTAAGCTTCAGTTGCAGGGGGTTATCTTTTCTGTAAGACGTTTCGAAGATGCTGCTGTTCCCGTGGCATTTTTCAAATAGGAAGAATCCCAGGGGAGATTGATCCTTCATACGGTCAACCTTACGGTTCCGTTTTTTTGCCCCGGCTACTTTGGGATCGTAACGCTATCGTCGTCATAGATGCCTTTTTCAGCGGTTGTGTGGCAGGCAATGCAGTTGGAGAATGAACCGATCGATTGCCGCTCAAAGACGCCGGGCGGAATTTCATGATGTTCTCTCTGGATGTAGGGCACCTGGGTGATTCGCAACGGTGGTTGATTGCCGATGCTTTTCATTATCTTACTTGATAGTTTCTCGGAGGAATGATCTGCCGCATGAAGCTTTAGATATTCAGCAATTGTTTTCATTGACGCTGGATCAAGTTCAACCGCCTCCCCGAAATGGTCTGTGAGACCTTCCAGAATGTTATCCCAGGACCTTAAAGGAAGAAGGCCCGGCTGGTATGCGAAATGACAGGCCCCGCAATTTTCTGCGTATATCGGATTATTCACTGTTGCAAGATCGCGTTTGTCGTGATGTTCATAGTGTTTTGTTTCCCTTTTCTCATGCCGTTGCTTATCTTTGTGATCATGGTCATCTGCGAAGGTGATATCCAAAGCCCCGCTGCCAAGCAGCAAAAATATCCATGATAATGCCATGCCTGCATATCTTTTCTTCATATCTTATTCCTTTCATCGAATCTGTTAACGGATCCTGATGGATCTGGTCCTTGCCGAGCGCATCCAATATTCCGGACGACGTGTGGTTCGTCCTATTGTATCATAGGTCGGATTATAAAGGGCCGCGAATGCAATGGATCATGAAAGGATGGAAAGGTTCAGTAGATATATCGGTGATGATGAGATTATTTCGGTGGTGGAAAAGGCATCCATTGAATAAGATCTGTTCCCCCCACGGCCAGACGACTTTTAGGTCGCCCGGAATGCCGTGCATGAAATTCAGATTTACCTTATCCGTTAAGAAAGAGGTGATTCAGGGCTGGTGGATTTGAATTCCGATTTATGTTGTACTTTCCGGCTGCTTCTGAAAACGATCAATGATACGCAAGGCAAACGGAAGAATGACGATCAATACAACCACTACTGCAAATTCCACCCATCTGGGCAACGGTAATTCCATTTCTATTCTCCTCCTTATTATCTTAAACTTAGAATTCCTCAAAGAATACGGGAAAATATTGTTTCGCACAATTAGAAAATTACGATATAGTATTTCTAAATATTCGAATCGGGAGGGTGAAATAATGGAATGGCTGAACTATCATCATTTGCTCTACTTCTGGACCGTGATGCACGAAGGAGGGGTGACGGCAGCCTCTAAAAAGCTTCGACTCTCACCTTCTACCGTCAGCATGCAGGTCTCTAAACTCGAGGAAACACTGGGCGGCAAACTCTTTCGCCGAGCTGGCCGAGATCTGGAGCCCACAGACCTTGGCCATCTGACTTTTCGCTATGCGAACGAGATTTTTTCCCTTGGCCGTGAGATGATGGATGCGGTGCGGGGGCGTGCATCTACAACTCCTCTGCCATTAAGAGCCGGAATTGTAGATGTTTTACCAAAGCTGATCGCCTGCAAATTACTGGAACCGGCATTGAGACTTCCGGAAAGAGTTCATATGATTTGTCGCGAAGACAAAGAAGACCGCCTGCTTGCCCAGCTCGCCATGCATAATCTTGATCTGGTATTAAGTGATTCCCCTGTGCGAAAAGGTTTGAGTATCAAGGTATATAACCAGTTACTCGGAGAATGTGGCATTACATTTTTTGCAAGCAAGAAGTTGTCTGCGCAGTTTCAGCCGGGATTCCCGGAATCGCTTGACGAGGCCCCAATGCTTCTTCCGTTGGACATGACCACACTCAGGGAAGGCCTGGAAAGGTGGTTTGAGTCTCTTAATCTAAAACCTAGAATTGCAGCGGAGTTCGAAGACAGTGCCCTAATGGAGAAATTCGGCCAAAATGGCTATGGGATTTTTGCAGTCCCCTCTGTTATCGAAAAAGAGGTGCAGCAGCAAAATGATGTTGGCGTAGTGGGACGAACAGATGCGGTACGTGAACGCTTCTATGCCATTTCGTATGAGCGGATTGCCAAACATCCGGCGGTCACGGCAATTACAAGAACAGCCAGACGGGATCTATTTGCAAACCAAAAAGTACATAAAAAGACGATGTGACACTTCAGGAGGGGCATGCTATCCGTAGACCGTTTTAGGGCCGCGGAAAAAATGTATTATCCCAACTTCCATCACCTCTTCGGTCCCTTTTGCCCGCTCTTCAATCGTCAAGTCCTCAAAATAGTAAGACTATTCTTGCGGGTTGCCGATTTCGGATCGAACAAACTGAACTCGAATATGCGCGTAATTTGGAACAACTCATTTTTTCCGCGGCCCTTAAGCTTTTGCGTCAATGTCCCATTGTAATGCCCGTCTATTTTTCAATGTCAGGTGAATTTCCTTGCCCTGACTTATGCTTTCGAACTGAACCCTTTGATTATAAAGCATAAAAGTCCAAAGCAAAACAACAATAGATACAGTGGCATATGAACCACATATCCCACAACCTGCTGGACGTTTACCCACGGAATGTTATCGATCCAAAGAAGATGATTCTTCTCCACGACGTCAACAAGCGCCAAATTTTTCCACGCAACCTTCTCTTTCGTGCCCATGAATAAAGCTATGGCTTGAAATCCCAGTAATAATGCGCCAAAAAGCCAGGCAACCCAGCCGACAATTTTCAACTTCGACATGGCATCTGTTTCTCCGCTCTTCTCTGCTTCCAGTTTTTATCCCATAAAAAAAGGTCAGCCGATGCCGGCTGACCCTTTAGATTGACTATGGGGTGGATGAAGGGACTTGAACCCTCGGCAACTGGGGCCACAACCCAGTGCTCTGCCAACTGAGCTACACCCACCATGGTTTTACTTGAAAAATCCATTATAGACACCCCTACCTATTTTTGCAAGTGAATTCTGAAGGCTGAACACGATTCAGGAATTCTCTTTGTTCTCTTTCTCAAACTTAACCATTTGACGTGGATTTAAAAGTTCCGTATATTTGCCGCTATAAGTTTATGAAAAAGAGACTGCGCATTTCAAGGGGTAAACTGACCATGTCCATAGACAAGCAGGCGTTGTTTAGAAAAATTCCGGCGGTTGATCAATTGCTTTCCCATCGGGAGATCGAACATGCTTTTTCAAACCATCCCAGAAGCCTGGTTTTGAAAGCCATTCATCTTGTTCTGGATGATCTCAGAACGGGAATCAAGAATGGGCAAGTGATAGAAGACGGGGCGATCCCGGAGATGGAGACGGTCGCTTTGCGTGTGGTAAAAAAGCTTGAAATATTAGCCATGCCGAGTCTGCGGCACTGTGTGAACGCCACCGGTGTTATTGTGCATACCAACCTGGGACGCTCCATACTTCCTGAAAAGGCCCTGGAAAGGTTTCGATCCATAGGGGGCGGGTACAGTAATCTGGAGTATGATCTTGCGGAAGGAAAAAGGGGAAGCCGTTTTGTGCACGTGGAGGAAATTCTTAAAGAACTAACCGGTGCGGAAGCAGCTATGGTGGTCAACAACAATGCCGCGGCGGTGCTCATCGCCCTCGAGACACTGGCCAAGGGAAGGGAAGTGGTGGTGTCCCGCGGGCAACTGGTTGAGATAGGAGGATCGTTTCGCATTCCCGATGTTATGGCTAAAAGCGGGGCGAGGATGATCGAAGTGGGAACGACCAACAAAACGCACCTGCGCGATTATGAGGATGCGATAGGCCCCGATACCGCCCTGCTTCTGAAAGTGCATACGAGTAATTATCAGGTGGTGGGTTTTACCGAGGAAGTTCCTCTCGAAAAACTTGTAGAGCTGGGAGACCGGAGTGGAATTCCGGTTATGGAGGATCTTGGAAGCGGTTGTCTGGTGGACTTTTCCGTCTACGGGCTGATCAAAGAACCTACGGTTCAGGAGGCTCTTGAACGGGGAGTCGGCCTCGTCACTTTCAGCGGCGACAAGTTGTTGGGAGGTCCCCAGGCGGGAATTATTTTGGGTCGGGCCGATCTGGTGGATGTTATCAGGAAAAACCAGCTTGCCAGGGCTCTGAGAATTGACAAGCTGACCCTTGTGGCACTGGAAGAAACATTGAAACTCTACAGGGACCGAGAAACCGTGGCTCAATCGATCCCCACCCTCCGGATGATAAGCCAACCTTACACTTCCATCAAGAAAAAGGCGAACCGGCTGTTCAGACTGGTTAAGGGGGTGGAAACGGATTGTTACGACATAGAGCTTGTGGATGGTTTCTCAAAGGTCGGCGGAGGTGCGCTTCCCCTTCAGGAGTTGCCCAGCAGGCTGATATCCCTGGTCCCAAAACGATTGTCTCCACAGGATATGGAAAGGCGGCTCCGTTCATATTCTCCGCCAATTATCGGAAGGCTTGAGAAAGAACGACTCCTGCTTGATCTGAGGACTATTCAGGAAGAAGAGATGAAGATTGTTGCCCGGGCCCTCAGAGATCTGGCATTCGAGAACACCGGGGAAAAGGAGAACTGACCTTGCAGAGCATGATCGACGCGATCCTGAAAGACAGTGTGAAAACCAAAGAAGATTTTATCCGCGAAAACGGAGACGGCATCATCGCCTTATCGGGAAAAATTGCTTCGGCTTTTCTCAACGACAAAAAGCTCCTCATTTGTGGAAATGGAGGAAGCGCCTCGGATGCCCAACACATGGCCGCCGAGTTCGTAAACAGGTTTGAACTGGAGAGGCCTCCTTTGCCCGCCCTGGCTTTGACAACCGATACATCAGTGATTACAAGTATCGGCAATGATTATTCCTTTGAGGAAATCTTTTCAAAGCAGGTAAAGGCTCTTGGTGTGAAAGGGGATCTTCTGTTGGTCATCACCACAAGCGGAAATTCCGGAAATATACTTATGGCGGTGGAGGCTGCACGGGATCTTGGCCTGTTTACCGTAGGCCTGCTGGGAAAAGATGGGGGGAAGGTGCGAAATGCGGTGCATATGTCTCTGGTCGTCCGGCATGAAGTGACTGCTCGCATACAAGAAGCCCATCTTCTGGTGGAACACCTCATTTGCCGGCTCGTGGATTACATCCTTTTCCAGAAGCATCTTGAACCCCGCGCCGCTGAAGCCGTTTAAACTGCAACGGAAATACCGCATGAAACACATAACGCCCATCGCACTGGAACGCGTGAATTCTTACCCTTTGAAGGAAAGGGTAAGCAAGGTCAATATTGATGATTTCGCCCATCCCTGGAAACCCGAGGGATCTCTGGAACAATGGCTGAAATCGCTTCCCGGCATTCTTGCGGCAAAAGATCTGCTGGAAATCAGAGATCGCATGGTGGAGATCGTCTCAGAGGGAAAAACCATCCTTCTGGCCATGGGGGCGCATGGAATAAAGGTGGGGTTGAACCCGGTCATCATCAATCTGATGGAGCGTGGAATCTTTCGGGGAATAGCCATGAACGGAGCCTGCATCATCCACGATGCGGAGCTGGCCATGGCGGGGTCCACCTCGGAAGATGTTGCGGCTTCCCTTGGCGGGGGACAGTTTGGTATGGCTGAAGAGACAGGTAGATTCCTGAATGATGCCATTATCGACGGAGCAAAAAGAGGACTCGGATTGGGGGAATCGGTGGGGGAAATGCTTGTTCGAGAAGCCTTTCCTTTCAATCGGTACAGCCTTCTTGCACGGGCGTGGGAACTGGAAATCCCCGTTACGGTCCATGTGGCCATCGGTACCGATATTATTCACTTTCATCCCAACGCGGATGGCGCAGCCATCGGGAAAACCTCACACCTGGATTTTCGTATTTTTTCCAGCCTTGTAACCAACTTGGAGGGAGGCATGCTGATTAATCTCGGCTCCGCCGTTATTCTTCCTGAAGTGTTTTTAAAGGCTCTGAGCCTGGCAAGAAATCTTGGTCACAGAATTACCGATCTGACAACCGTAAACATGGATTTTATTCAGCATTACCGCCCCATGACCAATGTGGTTCGCCGGCCCACTCTTGAAGGAGGAAAAGGATACAGTCTGGTAGGACACCACGAGTTGATGTTTCCCCTGCTGGCGGCAGCGGTCATCGAAGGGTTGGATGCTTCGAAACGATGAGGAAAGAATATGCCTATTTATGAATTTAAGTGTTCTGACTGTAATGAAGAATTTGAAACACTGGTCTTCAGGAGCGACGAACAGGTAGCCTGCCCCCAATGTAAGGGCGATAAGGTAAAGAGGTTGATGTCTGCGTGCGGTCATAAAAGCAGCGGCAGTCCGGCCCGTTCCGCGGGATCATCGGGATGCTCCACATGCTCCAGCAGCAACTGCAGCAGTTGTCACTGATATTTTCGGGAAGCACCAGGGCGCCCTGAAACCCTGGCGCCTTTCCATGAGAGGGGAAACGGTCTTGTTTCGAATCGGATTTGGCTACGATGTGCACCGTCTCACAGCCGATCGGCCTCTGATCCTGGGCGGTGTGCATGTGCCCCACCCCTTCGGGCTCGACGGGCATTCCGATGCGGATGTGCTCGTCCATGCGATAATGGATGCGGTAGTTGGCGCTTTGGGCAAAGGGGATATCGGGCAGCACTTTCCGGACACCGATCCCAAATACAAGGGAATATCCAGCCTGATCTTGTTGAAGGCCGTGGCGGACCTCGTCAGGGCGGACGGATTTCAGCTGAATAACCTGGATGTCACCGTGGTCGCTCAGGTTCCCAGACTGGCGCCGCATTTGTCCGAGATGCGGGAAAATCTGGCAAAGGTTTTCGATACGCAGGTGGACAGGGTCAATGTCAAGGCGACCACGAGTGAAGGTCTGGGTTTCTGTGGGAAAAGGGAAGGAATGGAAGCCTTTGCGGTGGCAAGCCTCATTCAGGGCGACTAAAAGTAGGCGGCAGGAAAAGATCTTCAGTACCATCCCCGGAATTTTCAAGCGATGCCATTTCATCTATTTCTCTTTCCTTACTGCATTACTCCAACACTCCACGAGGCAAAGATGTTCTCGTAAACTTATTCCCTCAAAGGTAGCCCAGAGCCGGGCTTTTTCATTTTGATCTGTTCCGAACGCACAAGGAGGAGTTACGTGGCACTCAGACTATACGATACGGCAACCCATGAGAAACACTTGTTCCAACCCCTTGAAGAAGGCAAGGTGGGAATCTATGTATGCGGCGTCACCGTGTATGATCTCTGTCATATCGGCCATGCCAGATCGACGATCGTATTCGATGTTCTCACGAGATATCTGAGGGCAAGGGGATTTCAGGTGACGTATGTTCGAAATTTCACCGACGTGGATGACAAGATTATTGAGAGGGCCCGGCTTCTGGACAAGAATACCGCTGAACTGGCGCAGGAATTCATCGATGCCTTTTACGAAGATATGGATCGTTTGGGTGTGCTGCATGCGGATGTGGAACCCAGGGCTACGGAGCACGTAGATGGGATGATCGAGATGATCAAAACCCTCATCGACCGCGGTCATGCCTATGTGGAGGGAACCGACGTGTATTTCTCCGTGACATCATTTAAAGATTACGGTGGGCTCTCGGGGAGAAAACTGGAGGATATGCGGGCCGGGAGTCGCATTGCCGTGGATGACCGGAAAAGGCATCCCATGGATTTTGTTCTATGGAAGAGCGCCAAGAAAGGAGAACCCGAATGGCCCAGTCCCTGGGGTCCGGGAAGGCCGGGATGGCACCTGGAATGCTCCGTCATGAGCAATCGGTATCTTGGAAGGACCTTTGATATCCATGGAGGGGGGCGCGATCTCCTGTTTCCACACCATGAAAACGAAAGGGCACAATCGATCTGTGCCAATGGCGGCGCTTTTGCCAGAAACTGGGTCCACAACGGCTTTGTAACGGTAGAATCTGAAAAGATGTCGAAATCACTGGGTAATTTTCTGACCATCCGGGATGCCCTCAAGGAGTATCACCCGGAAGTATTACGGCTTTTTCTGATCTCCAAACAATATAGAACCCCCCTTGATTTTTCAAAAAGCGATGTGGTGGGTCTGCAGTCCGGTCTGGTGCGTATCTACCGGACCTTGCAAAGACTTGAAGAGATTGTGGGGGCTTGTGAGGAAAGGCCACATGAGAAAACCGATGCCTCCCTCGCTGTTGAATTTCCCCGCGACTCCTTTTTGGGCAGATTTGTGGAGATGATGGATGATGATCTTAATACCTCCGGCGCCATCGGCCTTGTTTTTGAAAAAGTCAGGGATATGAACAGGGTTATGGACGGGATACAGGGGGATGTGGATGAGGAAATCCTTGACGGTCTTCGGACTGATCGGCGTCAGTTGCATCTCATCGGCCACACGCTTGGACTGTTTCAGGAAAAGCCGGAAGAGTTTTTTGATCAGGTTTCGGAAGCCTCCGACCGGATTGATCCCGTAAAGATTGAAAATCTGGTGGAAGAAAGAACCGCGGCAAGAGGTCGGAAAGACTGGGCCCGATCCGATGAAATCCGCGATCAGCTGAAAGAAATGGGGGTCATTCTGGAAGACGGACCAAAGGGAACCTCCTGGAGGCTTGATGTTTGAAATCCGATCCAGTCTCAGTCCATGCGGAGATCAGCCGAATGCCATTTCGGATCTCGTAAATGGGCTGAATAAGGGGCTGGATAAGCAGGTTCTTCTCGGGGTCACCGGATCCGGAAAGACTTTTACCGTTGCCCAGGTCATTGCCCAAGTCCAGAGACCGGCTCTGGTCATTGCTCCCAACAAAACCCTTGCGGCACAACTCTACGGGGAGATGAAAAGGCTGTTTCCCGATAATGCGGTGGAGTATTTTGTCAGTTACTACGATTACTACCAGCCGGAGGCCTACATCGCCCAGTCCGATACCTACATCCAGAAAGATTCCCACATCAACGAACAGATAGACAAGATGCGGCATGCCGCTACCCGGTCCCTTCTGGATCGGGATGACGTAATTATTGTGGCAAGCGTATCGTGCATTTACGGACTTGGATCTCCAGAGGCCTACCACGATATGCTTATCTATATCGAAAGGGATGCCATCCTTTCCAGAGACGATGTGGTTCGAAAACTCATTGAAATCCATTATGAACGGGGAGAAATGGATTTTTATCGGGGGCGATTTCGCGTGCGGGGCGATGTACTGGACATCTATCCGGTTCATGAAGAAGATCGGGCTGTTCGAATCAACTTCTTCGGCGACGAAGTGGAATCTATCCAGGAAATAGATCCCCTCACGGGCAAATCCATTTCTACCTTGAAACGGATCACCATCTACCCCGCCACCCATTATGTCACTTCCGTGGGCGTAAGAGAAAGGGCGGTTCAGCAGATCAAGACCGAATTAAAACAGCAGGTAGATTTGTTTCATCGGGAAGGCAAACTGATTGAAGCCCAGCGTATAGAGGAAAGGACGCGATTCGATCTGGAAATGATGGTGGAAATGGGCTATTGTCACGGGATAGAAAACTATTCGAGACATCTGACCGGCAGGAATCCGGGAGAACCCCCGCCCACCCTTCTGGATTATTTTCCAAGGGATTTCATCGTCATTATCGACGAAAGCCACATCACAATTCCCCAACTCAACGGGATGTACAGGGGAGACCGGTCAAGAAAAGAGACCCTCGTGAAATACGGGTTTCGCCTGCCTTCCGCCCTGGATAATCGGCCTCTCACTTTTGAAGAGTTCGATGCCCGCGTGAACCAGGTCATTTTTGTTTCGGCCACGCCCGGTCCTTACGAACTTGAGAAAAGCAGGATGACCACGGAACAGATTATCCGGCCGACGGGACTGGTGGACCCCGTTATTCAGGTGAGACCGGCCACGAACCAGGTGGATGATCTGCTTGGATTGATCAGAGAACGTACGGAGAAAGGGGAGAGGACCCTGGTTACTACGCTCACCAAGCGCATGGCGGAAGACCTGACCGAATACTATTCCGAATTGGGCATTAAAGTAGCCTATATGCACTCCGATATCAAAACCATTGAGAGAATGGAGATTATCCGGGATCTGAGGCTGGGGATATATGATAGCCTGGTGGGGATCAACCTTCTCAGAGAGGGCCTCGACCTGCCGGAGGTTTCTCTCGTTGCGATTCTGGATGCGGACAAGGAAGGGTTCCTCCGTTCCGAGCGGTCCCTCATCCAGACCTGCGGGAGGGCCGCCAGAAACATCAACGGCACGGTTATTCTGTATGCGGACCGGATAACCGGCTCTATGGAAAGGGCCATGAAAGAGAGCAGACGCCGTCGAGACATTCAGTTGGCCTACAACCAGGAGCACGGGATCACGCCCCAAACCATCAGGAGAGATATCGATCATATTCTGGAATCTGCCTATGAGGCGGATTATGTCACGGTTCCCCTGATCTCCGAAGAGGACGCAGAATACATGAAAAGCGAAAACCTGTCACAAGTCATCGAAGAGCTCGCAAAAAAGATGATGGAGGCTGCTTCAAGGCTGGAGTTTGAAGAGGCCGCTGTACTCAGGGACAGGATAAAAAATCTGGAAAACCAGCAATTGGAGATGTTTGGAGGTCCTTGATGAAACCCTCACAACAAAAACGGAGACCTTTACGTCCCAAAGATCGGCCCGGGGATCGGGGTGGAAAACGGGCCGGGAAAAAAGGGGGAAAACCGGTTCAAGAGGGAACATCCTGCTTTATTCCGGGCTTTCATGGGGTAAAGGAAGCCCTATTGCAGGGTGGGGCAAGGATTCAGAAGATCCTGATCGCGGAAGGGAAAGCTTCGGGAAGGGCGGAAGAGATCATCAGGCTTGCTGAAAGAGCTCATGTGCCGGTCATCTTCATGGAAAGGACGGAGATGGAAGCGCTCCTTCCGGGCCTTGTTCACCAGGGATTCGCCGCACTGTCCGAGGAATTTGCCTATACCGACCTTCCCCTCCTGGCGGAAATTTCCCTTCGGCCGGAAGGGAAACAAGCTTCTCCTGGCTGCCGACCATATTACTGATGAGGGAAATCTGGGAGCCCTTATGAGAACGGCCCTGTTTTTTGGAGCGGATGGACTGATCATCCCGAAAGACCGGGCCGCCGGGATCGGGCTGGGAACCATGAAGAGATCTTCAGGCGCTCAAATACATCTACCGGTATCCAAAGTGGTAAACATGGGAAGAGCGCTGGATTTTCTAAAAGACAAAGGCTTCTGGATTGTGGGCGCCGCGGAAGACGGTCCTGTTGCCGTGTACGACTTCGACTGGAACCGGAAACTTGTCCTTGTCCTCGGCAACGAACAGAGTGGATTGAGTCCTACCGTTTTGAAGCGTTGCCATCAGGTGGTCAACATCCCTTCCTCAGGCAGCATGGCCTCTCTGAACGTATCCGTGGCCGGAGGGGTGCTCCTCTCCGAAATTTGGAGGCAGAGAAGCCTGTCCTGAATCTCCGTCAGCGGATGATCGTAGAGATAAAGCATCCCCCACCATCATCCTCCTTTTCGGTTACCTCGACAATGCACGTATCGGTAGACTGGGCGCCGCTGTTGTCGGTAACCGTCAGCATGAAAGTAAGAGATTCATTGCTGTCCGGCGCCTTGAATGTGGGTTTTACCGCGGTGGAATCAGATAAGGTGACCGAGGTTCCATCGCTCTGGGTCCATTTGAACAGGGGGATGCCATAGTCAGGATCAACAGATGCCGAACCATTCAACGTGACGGAACCCGCCTGCTTTACCGTCTGGTCGCTCCCCGCGCCGGCAGTGGGTCCTTGGTTGGTATTGTTTCGCCCCGTGTGCCGAACGTCGTGCTTGAAAAGAGGCCAGGGAGAAACGGCAATCCTCTCTGCTTTTGTTTCCACGGCATACAGGGCACCGTCTCCGCAACCCAGGTAAAGAACCCCGCCAAAGCCGATTACCGGAGAAGAGGGGCCGACCACGTTCGCCAGGGTGAAAGACCATCTCTCCGTTCCATCATTCGAATTAACAGCATAGAGGATTCTGTCGTTGGACCCTACGTACAGAACTCCATCGTTTCCAAGAATCGGAGTGGAAAGGACGGCCCCTGATGTTGAAAATGCCCAGCGCTGCGTGCCATCGGATTTAATGGAATATACATTACCATCTTCCGATCCCACATAGAGACTGGCATCAGCTCCGATTACAATGGAAGAAGAGATACTCCCACCGGTTTCAAACTCCCATTTCTTGGTTCCGTCGGTGTTAATGGCATAAACTTTCCCGTCGGCTGATCCCACATAGATTATACCATTGGATCCAATGGCCGGGGATGAACGGATCATCCCTCCCGTCTTAAACGACCATTTGCCGGTGCCATCGGAATTGATGGCGTACAGGCTTGTATCATCCGATCCCACATAGATCGTGCCATCATTGCTGACCGCGGGAGATGAACGAACCCTGCCCCCCGTGGGAAAAAACCATTTTCTGACGCCCTTCCGGTCGATGGCATACAGGTTTGCATCGTCAGACCCCACATAAATAACACCATTGGAATCTATGGCCGGGGAGGAGTAGATCTGCCCTGTTGTCCCGAACTCCCAGGCTTCCGAGCCATCCGGGTTGATGGCATATAGCTTATAGTCATAGGCCCCCACATAAAGGACCCCTTCGGAGCTGATGACAGGGGAGGATTGAACCAGGTTCCCTGTTTGAAAGGCCCACTTTTCACTTCCGTCGATATTGATGGCATACAGGTAACTGTCGTCGGATCCCACATAGATGGCGCCGTCATCGCCGATAGCCGGCGATGAAAGAATCGAACCCCCGGTCTGGAATTTCCATTTTTCGTCCCCTTCAGCCGCTTGCGAAATGAAGGGGAAGAAAGAACATGCCAAAACGGAAAGGATCACTGTATAAAGAGATCCCGACAAAAAACGTCCTGCCATAACCCAGCCTCCTTATAAACATGGCATGAAAATATTGTGAATAGGATGGACAGTACCAATTCGACCCGGATCGCGTCAACAAAATTGAAAGGAGATGGTGTAGATCGCCATGTTGCCCAGGATATGAATGGAAAGGGGAACCATGAGGTTTCCCTCCATTTCATAAGCGACGGCAAAAAGAAGACCGCCCGTGATCGGTATTACCGGGATGGCAGGCAGCGCGGGATGAGCAATCACAAAAAGGAAGGCGCTGGAAAGGATGGCTGTGACCTTTCCCCAGCGCCTGAAAAATCCGTAAACAATCCCTCTGAAAAAGAGTTCTTCAGCAATGGGACCTATCAGGCCTCCCACAAGAAAAATAAAGAAAACCGCGTCAAAATCCGGTGGCATGGGAATTCGTACTTTTTCCAGCAGACGGATGCCCATGGCCTGAAACAAAACCAAACCAAAAGCGGCAACGATTCCAAAACAGGCCGACCAGATAATCCCTCGCCGAATCCCATCAAGAATCTTACCCTTTTTCAGCCCGATCGGAGAAAGTCCCTTTTCAGTGGCCATTACCAAGAGGACAAGTGACGCCGCTTCCAAAAGACGCACGGCTCCCAGCAACATGATTGTGTTTTGAAGACCCGCAAAAACCACCACTTTCGCCCCTGTTTCCAAGATAAAAACAACCACAAGAGACAGGATTATGGTTTTTAGATGTATGGTGACATTTTCACGGTCCAACCGGCTCACCTTACCCCCGACTATTTTCCCATATTGCTCATTTTTCGGGAATCTGATAGGATGCTGTTCACGTTGTTTCAAAAGACTATGGGGAGAAAACATCTATGTTCCACAGACAGAAAGAGATGTCCGAACGCCGATGCACAAACGGCGGATTTACACTCATTGAATTAATGGTGGTCATCGTCATCCTTGGGATTTTGGCAGGGCTCATTATCCCGAGAATCATGGGCAGGCCCGAGGAAGCCAGACAGATGAAGGCGAAGGTGCAGATGGAGAGCATCGAAACCGCCTTGAGGCTCTACAAGCTGGACAATGGGGACTATCCCACCACTGAGCAAGGCCTTCAGGCTCTCGTGGAACCACCCACTGTTGGAGAACTTCCAAAGGCCTGGAGGCAAGGCGGCTATCTGGAAAAAGGGAAGATGCCCAAAGATCCCTGGGAAAACGATTATATCTATCTTTGTCCCGGTCTCCACGGGGATTTCGACCTGATTTCATACGGTGCGGACGGCCAGCCCGGGGGGGAGGGCAAAAATGCCGACATTAACAGCTGGGAACTGGATTAAGAAAGACTATTGGGCGGCGGTGAAAACTGCAGCGCAATAACCGACAACCCAGCTGCCGCGGCCCTCGGGAAAATCATCTCCGCTGTTGCGATAATACAGAACGGTTCCTTTTGTACAGCCCTTTAATGCCGCATATTTCATGGCGGTCACCACCGGCGCCAGACCGCAGAATACCTGTCTTGAATAGCTCCAGTCTTTTTCAATCTCCGAATAATTCATGGAGGCCACTTTCTCAAGGGTGGACTTGTCCGTCTTTTTCACCAATTCGTAATCGGCATCATGGAGCATGTCCGTACTGGCAACCACCAGGATCTTCTTCTTTTTTGACAGCCCTTCAAGGGCGGTCACAAGATCATCCACTGTCTTGCTGTCGTGATCCCCAAAGATACCCACTACGATTTTGGCTCCCGGCAAGGCTACCTGAACGAACGGGATCTCATTTTCAGCAGAATGTTCTCCGGCATGAGGGGCATAATCGGCAAAAATTCTTGAACTGTCGGCTGTCAGCTCTTTCAAGGCTTCTTTGTCGATTTCCACCTCTCCCAGCGGGGTCCTGACCGCGTCGCCATCCATCAGGGCAACCCCTTTAAATCCTCCCCTGTGACTCAATCCTAAAATCACCACAGTCTCCGGACGATGGCCGGCGGCGGCATCTTCCATGATTGCGCGAAAGGTATATCCGGCCACTTTTCCCGAATATACATACCCCGCATGGGGTGCGATGGCGCTTACAATGGGCCCCGTCAATTCCGGCGTTTTGGCCCCCGCCATACAGGCTCGCACCATGCTGTTCAATTCAGTTTGGCTGCCTGGAAACCATCTTCCGGCGCCCAAGGCTTCCCGGATCACTTTATCGGATTTCTTGAACATTTCACGTTCACCTCCACCCATGGAAAAAGTTGGGGAAAAAGAGAGACACGTCATTACCACCAGCACGAAAAACACCAGCACTGATGTTCTCTTTGTTTTCGTTTTAAGGTTTTTGTTTATAGACGAGTTTCTTAAACGCATTTTTCTAATCACCATAAAGCGGAATTATAGAGTTCCTTCTTGTTCCTTGTCAATTTTGATCTCCACACCTTTCCAAAAGCTCTCTTTACATTTCGCAAACGTTCCTGCTAATATAATTCCATATTAACCATTAAAATCTGAAAGAAAAATGAAAAATAGCCCCAACGGCCATATGCGTCGCCGGATCACAGGAATACTCCAATTTGTCACCGTGGATATCTGGCGTATTCGGCTGGAAGATCTCCCTTTTGGAAAATCTTTCCTCATCAGACAACTCCGGGTGATAGCCCTCGCGATTACTGGTTTTAATGAAGACAGGTGCTTTCTGCGGGCATCGTCGCTCACCTTTTACACACTGCTTTCCATCGTTCCGGTTGTCGCCATTCTCTTTGGGATTTCAAAAGGTTTCGGATTTCAAAAAATCCTGGAAAAGGAGCTTCTGGAACAGTTTCAAGGACACCGGGAGGTAGTGGAAAAGGTTATCGAGTTTGCACAGTCCCTGCTTCAGACCACCAAGGGTGGCTTGATCGCCGGAATAGGTCTCGTTATTCTTTTTTGGTCCGTGATAAAAGTCCTCAGCCACATTGAGGCATCCTTGAATGAAATTTGGGAAGTGAAGCAGCATCGGTCCTGGAGCCGGAAATTCAGCGACTATACTGCCGTGATGTTGATCAGCCCGTTGCTTATCCTCCTTTCCAGCAGTGTCACCGTATTCATTACATCCCATGTAAACGATATGTCCACCCACATCGCTTTGTTCGGTCTGGTCAGTCCGCTGATTTTTTCATTTCTCAAACTGATTCCCTATATCCTGATATGGATACTCTTTACTGTCATTTATGTTTTCATGCCCAATACCAAGGTAAACTTAAAATCGGGCGTTATCTCCGGTCTGGTTGCCTGTGTCATTTACCAAATCGCGCAGATTGTTTACATCAGTTTTCAAATAGGCGCCTCAAAATACAATGCCATTTATGGAAGTTTCGCGGCTCTGCCCCTTTTTCTGATGTGGGTTCAGATCAGTTGGTGGATCGTGTTGTTCGGGGCCGAACTTTCTTTTGCCAACCAGAATGTCAACATATATCAGTATGAGCCCGATTTTTTGAAAATAAGCCTTTCAATGAAGAAAGTGCTGACGCTCCATACGGCCCGTCTACTGATTAAGAGATTTGAACGGGGCGAAAAACCGTTAACCGATTCTGAAATCTCAAAAGAACTTGAAATTCCTGTTCGAATGATTCACCGAATCCTTTTTGATCTTGTTTCATCCGGATTGTTTGTGGAAACCAAAACGAATGACGAGAAGAAGTTCGGGGTTCAACCGGCCATCGATATCAATAAACTCACCATCCATTCCGTTCTGGAGGCGCTGGAACATACCGGTACAGATACTTTGCCGGTGAAAATGAATGAAGAATTTGAGATTTTGAGCGATTTATTAAGGGAATTCAGCAAGGCCATGGAGAATTTGCCGGCAAACCGGCTTCTTAAGGACGTCTGAAACGAGGCATGCTTCTTAGATATCGTGACTACAACAGTTATTTGCGGGAAATATTCGGCGAAAGGGTGCAGAAGATATCCCTTGACGCAGGGTTGGGCTGCCCCAACAGGGATGGCACAATTTCTGAAAAGGGCTGCATATTCTGCAACCGCTATGGATCTGGCACAGGGGCACGAACAGCGCAGGGGCTTTCCATTACGGAACAGATCATCCGTGCAAAAAAAAGCCTTGCAAAGAGATATAAGGCAAGGAAATTTATCGCCTACTTTCAGTCCTTCACCAACACCTACGCACCTGTCTCCCTGCTGAAATCGC
This sequence comes from uncultured delta proteobacterium, assembly GCA_963747555.1. Taxonomy (GTDB): domain Bacteria; phylum Desulfobacterota; class DSM-4660; order Desulfatiglandales; family Desulfatiglandaceae; genus DUZB01. The sequence continues at coordinate 47,097 of CAVVFZ010000015.1, forward strand.
TTTATGATGAGGCACTGAAACAAAGCGATATGGTGGGTCTTTCCGTGGCTACACGTCCGGACTGTATTGACGAACAAATCCTGGACCTCTTGCATTCCTACCTGGTAAATCATCTCGTGTGGATCGAATACGGCTTGCAGTCTTCCCACGAAAAGACGCTGGATAGAATTAACCGGGGGCACGGAGTAAGCGATTTCATTCGCACCGTTCGCCTCACGAATGACCGGAAATTGAATAGCTGCGTTCATATTATCCTGGGACTTCCGGGAGAAGATCGCGCCATGATGCTGGAAACAGCGAAATTTCTTTCCCATCTACCCATCCAGGGCGTTAAGATCCACCTCCTCTACGTGATCAGGGGAACGGAGCTTGAGACAATTTACAGGAAGGGCGGCCTGCGCTGTCTTGAAAGAGAGGAGTATGTGGGACTCGTAACGGACTTTCTGGAGCTCCTTCCTCCCCATATGGTGATTCAACGGATCACGGGAGATCCTTCAGGAAAAGAACTTGTCGCACCGTTGTGGGCGGAAGAAAAAACGGACAATATCCAATTGATTAGAGAAAAACTGGAGAGGGAGGACAGATGGCAAGGGAGACTTTTTCAAAAATATTCTGCTGGAAAATAGACCAGCAACCGTAAACCGAAACGATGTTTCAAACAAGCGTATCCACTACTTTTTCGAGACTCTTGAGGTCTTGTACATTCAGGATGGCCAGCTCTTTCGCAGAAGGTGCAATCTTCTTTATGAGACCGCTCAAGACCCTCTTAGGGCCCACCTCCACGAAGGCCGTAACGCCCTGGTCCAACATAGTGTTCATGATATCGTACCACCGAACAGGATTTACAAGCTGCCGTGCCATGATATCTTTGATTTTGTCTCCATCCGTTTCTGTTTTTGCCGTGGCATTGAAAAGCATGGTGCACGACGGTTTTCCGAAAGGGATCCCTTCCATATACTGACGAAATTCGTCCACTGCATCCACCATGAGTGCAGAATGCCATGCCCCGCTTACATTCAGAGGTATCGCCTTCGCTTTTCTCGTCTGCGCCAGTTCAATTGCCCTCGCGACCGGTTCTTTCTGCCCTGTTATGACGATTTGGTGTTCAGTATTGTGATTGGCTACCGCCAAAATATCATTCCCTTTTGCTTCCTCGACAATTCCAAGGACTTCCTGAATATTTACGCCGATCAAGGCAGCCATGGCGCCGGGATGCTTGACAGCTTCTCTGTTCATGAGTTCCCCTCTTTTCATGGCCAGTCTGAGCGCATCTTCCGCCGTGACAACACCTGCTGAAAAAAGAGCGGCATATTCTCCTACGCTGTGGCCGGCGACAAGCTCCGCCTCGATTCCCGCTTCTTTCAGAAGAGAAAAACAAGACATGCTGACGGCAGTAACCGCGGGTTGAAGGTTCTCCGTCAATGTCAGTTCATCCATGGGCCCTTCAAAACTCAGCCTGGAAATCGATTTTCCACAGATCTCATCCGCATTTTGAAAAATGTGGTGAACCGAAGGTCTTTCATCGTAGAGTTCTTTCCCCATTCCCACGAACTGTGATCCTTGTCCTGGGAAGAGAAATGCGATTTTTTGGGCCATTCATGACTCCTGAAAGGAGAGAAGACGAACTATTTCTCTGGATTTCCAACTTTTTTTCTGAGCAGTTCATCCAAGGCGATATCGTACTCCACCGTACCTTGTTTTAATGATTTGGTCTTTTCCAGTTGGGTTGCGATATCTTTTTCCATTTTTTCAAACTGGAGACTGATCTGACTAACGACTCTGTTGATGATGTGATAAATATCCTCATCGGTACCGAAGATATCGATAATAAAAGGCTCTTCTATAAGAACCTCCATCAGATACTGGGTCATATACAGGGAGTAGGGATTGGGGCGGGGAATAAGATTTCTTATGGGCGAAATAAAATATTTGAAATCAAATTCCGAACTGTTCAGGGCCTTCTTCAAACCTTTTAAAATGGAATCGGAAAAAGCACCGACATTATCTGTTTCCACAACTTTTTCTTGAAGCAGGGTCTGGCATAGCCTGTTATGGATTTCCATAAGCCGAAATCTGAAAAACCGACCCTGTTGGAAGGATCTCTGCTTTTCGTTTCTTTCAAGCTTCTTGATCAGCTGTTCCTGTACTCTCCCGCTGTCCCTTAGATACATAGATTATTCCTTCTTTTTGGGCGAGCTGCCTGAAGTAGCTTTTTTGCTGGAACTATCCGATGCACTATTTTCTGAGCTAGCGGACTTCGTTTTTGCCTCGGATTTTTCCGAAGGGGAGCTATCACTTTTTGTCCCCTCGGAAGAATCGCTTTTTGTCGTACTCGAAACCGCGGGCGATTTGGAAGCGTAATCGGTGACATACCAGCCGGTACCTTTCAAATGGAACGTACTCTGGGAGATAAGCTTCTTCAGTCCGCTGTCGCAGAGTTCGCATTTGCCAAGAGGTGGATCTGATATCTTCTGGATAGCTTCCATATGGTGACCGCATTTTTCGCATTCATATTCATAAATTGGCATTCTTAAACGTCCTCCTTATTGCTTTCTTTAAGAGAGCAGATTGCACATTCTGTGATTCTCGTAAGAATCAAGGACATAATCAAGACTTGGCAGAGAAAGCTTCCGCAATATGTCAAAAGTGGTCCGGTGTACAACCTTTTCCTCTCGAATCTTTTCATCTTCGTGGGCATCAAAGCGTTGAAAAAAGTTGCAAAATCTTACAATATGCACCAATTCATGGGTGCATATATACACAAGAAGCGCCATGAGAGACAGGTTTGCGTCCCGTTCCAAGACTTTAAGAATCAAAGGATCCTGCAGGCATATAAGATAAAAATCCAGGTTTTTTGCCTTTGACCCGAATCTATCAATGATCGTCCTCCCTTTGTTTAATACTGCCAGCGCCGCGGGAGTTACCACATAACCATCCAGGCAGGAAAGGGTCCTTACGTCATATCGATGATTTTTCCACTGCCCCAGTGAGAACTTGAAATGGTTGCCTGTGGCGTCTTCGGCAATGTCAAGGGCATCGCTCAAGGTCATAAGCTGGTGGGGTCGAAAAAGGTCATTGTGGAAGCTCATGCCAGCGTACAAAGTGGCCACCGAGCGGGGATGCTCATCTTCCGTTACTGCTTCGGTCCATCAACCCGCACCAATGGAACCGCCTTTTCCTACTTACCGGGGTTTGGATCAAAAAAAGGTCGCTTCTTGAACTTGAAAATAAGGTCGGTTGAAAATATGTCAACGTTTGCGGATCTTTTTTTCTGTGGTGGCGGTGACTGGATTTGAACCAGTGACCCTGCGGATATGAGCCGCATGCTCTGACCATCTGAGCTACACCGCCAGAGAGATAACTTATCAGTTTAGCCAAAATTTTTATTTTGTCAATGAAAAATGTTGCCGTTCCGCAATTCTCATTTTGGCTTTTTCAGTTTACAGGTGTCTGATCTCAGCCAAATTTTGAAGCTTTACCGCCGTGCCATGGAATGACCAATCGATTTTGGCGCCGTTTTGAGGCAGACCCCCATGGCCGGTTTTAGGCAAAAAACCAAAATGAGAATTGCTGGTTGCCGTTCCGCCTGCAACAGGCAAAACGTCCGGCGCCGTCCGAGTCCTCAAGGGGCGGCACCAGGCATTTCTATCTACTTAAAGGTATTTTTTAACTTCTTCCGTGAGGGCCGGGACCGCCTCAAAAAGATCTGCAACCACCCCATAGTCTGCTTTCTGAAATATGGGGGCATCGGGGTCCTTATTGATGGCCACAATGACTTTGGATGTACTCATCCCGGCCAGGTGCTGTATGGCGCCGGAAATGCCACATGCGATATAGAGTGTCGGAGAGACCACTTTCCCGGTCTGTCCCACCTGATCCGCATGCGGTCTCCAACCGGCATCTACCGCAGAACGGGATGCGCCCACACTGGCGCCGAGAACGCCCGCCAGATCTTCCAGAATCTTATAATTTTCAGGGCCTTTCATTCCTCGGCCGCCGGATACAATCTTGTCAGCCTCAGTTAGGTCTACTTTTCCGCTTACATCCTTAGCTATATCCACTACCTTTGTTTTTAAGGCAGCATCTTCGAGACTGAAAGAAGCCTCAACAATCTCGGCGGTCCTGGATTCATCCGGCGGAGCGATACTCATTACATTCGGCCTGGCCGTGGCCATCTGTGGAAAGCTATTTTCGTAAGTCAGCTTTGCATAGGCTTTTCCGGCATAAATGGGCCGTGTTGCAACCAGGTTGCCGTTCTCAATAGCAAAGGCAGTGCAGTCCTGTGCCATTCCCACATTCAAACGGGCAGCCAGCCTTGCGGAAAGATCTTTCCCCTGGACAGAGGCGCCCAGTATGAGAATGCCGGGATCACCAGCTTTTACCAGTTGCGAAATGACGTCAACATAGGCATCCGTAGTGTAAGGTTCAAGCCTCGGATCGCTCGCCACAATAACCTTGTCCGCGCCGTATTTCGCCAGTTCCGCAGCCTTTTCTTTGATGTCGGAACCTAACAAAACGGTTGTCAGTTCCTGACCGAGTGCGTCAGCCAGACGCCTACCTTCACTCACCATTTCATAGGTGATTTTGCGGAGCTCTCCTTCTCTCTGCTCAGCAATTGTCCATACTCCCTGTGCCATATCGTATCTCCTTGAAAAATAAAAACGAATCTTTTCGTCGGTAACTCTGCGCTAAACCGTGAAGGGTTGGTGCAGGGCATCTGATTAAAATACCTTGGCCTCCTCATGAAGCAACCTGGCCAGCTCCGCAGCTTTTTCCTGAGGATTTTCCCCTTCAATAATCTTGCCTTCGGCTCTCTTGGGTGGAGGCGTCAATTCCAGTATTTTAATTTTTCTTGCGCCGAGACCGAATTCGGCTGCATCCAACCCGAGGTCTGAAAGCGTCTTTTCGGCAAGGGGTTTTTTCTTCGCTTTCATGATTCCCGGCAAAGAAGCATACCTGGGTTCATTCAAACCCTTTTGGGTTGTGACAAGGGCTGGAAGGGAAGTCTCAATGACAAGTGTTTCTCCCTCGATAGGCCTTGACACTTTGATCGATTTCCCATCCTCTGCCGCATCCACCTTAACGGCAAGAGAGACTTGCGGAATATTCAGCATTTCCGCGACAGATGCCCCTACGAGCCCAAGGTCGTCATCAACTCCGCGCTGGCCCGTGAAAATGAGGTCATACTCCAAGTCTTTGATGGCTGCGGCAATCGCTTTTGCAACGGACAGTGTATCGCTGCCTTCCAGTGCGTCATCACAGATCAGAATGCCTTTGTCGGCTCCCATGGCGAGGGAAGTGCGGATGGATTCAGTGACCCTCTTGGGTCCAAGTCCCACGACCGTGACCTCGCCCCCGAATTTTTCTTTGAGCTTCAAGGCTTCTTCAACGCCAAACTCATCGTACGGATTCATTACCCATTTTATGTCATCGCCCGCAATGGACACGCCATCCGATCCTATCTTGATCTGGGTTTCCGTATCCGGTACCTGTTTTAGACAAACTATAATGTTCACTTTGTCCTCCTTCCTCCAAATAATTTGGGAGAAATTTTTGTTTATGCCGTACGGCATTTCGTACAGCTATTGTCAAAACTACTCTTGCGAATTCAACTTGATGCCATTAAGAAAATAGCTGCTGATCTGTTTGGCGGTTATCCGAATATCACATTGTTTCCGACTTGACAATACCCAATATCGGGAAACTTCATCCAGTGCCCCAAAAAATGCCCTTTTTGCAATAACAGGCATGATCTCGTTGCTGAAAATTCCCTTTTCCTGGCCTTCCTTTACAATGTCTCCGATAATATCGAGGTACTGAAAAAACTTTTCATTATGATACTCTTTCATGAATTTCCCACTTTGCCGTAATTCCACCTGAATGATTTCAGCTACATCCGGGTTCCCTTCAATCAGCTCCAAGTGGGTCAAGGCGAATGTCTCCAGCTTCTTTACAGGATCGTCTATCCCGGCAAGATGGGAGATCATGTTGTCAAGGACCATCTGCATCTGTTCTTCAAAAAGGCAGATCAGAATGTCGTCTTTGTTTTCGAAATAAATGTAAACCGTTCCATCCGCAACCTGTGCTTCCTTCGCAATTTCAGATATTTTTGATTGATAGAATCCCTTTTTTGCGAATACACTGGTGGCGGCGGCAATGATCCTGTGATATTTATCGTTGTTTTTTTTCTTTCCCATTCTTTTTCTTCCCTCTTTATGAATGGCTATTCATTCATGGCCTTTTGATAGCATTCCCTACCAGCGGTGTCAAGCCTTTTCCTCCAGTTTAATTTCCTCAGCGACACTTTGAGAACCGAGGCCAAGGAATTCTGCCGCGGCCTTTTTAAAGATTAAGGAACCGCACTATCCCCGTTTCCTGATCCCCTGACTTACCGCTTGACAACAAAGTTGAAGTTGCATACCATCGCCTCTCAAATCATCGAGAAAAAGGCTGAACATGGAACAACTTCATCCGCTCTCAAAACTGTTTGATTCAATAAACGCCGATATCCTTTCCTTTATCTATATGCTCCGAATTTCGGAACATCAAAAAGCGTCTGTTGCCCTATGAAAGCCTTTCGTGGTGAAACAAATATCTTCGCGTCGACACAGCCCGAAGATAGGTTGGCGGATTTGGAAGTCAGGAATCTTACGCTGACCCTGGGCGGTATTGCGGCTTTGTCTAAAATTGATTTGTCCGTCCAGACCGGTGAGTTGGTCGGCATTATCGGTCCCAACGGCGCGGGAAAGACCAGTCTTCTAAATTGCATTACCGGCACTTACAAACCTCAACATGGTCAGATATTCTTTAACGGAAATGAAATCACATCCCTCCCTATTCACCGACTTGCCAGAACCGGAATAGCCCGTACTTATCAGAATGTAGAACTCTACCCGGACAAGTCTGTACTCGCCAATATAAGCCTGGCGCGCCATATACACTCCCGATACCACTTGGGAGATGCATCCTTTTTTCGCAGGGGTGTGCTGGAAGAGGAATCGCGTCAACTGGAAGCGGTCGAGAATCTTATCGACTTTCTGGAAATACAGCCTATTCGAAAACAGCTTGTTGGTTCATTGAGTTACAGTATGAGAAAGCGTGTGGAGCTGGGTCGCGCGCTCGCTCTTGAACCAAAGCTTCTCCTTTTGGATGAGCCCTTTACCGGCATGACCGTGGAAGAAATAGAAGACATGGCCAGGTTCTTAATAGAATTGAACGAGGAATATGATCTTACCATCATCCTGGTTGAACACGACATTTCCATGGTAATGAGCATATCAAAAAGGGTGGCTGTTTTTGATTTTGGCGTCAAGATCGCAGAAGGATCTCCCGATTTTGTACAGAATCATCCCCATGTCATCAAGGCCTATCATGGAGACGTTTAACGACTTGAGCGGTAGAGGAGTGCCGATAGAGCGATCTATGTTCTTTGGGGTCTGGCATGAAAGGAACTGAGTGAATCCGGTATAGGAGCTTCTGAAAGGGTGTCTGGGCGGAAAATATTCTGATGAAAACCAACAAAAAAATCTCGCGAATGGACAGCGAAGCTGTCGCTTCCATGCCCCTCTACACACTTCCTCAGATACTGTCGAGACAGGCCGATCGGCTGGGATCCGACAAGGTGGCTTTGAGAGAAAAGTCTTGCGGGATTTGGAAAAAATACACTTGGAACGAATATCTCACATTTGTAAAATTTACGTCTCTCGGCATGATCTCTTTAGGGCTTAAGAGGAACCAGAACGTTGGGTTAATCCTTGATAACGGACCGGAATGGCTTTTTGGAGAACTTGGGACTCAATCCGTGGGCGCTGTGCCTTTTCCCCTGTTTTCATCCGCGGCCGCGGAGGAGCTTTCGGAAGATTTGACCCGTATCAAGGCGAGTCTTGTGATTGCCCAGAACCAGGAACAGACAAATAAGCTTTTGGCGCTGAAAGCCGAACTCTCCTGTATTCAACATGTCATCTACGTTGATCCCACTGGAATGGGTCCTTACGAAGACGATCCATGGCTGGTAAGTTTCAGCCAGCTTCTTGAATTGGGTGAGGAGTTGGACAGGGAACAACCTGACCTGTTTATCAAGGAACTCTGGGACGGCAAGCCGGACGATATAGCCCTCGTCATGCACACATCCGGCACAAGCGGCACCCCGAAGGGCGTCATGCTTTCCCATGCAAACTTTACGGATATGGCATGCAGCTGGATCAAGGATGCTCCCATAGGAGTGGGAGACAGCTGGGTGTCCATGAATAATACCGCATGGATCATGGAGCAAATGTGGAGCATTGGGATTACGCTTTGTGGTGGGCTTATCACAAATTTCACTGAATCTTTAGAATCAGCCATGGATGATTTCAGGGATATTGATCCGGAAGTAATGATGGACCATCCCTCTTTCTGGGAAAATCTGGCATCCTGTATCCGGGTGGGGATACATGCTGCAGGCCCCTTCCGGCAGCGGCTTTTTAACTGGTCACATCGTATCGGAACAGAAGTAACCAACCTGGAAACGGAGAACCGTACTGTTTCAGTGAAGCTTAGAATTCTGAAATCACTTGCCACGAGAATGATCTTCCGCCCCCTCTTGGATCGTATTGGAGGCATGAACATCCGCGTTGCCTATGTGGGTGGCGCCCCTGTCAGTCCGGAGACCATCCGTTTTTTCCGTGCCCTCGGATTAAATCTGCAACAGTGCTACGGGATGACAGAAACGTGCGGTTTTTTCCCCATTCTTCCAGACAAATCAGGGAGGAGCGGAGGGGCCTGCCAGCTTTTTCCTGGAACTGAAATGCGCCTGACAGACGAACAGGAGGTCCTGGTCCGGAGCAAGGCCAATTTTGAGGGGTATTATGAAAATGGGGCGGCAACCGCGGATTCCCCGAAGGACGAATGGCTCCACACAGGAGATATCGCGCGGTTCGATGAAAACGGTCAATTGCTTATTATCGGGCACAAACAGGGGATTTTGACTACGGCTACAGGACGGGATTTTTCGCCGGAATTTCTCGAAGCCAGATTGAAATTCAGCCCGTATATCAAGGAGGCCGTTGTCTTGGGGGAAGGGCAAACCTACCTGGCGGCTCTTATCAACATCGATTTCGAGAATGTGGGAAGCTGGGCCGAAGAAAGGGATATCCCATCTTCCAGTTATAGGGCGCTTTCTCTTCAAAATGAGATTGGGCAGTTGATTCGAGAGGAAATCGGTCGGATCAACGCAACGCTTCCGGATACCCTGAAAGTGCTGAAAATTATTCTTCTCTATAAAATGTTAGAGGCGGATGACCATGTGATGACGAGAACGGGCAAAGTGAAAAGGGATAGGGTTTTACAGGAATACAAAGAGATGATTGACGCCGTTTATGACGGCCGGAGTGAACTGTCGTTTAAGGGCACGCTACGGCACAGAAACGGAACGGTTGGCGATATAGAGACCATGGTAAGGATACTGGACGTATAACCATGAAGAGGCTTCTTCCGTGATGCAATTTTTTCTTCAGAATCTAATGAATGGCATTTCTCTTGGGATACTCTATGCTATAGCAGCCATCGGTTTCGTCATGATCTATCGTACCAGTCATATTCTCAATTTTGCACACGGTGGACTCATGGCCATGGGCGCCTTTATCTTTCTTGCCCTGTCTTCTTGGGGAAGACTGCCCATGATATTTGCTCTCTTGTTGACGCTGACAGGGGTGTTTGCTATCGGTTTGATGATTGAAAAAGGCTTTCATCGTACCTTCATGGCATCGAAACCGATCCATGGCGCCATCTTGACCATTGGTCTGGCTCTGATTTTCAAGAGCCTCTTCACTTTTTTGTCCGAGATGAAACCGAGCGGATATTCCGAGTATGTTTGTGAAACACTTTCCATAAGATGGGGAACTTTCACCATCCCGGCCCCCTCTGTCGCGATTTTTATTCTCGGTGTTGTGCTCTTTGTGCTTTTCGGCCTTTTTTTGAAATATTCATCGTTGGGAATTTATGTGAGATCCATCGCGGAAAACCGTTCCGCGGCCCTTGCGCTGGGGATTCCCATAAAGAGGGTGCTTGCCCTATCGTGGGCCCTTGCAGCACTGTTTTGCACGATTACCGGTGTGATCCTCGCGATGGTAACCCATGCGAGTATTCAGGATTTAGGCGCCATCGGTCTGAAAGTATTTCCCGTAGTGGTACTGGGAGGGTTGAACAGTTTTGGGGGAGCCATCTTAGGGGGCATTTTGATCGGGATATCGGAAGCCCTGACAAAAGGATATGTTTCTGCCTCATTCGGTGAAATGGTTCCATATCTGGTAATCTTATTCATGATTTTGTGGAAACCGTGCGGACTTTTCGGGACTGAGGAAGTGAAACGATCCTGGCAATAAAGGAAAGCAAAAAAATGCGTGACCTTCGGTTCCATCTGTTCGGCAGCTTTAAAGAATCCTACGAGGATCAGTTTACCCTATTCAAAACCGATTTCGGCAGGCTATGGGTATGGATCAGCCTCATCCTTCTGTTCGTTGTTGTTCCCTTTGCAAGCGGAATGAAAATCCTCAATTTGTTCAGCCTCATTGGTATCTATGCCATAGCCGCGCTGGGGTTGAACATTCTGACAGGGTTTACCGGGCTGCTCTCTTTAGCCCATGGTTCTTTGTTTGGAATCGGGGCATATACCGCGGCGATTCTAGGGTCCAGAGGAGGCCTTCCTTTTTTTATAACGATTCCGCTCGCTGCTGTTCTTGCCGCGGTGGTAGGCATTATTCTCAGCTTTTCAGCTGTTAGACTCCGAAATGTTTACCTTTGTATCATAACCATTGGTGGACAGATGGTGATAGAATATGTTTTTTTGCACTGGAAAGGACTTACCGGAGGGGCGGAAGGGCTAACCATCGCGGTGGGCGAACCAGGTCCTCTTTCCATCAGTAATGGAATGACCTTGTATTTTGTGGTGTTCATCGCCCTTGTGGTTATGATCTGGATGGCTTCGAATCTGATGAGAACCAGGTTTGGAAGGGCGTTCGTTGCGATAAGGGACAATGAAACAGCCGCCGAGGGAATGGGAATACCCATCTTCAAATACAAGCTTCTTTCTTTTGCCATCAGTTCATGCCTTGCCGGCCTTGCGGGCGCCCTCTTTGCCTATCACATAAAAGAAATTTTTCCGAGACTCTTTAATGTGGGGATGTCCATGGAATTTGTGGCAATGGTGGTTGCTGGTGGCCTGGGGAGTATACCCGGGGCGGTTTTTGGATCCATATTCATTGTTTCCCTCAACGAGTTGCTTGGTATGCTGGCAAATTGTTTACCGGAAACCAGCGCCCTAACTGCGATGGTCCCGGTCCGTGAATTTTTTTATGGGGTGGTTATCGTTGTTTTCATAACAGTAAATCCCAAAGGCATCTCTTCCCTCTGGGAAAGAACCAAATCCTTTTTCAGGAACTGGCCTTTCTGATTTAAGCTTTCAGTCCATAACGGTTTCTATCCGGTATCCAATGTCATGCTTGAGATTCAACACATAAGCGTCTTTTACCCTTTCAGGATCCAGGTACTGGAAGAAATCTCCATGATTGTCAAGGAGCGACAGATTGTTGCGTTGCTTGGGAGGAAAGGAGCCGGCAAGACAACCCTGTTAAAGACCGCTTCCGGCCTCTTGCGCCTTGAAGGAGGAAAGGTTATTGGAGGATCTATAAAATTGAAGGGGAAACCGATACTGCATTTGCCTCCCGAAGAAATCATCCAAGAGGGAATGATCCAGGTACTGGAGGGGAGGCAGGAATTTAACCATCTGACCATAGAGGAAAACCTGAAGACGGGTGCAGCTGTCCGCAGGGCGAAATCCTACCGAAAAAACCTTGATATGGTGTACGCCTACTTCCCGACGCTTCTGTCACGCAGAAAGGTCCTTGCCGGTCGGTGCAGCGGGGCGGAACTTCAGATGGCGGCAATCGGCAGGGCATTGATGTCTCATGCCGAACTCCTTCTCATTGACGAGCCCTCGTTAGGCCTTGCGCCGATGCTTGTGGGCGAAATTTTCAGGGTACTGCAGCGCTTGAATCAGGAACAGGAGAAGGCCATTTTGCTGGGTGGGCAGAATATGACCATGGCCCTGCAGATAGCCGATTACGTCTATATGCTGGAGGAGGGACGTATTGTGCGGGAGGGGCCGGCCGAACCGCTTAGGCAGCATCCTGATCTCTCTGAACCCGGTCTGAGCGGTTATCCCTTTAACAACGTTTGAAAATGGAACCCATTCACACTCTCCCCAAAAAAGTCTTCTGGCAGGAAGGCCCATTTCAGTTCATAAAACCTGAAGAGTTTGATGTTTTCGGGATTCATCCACTGCACGTGCCGGTGGGCACGTTTGTTTCTCTGAAACATCCTTCCCAACTTCGGAGCAGATTTGGCGGCAATGCGTATGGCTGTGGCCTTTTTGAAGATTTTGATCGGCTGAGGCCAAAGGAAATAAGAAGCCTGCAGTCCGTCTCTCTGGAAAAGCCTGAGGAGATCAAAGCGCATTATAAAGAAATCAATGAGATTTATCGAAAAATGGGGTTGCTGATCCGATTTTCCAGATTTGGTAAACCGTACTACCTCATTCCTGTTCATCTCATTTCCAATACACTTACCCACATCAGAGGAAGGGTGGATGAAATCAGCAAAATCATTGGGTTTCATGAAAAGAAGTTTCGCAAAGAATTTTACCATATCGGGGTTCTGTCACGTCAGGACGAACTGATCCTGCATGAGCTCTCCCTTCGCTTTAAGGAACACCATTTTTCTGTACTGGATTCCCCAGAGCGATTGCGAAACTTCGACCAACAGCTTGATATCGTGATTATTATGAGTGACCTCAGCGATATTTTTCTTATGGAGGAATTCAGTTATCTCACGAGGGAGGCCTTTTCGAAAAGGCGCTTCTATCAATATGGCATCTATATCCTCTGGAAAGTCTTTAATCTGCTCAAAGAGGACGGGGAAATGGTTGTTATCTCTGATCACTTTGTGGAAAAGACCACCAAGACAACAGAGATGCATTTCAAAACCGAAGACGAAGAAAAGCATTTTTCATTATTCTGCCACATATTCAAGACCAAGAAACGCTACGAAGTCAAGAACCATGCGGTACAGGTGGGTTTGTATGATTTGCAGAAATATCTGAGTTCTCCCTATATTGAACAGGATATTGTCGATCGACTCTTGGGGGGAAAGACCTTCGCAGAACTCACTATCGAGGAGATCTGCGCACTGCCTTACCTGAATACGCCCTTCACCGACCATCCATTCCTCGAAAACCAGGAGAAGGCCTGGCCGAAGATCTTTTCCGTATTCTTTGATGAAAGTTTTCTAAAGCCCGCTGTTCCTGAAATCGTCCAGGAAGATTGGCAGCGCAGATTTTATTGGAAAGGATATACCCCGGATTACCTCATGACATACCTGGGGCAGAAAAAATCGGTAAACACCATCATTGCAGACGTCAAGAATGATGTTCTGTCATCGAACCTCATGGGTTGTTCACCGGAGCTTGTGGCGGATTACAGAGATTCCTTTGAGTATGTTATTCGGACGTTGCGAATCCTTGCAAGCATGAAGAACGGCGATTATAAATCACTGCCTAAAATCCTTAGCGACCGGCTCAAGCAACCCTTCGAAAACAGAAAAAGACGGCACAGCGCCCTTGCCCATGTCATAAAGCTGACGGGAAAGGTGGGACTGCTGGAAAAGATCAGGAGCTACCTGAATCCGGATGCAATAGAGGGTCCCAGAACAGCTCTGATTGAAAATCTTCCCATCCTGTATTTTTTCGGTTTTACACGCGCAGAAATGAAGGAGATCGTCCTTATTGTACTCGGACACACCCCGTCAGGAAGGATTATTTCAGGCAAAGTCAGTGAGAAAGCCCTGAAACCGGTATCCGATATGGCGGGGACATACGATCAAGAGCAGGCATTGAATCTTTTTCGTTATTGCCGGTTGATGACGATGGCCGAGACGGAAGCCGCCAGGGGAAAGGTTCTTACCAGCGAGGAAGTCTTGCAGCTTTTGTCCCTTTATGAATCAACAGTTCGGGTTATGATCAACGCGGAGCTGGACTGGGATCAGCTACTGGAAGAAAAAATCTCCTCCATGGGGGGCATGCACAACAAGATTATTCAAAAAGTACTGATGATGATGAATTATGCGGAGTTTTTGGCTGGCTGGCCTGAATTAAGAAAAAAGGGTCGGATGCAAAAAGAAGCCCTTGCTGATTACGACGAAGAAAAACTGGCCAGGATAGAAAATGTCATCAGGCTCCAGAAAACGGTCACGCAATTCGAGAATATGTATTTCGCGTTCGATCCCCTTCAGCATCCCGTATTTTATCGGAGATTCCTGGAGATGGAATTTCACGGAACAGGTCATCTGTTTCAAAAAATGGATAGCCGGAATGTCTTTGTCCTGCTCTGGATAGCCGTTCATCTTGCCCATGGAAAGATCATCAATTTTAATCCCGTATTAGCCGATGTGGAGAGGGATGCCATTGACAATCGAATCCGAAAGGTGGGCCAGGAGGCCCGATTTATCAATATCAGGCATCTCAATTTCCAGATGCTGAACCATTTTAAGGAGCAGTTGGGGGAACATCGATTTTCTTTCGTGACAGGAACCGGTTTCCAGTTCAAGATCGACGAAAAGACAAAAGCGCTCGAATTGCATTTCCAGGATATTCAGGAAGACATCGAACGCGCTGAAAACCTGTTGGAGGAGATTAGCGGTATAGCACCGGCCCAGATTCCCGTAGAAAAATTCCGCAGACTCGAGATCTTTTTCTTAAACCTGGAGTCCTTTTTCAAAAGCCATCAGAGGCTTCTGAAGGGAAACCATTCTCTCCCCAAGCTGCCGCTGAGGCACAAGCGATGGGTTGAAAGGATACTGGCCTTGCGGACGAACCTCAAAGACAGTCTGCTCCTTGTTCTTTTCAGCCCCCAGCGCCTTTTTTCCGACCTTGATCTCCTTTATCACAACGCCCCCACGATCCTGGGATTTCTGATTCCTGAATTTATGGCGCTGAAGGAACTTGACATTTCCGGACGACTTTATATGACTTCTCCCGTCACGGTCTATATCATGGCAGCCGCCAAAAAATTCCAGGCCTTGGTTACCCATGAAAAACAGAAATTTCAGGACGAACAATTCCTTCACAGTCTGGCACAGAAAGAGTTCGGTCCCATGGCCACCGGAACCGTGGGCATCAGTGAAGAACAATTGGAAAGCCTTGAAAAAATTGTCAACAGTCTCAGGGTTCATCCTGATCTTTTTGACGCCCTTACAAAATCTTTTCTTTTTCAAGATATCGGCCGGGTTGTCGATTTAAGGGAAAGATACAGCGAACTCATAAGCCCGGCCGACACGGCCGACGCAGGCGCGATTTTTCTGGAAAAAGAAAGGGTCGGCCAACGATACCATCTTTCAAAAGAGGCCAATTTTTTTCTGATCTTTCTGGTAAAATATCACAGTCTTCTGTACCGGAATTTGAGGGGGGAGATTGCTCTTTCCGCGCTCAGGAACGTCCTTATTCAGAAAGACAAGGACCTCTTTGATGCATTTTTTGTATTGTCTGTTATCATGCTCTCCGCTATCCGGGAAGACCTGATTTTAGAGGATTTCGCCGGCCGGCTCTTTCAGATACGTTCCATGTGCCACAAAATTATCGATGGGAAAATGACCCTGAAAGACCAGTTTGCGGAATTCTTTGAAAAGTCCGGCGCCCTTTTTTATTCTCTTGAAAAATATAAGAAGGAAGGCTTCCCGGAGGGCTTGACGCCCGCCGATTTTCTTGAGTCGGGATCGCAGGATCAAATAGACCGGCAAAAATTGATTCGCGCCGGGAAAATGATCTCGGCAATGGAAAGAATTTTCAGGCTCAGGGGCATCCGGTATGTGGAGTTTCAGGATCTTGTAAACCTGGAGTTGAAGTTCCCGCTGGAATTTATTCACAAGAAAAGGAAATTCCACAGTGTTGGATATGCAACGTTTGAGAAAGAGGTGTACGAAGCTTTTCGAATCTACAAGAGCCTCAACGAACTGCAGGAAGATATCAGACATTTCATCCTCGAAAAACTCGTGGGAGATCAGGTTCGCATTTATGGGTACGAAAAAGTAAGCGGTTTCCTGCGTTACGAGAATCAGATCACATTGCTGTTCATAGGCCTCCTGGGAATGACCAAAGTGAAATCCCTGAACAGCCCGGTTTCTTTGAACTTTCTTCCAATCAGCGAAAAGATAGAAAATCGCTATGAGGCTGTGAACGAATCCCTTACAAACATCCCCATTGAAGACCTCTGGAGGGAAAGAGACCGGTTTGATGAGCTTCTCAAGGCCGGGACTGGAATCATTCTGAAAAAGGAGGCCTATCCCGATCTCCTGTCTATCGATTTCAAGGACAAGAACCATATCAGCCATAAAATATCCTACATGTCTTCCATAAAGGATGTTCAACAACTGGAAAACTACTTTCATCACAGCCTGCAAGCGCTGAAGAAACACCCTTACTATACGGAGGATTATGAGCTCCAACTGAAGAAAGCTTTCGATGTGAGGATGAACGAGATTACGGAGACGGCGTTGGACAGAATTACGAAACAAATGGATATCGTTAAGGATTTTGAAGATCTTCACACCCTTGTAAAGGATCTCCTGCAAAGGGGATGGGAACAGGTTTTTTCCCGTGAGCAGAAGCACCTGCTTAATTATCTTTATGAGATGCGCAAGGATAAGCTGAAAGCGGAAAAGCTCAACGAAATCGAAACAATCCTTGACAGTATTCAGGTCCCCCAGGATCTTATGGATTACTGGGATGGGATGAAGGGATATCTCCAACGAAACCGTCGATTTTTTGGGAGGGACTTTGAGAACTTGATCGCTGCAAAGTTTGATCAGGCCGGTGCAAAACTTAAAACGGGATGAGAGCTCATGACAGGAGACTTGTCATCCCGAAGAAAAACGCTGGAGCTTTAATCCCGCCGGGGGGCGAATTCTCCTTGTCCTTAATGGCCAGGGACACGCTGGGCCTTCTGGATGCCCTGGAACTGGAGCGTTCGCAAATCTTGGGTCTGTCCATGGGAGGAATGATTGCCCAGGAGTTGGCCATTGCGTATCCTGATCGGATCGATGGGCTTGTCCTTGCCTGTACCCATCCGGGAGGTCGTAAACAGATTCGGCCCACTCCGGGGGTAGAGGAACTGTTCAAAGAACGCATCCCGGACGCCCGGTTAAAAGTGGTTCCGGGCGGAGGCCACCAGATATTGGTGGAGCGGTCAAAGGCCTGCAACGAGGCCATACTGGCTTTTTTTCCGAAATTGACGGTTGAACCGGTGACGACAAGGCTAATCCTTTTCGTGTTCGAGAACCCTTCCCGGAAACCGGATCAGTTCTTTGATCATGGCCTTCCGGATTTTTTGGTCGTGTGTGTCTTTTTTTTCAAACGCCTGCGCCAGTTTTACGAGAAGCTCCTCCAGTTTGATCGGTTTCATGAGGTAGTCAAAGGCCCCGAGTTTCATTCCCTCGATGCTGGTCTCCACGGAAGCGTGCCCGGTAAGCAGGAGAACTTCTGCAAGGGGCTGTATCTTCTTCATTTCCCGCAAGGTTTCAATGCCATCCATCCCGCCCGGCATCTTGACATCGAGGATAACCACATCGAAGAGTTTTTTCTTCATAATTTCCAGAGCTTCCTCCCCGCTCTTTGCTCCGGTGGTATCAATATCCCGCTTATTCAGACGTTTTACCAGTGTCTCCAGGAAGTCTTCTTCATCATCCACAACCAGCGCCCTGAAAGAATCCATAATCCCCCTCCTTAAATAGGTCTCTTTTTGCCATCCATGCTTCGTTCTATGGTCGAATCGTTGAATATTTATTGCAGTATCAAACTCCTCTGTATCGGCACCTATTTCGGAATACACCCCTTCCAAGCGGCAAGGTTCACTTCTTTTCAGGAATCACGAGAGGCAAATACACCGTAAAGGTTGTTCCCTCTCCCGTCCTGCTTTCGAGACCGATCCGCCCTCCCATCTTCTTGAGGATATCGTAGCTTACCCAGAGTCCCAGGCCGGTTCCTTTGCCTGGTTCCTTTGTCGTAAAAAAGGGATCGAAAACCTTTTTTTGTTGTTCCTCCGGAATTCCCGGGCCGTCGTCACGGATGGAAATTTCTATCTCTTTGCCTTCCATCCTGGTCCTAACCGCGATGTTTCCATCTTTTCCTATGGCATCTATGGCATTGGTCAGCAGATTCAGGAATACCTGCTGAAGCTGGGATTGGTCCCCGGAAATAATGGGGACCTTGGATAGTAAATCCGTCGAAATGCGAATATTATTGTTGTTTGCGGAATTTTCCAGGAAAGCGATGGTCTCCATGAGGGTCCTGTTCACATCCATATCTTCCCTGTGAGGCTCCATCTTCCGCGCATACCCCAACATGCTGTGCACTACTTTCCGCGCCCGTTCTACATGCTCCTCGATTTTTTTCAGGGAAATCAGATATTCTTCGTAGTTCTGGGATTTCTTGAAAGATTCTTCCTCAAGAAGATCCTCCATCCATCCGGTTTTCTGCAAGATCACCGCCAAAGGATTATTGATCTCGTGAGCCACGCCCGCCGCCATTTTTCCAAGAGCGGCAAGCTTGTCGGACTGGACCAGTTGGGCATTGAGTTGCTGCATCCGCAAGTCGGATTGCCTGAGCCGGGCAACGGTCATACGGGTAGTAAAAATCACCGTTGCTACAATGGCCAGCAAGGTGCAGAGGATGATGCCGATTTCGACATTCCGCGCCGCGAAAAGCCCGCTCATTTCCTCTTTCGCATCCTGGCTGACGACCAGCAGCCACTTGCCTCCCTTGAGCCATTTCCCCGCAAAAAAGGCGTCTTGCCCCCGTGCATCCTTTTCCTCCACAATCGTGGTTTCTCTGCCAAAAAGGCTTGTATTGAGCTTGGATATGCCAAGGATTTTTCCGCCAAACCGGGGAGAGGTCTGAAAGACCCCCTCTCTGTCAACGATATAGGCATCCCCGGTTCGACCTACTTGAGCCGAACGCACAATCTCCTCGAAAATTTCAGGATCGATTGTCGCTCGCAGTATCCAGGTGTTTAATCCTTCCTGCCGACGAACGGCGATAATAAAGTGGGGCAATTGTCTGTATCCCATATAGACATTGCTGATGTAAACCCCTTTACTCATGACGTCGGCAAACCAGGTTTGCTGATAATAATTCAAACTCTTCAGGTCGTACGGTCCCACATAGGCCAGGTGCTGTCCGGCGTTGTTGATTACTCCCAAGTCAACGAAAGCCCCGGCTCTGGCATTCATTACTTCGAATATCCGGGAAAGATATCTTTCGTCGATCATTTGGTCAAGGGTATGGGTGTCCGCCATGGAGCAAAGAATCGCCGTGCGCTCCTTGAGAAACAAATCAACCGACTCCGACTGAGATGCAGCCCGAAATCGCATCTGCTCTTCAATTTTATCCTCATACATTCGCTGAAACTGGTAATAGATGGTCACGCCCAGGGTAATCAGCGGCGCTAACGCGACAAACAGCGTGATCACAATGATCTTTCTCTGCAGATTGGTGTAAAGCGATGACTTCATAACCGCGGCTCCGCTTGAAACTCCCGATCCTTAAGAACCGAACCCCTTCCGGAACTATTCGTTAGATGGGCCATGACAAGAACCGCCAATATCCCAGTATGCTCCAGAA
The DNA here is from genome assembly GCA_963747555.1 of uncultured delta proteobacterium. Taxonomy (GTDB): domain Bacteria; phylum Desulfobacterota; class DSM-4660; order Desulfatiglandales; family Desulfatiglandaceae; genus DUZB01. Next base: position 66,799 of record CAVVFZ010000015.1, read on the forward strand.
CCACAGAACAAGCCAGGCAAGAATCGTAACCGGAAGCCCGAACTTGACAAAATCGAAAACACTTAAGAGCCTTTCCCCTGTCTCAGGATCCTTGCTCATGCCAAATACGATGGCATTGTTGGGCGTTCCCACCACCAGAAAGTTGGCGAATGAAGAGGAGAAAGCACAAGACAGCCCTAATTTCCAAACACTTACATTAGCCAATGTTGCCATGGGAAGGACGATGGGACCTAAGGCCGCAACTGTTGCCCCGTCACTCATGAAATTTGTCATGGTTCCCGTCAGAATGCTTACGCCGATGACAAGTCCGTCTCCGTGGGATATGCTTGCGGGAAGCAGGCTCACAAAGGTATTGGCCAGCCAGAGCGCACCCCCTGTAAATTTGAGACCAAGCCCCATGGCGCAGGCGGCGGCATACAGCCCCACTACGTCAAACGCAACGCCTTCCTGGATATCGTCCCAATCTATGATACGGCACAGAAACATGGCAACAACGGCGTAAAGAGTTGGACCTCCAAGCCCGGCATGTTCACCTAACACAATCCAGGCGATGACCAGTGCAACCAGAATGACGGTCATCATGGCTTCTTTTCCTGCAAACTTGGGCATCTTCGCGACTTCGGACTTTACGATTTCACTGGGGTTGATATCCTTTACCAGAAATCTGGATTTCAGCCGAATATACATATATGCACCGATAATCATCGCCGTTACCGGAACAAACGGCATACCGTACTTCATCCACTCCAGGAAGGACATGGGGGCCCCATATTCCATGAAATAGCCCATCATGATGGCGTTTCTTCCTCCGGCGGCCGGTGAGCCGGGCCCGCCGTGATTGGCCGCGAAGCAAATCCCCAAAAAGAGAAATACGGCCAGGGCCTTGTCCTTCTCAACCCCGTACATCCTACAGGTCACTTTGTAAACTCCCATGAGAACGGGAACCAAAAGGGCTACAAGCGCATGTTCCGACAGAAAACTGGCAGCTATAGCCAAAGCCGGCAGAAACAGGAAGGCAAACGCCTTTGCGCTCTTTATGCGGCTCAGAAGGATCAAGCCGATCCTTTTGTCAAGACCCGGTCTTGGCAACCCCGACCGCGACTACGAGGATGCCGAATATGAAAAAAACCGCGTCTTGCATAAACGCTTTGGAAATTTCATTCATGGGCAGAATGCTGAAAAGATACAACATGACCGCCACGAGAAGATCTGTGGCGCCCAGAGGAAGGGCCTCGGTAGCCCAGAGAAATACTGCCAGAAAAAATATGCCTAACATGATCTTGGTCAATTGCGCGGCCTGTTTCTCTGAAAGCAGCTTTTCATCGTGGGATTTCTTTTCTCGGGCGGCCTGTTCAGCACGACTGTACGCCTTTGGATCCAGGGTCTTGTTCATGGTGTCCGTAATGGTGGAACATCCTTTGCCGACTTTATAACCGGCAGGGGTATTCTTGCTTACCAGATCGATCATGCTCCCGGGGGGGGGGATTACAACGAGGATGGTGAAAACAATGGCGGCACTGAGCAGCAATATCGGCTTATACCCGGGTTTGCTGGCCCAGAAGCTGGCTTTTTGAGGGACATCGACTCCGGCATGGTGAGACATATTTTCCTCCTCTTAACGTGTGCAGCATTTTATCTTGCCATTTTTCATGGAACAGGCAGGACGTATTCCTTGACTTTTCCTTCGGCAATTTCACATCGGTAACCAATATGGCAACGAATATGCCAAAGAAAAAAATGCGGCACCGAGTCAATAACTGATTGAAATATTGGGCTATGGAAGGAGATGAAGAGGGGGCTTTCCAAAGGTTGGGCAAAATAGCTGTCGATATTCTTTACAAATTGTAAAAAGGAAAGTCGGAGGGCCGATACCGGATAGCCCGAGCCTGAAGTCCGGGGTAAAAAAAAAGGGCTTTTCGGGTGAAAAGCCCCCCGCGGAATTGGTTTTATGAGCAGATTGTCAGAACGCTCCTCCGCTTTTCCTTAAGAGGAGTTTGGCTTCCGCTTTGCGAATCCTTTCCTCCTGTTCATCTTTTCTTTGTCTTGCCCCGGTCACCTTGGTCACCAGGTCATCAAACTCCGCCGGTTTCATCAGATAATCAAAAGCTCCCGACTTCATGCCTTCAACGGCGGTTTCCGCGCTGCCATGTCCCGTCAGCATAATGACTTCCACCAGTGGAAACTTTCGTTTGATTTCTTTCAGGGTTTCCATGCCGTCCATCCCAGGCATTCGTATATCTAAAACGACTACATCAATACCGTTCTTTTGGAGAGCCTCCAGACATTCTTTGCCGCTGTAGGCTTCAAAAACCTTTTCACCGACTTCCTGCAATCTCAACGACAGCATCTCCACAAAATCTTTTTCATCATCCACTAAGAGGATTCTTGTTGGTATCTTGATCATGGTTTTCTTCTCCTTTTGAGGATTGTACGCAATGTGCCTTCTGAATTTTCAGGGGTAAGCCACCACCCCTACACATCGTTTCTTGCCGACATCCCTCCCTCATGACACGCAGGAAGACGAATCGTAAAACAGGTTCCCTGTCCCAGCCTGCTTTCCACACATATTTCTCCACCGAGCTTTTCAACAATGCTGCGGGAAACAAAGAGCCCAAGACCTGTGCCCTTCCCAGTGGGTTTGGTGCTGAAAAAAGGTTCAAAAATCCTGGATAAATTCTCTTTGGGGATCCCCTCCCCGGTGTCTTGAATGGTCAGTATGACCCCATCGGCGGATCGCTTCAGATCGATGGTAATGCTCCCCCCAGAGCCCGTCGCATGGACTGCATTGGCCAAGAGATTCAACAAGACCTGTCTCAGTTTGTAGGGGTCGCTCCAGATGACGCTGTCTGCCGAATCGACTCTGTTATGGACCTGAACATTCCTGTCCGCCGCCTCATTTTTCAAGAGACTGAAGGCTTCATCGATCAGTTCTTTGAGGCCGACTCTCGATAACACGGAATCGGTCTGTTTGACCGATCCCAGCAGTTCATGGGTAATCCTCCTGGCCCTTTCCACTCCGGTTTCTATCTTCCCCAGCGCCTTTTCAAAATCCTCTTTACGCGGGATACGGGCCATCTCTTCCTTTTGAAGGATCGATTTCATCCAGCCCGCGCATTCTTTGATGATGGCCAGGGGATTATTGATTTCATGGGCTACACCGGCCGCCAGCGTGCCAAGGGAGGCCAACCTTTCGGTGGCAATCATCTGCTGTTCCATTCTTAGCCGGAATGCCGCCTCTTTTGCCTTTTCATCCTCCCTCAGGATTTTTTCGTGGGCCTGGTGGATCTTCCCCAGGAGGTGTTCCAGTTCGATCGGTTTGGTGAGATAATCAAATGCCCCCGTCTTTATGCCTTCCACACCGTCCTGGGTCGTAGCATGTCCGGTAAGCATGATCACTTCCACCTCCGGGTATTTCTCCTTGATCCGATGAAGAGTTTCTATGCCGCCCATCCCGGGCATTTTGACATCGAGAATGACCACATCCACCGGTTTGTCTTGAAGGATGACAAGGGATTCCTCACCGCTGCCGGCCTGTTCCACCTCCATCCCCCTCTTCATGAGGCGTTTGGCAATGGTGGTCCGAAAATCGGTTTCGTCGTCAACGAGGAGTATCCGCGTGTTTTTCATCTGTTGCCTATTCTCCCAGCAGGGTTTTCATGAGGCTCAAACCAGGCCGTTTCCCGTGGATTATACCAGCCCTAACACTTTCCACCAGGTGGAGGCCACCAGAATCAGAATGCCCAGAAGAATCGGGGTAGCCACAAGACCCACCTTGGTCAGATCCGCCGCCTTGAAATACCGGTAACTGTAGGCAATGGCGTTGGGGGGGCACCCGATGACCAGGAGCATGGCAAAAGAAGTGGCCGTACCCAGGCAGAGAGCAATGATCGTGGGATCAACCCCTTCCAGTCTGGCCATGGGAATGACAATGGGCAGAACGAGCGCGGCCGCAGCCACATTGGCCATGGCATTTGTCACAAGCGCTCCGAAAACCCCGACGCCTACAAAGAGCAAAAGCCATCCTCCTCCCTGCACCAGCGGGAAAAACACGTGGGCGAAGTATGCTGCGGCTCCCGAATAGCCCATGGCCAGGCCCAGAGAAATGCCGCCCCCGAAGATAAACAGTGCGGTTCCCCACTCGAGATTCTTGTGAATATCTTCCCATTCGAGCACCCTGAAGAGCACCAGCGCCGCCACCCCCAGCATACCGGTAACGCTGTAATCCATTCCGTGTACGCCTTTTGTGAGCCATGTGAGGAAGGTCAATCCGATAATAATCATAGTCCTTTTCTCGAGGCTCGTCCAGGGACCGATTGCTTCATCGAAATCGGGCAGTTTAAACTTCGGGTCGGGCCTGAAGACAAAGTAGACAATGAGCACCGCTACTGGAACGGTCAGAAGAGCCGCCGGCATGCAGTACTTGATCCAGTCAAAAAAGGTGATTTCTATTCCTGTGAATTCATACAGAAAAGCCGCAGAAACCATGCATCTCCCGCCCCCTATGAGCGATCCCATCCCGCCACAAGAGCAGGCAAACGGAAGCGAAAGCATCATGAATTTTGCCGTGTTTGTTTGAGGTTCAATGCCCACCGCCCTCATGAGAGGGATCATGGTGATAATGCCAATGGCGCAGGCCGCCGCATCGTGCATGAATGCAGAAGAAATGCCCAGACCCATAGAGATAATGAAGGTGAACTTGACGACGCTGTTTCCGGCTTTTTTCACAATGAAATACCCCAACCGCTTGGTGAGGCCGGCCTTATCCAGGGATATGGCAAAGATCAGACAGCACATGATGAAAATAACCACCGGATGCATGTAGGGCGCCCAGGCTTCTTTCACGTCCGCAACACCCATGAGAACAAGGAATACACCGATCAGGATGGCGGTAATCTCAAGGGGAATCGGTTCGACGATGAAGAGGAAAATGAGGACCACAAGCACGGCCAAAAAGCGCATGGCCTTGGGTGACAGGCCGTTCAAATAACTGACTTCCGCTCCTTTCAATGAAAGATTCCCGATTTTTAGTTTCAAAAAGGATGCCGTAGAATCCGTCGACCCGGGGGTCTTTGCCTCAACCACATAGCTTTTGTCTTTTTCTGTTGAAATGAGCTTGAAACTCTGCTCAATCTGCGGCATCAATTTCTGTCCCGCATCCCCTGTAATCTTGAACCTGGTCCCTTCCGGCCTCGGTAGCATTAAGACAATCGCACCTAACGCCAAAGCCAAGCCGAGCTGAAATCCTTTAGACTTAAAGAACATTGTTTCCTCCTGAGCCTTTTATGCAACGGATGATCTTCAATTTTCGGAATAAGATAAGTTCTGCCTATGTGCTGTTTCTTCGGTTGTATGCCGTGGGTTAACAAGGGTACACCCATGTCCAGATTAAAAAAGAGAAATCGGCTGTTTTAGTCCGCAGCACTTTTCATGCCAAAATTGAAACGCACTTTTTATATCAAAATTGCACAGCACTTTTCATGCCAAAATTCCTGTTTCGTTGTATCCCATTCAAAACCCGGTTATGAATGGAAACCTAATGGGCTCGATCTCCGTACTTGACGGATTTGCTTTTTAGGCGATGGTACTTTGAGCATGACAAAGAAAACGCGAGCGGATATCGTGTGATATTATATCCGCTGCAAATAGGAGGCTAAGAATGAAAGCAATGGTTTTGAGCAGGACGTGCAGGATAGCGGAAAATCGGGAACCCCTTCAACTCGTAAACATGCCGAATCCTGTTGCGGGCGAGGGGGAACTCCTCGTCAAAATCAGCGCCTGCGGGGTTTGCCACACGGAGTTGGATGAAATCGAGGGGCGGACATCTCCTCCCCGTTTCCCGGTCATCCCCGGTCACCAGGTTGTGGGTAGGGTCGAAGGCCTTGGAAAAGGCACAACCCGTTTCAGCATCGGAGATAGGGTGGGCATCGGATGGATCTACTCTTCTTGCGGTCGATGTTCGCTGTGCCTGGACGGGAAGGAAAATCTTTGTGGGGAATTTAAAGCAACGGGCAGAGACGCCCACGGCGGGTATGCCCAATATATGACCGTGAAGGAGGACTTCGCCTATCCGATTCCGCCGGTGTTTTCCGATTCGGAAGCGGCTCCGCTGCTCTGCGCAGGAGCGATCGGATATCGGTCCCTTCGGCTGACCGGAATGAGAGACGGACAGGATCTCGGACTGACCGGTTTTGGAGCGTCGGCTCACCTGGTGATGAAAATGGTAAAACACAGGTATCCCGCGTCCAATGTCTTTGTGTTTGCAAGAAGCGAAAAGGAAAGGGAGTTTTCGAGGGAACTGGGCGCTGTATGGGCCGGAGATACAGGAGATGAAGCGCCGGAGAAACTGGACTGCATTATTGATACAACACCCGTGTGGAAGCCGGTTGTGAATGCTCTGAAAAACCTGAAACCGGGTGGGAGGCTGGTGATTAATGCCATACGAAAAGAGGAGAGAGACCGGGAGTACCTTGTAAATCTGGACTATCCCGGTCATCTCTGGATGGAAAAAGAGATCAAGAGTGTGGCCAATGTTACGAGAAAGGACATCAGCGAATTCTTAGATCTCGCGGCCCGGATTCCCATCAAAGCGGAGTTTGAGGAATTCAAATTGCAGGAGGCAAACAGGGCCCTTGTGGAATTGAAGGAGCGAAAGATTCGGGGGGCAAAGGTGCTGCTCTTATGATTTTGCCATCTGTTTTTTTATCCCTTCTGTAAAGGGCGCCCTGATCACCCCCCTTTCCGTTATGATGGCGGAAACAAAACGGGACGGAGTGATATCAAAGGCGGGATTCAGAACCCGGACCCCCACCGGACCGATCCTGACTTTCCCGAAACGGCAGATCTCTTCCCTTCCACGTTCCTCCACGGGGATTTCATCTCCCGTCTTTATGGCCGGATCGATTGTTGAAAGGGGAGCCGCCACATAGAAAGGGATGTTGTGTTCGTTGGCCAGCACGGCAACCTGATAGGTTCCGATTTTGTTCGCCACATCCCCGTTCGAGGCGATCCTATCGGCCCCCGTAATGACCAGGTCGATCTTTTTCTGCCGCATGAATGTGCCTGCTGCATTGTCCGCGATTACGGTTACGGGAATATTATCCTCCATCAACTCAAATGCGGTCAATCGCAGGCCCTGAAGCCACGGTCTGGTCTCGTCGGCGAAGACCTGAATGTTTTTTCCTTTTTCATGGGCCGCGCGAATGACCCCCAGTGCTGTTCCGTACCCCCCTGTAGCGAGAGAACCCGCGTTACAATGGGTAAGAACCGTGGCGCCTTCCGGGACCAGAACCTCTCCATGCATGCCCATGGCGCGGTTGATCTCGATATCCTCAACGAGGATTTTTTCAGATTCCTTTCGCAAAGAGGCCTGGATCTCGGAAACGGAGAAATCGATCATGCTCTCAGCCAGGGCCTTCATCCTGTCCACAGCCCATCCCAGATTTACGGCAGTGGGACGGGCACAGCGCATGTCGGCACAGATCGTTTCAAACCTTTTGAGGAACTCCTGCTTGTCTCGACTCCGGATGGAACCGGCCCCGAGTGAAAGCCCCATCGCGGCTGCTATGCCAATGGCGGGCGCCCCCCGGATCACCATTTTGCGGATCCCTTCAATGACGTCCCTGTATCCTCTGCAGGCGTACCATTCCACCTTTGCCGGCAGTTTTCGCTGGTCAATCATCCTGACCGTATTTTCGTGCCATTCAATCGTTGGAATCATGGTCTGGAGCGATCCTCGTTATTGGTCAATCCGCGTTACCCATCCGTAGGGGTCGGGTTTCTTCCCGTACTGTATTGCCACGATTTCATCATAGAGCCGTCGGGAAAGCGCACCCATTTTCCCTCCTGCAACGATATGGTCTTCGCCCTTGTACGTTATCTGTCCCACGGGAGAAATCACCGCAGCGGTACCGGTCCCGAATGCCTCTTTCAAACGTCCGTCATTGGCGGCATCGATGACTTCATCTATGACCAGGGAGCGTTCGGTAATTTTCAATCCCCAGTCTTTCACGATCCGAATCACCGAGTCTCTGGTGACTCCGGGAAGGATGCTTCCGTTGAGGGGGGCCGTGATCAGTTCATCCTCGATGAGGAAGAACATATTCATGGTCCCCACCTCTTCCACATATTTCCTTTTTGCCGCATCCAGCCAGAGCACCTGCGTAAAACCTTTTTTCTTGGCTTCCTCGGCAGCCAGCAGGCTTGCCGCATAATTGCCTGCTGTTTTGGCTTCTCCTGTTCCCCCGATCGCCGCCCTCACGAAGAAATCTTCCACGTAGATCTTTACGGGGTTCAGACCCTCTTTGTAGTAGGCTCCAACCGGTCCAATAATGATGAAGAAAAGATAGGACTTTGCCGGGCGCACTCCGAGATGGGGTTCCGTGGCAAGCATGGTGGGTCTGATATACAGGGAGGTCCCTTCGCTCCTTGGTATCCATTCCCTGTCCAGCAGGATCAGTTTCTTCATCCCTTCCATAGTCAGATCGATGTCTACTTCGGGCATGCAAAGCCTTCTGGCCGAACGGTTCAGCCTTTCGAAATTATCCCTGGCCCTGAAAAGATAGATGCCGTCTTCTTTGCCCCTGTAGGCCTTGAGGCCCTCGAAAATTTCCTGACCATAATGTATGGACATGGCGGCAGGATCAATATGTAAATCGCCATATGGTTCAACCCGCGGATTTTCCCACCCGTTTTCAGATCGATAATCGATTGAAAACATGTGATCGGTAGTAATATCTCCGAATCCGAGGCTGGATTCGTCCACGGGTTTGGGTTTCAATCGTTCCGGTTTTCTCTGAATCACTTTGATATCCATGATCTTACTCCTTCAATATTTCGAAATTAAACTTTTTTTACTAACACAGGAAAGAGCCAATTGCAAGCGGCATGCTTAGGCTTTTCAAGTCAAATGGGGACTAATTCGTACTTGCGACTGCCCAGGCCTATTTTCTCGGCATGTTCAAGCTGGATATTCCAATCTATTTTGGGATATACCCCCCTGAACTTGTCTTCTCCCCGGGACGTGCAGTTGTTCAGACAGCATCCTGCCGTGGCCTGCTGCTCATTGACCAGGTCAACGGAAGCCTGGTCAATCGCCACCGGATCCCTCGATGCAACGATACCAATATCGTTGACGATGGGCGCGTCGCTGTGTCCGTAGCAGTCGCAGGCGGGAGAAATGTCTATCAGATAATTGAAAAAAAGGGATTTATTCCTTTTTCCTTTCAATACCGCAAACGTGTATTCCGCCATCTTTTTCTGAAAAAGAGGAACATCCGCACTCCATCGAACATCTATGGAACCGTTTGGGCAGACCAGTATACATTCTCCGCATCCTATACATTTCGCCTCGTCTATGGAGGCCTTCTTGTCCTTGATGGATAGCGCTCCCTGAGAACAGTGCCCTACGCATTCACCACATCCCACACATTTTTTGGATTTGACCTTGGGCGATAAGTCCGAATGCTGATCCATTTTCCCTTTTCTGGAGGCGCAACCCATCCCCAGGTTCTTGATGGTGCCGCCAAAGCCGGAGAGTTCGTGCCCTTTGAAATGGGCCAGGCTTATCAACGCGTCGCTTTCCACGATGTCTTTTCCTATGTAGGCGGTCTTTATGACCTCCTGGTCGATCTTTACGTCCGAAAAACTGGCGCCTCGAAGGCCGTCGGCAATGATGACGGGCGCGTCGATGACAGGATAGGTGAACCCGTTTTCCGCGGCCGTCAACAAATGGGAAACACTGTCTCCCCGGGTCCCAGCATAAAGGGTATTGGAATCCGTGAGAAAAGGGGAACCTTCCAATTCTTTTACCTTTTGGAGGACAGGTTTGACCAGTACAGGGCGAATAAAAGCCGTATTTCCTTTTTCGCCGAAATGAAGTTTGACCGCAACCAGGTTCCTGTGTGACACAACCTTTTTAATTCCGGCAAGTTCGGCAAGCCTCATGATCTTGGATGGCAGGCTTTCCTTATGAGAGGTTCGTAAATCCGAGAAATACACTTTCGGTGTGGCCATGAAATCTTCCTCCTAATATTCTGAGGCGGCTATTTTTGGGATAATTCCCTTCCGGTTCAAAAGAATAACAATTCCCGCAACGGAGGCGCTCACAATGGGAACTGCTTATTTTTCATTGACAAAGTCATGGTACTTGATTATTTCTTTATACTCAAGAATTTCCTGATGCCGCCTTTAAATTCGCACTCGGTTTAGGGTTTGCTTTTGAGCGGTCTGTCGGTTTTTCAACGACCATAAAGAAGAAAGGTTATGACGAAAATCAAACCCCTTATATACTCAACGGCTCTGGTGGCCCTGCTTGTTTTTTTCGGACACTCTTCCGCCCAGGAACTAAAACAGATATTGAGCCTTGAGGCCTACGATATGTTGAATACGGTTCCGGATACGTACCTCATAGATGTAAGAACAAGGGCTGAATACCAGTTTGTCGGCCACCCCATTAATGCCTATCTCTTCCCCTATCAGTTCATGACGCAGGATCTGGAAAAAATCAATGATGAGTACCGATATGCTTATAGCGAAAAGAACAGGCAGTTTGTGGAGGAAATATCCAAGGTGTTCAAGAAAACGGACAACCTGTTGATCCTCTGCTCGGATGGGACCAGGAGCGCTTTAGCGGCAAAAGAACTCATGGCAGCAGGTTTCAAGAATGTGTATGACGTGGAAGATGGATTTGAAGGACCGATGTTTCCTTTTTTTAAGGACGGTAATGAACAGAAATTTTACAGGCAGCTTGCTAAAAGAAATAAAATCAACGGATTTAACCAGAAGAGACATTACGGATGGCAATGGTGGGGACTCCCGTGGACCTATGAGATAGATCCTAAATTTGTTTATCCCCCTGACCTGACTCCATCCAAGAAAAAGAGATAGGGAGGAAAAAGCATGAATTCTGAAGAACTGAGTCAATTGATGAAGCAGGTGGAAGAAAAAGGCATAAGCTGGGAAGAGGTGGAAGCAAAGACGAAAACGCCCCGGAAGGTACTGGATCTCTATCTTAACTCCGGGCCTGTTCCCATAACGATTATCAAAAATCTAAAAGGCTTATTGGAAGCGCCGGCCGCATAATCAGGCATTTCTTTGCCGAGTTTACCGGATAGAGAAACGACTGATGGCTGAAGGCTGAAACAAGCGGAATGGTAATTATAAAGGAGTATTGTCATGGGAGATGTTTTGCAAGTAACGGATGCGAATTTTGAAAAGGAAATCGTGCAATCGGATATTCCCGCCATGGTTGATTTTTGGGCGGAATGGTGCGGTCCCTGTAAGACCGTAGGTCCCGTGGTGGAAGAGTTGGCCAAGGAGTATCAGAACAAGATAAAGATAGCGAAGATGAATGTGGATGAAAACAGAGAGACCCCTGCCAAATTCGGCATTCGGAACATTCCCACCCTTATCCTGTTTAAAGGTGGTAAAGTGGCGCAGACCATTGTCGGTGCGTATCCGAAAAGTCATCTGGATGGAGAGTTGAAGAAACTCCTGTAGTATTTAGCGTGATGCCCCCGCTTCTTGCCCTGTAAGCAGCGGGCTTTTTTTTGAAAGGGTGGCAAGGTCCATTTATTGGATGTCAGGTTTAACATGAAAGAACTGATTATAATCGGGGCTGGGCCTGCGGGGCTGACCGCGGGTCTTTACGCCGCAAGGGCGCGGCTCGACGCCGTTTTGCTGGAAAGGCTTGCTCCTGGTGGACAGGTCATGACCACGGATCGCGTGGAAAACTACCCAGGTTTTCCTGAAGGGGTATCAGGTTTTGACCTGATCGATCGAATGAAAAGGCAGGCTGAAAGTTTTGACCTCAAAATAGAATCGACCGAGGTTGCCAGCCTGGAACTGTCGCCGGAAAAGAAAGTGGTCATCACCGACAAGGGTAGATACGAATGTAAATCCCTGATTCTCACCACAGGCGCGACTCCCCTGAAAATCCACATCGAGGGAGAGGCCCTGCTCACTGGAAAAGGGGTATCCTACTGCGCAACCTGCGATGGACCATTTTACAGGGATCAGGATGTTGCCGTCATTGGTGGTGGAGACACGGCCATAGAAGAAGCGCTTTTTCTGACAAAATTTGCCAAAAGCGTGCATATCATACACAGACGCAAGGCCTTGCGTGCCACCAAACTTCTTCAGGAAAGGGCCATGGCACAGGAGAAAATCCGGTTTATCTGGGATACCATCCCTACCCGGATACTGGGAGAAACCGGGGTGCAGGGCGTTGAACTGAGAAATGTCCAAACCGGAGAAACCTCTCAATTGCCTGTGGAGGGTGTTTTTATCTTTATCGGATACAGCCCGGGCAATCAGCTGGTAAAAGGGATATTGGATCTGGATCCCTATGGCTACGTCATAACCAACAACGATATGGAAACCTCCGTCCCCGGTGTCTTTGCGGCGGGCGATGTCCGGTCCAAACTGCTTCGACAGATCGTCACTGCCGTCGGTGAAGGTGCTACAGCCGCTTTCGCTGCGGAAAAATATTTAGAGGGGTTCAAATAGCATCGTTGATGAAATTCAGTATCTATAAGAGGTTCTGTTTGTTCCTTGCGGGAATCTGCCTTTTTATGCTTCCGAGTGGATGTGGGGTCTGGACGCATTTCTTCGGGAGCGATACGGAACCAAGTCCCGCGGAACTGATGAGCGAGGGGAGAGACAAATTCAACGCAGGCGAGTTTGAAGGGGCTACGGAAATATTCCAAAAGGTAAAGGATCGTTATCCGTACAGCAAGGACGCCCTGGAGGCGGAGTTGAAAATGGCGGATGCACTCTACCAGCGGGATCTCTATGATGAAGCCTACGAGGAATACGCCGAGTTTGAAAAGCTTCATCCTAAGAACCCACAAATCCCTTACGTCATTTTTCAGGAAGGGATGTGCTTTTATCAGCAATCAAGCACTATAGATAGAGATCAGTCCCACACTCTCCGTGCACGGGAGGAGTTCGAAAGGGTCATCAAGCGCTATAAAAACAGCCCTTACGCCAACATGGCAAGGAGAAAACTGCGGGAAAGCCTCGTCAATATGGCAGAGCATGAAATTTATGTGGGAAACTTTTACTACCGCACAGGAAAGTATGATGCGGCCATGGCCCGGTACATGTATGTCATCGATCACTTCCCTGACCTGGGGCAGTATTATGAAGCCATAGAAAACATCAAGAAGTGCAAGGAAGAGATTGCACAGGAGAAAGCGATCGAAGAAAAGGAACGGATAGAGGGCAGAAGCTGGTGGAGCAGCTTCAAGCACTTTGTCTTTGATAATGAATCCAACTATACTGCTGATTCCAATTCCAATCGTGATGAATGATGATGGTTGAAGGGCCAGCCAACCATCGTCATTCATCGACCGGATTCCCCTTTCATCCTTCCCGTATTATTTCATCCAGCCTTTCCAGGGCTTTCTCCAGATGTTCGGGTTGGTTCCCGCCTCCCTGCGCCATATGCGGTTTCCCCCCGCCTTTTCCTCCAACGATGGCCGATAATTGCTTTACGATATTCCCGGCATGGAATCGGCCCTGAAGATCTTCCGTAACAATACAGGTCAGAATCGCTCGTCCATCAGCCTCAGCGCCCAGAAGAATGATGCCTGATTTCAGCCTGTCTTTTATGCGATCCCCCCATTCCCTGAGTTCGGCCGGCGATGTCACTTTGAGTTTTTGTGAAATAACCCGAATCCCCTCCACCTCACGCATATTTGCCAGAAAGTCTTCTGATTTTCCGGATAGCACCTTTGCCTTGAGCGTTGCAATCTCTCTGTCTTTGTCCTTGAGGTCTTTGAGGACCTTTTGTATCCTTTCCTCCACCTGCTCCGGAGAGCTTTTCAAAAGCATGGCTGCGTTTTTGAGGATCGTTTCCTTTTCCTGATCGTGCAGGAGAGCCCCTTCCCCTGTGACAGCTTCAATTCTGCGCATGTTGGCTGCGACCGCACTCTCGGAACATATCCGGAAAAGACCGATATCCCCCGTTCTTCTGGCATGGGTTCCCCCGCACAACTCCTTGCTTACCCCCTCTCCCATTTGAACGACCCGTACCGTATCTCCATATTTCTCTTCAAATATGGCCATGGCGCCGCTCTTCATGGCCTCCTCCTTGGACATAACCGTTGTGTTGATTTTCAGGTTCCCGCGAATATGCCTGTTTACGATCCTCTCAATTTCGAGAAGGTTTTCAGGCGATACCTGTGTGAAATGGCTGAAATCAAAACGAAACCGTTCCGGCGTAACGAGGGACCCCGCCTGTTTTACGTGGTCTCCAAGGACTTCTCTGAGGGCTGCATGGAGGAGGTGGGTTGCCGAATGGTTGCCGGCAGTCGCTGCTCTTGACTCGGAGGCAACGCGTGTCTCGACATTATCGCCCGTAGAGATATGCCCCTCCTTTAAAAATCCCTGGTGAACGATAAGATCCCGGCCATATCGGATCGTATTATTCACCACAAAAGTCGCGCCGCTGTTCTCCAGTCGACCCACATCCCCCGCCTGCCCACCGGCCGTAGCATAAAAGGTTGTCTGGTCCAGTACGATCTGCGCTTTTTCGCCGGTTTCCAGAGAAGCGACTTCTTTATCGTCGGCAATCAGACCGATCACTTTCGCCTCCCCGCAAAGTCCCTCATATCCAAGAAAGCGTGTGGTCAGTCCCTTCGCAAGAAGCGCGCGAAAGACCGCCGGAATTTCCTCTTCGCCGCTTCCTTTCCAGGATTCCTGGGAGAGAAGCCTCTGCTTGGCCATGGCAGCCTCATATCCGGGTATGTCAATGGACATATTTTCATCGCGTACCACGTCTTCCACAATATCTACGGATAACCCGTACGTGTCGTACAGCCTGAAGGCCAGATCGCCGGGAAGGATTTCTTGGCCTTTCGCCTTGAGGTTTCGGATTTCATCATCAAGGACCTTCATGCTGTAATTCAAGGTGTCGGCAAAACGTCTTTCTTCGTTTTCCACAACGCCATCCACCAGGCTCCGCGATCGGACAAGCTCCGGATAATCCGGCCCCATGACCTCGATTACGCGATTGCACACCCCTTTCAGAAAAAGGTCCTTCAACCCCAAAGACTGTCCGAATCGAATGGCCCTGCGAATAATTCTTCTCAGTACGTAACCCCTTCCATCATTAGAGGGCATCACTCCGTCGCTGATCAGAAAAGTGACCGCGCGGGCATGATCGGAAATGACGCGAAATGCCACGTCCTGTTTGGTTTGATCCCCGTAACGCCTTCCCGACATTTCCTCGATGAATCCGATGATTCCCTTGAAAAGATCGGTATCGTAATTGGAGGTTACCCCCTGTATGACGGCGGTGATTCTCTCCAGCCCCATGCCCGTGTCTATGTTGGGTTTGGGTAGGGGGGTTAATGTCCCGTCGGCGCTCCTGTCAAACTGTGTGAAAACCAGGTTCCATATTTCCAGGAAACGGTCACAGTCGCAACCAGGGGCACACCCTGCCTCTCCGCATCCCATTCCCTCTCCCTGGTCAATATGGATTTCCGAGCAGGGACCGCAGGGACCGGTGTCGCCCATGGCCCAGAAGTTGTCTTTCTCTCCCAGACGGACGATCCTTTCGGCGGGAATCCCGATCTTCTCCCTCCAGATGTCGTAGGCCTCATCATCGTCTTTATAGACGGATATATGCAGTTTTTCCGCAGGCAGCTTGTAGATCTCGGTCAGAAGCTCCCAGCTCCACAAGATCGCTTCCTCCTTGAAGTAATCTCCGAACGAAAAATTTCCCAGCATCTCAAAGAAGGTATGATGACGGGGCGTGTACCCCACATTTTCAAGATCGTTGTGCTTTCCCCCCGCTCGAACACATTTCTGGGAAGTTGCCGCTCTGGTATATCCGAGATTGTCCTCCCCGAGGAAAGCGCCTTTGAACTGCACCATCCCGGCATTGGTGAAAAGAAGCGTTGGATCATCTCTCGGAATAAGAGAGGAACTTTCCACGATTCTGTGGCCCTGCTTTTTGAAATATTCCAGGAATGCCTTCCTGATTTCTCTGAAATTCATCATTTCCGTCTGTTTTCGCTGACGTGCAGCAATATCCTTATTTCTGCGGCAGCGAAAAAGAAATAGAGCGATGTCGCTTTTTTCTCTGCCATGGTTTTTGTTTATTTCCTCTGTGGGAAAACCGGATCCTTTACGAATCGATCACGATCTCCTCTTCCTGTGCCGTCGCAGCCCGGATGGCATTTAATCCTGTTTTCTCCATGATCGCTTTTGCGATGTTATCCCTTATATCCACGTTTTCAGAAAGAAAACGTTTCACATTCTGCCTGCCCTGGCCTATTCGATCCTCTCCGAAGGAATACCAGGCGCCACTTTTTTCAACAATGTTGAGGGCGACGCCCAGGTCGAGGATATCTCCTTCCTTTGAAATTCCCTCCCCATAAATGATATCAAATTCAGCATCTTTGAAAGGCGGCGCCACCTTGTTTTTGACGACTTTCACGCGCGTCCGATTCCCTACCACCTGGTCCCCTTCCTTAATCGCTCCGATTCTTCGGATATCAAGGCGCTGACTGGAATAGAATTTCAGGGCGTTCCCGCCTGTGGTGGTCTCGGGATTGCCGAACATGACCCCGATTTTCATTCTGATCTGATTGATGAAGATGACGCTCGTTCTCGACTTGCTTATGGTCGCGGTTAATTTACGCAATGCCTGGGACATGAGCCTGGCCTGAAGTCCCACATGGTGATCCCCCATCTCCCCTTCAATTTCCGCCTTTGGAACAAGGGCAGCCACGGAATCGATGATGAGTACATCTATGGCGCCGCTCCTTACCAGAATTTCCGCAATGTCAAGGGCCTGCTCCCCAGTATCCGGCTGCGAAACCAGCAGGTTGTCCACATCCACGCCCAGGTTCCGAGCGTAAGTTATATCAAGGGCGTGTTCCGCGTCAATGAAGGCTACCATACCTCCTTTTGCCTGGGCTTCGGCCGCAATATGCAGCGTCAAGGTTGTCTTTCCTGAGGATTCGGGCCCGAAAATTTCGATCACCCTGCCCCTCGGAACGCCTCCCACTCCTAAAGCCAGATCGAGAGACAACGACCCCGTGGAAATGGCGGGGATCCTGATGATGTTTTCTTCTCCCATCTTCATGATGGAGCCCTTACCAAACTGACGCTCTATCTGCGAAATAGCCTGATCGACCGCTTTATCTTTGTCTTTCTCCATGGTACTCCCCCTGCTGTTTAAAAAAAAACAGCTAAAAACAGATTAACGATCATTTTCACTGCCCGTGCGAGATTTCCAAACCAAGTGGTTATTGTCTTCTTTACTTGAAAATCATCCTCCTAACGACCACCGGTTGATTTTCGTATAGACCGCTCCATCCCTTCTCAAATCGCTCCTGAACAGTGTGAGTTCCTTTATTACTGCGGCCGGACTCGTCAGGTCTCTGTATTGCTCGATCAATCCTTTGAGGTGCTTTATGGATCCCGCTTCTTTTTTGAATCGTCCGAGGGTCAAATGGGGCCTGAACGGCCGCGTTTCTTCTTCCACCCCGAAAGGGACCAGGCCCTTCTGAAGCTCGTCCCTCAGACCAGACATTCCTTTTACGTCTCCATTCATGCCGATCCAGAGAACCCTTGGACTCCGGATATTCCCGAAAAAACCAAGACTGTGTAATGAGATATCAAAAGGATGGCTTCTGCTACAGGCCAGGCACGCAACCTCTTCCACCCGGGGAACAAGCCTTTCTTCCACATTGCCCAGGAAAACAACGGTCAGGTGAATGTTTTCCGTCCTGACCCATCGAACATTCAGAGGGAGTTTTCCTGCCTCTCTGGAGACCTCATCAATAATTTCCCGGATTTCTTGGGAAAGCTCAAATGCCAGGAATAACCGGATATCCATCAAGGTACCTTCTCACCCAATCCATTGCCATCATTGCGGCGTTCAGCTTCACCTGCCTGCGGCGCCCCCTGAACCTGTACTGCCGTGTGAAAAGCTCTTTTTGGGAGCTGAGTCCGATATGAACCGTACCGACAGGCTTTTCATCGCTGCCCCCGTCCGGCCCGGCAATGCCGGTGATCGCCACTCCCAGATCCGTCCCCATGCGGTTTCTGATGCCCTCTGCCATCTCCCTCGCCGTTTCAGCGCTGACTGCGCCATATCGGGCCAGGGTTTCTTTTTGTACCGCAAGCAACTCTTCTTTGGAACGGTTGCTGTAGCAGACGATTCCCCCCTGAAAATAATGCGAACTCCCAGCAACGTCGGTCAATCTATCGGAGATCAGCCCTCCGGTGCATGATTCGGCCAGCCCTATGGTGATCCCTTTATTGCTGAGTTTGTCGGCGACAACCTCTTCCATTTCCCGGTTTCCCGCGGCAAAGATATAGGCTCCCAGAATTCCCATGATCTCTGATTCGATCCGATCGAGGTTTTCCGAAACAGCGGAAGCGTTTTCTCCATGCAACGTGATGGTGATGTGGTTTTCCGGGAAATGGGGATAGAACCCCAGAACAGCCTTCCCGGTACGGCCCTTCAGGCCTTTCAGCTTTTCTGCGATAATCGGTTCGTTCAGCCCATAAATTTTAAGGACACGATGCTTCATCACGGGGATGGAATCGCACAGACTCAGGATGTCGGGAAGCACAAAGGTGTCCATCAGGTAGCGCATCTGGTCGGGTACTCCAGGCAGAAAATAGAGATGAACGTCCTTTTCCACGAGGGAATAGCCGCAGACGGCGGCATCGGGATGAATCAGAGTAGCGCCATGCGGAAGATTCGCCATCTTTTCGATGGATGGGGTCATCTCCATCCCGCGCTTCTTAACGAAGCAGCGAATCTTTTCCAGCATTTCAGCATTCACGGAAAGGGGCTTATCAAATGCCCCGGCAACAATTTCACTGGTGATGTCGTCACTCGTGGAACCCAGCCCACCCGTTACAATCACAAATCGGGAGGAAAGACAGGCCCTCTTCAGCGCTTCAGAAACCATTTCGGCATTGTCGCCTACGGAGGTGACTCGTTTTACCGCTAATCCGGAAGAAGCAATTTTTCCAGCTGCATACCAGGCGTTGAGATCCACGGTCCTGCCGGCCGTCAGTTCGTCCCCTATGGTAATGATTTCGCCGTACATCCCAATATTTCCCACTCAAAAAAAAGCAATTAGTGTTTAGCCTTTAGGTGTTAGCTGCAGGATTTCAAGCCTGCCGACCGGATAAAAAAAGGATGAGCCTGAGAGCCAGATGGGCATAGACCCCTGCTGCAAGGTCATCTAAAACGATCCCGAATCCTCCTCTGAGCTTTTCCGCCCGATTGGCGGGCCAGGGTTTTACGATGTCAAAAAGACGGAAAAGAAAAAAACCCAGACAGAGAGACAACCAGGACAAGGGGACAAGGAGCATGGTGACGCTGAGTCCCGCCACCTCGTCTATGACAACGGCAGAGGGGTCCTTTTTCCCCAGCAGGCTTTCCGCCTCCTGGGAAACCCAGATGGCCAGACCCGAAATGCCCATCACACAAAGGAAAGCCGTCCACTTCCCAAAAAATCCAAATCCAATCACCAGCGGTACGGCGGCAAGGGTGCCGAATGTCCCCGGCGCAAAAGGAGCAAGGCCCGACCCGAACCACGTCGAAAGGATAAGAATCGCCTTGCCTTTGATTCCGGTCCTTCGAAAGCGGTCAGCCACGGTGACGTTATCAGATCGACTCTTTGACATCAAGGCCCTATTCCAGTC
This sequence comes from uncultured delta proteobacterium, assembly GCA_963747555.1. Lineage (GTDB taxonomy): Bacteria > Desulfobacterota > DSM-4660 > Desulfatiglandales > Desulfatiglandaceae > DUZB01. The sequence goes on from CAVVFZ010000015.1 coordinate 86,479, forward strand.
GGCAGCCCCTTTACCCAGGCGTACACCTGTTCCAATGAAAGCGAACGATCGTGAGCGATCTCTTTGCATGCCTCATATTCGGGTTCAAATCGTTTGGTTCCGTCGGGTCTGGAAATAGACTTGACCCGTATCCTGCCCCAGGGACTCTCCACCTCCATTTCTTCTCTCTGGAGTATCTTCCGCTCCGTGTATTGGAACCGAACCCCAAGGCTGGAACTTTCACTAAAAAAGATGTCCAAGAGTCGGTTTTTCCGGGGCGGATCACCAATGACCTGGATCTGAACGCCCGGTCTGTTTTTTTTCATCTGGGCAGGGAAAAAGGCCACGTCCAGTGCACCGGCGTCAAACAGGCGTTCCATCAAATACCCCAGCGCCTCCGGACTCATGTCATCAATATTTGCTTCAAGCACAACCACGGTATCTGATTTCTGCTCCGCATCCTGCTCGCCTATCAGAATTCGAAGCATGTTCGGTCTGTCCGGCAGATCCCTTGATCCTGCACCATACCCGATCTGCTGCACTTTCATGGGCGGCATTTCCCCGAATGCCACAGCCAGCCCTTTCAGCAGTGCGGCGCCGGTTGGTGTCACCATCTCCTGTTGAACACCGGAATCAAAAACCGGGATATCGCATAAAAGGGCCAAGGTGGCAGGCGCCGGCAAAGGCATTCTGCCATGCGCTGTTTTCACAAAACCCGATCCCAGGGGTATCTTCGAGGCGTAAATGGAATGGATGCCCAACGTCTGCACCCCGTACACGCCCCCCACAATATCTATGATGGAATCGACCGCGCCTACCTCATGAAAGTGAACGGCTTCGGGAGGCTTGCCATGGATTCGGCCTTCCACTACGGCAAGAGATCGAAAGATCTGAATGCTCTTTTCCTTTACCTGTTCTGAAAAATCTCCCCTGCTGATGATTTCCTCAATATCTTTGAAATTCCTGTGCTGATGAATTCCTTCGCATAAAACGGAAAAGGTGGTCCCATGAATATGGTTGCGAGCAGCGCCCCCTTTTACCAAACGATAACCGCTTAAAGGGAGCGTCGACAGGCGTTCCTGCAGATCAGGAAAGGACAAACCGGCATCCAACAGGGCGCTTAGAAACATGTCGCCGCTGATGCCTGAAAAACAGTCAAGGTAGGCAATCTTCATAATGTTCCTGCGACCAGACCACAAAAAGCCCTGCCGTTCCGCCTGCCTCGTCTATCATGTCCGTAACAGGTACGGACCCTTCTTCGGCGATGGGGGCGGCCAAGGCAAGGCTCTTGCTGTCTAGATAAAAGGATTACAGGGCTTCCGCGATCAGCTCAACGATGTCCTTGATCTCGATGGCATCCTCCTTGTTGACGGTTTTCCTGCTGTCCTCAAGCATCGATATGCAGTAGGGGCATGCCGTGGCCAGGATGGGCGCCCCGGTTTTGCAGGCTTCTTCTATGCGAAGATCTGAAAAACGCCACTCGGGTTTTGTCTCCATCCACAGTCTTCCGCCCCCGGCGCCGCAGCAGAGGCTTTCTTTCCTGATCCTGTCCATTTCCACAAGGTTTCCGCCCGTGGCTGCGTTAATCAGGGCACGAGGTTCGTCATAGATCTCATTGTGTCGCCCGAGGTAGCATGGATCATGATAAGTAACCTTCTTGTCCAATGGTTTGGAGAAGGTAAGTTTTCCTTCTTTCAAAAGTCCCGCCAACAACTGGGTATAGTGAATCACCTCAAATTCGCCACCCAACTCAGGGTATTCCTTTGTCAGGGTATAATAGCAGTGGGGCGAGGTGGCGATGATTTTCTTGACCCCTTTTCCACTGAACAGTTTGATATTCTTTTCCGCGGTGTTCGAAAAGAGTTCCTCATCGCCGATCTTTCGAACCGACTCGCCACAGCAGCTTTCTTCTTCTCCGATGATCCCGAAACTGATGCCGGCCGCCTTGAGCACCTTAACCATGGCCCGAGCAACCTTCTGGCCCCTTGCATCATAGGCGGATGTGCAGCACACGTACAAAAGGTATTCGGTCCCTTCCTCGAAAAGAGGAACGTCCATGTCCTTCATCCAGGCCGTGCGTTTCTCCCTCGGTTCCGACCATGGATTGCCGCTGCTGTGAACGCTTCCGGTGGCGGTCCTCAGTACTCCGGGAATGGCGCCCGTCTCGGCAATCATGGACCTCATGGCCCTGACGATATCGATAATCGTTACCCCCCTCGGGCATTTCAAGACACACTTGTTGCATGTGGTGCACCCGTAGAGGATATCGTCGGATTCATATCCTTCCACTCCCAGCTGGGCCATTCGTATTAAACGGCGGATATTAAATGGTCCGTCTACTATACGCCAAGGACAGGAACCCGCGCACATTCCACACTGCATGCAAAGATTCAGCTTTTCGGCCCCCATAGCCACGAGGGCCTCGTTTACCTCATAAAACGGGGTTAATGCTTCCATTAAATACCTACTCCTTTCCTTCAGATATGATATCTTTAGATTGCTATAAAATATCTCATTTTAAGACTTAAAATAATATGATTGCCGGAAAAAATGAGTTTTCTTAACAAATGCGCATTTTGATGTCAACAGGGGAAAAATGTCCCCCTGAGCGTTCCCATTCCCGTCGATCAAGAAAACGCCCATCAAAACCGTTTAAAATGCCGTCACACGTGTGCGATCGCCTCGATTTCCACCCGCGTTTGAAAAGGCAGGCACGCCGCCTGAATACACGTCCTGGCCGGCAGGTTCTCCCCGAAATATTTTCTGTAGACGACATTGAAGCGGGCAAATTCCTCCATATCAAGCAGATATACGGTCACCTTTAAAACATTTTTGAGAGAAGATCCCGCCTCCTCCAGGATGATTTTCAAGTTTTCAAGAGCCAGTTCCGCTTCCTCCTCCACGGTTCCCAGCCTGATCTGATTCGTCTTCGGGTCGATAGCACCTTGTCCTGATGTATAGATGAGCCCGTCATGAATTATCGCCTGGGCATAGGGGCCACCCGTAACCGCCGCTTTCTCTGTATGAAAAACCTGCTTTTCTCCCATTTTTTCTCTCCATTTTCCGTGACACCACAGCGTTTTCTTTCTGTTCATCCGCGGTAATCCGCGTCTCCAAAAATTAGAGCCCCAGATAAGTCTTTCGGATATGCGGATTTTCCATGAGTCCTTTCCCTTGGCCGCTCAGGGCGATCTGTCCATTTTCGAGGACATACCCCCTGTCCGAGATGGTCAGGGCATGAAATACGTTTTGTTCAATGAGCAGAATAGAGGTCTTCTGTTCGTTGATCCGGCGGATAATCTCGAATATGGTGGTCACCAGCAGGGGCGCCAGCCCAAGGGAAGGTTCATCGAACATCATGAGCCTGGGCTTGGACATCATCCCTCTCCCGATTGCCACCATCTGCTGTTCGCCTCCACTCAGGGTCCCCGCTTTCTGGTTGAGCCTTTCCTTCAAACGGGGAAAAAACCCGAATACTTCCGCCATGGTTTCTTTTCGGAGCTTTTTTGTATGGGGAAACTGGGCCCCCATTTCGAGGTTCTCCTCCACCGTCATGGTGGGAAAAAGCTGCCTTCCTTCCGGAATATGGCTGATTCCCATTTCAACGATCCGGGATGTGGAAGCCCTGGAGATATTCTCGCCATCAAATTCAATGGTTCCTTTCCGGGAGCGAAGTATTCCGGAGACCGTTTTAAGGGTTGTGGATTTTCCCGCGCCGTTGGATCCGATGACGGAAACCACCTCGCCTTCGCTCGCCTCAAAACTGACTCCCCTTAAAGCCTGAAGATCTCCGTAAAAGACATCTATTCCATCAACTCTGAGCATGGAGAAACTCCTTGCCCAGATAGGCCTCGATGACTTTCTCATCTTTTACCACTTCGTCCGGCGTGCCTTCGGCAATCCGGCTTCCATAATTAATGACCAGCACCCGTTCTGAAAGGGCCATGATGCCCTGCATGACGTGCTCTATAAGCAGGATGGATACGCCCTTCTTGTTGACCTCTCTGATCAATTCAATAATTTCCGAAACTTCCGTTGGGTTGAGCCCCGCCATCACTTCATCTAAAAGTAGAAGTTTAGGGCGTGTCGCCAGAGCCCGGGCCATTTCCAGTCTTTTCCTGAAGGGAAGGGGCAAACCCTCGGCCTCTTTGTGGGCCATGGGACCAAGACCTGCCCATTTGATAATCTCTATGGACTCCGCACGGGCCTTTTGAATGGATTTTTCCCGGATCAGGGCGCCTACCATCACATTATCCAGCACCGATATGGTCAGAAACGGCTTGACGATCTGGAAAGTCCGGGCGAGACCCGCCTGGCACACCTGATAAGGCTGCATGCCCAGCAGAGATTTTCCGGAAAAGATCATCTCGCCCGCATCGGGGGTGTGAAAGCCGCTTAGGCAGTTGAAAACGGTGGTCTTGCCTGCGCCGTTGGGGCCTATCAGGCCCAGGATGGCCCCTTGTTCCAATTCGAAGGACAATTCCGAAATGGCCGCCAGACCTCCGAACCGCTTGCTCAGCTTTGTTACCTTCAGAATATTCACGATTCTGCTTCAGCCTCTTTTCTGTTTTCCGTGTACCTCAGGTTTTTCCCTTTGAGCCTCAGCAGCGGATTTAACCACTTTTTCGCGTAATAAATGATCCCTTTGGGCATAAAAAGCACCACGAGGACAGCAAGAACCCCATACAGAATCAGATGAAGCCCCTCAAATCCTCCCTTTGTAAAATAGGCCCTGGAGATCTCCGAAAGGGGCGTGAGGATGAACGACCCCAGGATGGGTCCCAGAATGGTTCCCAGTCCCCCGATGATGGGGCGCAGGATCAGTTCGATGCTCAGGGCCATACCGAACAGCGTGTCGGGATGAAGATAAAAAATATAATTGGCGTAAAAGGTGCCGGCCAGAGAGGTCATGAAGGCGCTTAATGCAATGGCTATCATGTTGTACTTGAAGGCATTGACCCCCAGCGCCTGGGCAGCTTCTTCATCTTCCCGGATGGCCACCATGAAACGACCGGCCCTTGAACCCTCCAAGATACGGACTACGATCACGGAAAAAACCATGAAACCCAATGCAATATAATAGTAGGGAACATTTCCTCTGAACTGAAAATTCCAGAAGGAAGGGTTGAAATCCAGAAAGATCCCGGAGAAAGAACCCAATGCTTCCACATGGGAGACGATCAGGCGAGTGATTTCCGCAAAAGCGATGGTGAGGATCACAAAATAAACCCCTCTGAGTCCGAAACGAAATCCCAGGTATCCCAGAAAAAGGGCGATGACCACCGCGAAAATCCCCCCCACCAGCATACCGATCCAGGGGCTGAGTCCGTAGGTCTGTGCCAGAAAGGTCGAGGTATATGCCCCTACCCCTACATAGAGGGCGTGTCCCAGGGAAATATGTCCCGTATATCCGGTGAGGATATTCCATGACTGCCCCAGGTAGGCATAGAAAAAAATCATCACAAAAATACCCAGGATATACTTTTCAAGAAAAAGCGGGAGCAGAAGAAGAATGGCCAGAACCGCTGCCAAAAGAACATAGAGCCTGTTCATTTCTTCCCCCCTAAAAGTCCCTGGGGACGGAAAAGCATGATGACGATCAGTATTCCGAAACTTACCACCTGTTTAAGGGTAGCAGGAAGAAAAAGGGTGGATATGGATTCGGCCACACCTAAAATGAGCCCGCCCACAAGGGCGCCCACAAGATTTCCCATGCCGCCGAGGATCACCACAATAAAGGCGGTCAGCGTAAAATCGTGGCCCAGGTTGGGGGAAAGGGGCATCAACGGCAGAAGGAGCGCCCCTGCCGCGCCGGTTGTGGCGCCACCCAGCCCGAAGGAAAAATTGTTGATACGGCCCACATTGATGCCCACGAGCGTGGCGGCCATGCGGTTATCCGCCGCCGCCCGAATGCGTTTGCCCATATGGCTCTTCTTAAGGTAGATGAAAATCGCCACGGTAATAATAATGGCCATGGAAAAGGCAATGAGGCGCGACACATCGATCATGGCGCCTCCCAGCCAGATGGTGTCCAGACTCATGGCGGTCTGCGGACTCCGATGATCCGGTCCCCACAGCATGAGTGCCGTGTTTTCGAGAATAATCCCGATCGCAACAAGCGGAAGCACCTGCATGGCCTCCGGATAATCCAAAATCCGGTTGACCACGGACGACTGTATCACATATCCCAGAACAAAAATTGCGGCAGAAACGATGATCAGCGACAGGTAGGGATCAAGGCCTAACAGAACGAATATCCAGTAAGAAATATACATGCCGATGACCATCATCTGGCCATGGGCAAAGTTAATCACCCCCATTACCCCGAAAATGAGGGAGAGCCCCAGGGCAATAAGCCCGTAGAGCCCTCCCAGCAGAATCCCCTGAATCAGAAGCTGCAGGGCAAGGGTGGTATCCATTAGCCTCTGTCCCAGATCTGGGGGGCGGGAAATACGTAATCCGCCTGGGCGAAACTCTTGGGCAGGACGACTTTGACCCTTTTTTCGGGATCGGGATCGGGTAGCACCTGGACCATAGCCGTCGCGGCATTGATGTTGTCCCCGTTCTCGGCGAAACGGATGGCCTCTCCCACCATGGGCTGCGCCTTGAGGTCGGTCGTTCTGAGAGCGGCCAGGAGCTTATCGCTATCGGCAGAGCCGGCCCTTTCCAGGGCATCGGCGATCACAAGGATGCCGGTGTAGGCATACCCGGAATTGGTGTCCAGATAGCCGCCGTATTTCTTGTTAAACAGGGCGTTGGCTTGCTGATACACCGGGCTTGCGGGGTTGATCCAGGGAACATTATCCATGACATAATAGACCAGTTTTCCCAGGTCCTCGATCACCTTGGGTTCATACCATCCCGGACTTCCCGGACTGATAATTCCCATGAGCGGAACCCTCTCTTTGAGCAGTTGTCTCGTCAGGATAATGGAGTCTCCCGGTCTACAGACAGGAAAGAGCAGATCCGGTTTGGCAGACTTGATTTTTGCCACTTCTGCGGATAGGTCGTGGATGCCCAGGGGGTAGGTGATATGCTCCACGATTTCCACCGGCATACCGGATTCCTTGAACCATTTGATGAAATTTGCTCCCTGGCCCTTCCCAAAGGGGTCGCCCGTATTGGTAACGACCGCCCTTTTCGGGCTTACCTTTCTTTCTGTAATCATTTGTTGAATATATTTACAGGCTGTTTTTCCAAAGGTGGTGACCGTGGGGAAAATGCGAAAGCTGTATTTGTAGCCTTTCTGGGTGATGGCATCGAGCGCTGCAACGTCCATGACAAAGGGGATCTGTCTCTGTTCTGCCAAGGTGGCAATAGCCATGCCGGTACCACTCTGGAAAGCGCCGATCAGCACGACCGCGCCGTCTTTAATCAACCTGTCCGCCTCGCTGCGACCCACCTCTGCTTTCGTCTCGCTGTCGCCAAGCAGGAGTTCCAGTTTTGCCCCTCCCATCGATTTGATGCCGCCCATTGAATTGATATAATCCACCGCAAGTTGATTTCCTCTGCGCTGGCCCTGTCCGATTACCGCAAGTGGTCCGGTAGCCGGCTGAACAGAGCCGATTTTGATGGTTTTTGGCTCCGCTTTGAGCAGGGTTGGAACGCCAAATGAGGATGCGGTCAGGCCCAGCCCGACAGCTCCCGTGACTTTCAGAAAAGTCCTTCGGTCCATCTCTTTCTTTACCAGATCTTGTTCGCCCATTCTAAGCCTCCCGAGGAAATTGTAAGCATTAAGAATCTTTTTCCGGTCCTTTTGCGTAGAATCGATGCGGATTATACGCTTTTAGCGAATATATTGAATTGACTTGTGGTTGTCAACAGATTCATGTCATTGTTTCCGATTCTTTACGGGATCGGAAGATTCTTGAATCCTGGAAAAGAACACTCCGATATCACTCCAGGACGGCACCTTCATTTCCCTAAGTTTTTGCTTGAAAAGGCGCTCGAAAAACGGGTAGATTTATCTGGTCTCAATCTGAAAATGGGATGTCTTGATCGAAACCTCAGGAGGGACCCAGGCCCATGCCGTTTATTCTTGCTCGCGACATACGGATCTATTACCAAATCCAGGGAAAAGGACCACGTCTGCTTGTAATCAGCGGCACGGGAGGAGATCTGCGGCGGAAACCGAGCATATTCGACTCCTCGCTGGCGGACCATTTTGAAATTCTTGCCTATGACCAGCGGGGCCTTGGCCAAACCGAAAAGCCGGATATCCCTTATTCCATGGCAGATTACGCAGCGGACGCCGCAGGTTTGCTGGATGCGTTAGAATGGGATGGTTGTCGCGTAATGGGAATCTCCTTCGGAGGCATGGTCGCCCAGGAATTTGCCATCCGGTATCCCCATCGCGTGGAACGTCTGGTCCTGGCCTGCTCCAGCTGTGGAGGCCAGGAGGGAGGTTCCTATCCCCTGCATGAAATCACTGATCGGCCTCCGCGCGAAAAAGCCGTTCGATTAATCGAGATCATGGATGCACGGCGAAATGCGGAATGGCAAAAGGCGCAGCCCGAGCAGTATCGGCAATTGTTGGAACAGATGGTTCAAAATTTCAGCATCGGAGCAAACGAAAAAGGACGAAAAATGGGCGAACGCCGTCAGTTGGAGGCCCGAAAAAGTCATGACACTTGCTCCCGGCTGTCCGGTCTTACCATGCCGGTGTTCATCTGTGGCGGCCTCTACGACGCCAACTGCCCCGTAAAAAGCCTGAAATGGTTGCACAGGCAGATTCCCCATGCGGTCTTTGAACTGTTTGAAGGGGGGCACCTCTTTTTTTTGCAGGATCCCAGGGCATTCAAACAGATCAAAGCGTTTCTGAAGGATGAGGCTGATTTTTCGAGCGAGAGCCCAATAGAATAAGAATCTTGGAGGGTGCGTGAAAAAGCTGCGATCCATACCGAAAAAGGGGCAGGGAGGAGAGACGTCAAGTTTCGAGGGCCCGTCCTCTGAATGGGAGGGCCTGAATCCGCGTGCTTTTGAAAGTGAAGCCGCGGCCATGGAAGTGAACGAACAAAGCGCCTTCCAGGTTAACAACCAGCCCATCGAACCTGGTTCAGGCAGACGAGGCAGCTCCGGGTTTTTGAAATGGATCTTTTTTATCCTGCTCATCGGATATGGGCTCTTTTCCTATTCCCAAGTCCCGATCCTGACCTGGATTGGAAGCCTTCTTGTCGTGGAACATCCGGTGAAGAGGGCGGATCTCATCGTATGCACACCCGGAGAGCCTTTTGCAGTGGGACTAATGGCGGCGGATTTATACAAAAAGAAAATGGCAAGAAATATCTTCATTCCCGAAACGCCACCACCTACGGCCCTGATGCTGGTGAATGAGAAAGGGGGGCGCTTTCCCACTTCCGGGGAGCTTCTTTTCAGCATTCTGAAGACGTTAGGGGTGCCGGCCTCCGCCTGTATCCTTGGGAAGCAGTCTTCAGAAACCATCCAGGCAGAAGCGGAAGAAGTTCAAAGGCTGGTGCTTGATTTGGGGAAAAGCACCGTTATCCTGGTTTCTGCTCCTTGGAAATCCAGGCGTACCTGGTCCATTTTCGATCAGGTTTTCGAGGATGATCGGGTAGAAATCATGATGGCCCCATCCACCTACACCGATTTCAAACCCGATAACTGGTGGAAGACGGAAAAAACCTTACACGAAACCATCCTGGAGTTCCAGAAACTTTTTGGCTGGAAGGTGACGCAGATCTTTTGAAACGATGGTGTTTGCGCCAAAAGCCTGTTCAGATGCGACTTCGGCATTCATGAGAAACATTGACTTCAAAAAAGAATTAACATCAGCTGAAGACGTTTTAAATGGCGAATCCTACGACTTTATGGCAAAATACCTGGCCGTCGGCCAATTGTGCGCCATGGCGGAGACAAACCCCGCGGTATTCAACCTGGAAACCGTTTCCATCCTCAAGGGTCTGTTCACCAATGCCATTGTCTACCGGCAAACCCAGTCATATTTTCTCCATAAAGAAACCGCCAATACCCTCTGCAGACTCGCTGTTTATTCCCGAGATGCGCCAGTAGCTCTGGAGGCCCGGCTCGCCGTCATGGACCTCCTTCAAACGGCGAAAGGACGAACCCACCGGGCCGTCGCCGAGGCCCTGGGGTCTCTTCCCTTCGCCATTGAAGGCCCTGTAATAAAAAACGGCCACGGCAAGAACATCCCTGTCGTGGGCTGGCGGGATCTTCTTGAAGAGACCGGTATGGTCCTTCATGATGCCCCATTTTTCATGGGAAGAAGTCTAGTGGGCGTTACCGGCAATGGGAGCCGGGTTCTTGTGGTCAAACTTGCCGGAGCGCAGCATTCCCCCCAATCCTTGCGTGCCGAAACCGACTGGCTGGACCATATGCGAAACGGCGACTATTCCTTCCCGGTAAAATTCCATGTTCCCCAACCCCTGAAGGTTCAAAACAGCTCCCTTTTCCAATTAGAGGATCTGCCCGTGCCCATTCCTGAAAATGGGGCGCTTCATCCGGACCGGAATGCCATCGCCTTTCTGGCCGGTAAGGACTATTTTCTTTATCCCAATGAATCGATCCCTGAAAAGCGATTGAATCCCGATCTGTTCAAGGAAGTCCTTTTGCGAAACGCTTTTCTTTTCGGGCGGCTTTCGTCATTGGGGATTCTCCATACGGCGCCCATTCCCCTCTTTCATAACCGGGTGCAGGGTTTTCGAAGGGACGACCATGGACTTTATGAGTGGCAGAGGGCGGGAAGGCTCGACCGGTGGCTGGAATCGTGTCTTCATCCCAATTTCGGGGTCTCCGGAATCAGGGATTTCGAACATTTCGAATCTTTCAAAGGCCAAAGCCGGATGCTGTATCCCCACATGGGAACCCAGCTTCTGAGCCTTCTTCTGGTGATTGGGAGTTACTTTCGAAACAAGGATACGAACAAGGTCGGTTTTGACCGGGAAGGAAACCCCGTGGATGCAAGGGACTGTTTCGACAAACCGTTTCTTACGGAACTCCTTGAGGGCGTTTTTTCGCACTACTATCTGGGTTTTGTGGGGAGAAAATTAACCGGACGGGCGCCTCTCGACATGGACAGCCTTTCCGCCCGCATGGTGGAGGAGATGGGAGTAGACCGCTATATGGAAGAAATCCTCCGTGTCACCGACCAGCAGGTCATGACCGATGAAGCGTTTTTCTCTTTTCTGGAGCAGAGAGGTTTTTCAAAGGAAGAAGCACGCCTATGGAAAAGGGGAGAGGAGGATATAACCCTTTTTACCGGCCCCCACCTGGGAGGATTCAATCAGCGCATATCCATTCCGGAACTCATCGAATCGGTGGGAACCATGGCCGCGTTGTGCATTTATGGGAAATACCTCGATCTGCGAAGCCGGGATCAGTAGGCAAAAAGGCTTGACAGCAAAATGGGCGGTGGCTATTTTTAAAACTGACCGGTCGGTATTGAGGCGACTATCGGTAATGGGTCTCCAAGCACTGATTTCCTTCGTACCGTGTCTGGAAACACAACAACGACTTCGATAGCAGGTATCTTATTCAAAAATACGGGCACGAATGGAGTCACGAGGTCTTTTTTGCTGCCGCATCTTGGATGAGCCTTCACCGACCGTCGAGAGGTCCTTCTATGCTGGTACAACGGAGCCATTATTATCCATCCATTTTTCCGTACCGGCATAGAAGGGCCGTTGCTGCCATAGGAATCAGATGCGGCAGCAAAAAAGACCTCGTGACGGAATGGCTTCCTGATGCTCGTATTTCGCTGCCGGGGGATTTGAATAGGATACGATAGCTGTTACCCCGGTTTCTATAAGAGCCTGTTTGAAAATTATCTCGTCGCGAGGTTGAGCGAGGCTTTCAAGGGCAAGGAAGCAAGAAAATGGGGATGGAAGCGTAGTCGGGCTACGGTGAAGACCCATTTTAGCAGCTGACGCAGCCATTGGAAGCCACAGCCGACCGCAGCAGGGATAATTTTCAAACAGGCTTTAAGAGCGGATCAACATGCAGGTAATGGATGAAGATAAACGCATCAGAATTCTGACGGCAGCGGCCGAACGGTTCGCTTCTCAGCCCTTCCACAGGGTGCTGCTCAGCGACGTGGCTGAAGCGGCCGGTGTGGGCAAGGGGACGTTATACATCTATTTCAAGAACAAGGAAGATCTCTACCTTTCAGTGCTCTATAGCGGTTTTACAAGTCTGGTGGAGAGGGTTCGAAACCAGATGAGCGGAGAAGCGCGAAATCCGGTGGAAAAACTGGAGACCGCTGTTCGTGAAATTGTTCATTTTGCTTACGAAAATCCTTATGTCTTCGAACTGATGCGCACTACGTCCGGCCGGGAAGCTTTCAGTAGTTCCGATTGGGGCAGAAAGCGCATGGAACTCAAGTCGCTGCTTGAGTCGATCATTCGACAGGGGATTCGCCAGGGAGAATTTACGGATCCCCATCCGGAATTGACCGCACGGTTTATTCCCGGACTTGTTCGTTCGGTGATGATCGAAGCCGATTCCTTCATCGATCAGCAAACATTGATGACGCATATTTTGCGTTTTGTGAAGGCCGCACTCACGAGCAAGCAGGTCTAACGTGAACCCGGTTGCGGGATATCCGCATGTATTTCAGTATTCAGAGATAAACAGACCATGACCTCTGCCAATCGAAAATTCAACAGGACAGAATGACAGGACGTTAAGCAAGACGAAACCCGATCCGGAGGTTCCAGGCCCAGGCCATTCGCCGAAATCAAGACGCCGCATCGTATTGCGGATGGTGGTGATTGCGCTGGCTGTCACCACGCTGAGTTTTGGTGTTCTTTACTATGTGCAGTCATTGTCCCACGAATCCACGGACGACGCCTTCATCGATGGGCATATCATCGCGGTGAGCCCACGGGTGGCCGGGCATGTGGCCCGGGTTTATGTAACGGACAACCAGTGGGTCAAGGCCGGTGATCGATTGATCGATCTGGATCCCGCCGATTTTCAAGTTCGAGTCGATGCAGCGGAAGCAACCCTTGCGGCGGCCCGGGCTACCCGGCATTCACGCAATGTTGAGGTGGATCTGATCGCTGTTACTGCAGAGGCTGATCTGAATGGGGCAAAGGCCGATGTGGAAGCGGCCGAAGCCGCGGTTGAAGCCGCCAGGGCACAGGCCGCAGAGGCCGCCAGTCAGGATGAACAGGCCAAGGCGCAAATTGCCATAGCCGATGCGGCCCTGGCCCAGGCCGAGGCAGAGGTCGATTCGGCGGCCGCCAGACACACCCGGGACTCCGAAGACCTGAAACGGTTTGAGGAAATGCGCACCGCCCGGACTGTTTCGGAACGAGATTTGGATCATGCGGTGGCCGCGGAACGGATATCCGCGGCTGAATTGAAGGCGGCTGAAAAGAGAGTCGAGACCTATCGTTCCACTCTGCGGCAGTCAAAGGCGGCCCTGAACGCCGCGGGAGACAATGAGCGCCGGACGGATGCACAGGTGGAGGTCGCGAAGGCGCGGCTAAATCAGGCCGAGGCCCGTCTGGCGGCTGCCCAATCCGCTCCCAAACAAGTGGAACAGCGCCGTTCACTATTCGAAGTATCGGGTGCGGATGTGGAAAAGGCGAAGGCCCAGGTGGAGCAGGCCCGCCTGAACCTTTCTTATACCCGGATCAGTGCCCCGACCGATGGTTTTGTGACGAAAAAGGCGGTCGAACCCGGCGCCTTTGTGCAGGTGGGTCAGTCCCTGCTGGCCGTCATACCAAAAAAGGTATGGGTAACGGCCAATTTTAAGGAAACCCAGCTTACGCACATGCGGCCCGGCCAGCCGGTTGAAATCACGGTGGATGCCTATCCCGAGCTCCGATTACAGGGGCATGTGGAAAGCATTCAGCGCGGAACGGGCGCCCGTTTCAGTCTCCTCCCGCCGGAAAATGCCACCGGCAACTATGTGAAGGTTGTCCAGCGGGTGCCGGTCAAGATAACCTTTGATAAAGATCCGGAGACGGAAAAGGTCCTCCTGACGCCGGGCATGTCGGTGGTTCCCGATGTGAATGTAGCCGCAGGGGACCCAGGAATGATAAGGCAGGCAGGAGCCTTGGCCAAACCATGAAAAGACCGGCGCCGGCACACGCGGGTTCTGCGCCAACGATCGAGGCGAACAAATGGCTGGTGGCGGGAACCGTTCTTTTCGGGTCATTCATGGCGGTCATGGACATCAGTGTGGTCAATGTCGCTCTGCCCCATATGATGGGCAGTTTCAGTGAAGACATGTCCACCATCACCTGGGTGGCCACCTCCTACAGTATCGCGGAGATTATCATGGTGACCATGGCCGGGTGGCTGAGCACGCTCATGGGTCGCAAACGCCTTTACCTCTACTCCTTCGGCCTTTTTACTCTCGGTTCCGTCCTCTGTGGCACGGCGGTAAGTTTTCGTCAAATGCTCTTCTATAGAATTTTACAGGGAGTTGGCGGCGGCGCCTTGATTCCGGTCTCCCAGGCCATTCTTCGGGAATCCTTTCCCCAGGAAGAGCAAGGGATGGCCATGGCCATCTATGGTATGGGTGTGGTTCTGGCGCCGGCCATGGGCCCGATACTGGGCGGATGGTTGACCGATCGATACGGCTGGCCCTGGATCTTTTTTATCAACATACCGGTCAGTGTGGTCGGTATGTTGATGGTGGGCGCGTTTGTCAGGGATCCTGACTACCTGCGCCGCGGTGTTCATAAGGTCGACTGGATCGGTATTTTCCTGCTGGCAATTGCCCTGACGACCATGCAGATTGTTCTTGAGCGCGGACAAAGTGAAAACTGGTTTGACTCGCATATGATCCTGGTAGGGACGGCCATCTGTGCATCCGCCCTGTTGCTTCTGGTTTACTGGGAATTGAAGACGCCGGAACCGGTGATCAACCTTCGCATCCTGCGCGATATTCCCCTGTCGCTCGGTTGCGTCATGGGCCTCATTTTCGGCATAGCGCTTTTTGGGACCACCTTCATCCTCCCGCAGTTCACCCAGACACTTCTGGGGTATTCGGCATTTGATGCCGGACTGGTCCTGATGCCGCGCGCCCTCATGATGTTGCTGTGCATGCCCCTTGTCGGCCGACTTTACAATAGTGTCGACTCACGTCTTCTGGTGCTGTTCGGCACCGGGGCTATCTGCTGGAGCTATTATGACCTTGCGCACCTGTCGCTTCAGGCCGGATACTGGAATATCGTCCCTGCGATGTTCCTGATGGGGATTGGTATGCCGGCCATGTTCGTGACCATCAGTACCCTTTCACTGGCCACCATACCGAGACCGAACATGACCGAGGCCACAAGCCTGTATACCCTGGCACGGCGGGTCGGCGGCAACATCGGCTACGCCCTGGTGGCCACCATCGTTGCCCGCAATCAGCAGATTCACCACGCGCAGCTGGCGGATCATATCAATCCATTCAATCCGCTGTACAATGAATACAGCCGGATGGCCGCAAAAATCCTGGGACGCGCGGGGCTCAATCCCGAAGCTCTCCGCCAGGCCGGGCATGCCCTGGTCAACAGAATCATCAATTTGCAGGCAACCATGATGGCATACAACGATGTCTCATGGTTTTTCGGCATCCTTTTCCTGAGCGTTGTCCCCTTCATTTTCCTGCTGCCGAGACATGCGACGCTCTCAGGCAAACATCCCAAGACGCCCGGTCATTAATCGAAATTGGAGATCACAGAGTATCCGCCTGATTTAATCCTTCTGGAACGTTTACGATTGCGTTTGCCTTTGCAGAAGACTTTGACAAAACATCCCTCTATGCACTATCTTGGTTCTGAAAATTATTTCGGAGCGTAACCGCAGACTGCGGGAGCAAGTCATATCCTCTGATGCTTACCAAGGGTGGAGTCAAAATGGTCATTCTATTTGATTTTGACGGTACGATCGCGGATTCATTTTCCATATTCCTGCACTGTATGAACCAATTTTCAAAGGCTTACGGTTATGAGGAGATACAGGACTCTGCGGAGAACAGGAAGAAAGGAATGCGGCGGATTCTCAGTGAGGATATGAAGATATCGTCGGAAATGATCCTCCCGTATTCCGACCGGATCAGGGATGAAATAGAGGAAAATTACCAAGCATTGCCCCTGTTTCCGGCTGTGAAAGGGATCGTCACGGAGCTCTTGAAAGATCATACACTGGGTATTGTGTCCACCAATTCCAAAACAATTGTTCAAAAGACTCTCAAGCAGGAATCTCTGAATATCGATCTTTTGTATGCGGATATCTCTCTGGGAAAAAAGGGGGAGGTTCTCATGAAAATAACAGGAAACGGTTTATGGGCTTCTTCCGACTTTATCTACGTGGGCGATGAATGCAGGGATATCGAGGCCTGCCGGACGGTGGGAATACCAATCGTTGCCGTGACGTGGGGCTTTGATTCAAGGGAAGATCTGAAATCCTGTCACCCCGATTATTTGATTGACGACCCTTCGGGACTTGTTAAAATAATAAATATTGAGGTAAAGAAGCAGGTCCAAAAAAATCATTGATGGATAGAAACCAGCGATGAACCACATGCAATAGAAGAACATCACACAACAGCCAGGAGAAAGAAAATGAAAGTAGTTGGATTCAATGGCAGCCCACGAAAAAACGGCAACACCGGTATTCTGATCCGCAAGATTTTCCATGAACTGGAGAAGGAAGGGATCGAGACGGAATTGATTCAGCTTTCTTACAAAAAGATTCATGGATGCATAGCGTGCTACAAGTGCATGGAGAATAAGGATTATCGTTGCGCCATAGACGATGACAGCGTAAATGAATATATTGAAAAAATAGAACAGGCGCAGGGTGTTGTTCTGGGATCGCCGGTTTACTTTATGGATGTGACGCCCGAGATGAAAGCATTGATTGACAGGGTCGGTTTTGTTTCCAGATCGAACGGGGGGATGTTCAGGGACAAGATCGGTGCCCTGGTCGCTGCGGCTCGCCGAACAGGCGCCATGCATACGCTCGACTCCATGGGTCATTTTCTTTTAAGTATGGAGATGATCATTGTGGGCCGTGCCATTGGATTGGGCATGAATGAGGGGGACGTGGAAAAGGATGAAGAGGGCGTGATGCTGGCAAATGCCCTTGGGCAAAGGATGGCCCGGCTGCTTAAGAAGCTCTATGCTTGAGCCGTCCGGCCTGTTTCCGGAAGACCGGGGCGAACCTTGAGAACGGTTTCCTTCCTTATCTGGACGGTGCCGGGTTTGGCTCTCGGCGGCTTGGTGACATATTTAACCATGGTACAGGAGACGGGCACAACCCCTCCTGCTCGCGCTCTGCTGTGAAAGGCCGCGATGGCCGCGGCATCTTTGAGCGTCTTGCGGTCAGGATCCGCCCCCGGCTTTGCCCTGAGCAGGACATGGCTTCCGGGCATGCCGTGCACATGAAACCAGTAGTCATTGGGCCTGGCCAGTTTGAAGGTCAATAGATCGTTGACCGCATCATTTTTTCCGGCCAGAACAGTCCACCCGCCCGGGATTTCATAGCGCACGATCCCGGAAGGCAGGGTTTCTTCCGCCTCTTCAGTCCTCATGCCCACCCACGCTGCCTCGGAAAAATGTCAATTATTGGGCGGTCATAATGAACTCAGGCGGTTGGAGCATATGCCTCTTGACCGTGCAGAGATCCATGGCCTTCAAAATGGCATTCTTATACTTCTCCGGAAATCCTTCGGGAAGTTTCAGGTCCAGGTAAAGCTTTTCGCAGAGCTTCTTTTCCCAGTTGAATTCATAACGCAGGGCGAGGGTCATGCCCGCAGTGGCAATTTTTCTCGTCTCGCAAAAGTTGAGCGCGTACAGACCGGCGCAGGTGGCAATGGATGCCATGAACAGGGCGAAAGGTTCCGGGGCCGTACCTTCTCCCCCGTTGTGCACAGGCTGATCCGTGGAAACAATCTTCCCTGCCACATCTGCATTTACTTTTTTCCCTCCCGGAAAGGTAACCGTAATCAGGTTTTCCATTTTTTCTTTATCCTTCGTTGTTATGTCCTTTATTTGAATGCTTCAATGTTCCGAGCAAAATGTTTAAAAGCCCCCAATGCGCCTCCGATACCGGGGTGAAATAGAAGAAATCCAGCCGGATAGCTTGCATAATTTAGAAGATATTTCAAGCCTTAAATGTCCGTTTCTCTCATGCAACCGCTTTGGGCAGCCTCTGATTCCCCTTGTTCCGAAGGAGGATGACTTCCTTGTTTTAAATTATATCTTGCTAATATTACAGGATAAGTTTGTTTGTATCCGGCATGCTTTTCATTGACTTATAATCTATCCAGGAGTATAAATAAATATTAACCTTTTGGTTCGGTTCCGGATCATTTCTTTGTGGCCCCGTGTCTTTGTTTGAAATTTTAGCGTCCAACTTAAGAATCTCACCGTTTTTCCGAAACCCGTTTTGCTTGAATGCCGAGATTTTCACAAAGGATTCCCCTTATTGGACGGAGATTTTATGATGGCCGAAAGACCAACCTATGAAGAGTTGAAGAAGAGAATAAGCGCGTTGGAAAAGATAACCCCCGATGTCGGATTTGCCAGGGAGGCGATTCTGAGGAGTGAAGAGAAATACCGCGCCCTGTTCAATGAATCCAGGGACGCCGTCTATATCACCAGCCGGGAGGGGATCTTCATGGATGCCAATCAGGCCGGGCTGGAGCTTTTTGGGTATACCAGAGAGGAGATGCTCGGAAAAATTAATGTGCGAGATCTCTATGTCAATCCGAAGGAAAGGGATAGCTTCAGGCATGAGATAGAAAAGGAATCCGCCTTGAAGGACTTTCCCGTGAAGCTCAGGAAAAGGAACGGGGAGATCATGGAATGCCTTCTTACTTCCACCGTATGCCGGTCTCCAAGCGGAGAAATTGCCGGGTATCAGGGCATCATTCGGGATGTTACGGAATACAACCAGGCCCGGAAGGCGCTTCAGGAAAGTGAAATCCGGTATCGCGCCATGGTGGAGGCATTTGATGGGTTAATCTATATTTGTTCCCCCGATTATCGCGTGGGATATATGAATCAGCGGTTCATAGAGCGTACGGGCTATGACGGCACCGGAGAATTGTGCTACAAGGCGATTCATGAACGGGATAGCATCTGTCCCTGGTGCGTTAACGAACGGGTGTTTTCGGGAGAGACTGTCCGTTGGGAACTTTTGAGTCCCAAAGATAATCACTGGTTCTATGTGGTCAATACCCCGATTCGGTATGCGGACGGCCGGGTTTTTAAACAATCGATGATGTTGGACATTACCGATCGCAAAGAAATGGAAGAAACGGTACGGAAGAGTTCAGAAAAAATAAAACAGTTCGCCTATTCCGTTTCCCACGACCTGAAGAGCCCCGCAATCGGGATCTACGGGCTCGCAAAACTTCTGCGTGGGCGTTATCAGGATTCCCTGGATGAAAAGGGAAGGACCTGTTGCGATCATATTCTGAGAGCGGCTGAGCAGATCGCCTCCCTGGTTGAACAGATCAACATGTTTATTGCCACAAAGGAAATGCCCCTTCATGTGGAAACGGTGAATCCGAAAGAGATTTTGCAGATGATAAGGGAGGAATTTTCCGAGTCGTTGGACATTCGCCGGATCGAATGGTCCGAGCCGGAAGCCCTGCCGGAGATCCATGCGGACAGGCTTTGTCTCCTGAGAATTCTGCGCAATCTCGTGGACAATGCCCTGAAATACGGTGGGGAAGAGCTTACCAGGATAAAAATTACCTACGAAGAGACGGATCAGTTTCATGTCTTTTCCGTGATGGATGACGGGATCGGCATTCAGGAGGGCGTCTCCAAGAGGATCTGGGGGATGTTTCAGCGCCTGGAGTCATCGAAGGGGATTCAGGGAACCGGTCTGGGCCTGGCTATCGTAAAGGAGATAGCGGAAATGCATGGGGGCAACGTCCGGATAGAAACCGGTGGAACAAAGGGCGTTACGATCCACGTGTCCCTTTCAAAGGAATGGTCAGAAAAGGAATGCGATGAGCCCTCTGACGCCGGGCAACAATTCTCCGATTCGAAACGATTTGAACTTGCGGGAATGGAAAAGGATGAGAGTGGAGGGTAAATGGAACTTCTGGCGCCGGCCGGCACCCTGGAGAAACTGAGATGGGCCGCTGTTTATGGTGCGGATGCGGTATACTTCGGGACGGAATTTGGGTCCCTCAGGAGCTTTGCAGGGAATTTTTCACTTGAAGACGCGGACAAAGGACTTTCTTTTCTCCATGCCCGCGGGAAAAAAGGGTACGTCACACTCAATATCTATCCTTTTTCAAATGAGGTGGATGCCCTCAAAAAGACCGCCGCTTTACTGGATGAGATGGGGGTGGATGCCCTGATCGTCTCTGATTTGGGCCTCCTCATGGCATTGAATAAAATGGGTCTTCGGACAGCTGTTCATATCAGCACACAAGCCAATAGCTTGAATTACCAGACTGTGTTGGCCTACGGGGAGCTTGGCGCCAGGAGAGTGAACCTGGCACGAGAGCTTTCCCTTGAGCAGATCCGGGAAATTCTCAAAGTCACGGCCGGACAGGTTGAGACAGAGACGTTTATCCATGGCGCCGTATGTTTTTCCTATTCCGGCAGGTGTGCTATCAGCGACTATCTGGCCGGCTTTCGTGCAAACCGTGGGGAGTGCAAGCATCCCTGCAGATGGAAATATACCCTTATGGAAGAGACCAGGCCTGGACAGTACATGCCGGTCTTTGAGGACGAAAGAGGTTTATACCTGTTTAACAGTAAGGAACTGGCGCTTTTTGAATTTGTCGCAGACCTGAAAAAGGCGGGGGTGGATTCCATCAAAATTGAAGGACGGATGAAATCGATTCATTACATTGCTACGGTGGTTTCTTTTTACAGACAGGTTCTGGACGGAAAACAATTTTCACGCGAACAGGGGCTGGAATTTCTCAACAGGATCCCCAACAGGGGGTACTCAGCCGGATTCATGAAGGGCAAGATCGATGACGGCGATTATTCAAGAGAGAGCAGTACCTCCCAGTCGGATTCTGTTTTTGTGGGAAATGTTACGGAAGAAACCATTAACGGAAAACAGGTGGTTTGCGTAAGAAATTCCATTTCGGGAGGGGAAGAGCTTGAGGTTCTCTCCCCGGACGGAGACCTTGCCACTGTAAAAATGCCGGACCTTCTTACCACAAGTCTCGGTCGACAGGCAGCATCCGCCAACAACTCACAGAGTATCGTGCTCAATACCCCCTTAGAGCCCTATGCGATTCTTCGCAGGGTAGGAAAAAAAGCCCAACGAAGATTTCATGAATTTTCGGACAGGGAACACTATTGACAGGAAACTGTGTGATGGTTAATTTGTTTTCAAGGTTTTTTAAAGCAGCTTCATTTTAGTCTTGCATATACGGAAAATCTGAGATAAAGGAGACCCAGTACTGTGGATCGGCTATTAATTTACAAAAAGGAATACAGTGGTTCCAAGAGAATCCGTATTCTCTCATCTGATTTGCCTACCTCAGTTTTAACGATTCTTTTGCGTTAAACCCCTGCTTTTTTTTAAAAAAAGCCTTTGAAAAGAGGCGAAGCTTGGAGCAACCCCTGCAGCGGGGTGAAATTTTTAAAACCGCCCATCGGGAACGAAATTCTTTGCGGGAAAACATTTTATACATTTAGTAAGGCAAAAGGGACACGGCAATGCCCTGTCAGCTGGATGAACCTGGACAAGAGTAGTTTCGCAAATCTGGGAAAAAGTCCATAGGGGGCCCAGGTCCGATTCAATGAGGTCCGGCATTTCTTGCAGCTGTTTTGACCGCTTCCCATGCGGGCAGGATGCATGGGGCTTCAAAGATGTATGCCGTGGACTACCTTCCTGCATGTACAGGATTTATCGGTTGGGATGTCCCAACCGAAAGTAGAATAAAAAAACTATTATTATGAAAGAAGGAAGAAAATATGGAAGAAGGAAAAATGAGGAAAATTGAAGCCCAATTGCGTCAACTGATTGCTCTTGATGACAAGGCCAGGGAGGAAGAGCAGACAGTCAAAAAGACCACCCCGCCCGGTACACGGGTGATCCGTCGCCGAAAGGACTCGCCTGATAAACACATCATGTAATCTGGATAAGAAAGAGAGGAAATCCTGAAATTCCCTTCATTCGGCGCAGCTTCGGATTATAGCCGATCATTTTTCAAAACAGAAAATTCTCAAGACCGGTACCGCCGTACTCCACCAGCCAAACTTTTACCGGATCATCTCCACGACTGTGTCGCCAAATTCGGTTGTCTGGAGGATCTTTCCCTGAGCATGGACGCCGTTTGCCAATTCCGTTGTGGTAAACCCTTCTTCAAATAGGCGAAAGAGGGCATTCCAGATCTCCTGCGCCTCCTCCTGAAGGCCAAGGCACTGGTCGAAAAGCATCGCAATGCTGCCGATCATGGAATAGGGATTGGCCATATTGCGGTTGGCGATATCCGGCGCCGATCCATGGGCCGGTTCCACATAGCTCTTATCCGGGCCTAAGCATGCGGACGGCATGAGCCCGAGAGAGCCGATGATCCCGCCCGCCTGATCCGTAAGAATATCCCCCTGCATGTTCTCTAAAAGCATCACGCCGTTGAACTGGGTTGGATTCTTTACGAGGTGATACGCGGCGCTGTCGACCAGTGTGGATTGGCAGGGAACATCGGGAAATTCCTTCGCCACATCTTCAAAAACCTCTCTCCAGAATCGGGATGTGGCAAGCACGTTGGCTTTGTGAATATTGGTGAGTTTAACGCCCTTTTTTCGGGCCTCCTTGAGGGCAACGAGCGAGATCCTTCGGACCTGTTCTTCCGTGTAGGTGCAATCGTCCCTGGCATATTTCATCCCGGTTGAAACCCCTTCCGTCTTGTCCCCGAAATAAATTCCGCCGACAAGTTCCCGTATCATCAGGATATCAATCCCATCACCGATGATTTCAGGTTTCAACGGAGAAAAAGATGCGAGGGATCGGGGCAATCTCACCGGCCTGAAATTGGCAAAGGTGTCATAGCGTTTTCGCAATGGCAGAATGGCGGCGATTTCAGGACGGAGTTCCCGAGGGATGGCATGCATTTCCTCCACGGCAAGTCCCACGGGACCTTTGATGATGACGTCCGCTTGATCGCAGACCCTCTTCGTTTTTTCAGGGAAGGGACTGCCGTCGGAAAAATAGGCGCCTGCGCCAAATGGGGCGTAATTCAAGGTAAAGGTGTGATGATATTTTTTTTCGATAGCCTTCAGTACTTTTATGGCCTCGCGAACGATCTCGGGTCCGATGCCGTCGCCTTCCAGTACTGCAATCGTCTTGTGCATGGCTGCTCCTTCACAACAGATTTGTTTTGTGATAAAGAGGGGAACATAAACAATACAATCCCGGATGTCAAAGGGCGAATTAGGGAAAAATTCTATGGCTGATCAGCTATACATGGCTCCTTTAAGAGGTTTTACGGATCAGATCTACCGGAATCTCTTTTCGGAACACTTTGGCGGATTTGACCGGGCAGTGGCGCCTTTCATCGCAAGCACAAGCGGCAAACGCATCCGTCCTAAATACGCCAGAGGGCTTCTTCCCGAAAACAATGCCGGTATGCCGGTTGTGCCGCAGATCCTGAGTAAATCGGCGAAGGATTTCATCGCGCTGGCCAACTGCCTGCTGGATATGGGCTACGACACGATCAACTGGAATGTGGGATGCCCATACCCCCAGGTAACGAAAAAGATGCGCGGTTCCGGTCTGCTTCCCCATGCAGACCGGATCCAAGCGTTTCTTGACGAGGTTGTCCCTTCCATGTGGGCCATGGGAGGACAACTTTCCATCAAAACCAGATTAGGACAGGAAAGCAGGGATGAGCTCGTTAAGTTGGCGCCTATCCTCAATCAATACCCTCTGGAAGAGGTCATCATCCACGCCAGGACCGCTGTGCAGATGTACGAGGGAAATGTGGACCTGGAAGGTTTCGAGACCTGCCTTTCCATTCTCCAACATCCTGTTGTTTACAACGGGGATATCAGGAGCGCGGAAGATCTCCGGGTGCTGTCGGAACGGTTCTCCAATGTGAACCGATGGATGATCGGTCGCTGGTCCCTCGTCAACCCTTTTTTGCCTGGGTTGATAAAAACAGGGCAGGATGCGATGGGTAACAAGGTTGAAAGGCTGAAATGCTTCCATGATGCTTTATACGAGCATTACGCGGGAGCGCTATGTGGGTCTTCCCATCTGCTGAACCGGATGAAAGCCCAGTGGAATTATTTGTCGCTGTCGTTCAGAGACTGCGGAAAGACCGTGAAAAAGATCAGGAAATCCAATTGTCCCAAACATTATCTGGAATTGGTCAGTCGGTTTTTCGAGACGGAAGCCGTGTGGAAGGAGGGAGAAAATGCCTGACATACCGGTATCCGCCACACCTAACCCGAGCGACTCGGTCGGCATTGGGAAAAAAGTCGAAAGACCCGTTTCCTCGGATCTGGATCTGATTCTGGGGGAGGTATTTCGGTTCTCCTCCTTCCGCCCTTACCAAAAGAAGGTCTGCGAATCGGTGATACAGGGCCGGGATCTTCTCCTGGTCATGCCCACGGGCTCGGGCAAGTCCCTTTGTTACCAGCTTCCGGGGATAGTGCGTAACGGCACAACCCTTGTAGTCAGCCCCCTTATTGCGCTGATGGAAGATCAAACCGCCGGGCTGAGGCAAAAAGGGTTTGTAGCGGATCGGATTCATTCCGGACGCTCCCGTTCCGACTCCCGCCAGGTATGCCGGGATTACCTCAATGGAAACCTGGAATTCCTGTTCATTGCCCCGGAGAGGCTGGCTGTCCCGGGGTTTCCCGAGATGTTGGCGCGGCGAAAACCGGTTCTTATCGCCATCGACGAAGCCCACTGTATTTCCCAGTGGGGCCACGATTTCAGGCCCGACTACCGGCTGTTGGGGGAAAGGCTTCCCATCCTTCGTCCGGCTCCAGTCATCGCCATGACGGCAACCGCCACGCCGAGGGTCCAGAAGGATATCGTTCAGCAGTTAGGAATGGCGAAAACCGAGATGTGTATCCACGGGTTCCGGCGGATCAATATCGCGATCGAACTGGTGGAGCTCATGCCGTCGGACAGGTCCGCAAAGGTCATCGATATTCTTCAAAACAGGGATGCCAGGCCAGCCATCGTCTATGCTCCCACAAGACAGAAAACGGAGGATCTGGCAGGGGAGTTGGTGCAATTTTTTCCCACAGCCCCTTATCATGCGGGGCTCTCCGCTGAAACAAGAGACAGTGTCCAGACCTCTTTTCTTTCAGGCAGGCTTGAGGTCATCGTCGCCACCATCGCCTTCGGCATGGGCATCGATAAACCGGATGTTCGCACCGTGATCCACACGGCTCTTCCAGGAAGCCTGGAAGGCTATTATCAGGAGATCGGTCGCGCGGGAAGGGACGGGAATCTTTCCAGAGCCATCCTGCTTCATTCTTACGGGGACCGGCGCGTTCACCATTTCTTTCATGAAAAGAGTTATCCTCGTGAAGATATCCTCAAGACGATTCATGCCCACCTTACGGACAGGAAAAAACCCTCCGAAACCCTGCGCAGGGATTTGGGCATGGAACCGGAGGAGTTCGAATCCGCGCTGGAAAAACTGTGGATTCACGGGGGCGCCCTGGTGGACCCTGATGAGACGGTGCGCAGAGGGCACAACCGCTGGCAAGTCCCCTACCGAAATCAGAGCGCCCACCGACTGGCGCAGATCGATGAGATCTCCCGTTTCGCCGGATCTTTTTCCTGCCGTATGCTCTATCTGGTGCAGCACTTCGGGGATCGTGCGGACAATGGGAAACCATGCGGAATCTGTGACTTCTGCGCCCCGCGGGAAACTACGGCATCCATCCTGCGCAAACCGGATTCGAAGGAGCAGGAGATCATAGCCGAACTTTTCTCCACGCTCAGGCATGCGGGCGGCATGAGCACCGGAAAACTCTATACGGAGGTCAGTCCCGGTTCCGCTTTCAAGCGCTCGGATTTTGAAAATCTGCTCAGGTCCCTTACGGTGGCCGGACTGGTTGCGCTGACCGAGCTTTCCTTTGAAAAAGATGGCAGAATCATTCACTACAGAAAAGCGGAACTTACGGGGAAAGGCCGCGGTTTGGGACCCAAAGAGATTCCAATGCTCGCCATAACCGCTCTGCCGGCTTCCCAAAAAGAAAAATCAAAAACTTCTTCACCCGCGAAAAAAGTCGATGCCGGCAAAGTGATCCGGAGGCCGGGGGCGAAAGAAGATACAGGAAAAAATCCCGACCTCTATGAGGCGTTGAGATTGTGGCGGATGGAAGCGGCAAGGAGAAAGGGAGTCCCCGCCTTTCGCATCTTTACCAACAAGGTCCTGGACAACCTGGTGGCCGACCGGCCCGGTTCTCCAGATGAACTGCACCTGGTCCAGGGGGTGGGGCCTTATTTCGTGAAACAGTATGGAAAGCAGGTATTGCGAATCGTGAAGGAATATTCCAGCCCCGTATAAGGAGGAATCATTATGGCCCCATTTAAAAGTGTACTGGATATATTGAAATTGTTAGACAAATCCAATTGTAGGGACTGCGGCGAAAAGACCTGCTTTGCCTTTTCCGCGGCCGTATTGAAAGGACAGAAGCAACTGAGGCTATGCACGCGTCTTGCTCCAGGGATCATCCAGGATTATGACGGGCAGGAAGGCGAAAAATCCGAGCTTGCCCGAGATCGGGCCGAGGCCGTGAAGCTGCTGCGACGGAAGATTTCCTCCATCGATCTTTCCGAGGCCGCGCGAAGGCTTGGAGAAAAATATGTTGATGGGAAGCTGACGATTAAGTGCATGGGCAAGGATTTTTCCGTGGACGCGGCCGGAAACATTACAACAGGCATCCATGTGAACCATTGGGTTACCATGCCCGTACTTTCTTATATTACAGCCGGTGCCGGAGTTCCGCCTTCAGGGCACTGGGTGCCTTTCAGGGAACTTGAAGGGGGAAAGGATTGGTTTCGTCTCTTCCACCAGATGTGTGAAAAACCGCTGAAGAGAATTGCGGATGCCTATACGGATCTGTTCGAGGATATGCTCCATATTTTCAGCGCAAAACAGATGGAGAATGTCTATGATTCGGATATCTCCATTGTCCTTTATCCGCTGCCGAAAGTTCCAATCCTCATCTGCTACTGGCGCCCGGAAGAAGGATTGGAATCAAGCCTCAACATCTTTTTCGATGAAACGGCTGATGCGAATCTGCCCATTGAGTCTATTTACACGCTTGCCGCAGGTTTGCTGAACATGTTCAAGCAGATTGCCCTGACGCACGGTGTGGCGTGAAAAGGGCTTTGTATGGATGGAAATTAATTCTGTATCCCCTCCAGTTTCCAGGCAGAGGTTCCCTTCGGTCTGGCAAAGGCCCATTTCTCATCAAATTTTACGGGTTCTGAAGAATTTCCTTCCAGAACCTTGCCGGAGGCTTCATCCACGGTATAATCCAACAGATTGGCCGTGAAACGCACAATAATGAAATCCTCTCCGGCCATTTCTCCGGAATCCACGATCTCAACCTTTCTGACCGCTATATTTTCCAACTTATTGATTTGGCCTTTTGCCTTGAGATCAGCAAAATGTCCTTCATATTCGGAGAGCAATTCCCTGCCGAGGTATTGGCGCATGACAGCGATGTCCCGCCTGGTCCAGGCGGCCTGCACTTTAAAGAACACGTCCTGCGCAAATTCCTTGAACGCCTCGGGATCAAAAGCGGGATCGGATACCGGATCACCCACACCCCCTCCAGGAGGCGCCAGATCCGGGACCGGGCCGGAAGACCTGCCATAGAAATCTTCTCCTGAATCGTAGCTCTGACCGGAAGCAGGATAGGTTGCCGAACCGCTGTTTTCTGCCCTTCGCCCGGTGAATTTCTTGTACAGGAAATAGATGATTCCACCGAAGATCAGTATCTCAAAGAGTCCGATACCACTGCCGCCGAAACCGCCTCCCCCTGCTGCGTGGCCCATTCCTCCGAAGAGCATGCTCCCCAGGAAGCCACCCATGATACCGCCTCCAAGTCCCCGCATGAAGGTGGAACTCCCGAAGGGACTCCCCGTGTTCATGCTACCCGTGCTTGGACTGGTCCTTGAAGGGGTATTGTTGTACGACCTGCTTCCACTGAAAGAACGTCCTCCTCCCCTGGACCTTGCGTCGGCACTATCCACAAAGGTTGAAGCGACAAAACAGAAAGCAAAGAAAAGGGCACAGATAAAAATCATACCGCGTATTCTTCCGGGTCTTAACATGGAACCTCCTTGAGTGGTTATTGCAAACCATTCGTTTGAGCCAATTTCAAAACGCCCCCTTTCGCCCGATCTCCGCGTCAGGCTCAAATTTTAATCCTCGAAATATCCAACATATTCCTGTGGTTAAAATTTTCGACTTCCTTAATCTCGAACAATATTGAGCATTTTGAAACAGGCTCGTTTATTTTAATTTTTTTTGAACTGATAGCAACGGGTCCTGGGGTTGTCAAGCCAAATCGGACTAGGCCAATCCGATTATCTTCTCCCTCGGACGCACAGGGATGCGGAGAATAATCTATTTTATCTTATGCAAAAACTCTGGTACCAATGAAAAAGACCTTCTGACGGAATGGTCTCCCTGGATCTGCAATTCCGGAAATTTGAATAGAATCCGATCTTTCCTCAATAGTCATATTTCCAGTTGAATCCGAGACCCGCGCCGGATTTGGAGCCGGCCTTACTCTCCAGGGAAAAATTGGGGGTAATGTCCACTTCCACCATCACATCCTGTTTGTTGTCCGTGAGGTCCTGCTCAACACCCACGTAAACCTTCTCACTCACGTATTTCCCCACGGAAACGCTCGGTCCGCTGGTTTCATCTCCCCCGCTGAAGTCCAACCGGTCTATGCCAAGGAGTTTGCGTGTTTCTCCCACCAGATCCGGCATTCCACCGCCTGCTATCTGGTTGATGGAAGAAGCGATCTGCAAGGCCTGGAAGGCATTCAGCTTGGCCACCGAACGACCGAAGAGGATATTGGCCATGATTTCATCCTGGGGCAGGGGAGGCTGTGAAGAAAGGGTAAGTTTGAAGGCATCCGCCGGCCCCGAGATACGAACTCGTGCATCGATTTCTCCGGCATTTACCTGCGTTGTGATATTCAGGAAGGGAACTGGCGGAGTGGCGCCGCTGAAGGCGATCTGGCCGTTTGTGACATTGAATTTACGGTCCAGAAAAGTGAATGTGCCGCGAACCACATCCAGGTTTCCCCTGATGACCGGGTTATCCACAGACCCCTTCACCGTCAGTTTTCCCTTGAATTCAGTATCCAGCCCACGGCCTCTCACAAAGAATTGAGAAGGGATCTGGACGGTAAGATCCATGAAGAAAGGTGTGGCGTTCTTTTTCGGCCCGCTCTCCGACTTCATCCCGGGCGGCACATTGATTTCCGTAACAGGCACAATGACTACATCGGGAGGGAGTCTGTTCGGAATGGAAAGTTCCGTCTTGTCCAGAGTGATCTCGCCGTTCAGATCCAGCCGTTCCCTGTTTCCTTTCAGGTCCAGTTTACCGCTGGCCATGGAAGTCAACTCCTCTTTGCGCAGGAGGGTCGCTTTGTTCAGAAAAAGGCTTGCATCCATGGGGAAAGTAGGCTCTATCATGATTCCGCCTTCCAAACGAATCACACCCGATTTTCCATCTGTTGCGGTCAATTCCGCCAGCCGCACGGCTTTTCCTTTTCCCTCTATGCGGCCGTTGATATCCTCCAGGATGATGCCCTGCTCCACGTTTTCGTAGAGCCCGTGACGGATATCAATCCCTCCGGTCAGTGCCCAGTCGGCCAGCGTACCGTTCACGCCCATGTTCACTTCCACGAGCCCCCCTATGTGCTGGCCACTCAAGTCGGGTATACTTTTAAAAATAGACAGATCCAGACGGCCCTGTAGTTTTCCTGTAATTGACCCATTTTCGTTCACGTCAAAAGTAAATGGCATCAGCGACAAATGGCCCGGAATGACTCCATCGGCCTTAAAGGGAGTCTCGCCAAGACCTGAGAGCTCCAGATCGGCGACAAAGCGCGTTCCGTCGTGTCTGGAGTTGAGTTTGACTTCCAGGAGCAAAGGCTTGCCGCCCTCCAGATCAAGGAGTTTGTGCTCACGAACGTGCAAATTCAATTGTACCCGGGGATCGGACATGGTTCCGGAAAGATCCAGGCGGATGTCGGCCATGCCGGTCATGTCCCGATCCAGGACAGGTTCCAGGAGATCCAAAGGCAGGTCGCTGATGCGGGCGGAGGCCTGCACGGTTTCACCGTCGATCCGTCCTTTGGCTTGAAGTCGGCCTTTTCCAGTCTGAATCTCCAGGTTGTCCAGGGCCATTCCTCCGTCGCCTACTGTCACCGTGGCGGGATGGGGCGACGTGAGATGAAGGTCTCCGTAGGTCGCCTTGAAGGTGTTGAGGTGGAAAAGCCACTGTTGCTTCTTCTTCATGCTTACCCCGGTCTTCAGGGTGATGGGCAGAGATTTAGTTCCCGCCATTTCCCCATGGGAAGCGGTTCCCCGTGCTTCAAGGTCTGCCTTTGCTTCTGCCGGAGATCCGACGGCTTTTATTTCCAGGGTATTCAGTTTCGTGTTTGGAAGAGCCACGTCCGTGGCGTTTAAGGTTGCCCGTCCATGCATCTTCTCCAGGTTATCCATTTCCGCCTTTAAATCCAGGGTGGAGGCCGCATATTCCTGGAATGTCAGCTCGTTAAACGTGGCATCGAGGCTTATTTTGGATTTTTGGGAAGGTGCCCCCGCCTGCAGTAGGAAATCTCCCCTGGCCTGAGCTTTTATCCCGGTCAGGGCCTCAAGCAGTTCCAGGCTTTTTACGGTTCCCCGTACCTTACCGGAAAACAGGTTTTCCGATGGTGTCACCTGCATGTCCGCTTTCAAGGCGATTCCGGGAAGCTCGGCATCCGTCTTGGTCAGGGTAAGCGTCTTGCCGGACCAGTGAAATGCGGTGTGCAGGTTCACGGGTTGGTCCATGGTCGTTCCTTTGAGCGTCATCTCTCCCGACGGGGTTTCCGGTAGTCCTGTGGTCTTCAACTGCACCTGGAGATTTTCACCCTTCAACTCGTTTATCTGAAAATGTTTCATGGATATTTCCAGGTCCGAGGAAAATTTGTTAAAGACGCCCGCAACCCGCCCATGACTCTCGAGATCTCCGGCAAATTTCAATTTCTCCGTTTTGTTCAATTCGGGCAGTTTATTTAAACGCAGGTCATATCGCACATCGAACGTGTCTTTGTTTATGTTCAACCAGCCATCCGCTTTGAGGGCAGCATCCTTCCAGATCATGGAGGCCTGTTTCAGCTGGATGACCTCGTTTTTTATGGAGGCTTCGGCGTTCAGGGTCAACTCCCGCCCGATATTTTCCATGACAACGGGAGGAAGTCCGGAGGGTCCGGAAAGAGTTGCATTCACGGTCGCAGCCATCTCCCTGGTCTGATAATTTCCGCCAGCCCTCACCGCGAGAGAAAGATCTCCGTTCAAAGCAGGATCATCGGGCGGCAGGAAAGCGGCCAGACGGTCGATTTCCGCTTTGAGATCGGCGGAGAATGTCCCGGTCTCCACGTCGATGGCGGCGCGGCCCGCCTCCAGCCGCACTTGGGTTGCTGAGACCCCAAGGGTGCGGAGATCCCATCGGGTGAAATTCGGCGTGGTTCCGGACAACTTGATTTTCAGAGGGCCTTTGAGACCGGGGACCTGAGTCGTTCGCACTTGCCCGGCAGTAAGAGACAGGTTTACATCGGACAGCCCGGCAAATTCCTTCGTGAATAAGGCGTCCGCTTCCAACGCCACATCACGAAATTGGGCGCCCTGCACGTTCAGCCCGCCGGCGGTGACGGCCGCTGTTACGTCCGGGTTTGTAAACGGTCCTCTTGCCGTGAATCGCACCGTTCCCATATCTTTTACCGTGATGCCGGTCCCTTCCAGGAACGGTGAAATGTCGACACCGGAATACTCTCCCTTCATCTCCATGGCTTCCCTTGAAAGATCCGCTGTACCGCTCAGGGAAAGGCTGGCGGTATCCGTTCCGAATGTAAAGGCATCCACTTCAAGAATGCGGGAAGGCGAAAGAACCGCCCGACCATCCAACGTGAAATCCAGGCCCCCCAGTGCCTTGGCCACATCCACGGGAATGATTCTTTCGTCCGGCCGGATTCTTCCTTTCAGGGCGGCTGCGATGGTCTCCTTCAATGCCAGCTGAAAATCCAGATCGGCCTTCCCGTAACGCTCCACGTTCAGGTTCAGGTTTCCTTTCAGATCGGACACAGAGCCATTCGCCTTCAGGAAAAGCCGAATTTGTCCTGCATCGGCCAGATCGATGAGCCCGGCCACCAAGCCCCCCCGATTTTCAAAATAGGTAAGCTCCGCAAAGACGATCTGGTTTGAGAGACCGTAGGAAGCGGTGAGGTGAAGGGCATCCTCCGCGTGGTCAAGGTTTTGAAGAACGGCGTCAATTTTCACATCCTGGCCTTCCGTTTCCGCCTTCATGTGGAGGCTGTACGCCATGGGCGTCCCCGCAACCTCTTTGGACAGTTCGATCCGTTTGACTTCCACCTTGTGAATTACAATGCGGGGAAGGGACGGAAAGGTGTTTTTTTCGGAAGGTTTTGCTGAAGGTTTCTTCTCTTCCGAAACAGGAAGGCGGGAAAGGGTCACACTTTCCATTCGGAACCGTTGCACATCCAGCACTCCCGCAAGAAGAGAGGATATTTTCAGTGAAAAATCGATCCCTCGGGCCGCCAGCCATTCTCCTCCCGGTCCTGAAAGGGTGATTTGTTTTGCAATCAGGGAAAAGGGCAACAGGCCGTCGATCTCCTGAACCTTCACCCGGTAGTCGCCCGCATCTGCCGTAACACTTTCAATGAACCCGGCCAGAAGATCCTTTGCCCATCGGGTTTGAAGCCCTCCCCATAAAAGCCCGATGAAGAGAATGAACCCGCAAAAGGAAAAAAGAAGCCAGCGAAGCAATGTTATGCCGAAAGGACGTTTCGAATTTTTGTTTTCGTTTTCGCGCATCTAAAAAGACTGTCCTATGCTCACATAAATCTGGTAACGGCTGTCCACGCCCTCCCGCCAGTTGATGGGCGTTGCCACGTCCAGCCGAATGGGGCCGATAGCCGTGTAATACCGAAGACCCAGGCCTGTGCCGTAATAGAGATCCTGGCTGCCGAAATCGGGCACCGTGTCCAAGAAGACCGTGCCCCCGTCCAGGAAAGGAACAATACCGATCGATTCCGTGATCTTGAATCGAAGCTCCAAAGAAAATGTCAGGGTGGACAGACCACCAAGAGGCACAGTCCCCTGGACCGGACCGGCATACTGGTAGGCGAATCCCCGCACGGAGCCGCCGCCGCCTGCATAGAAACGAAGGTCGGCCGGCATTTCATTGTGGTTGACTCCAATCATCTGTCCGAAGTCGGCCCGCACGGCAGCAACCACTTTGTCTCCGGTGTTGAAATTGTAATAGGTGCTCCCCGAGACAAGATAGCGAAAAAACCGAAGATTCCCATCCTCCACATCCTGGTAGGGAGCCGCGCTCAGGGTAAGGTTATATCCATGGGTCGGATTCAGGAGATTTTCCCGCGTGTCCTGGCCGGCTGTAAGCGGAAGAAAGGCCAGATGGTAGACCGTATGTTCATTATCGGTTTCTTGTTTGACCCGACCATACCGGAATCCGACGCCGGCCCCTGCCTGAAAGGTCTTCGTGAACTTTCGATCCAGGATGGCGGATACCTGCACGGACTGAGAATCATAGGCATCGGTTGTTTCGTCGTTAAAGGCGCCTTCAGAGATGAAGGTGTTTTTTTTCTCCAGGAACATCGGCTTTTCAAAACGAAGGGACGCTGTACGGATTTTGTTGTTGAAGATGGCGCCGGCCGTGAGCTTTTCGGCCATTCCAAAGAGGTTCCTGTGCGTCCAGCTCCCGTTGATGCCCGGACCGTAATCGGTGGTGTATTCGAGCCCAAGACGAATTGTGCGAGGCGAACGCTCCCGGATCTGAACAGTAATGGGCAACTCATCCCGGGCATTTACTTTTCCGGGGTTGTTGAACTCGATCAGGCTGAAAAGATTGGTTTCAAAAAGGATGCGCCGTGCCTTTTCGATCAGGCGGTTGTCGTATTTTTCTCCTTGTTTCCATGGGATGAGTTCATAAACATACTTGTCATTGAGCTTTTTGAGACCTTCCACGCGGGTTTCTCCAAAAACGGCCTGCAATCCCGGATCCACTTGAAATTGGACCTGCACGGTATTCGTTGCAAAATCGGCGACCACATCCCGGTGGGCAATCTCAGGGAATGGGTAGCCGTTGTTCTTGTAATAGGTCAAGAGGTAATTGCCCGCTGCCACAACCTTTGCGGCTGCATACGGCGCGTGTTCCACAATTCCTGTTTCAGCAGGAGAAGACGGAGCGGGAATATCTTTGGAGTTTTCTCCAGTCAGGGAAATCGAGGCTTTGCCAAATAAGAATCGCGGTCCCGGATCCACCTGAAACAGAACTTTCGCCGGGACTGTTGTGACTGTACCCTGCGGAGGATTCAGCGCTGTCTCTTCTGGATTTGTCTGGAAATCAGGGGGAGCTGCTTGCCCCGCCCCGGGAGGAGATATTTTCAGGGTTATCTTGTTTTTGAAAAAACCGAAGGAACGCAGGACCTTATTCATTTCCGGGAGATCCTCTTCCGCGCGCCGCTTGAGAAGGGCCATGGATGATGGAGGATTGTTCTTTTTCCGAACTGTCTGGGATACCTCCCCCATAATCTTTGCCACTTCCGGAGGAGCCTCTCCGGTCATTTGAATGCTTGCTTCATAGGGTACGCCCGCGATCTGGCCGTGCACCGGCGGCGTTGAAAGGAACAAGGCGATCAGCACAAGAAATGCCCATTTTCTGGCGTTATTTTGGAATACCAGTTTAGCGGGAACGTGGGAAGTTGTGAAAAAGATAGTCATACCTTAATAAATATTGATTGCTGCATTTTTCCAAAAGAACTTTCTTCGGAGTATCGGGAAGCTATCCACATCAGACATATTCTTGAAATACCCTATCATACCATATGCTATGATAGAAATGGGATAAAGATGACGAATCCACCATAGCCGGGGCGACTTGTGTGGCAAAAACGTTGCCAACATACGGTGCGATGATTAGGTTAGCAATCAATACGGTTTCTGCAAGGCATCACTGGCAAATCGTCGGCAGGAAAGCCGGGGCCTTTATTTTCCATTGTTCCTGTTTCCCTCCTTTACACATCGCAAAACCATCAATATGGGTTAGATGTTCAAGATAAACAATCCTGCTTTTAGAAAGTGGAGCACATGAGATTTAATAAACTTGGTTTGAACAATGAAATTCTCAAGGCGGTGGATGACCTTGGGTTTGAGTACCCTACTCCCATTCAGGAAAAAGTGATCCCCGAACTTCTGGACGGAGATGCGGATCTGGTTGGACTGGCTGAAACGGGAACGGGGAAGACGGCCGCTTTCGGACTTCCCATGCTGCAAAGAATCGATTTCCATCTGCCGGCGCCCCAGGGTCTGGTGCTCTGTCCTACCCGGGAGCTGTGTCTGCAGATTGTGGAAGACCTGAAACGCTATGCCCGCTATATCAAAGATGCCCGGATCGTGGCTGTTTATGGCGGGTCGAGTATCAGCGAACAGATCCGCCTGCTCAAGAAGGGCGCCCATATTATCGTAGCTACCCCGGGCAGATGCAAGGACCTTATAGACCGAAAAGCTGTTCAGTTGGAAAAAATTGAATACGTGGTTCTGGACGAGGCGGATGAAATGCTGGATATGGGCTTCAAAGAGGATCTTGATGCCATATTGAGCAGGACGCCGGACAACAAACGAACCTGGCTTTTTTCCGCAACCATGCCGAAGGAGGCGGAGAAGATTGCTGAGGATTACATGACCGATCCGGTGCGGGTGACTTCCGGAACGCGAAACAGGGGGCCGGCAGCCATCGAGCACATCTGTTACCTTATTCCGGAAAAAGACCGTTATGCGGCTCTCAAGAGAATCATTGATTATGAGCCGAAAATTTTCGGGCTTATCTTCTGTCGCACCCGGAGTGAAACCCGTCTCGTGGCGCAAAACCTCATCAATGATGGGTATAATGCCGAGGCGCTCCACGGTGAGCTTTCTCAGGATCAGCGCAACCAGGTCATGGGCAAATTCAGGGAACGGACACTGCAGGTCCTGGTCGCCACCGATGTGGCGGCAAGGGGCTTGGATGTGGATGATATTTCCCATGTGATCCATTACAATATGCCCGATGAGCCGGACCGGTATACCCATCGCAGCGGCAGGACCGCCAGGGCCGGAAAATCAGGGATCTCCATGGCCCTTGCGACCCCAAGGGAAATGGGCCGGGTCAAACAGATTGAGCATCATTTAGGTATCGGGTTTCTTTTTGGGGGAATTCCGACGGGCCGGGCCATATGCGAAAAGCAACTCTATACCCTTGTGGACAGGATGGTGGGTGTGCAGGTCAATGAAAAGGAAATCGAAAAATACCTGCCCCCGGTCTACGAGGCCTTGCAATCCTTTACAAAAGAAGAGCTGATTCAAAGGTTTGTATCCACCGAATTCAACCGTTTTCTTGACTACTATCGTCATGCCGGAGACATCCCTGTAAACATCCCAAAACGGGAGAGGCAATCCACCAAAAAGAAGATGGTTTTTAAGAAAAAGACCCAGCGATTTTTCGTGAATGTGGGCCGGCTGGACAAGATCAAGGAGAAAGCCTTCTTCCGGCTTGTCTGCAAACAGAGCGGGGTTTCACCGGATAAACTGAGCGGCCTTGCTCTCAAGAGGGAATTTTCCTTCTTTGATGTGGAAAAGAGCGTGGCCAACAAGGTGCTTAAATCCCTGAAAGATACCGAACTTGCCGGCAGAAAAATCAATGTCAGATTTGCGGATCAGGGGAAAATCTCTCCTGAGGGCGGGCTCCAAGCAGGAGTGAGTGGCAAGTGACAGGTGACGAGTGATTGGTGAAAAGTGGGGGATGTCCGTTCTTCACGCAGGTACGGAAGGGCCGCAATGAAACCAAAAACGATTTTTCTGATTTTTTTGATTGCCCTTTTTCCTCTCCTTTTTTCGGGATGCTTTTTCCACCCCGAGAAGCTCTATCCGGGTCCGGAGCGTCCCAAACAGGAT
Source organism: uncultured delta proteobacterium (assembly GCA_963747555.1). Taxonomy (GTDB): domain Bacteria; phylum Desulfobacterota; class DSM-4660; order Desulfatiglandales; family Desulfatiglandaceae; genus DUZB01. The sequence continues at coordinate 123,607 of CAVVFZ010000015.1, forward strand.
CTGGCCCTGATCAAACAGACCCAGTATTATGATCTCCGCCCGGTTTTTATCCTTGTGCCGGATGAAGAGGGCGTGAAAGATATTCGGATTGACGATCTCGGAGTCATCGTGCTACCCGGCACCTACATCTTCAGAGGGCAGTACTATCAATATGTTACCCGTGAGAGTAGCAGGATTGTAACCACAACGGTGATCCCCGGAGAATCGTACTTTCCCGTCATGCAGCCTGTTTCCCGTACGGTCCTTGCCGAAACCCCCTACCGGGAGACCGGCGACGTCCAACGGTCGGTGAAGGCCGGGCCCATCTACGGGATCTGGTGTACCGACGAAGGCTCAATCGCCATGAACGTCCTCGGCCCTTACGAATAGAAAGCCAGGCGAGGTCCTTTTTGAAATTGCAACCTCTTGAGCAACAGGAACAGAGCCACACAAAAAAGCCATCGTGATTAGGCCGACTGCCTGGTCTTTTTCCTTTTCCTGTTTCGCTCATACCGCATCTGAAGCATCTCCACGAAGATGGCAAAACCCATGGGAAGGTAGATATAGGCCTTGGGGACGTGTTTGTGGAGCCCCTCCATGAAAATGGTTATCCCGATGGTGATGAGAAAGGAGAGGGCCAGGATTTTGAGGGCGGGGTGTTTCAGGATAAAATCCCCGATGGGTCCCGCGAAAGCCAGGATCAAGACAAAGGAGACGACAACGGCGGTGATGATGACCCAGATTTTGTCGGTCAACCCGATGGCCGTGATGACCGAATCGATGGAGAAGACGATATCCAGGAGGACAATCCCAATGATGACGGAAGAAAAGGTCTTGGCGGGTTGTGCGGTCTCTCCTTCCTGCTCATCCTTCAGTTCTATGGTGTGATGAATCTCCGTGACCGCCTTCCACAGGAGAAAAAGACCCCCCGCGATAAGAATCAGATCGCGCACCGTAAAATCCCGCAACAGAGGGGTGGTCAGGCCGGAAAGGGTGAGCAGAATGAAGAGCATCAGGACCCTTGCGATCAGGGCAAGACCCAGACCGATGATTCGGGCCTTTCCCCTCCGGGACGCTGGAAGCCTCCCCACAAAGATGCTGATCACCAGAATATTGTCCACTCCAAGGACCAGTTCAAGGCCGATCAACAGGGAGAGTAACGCAAGAGAATCCGCCATTTCTA
>CAVVFZ010000016.1:0-47396 GCA_963747555.1 uncultured delta proteobacterium
GGAACTCATGGCTTTTGTTTTCTTTTAACCAACCCGGATATTGCATTTTCATTCAACAATAAGAGCACACTCGTGTGCCTTGACAGCAGGCGCGGTGCCGCAAACGGTAGGATCTTGGCCTGCATCTTCATCCGTTGTGTTAGCTTGTATACATATAAGGTTTTTAAATTTTATGTTGCTGCTATATATCTTTAGTTCAATGAGGATTTAGCCAACCACAATATTTTGTGGTCGGCTCCCGACAAATTAAGTGCTCAGAAATGACCTGTGACATTGAACTTTCTACACATTGAAAATAAAGAATCATTATCCAATATTTTATTCTTGCACGATTTGGAAATATTAACAATACCGAAAGAATGTAAAAACATGCTTTTTATTCCATAATATCATCTTTCCAATTTACCTGCGGATTCATCGCTGCTTGTGAGCCACAGATAAAAATCTTTTTAATTCAGTAGGTTAATATCCATTTTCATGCTGACAGCAGCTGGAAAATCCGTAAGGATGTGGTTTCTTGCCGTACTGGGGACCATCGGGGCGGTTTTCACGCTATTCATCGGTTTTCTCCCGCCATCGCAGATCGATGATGGAAATATGTACTTTTATAAGTCCTTTCTGATTGCAGGGATACTCCTAACGGTGTTCTTGCCGAACCTGATTTACGCATTGAGAAAACCCCACTGGAAAAATGAGACCCCTGTAGATTGAGGGAAACAGGGGGAGAAAGAACCGCAAAATAAAAAACTACCTGTCGGAAATTACAGATGTTCCCCTATCCAATCGGGCGCTAACGGACATGATCCGGGGAAAACTATTTCCCCATGGAAATAGATCTCGTGGACACGATCAGAAGAGAAATACACAGGACAATGGCTACCGAAACCAGGCCCATGGCCACAAATACCGCGGGAAGGGACCAGGTCTGTTTTATCCATCCCACCATGTGTACGGCTATTGACCCTACTCCAAAGGTGAGGACAAATTTGGCGCCGTAAGCGCTGTGCCGCACTTTATCCGGCGTGAAGCGGGCGACCAGGGTATTTTCAATGGGTTGCATACCTAAAAGAAACAGCATATACCCCATGATCACGATGAGCATGGAGATATCGGCGGTATATGCTATGCAGAATGCCAGGGGCAAGGCAATCAGGTGAAACAGGAGGTAAGCCTTACGCGGTTCTGATCGTTCCGCCACCATCCCCCCCACATATTGTCCCAGCATTCCAACTACGAAAACCAGCGATGAAAGGACCGTTGCGGCCACGTTTCTGGAGCCGGGCAACCAGACCAGACGGCTCAGAGCGTCAAGCAGGGCCGGATCTTTCAGTTCAAAATAGGATGGCAGAATGACGGTGACCCCGCGGTAAGCAATTCCGCCCAGCATCATGCAAACACACAGGACAATAAATCCCCGAATAAGCCGGCGTGAATCATTGCTGCCGGTTCCACTTTTTTTCGGAGGTTCATCCATGGATAACAGCCCCATGACCAGGACACCCGCCAGGTTCAGAAAACCCAGACAGAGAAAAGCCGCCTTGATGCCGAAAAAATAGTTAACTATCCCGGCCATCAACGGGGCGGCGGCAAGGCCGGCGTTTCCGGCTACCCCGTTGTACCCCATGGCCATGGCCATCCTTTGAATTCCCCGGGAAATGAGCCCCAGACCGGCGGGATGGTAGATCCCTGAAAACAATCCGATACCCGCCAAAAACAGGGAAAAGATGACCGGCGAATCGATAAAATAGGCGGCCCCGATCCCGCAGATGCCCGCCCCCAAAAAAAACAGGAGCAAAAAAGGTTTGGCGCCGAAACGGTCGCTGAAAAATCCCCATGGAAGAGCGGTCAGGCCGAAAAGGAGATACATCCAGAACGAAAGGGCAAGCACCTGGCTCAGGTCCATTTTATAGAAACCGGCAAGGGGGAGAACCAGGGCCGGAAATGCGAGCATATTGAAATGGCTCATGAAATGCCCGAAGCAGGTCGTCGCCAGAATATTTCGTTCATTCACGATTCATAGGGAATTGCTGAAGCTTATTTCCGTGAAAGGATGCTTCTATTGTTTATCATCTCATTATCATGATTCCTTGCCGGGCCTTTCCCGCCCCCATTCACCCACCAGTCCGTGTTCTTGTCAAACCACCAGCCGTCACTCTCCGATTCAAGGATCTTTCGGGCGGTTCTTCTGCCGGGCTCCGTGAGCAATCTCTTCACTGCGAAAGAAAGCCAGTCCCTGGCTCTGGAATTGCCCAGGTCAAGCTGTTCCTTCAAGTCCAGGATGAGATCGATCTGATCCGCATCTTTTGCCAGTTTCGCCTCCAGCGTCCGGGCCTCGTTAAATTCCCGGAACAGATTTTTCATCTCATTCCCGAAAGGCAGCCCCCGCACCTGATCTTCCAGTGCGGATTCTTCATCCACCTGCGTATATCGTTTGTTTACATAGTTGTGGTCTCCCGTCCTGGTCTCGGGAAGGTCATGAAAAAGGCACATGAGGACCACCTTGTTCCCGTCGGCATCAGGTTCCATGGAGGCCAGCACATACCCCACAACCGTCATGCGGAAAGAGTGGTCGGCAACGGATTCTCCCCCCGTACCCAAAAACTGGTATCCTGTGCGCGGGCTCTTTTTCAGCATCCCCGCCTCAAATAGAAATTCAACGATTCGTTTCATGACATCCTTCATTAGGGGGAGAACCGGAAAATGTCAAGAACCTTCCGAAGGGATTTTCTTGCGAATCTTCTCCTTATCCAGGAGTCCTCACTCAATATCGGAAAAATCGACATGCTCAGCTTGAATAATATTGAAGTCATCCGCAGTGATGTTATACTGCCCTTCAAAGGTGTATGCCTTGTTCTTGCCGACAGGGTCATCTGCTTATGACAACGAGGGATGATGAATATAACAGAGAAAATTCCCCACCTCATAACCGATCCGGATATTCTGACTTCGTACAACGAGGATACGCTGGGCATGGTCGGATGCTTTGATGGAGTTTTCAGGCCCCGCTCCGAAGAGGAGATATCCGAATGCATCCGGGAATGCGCCTCAGCGAAAATTCCGGTTACTCCGCAGGGCCTTCGCTCCTCCCTCACCGGCGCGTCCATCTCTGACAGGGGGGTGGCTCTTTCCCTTGAAAAGATGAACCGCCTGGTCGATATCGATGTGAAAAATCGAAAGGCCATCGTTGAACCGGGCATTCTTGTTTCCGAACTGAAAAATCAGCTTGAAAAGGAAGGATTCAGCTATCCTCCCGATCCCACAAGCGCCGGAGAATGTACGCTGGGAGGCAACGTTGCTACAAACGCATCCGGATCAAGGGCCTTGAAATACGGCTCAACCATTGATTGGGTGACGGGACTGCGGGTGATAGACGGAAATGGCGAAATCCTCGATCTGAAAAACAACTCCTCGGAAAAACACTGCACGGGCTTTGGGGCGGTTTACAGGCCTGTAAGCCTTTTCGTGGGTTCGGAGGGGATACTTGGGGTTGCAACCCGCATCGAAATCGCCCTGGCGCCCTTGCCGCCCGATTATTTCATTGGGCTGGTCTTTTTTTCTCAGATGAAGCAAGCCATTGATTTTGTGGTGGAAGCTCGCCAGGATACTTCCTGTGGTCCCACAAGCCTGGAATTCCTCGACGAGGCCTGCATTGAAATCATCCGACCCGAGTCAAAGGGTTTTGCCATCCCCACAGATGCGCGTGTGATTCTCTATTTTGAACAGGAATACGGAGATGAGACAGAAAGGGACGAAATGCTCGAAAAATGGCTCCAAAAAATAGAAAAGCATTCGACCCTTTCGGAGGGTACGCAGATTGCACTGACGAAAAAGCAGAAAACACACCTTCATGGACTCCGCCACCTCGTCCCTTCGAAGGCCAACGAGGACAGCATTCGTGCAGCGAAAACGGGAGGATGTAAAATTTCCACGGATTGGGCCGTTCCCTATCCCAAAATTCACGAACTCTTCGCCTACTTCGACGAGATACGTCACTTTCTGGGGAATATTCCAGTCCTAAGGTTCGGACACATCGGCAACGGACATCCCCATTTCAATTTCATAGCACGGACCCCGCAGGAAAAGACGACCGCGGAGGCAGTGGATGCCATGATGGCCAAAAAAGCGGTGGAATTGGGCGGTGTCGTCACGGCAGAACACGGTATCGGAAAATTGAAGAGGGAGCATTTGAAGCTTCAATACTCTCCAAGAATTCTCGCGGTCATGAAGGCCATCAAGAAGGAGATGGACCCCCAGAACATCATGGCTCCGGGAAATATTTTTGATTTTTAATAGGGAGGGTATCATGAGACAGGTAGCTATCCTTGGCGTGGCTATGACAAAATTCGGCGTTTCCGAAAAGACCAACCTGGAAATGTTTGCTGAAGCAGGTCTTGATGCCATTGCTCGATCCAACCTCGAACCAAAGGACATGCAGGCCCTGTTTTTCGGAAACTGCCTGGGAGATTTTGAAGAAGGACAGCTTCACATGGCGCCGTTTGCCCACGCCGAACTGGGTTTGCCTGTTTCGGCGCCGGCCACCCGATTTGAAGCGGCCTGCGCGACTGCGACTGTTGCCGTCCGGCACGCAGCTCTCCTTGTGGGCGCCGGGGTCTACGATGTGGTTATTGCAGGAGGCACCGAACGAGCCACAAAAATGGGGACTCCCCTTGCGACCCGCACCTTTGCCATGGCCTGCCAGGCCCAGCATGAATCCGCCGCGGGAATCACATTTCCGGGCGTATTCGCCATGGCTGCCCATATGTATTCCCATAAATACAACATCCCGCTAAAGAGTCTCAAGCGACACATGGCCGACGTGGCCGTCAAAAACCACGCTCACGGGTTCCTGAATCCGAAGGCGCATTTTCAGAAGGAAATTACGGCCCAAACCGTGTTGGGTGGGATGATGGTTGCCGACCCCCTTCAGCTCTTTGACTGCTGCCCGTTTTCCGATGGCGCTTCAGCCCTGGTGATCGCTGAAGCCGGAAAAGCGAAAGATCTGATGAAAAACCCCGTCTTCTTTGCCGGAATGGGCCAGGGCTCCAACGGTCCCCTCTATATCCAGAAAGATCTCACACGCATCCGTGCAAGGGAGGCATCCGTTGCTCAGGCCTATAAACAAGCCGGCGTGAGCCCAGGGGACATAGACGTTATTGAACTGCACGACTGTTTCACCATCGCGGAAATCCTTGCACTGGAAGGTCTGGGAGTGTATGATTTCGGGAAGGCCTATGATGCCGCTACAAAAGGGGAGACCGCCCTGAAGGGAAAAAAGGTGGTCGTAAATCCTTCCGGGGGCCTGAAGGCCAAAGGTCATCCCATCGGCGCAACAGGGGCTGCCCAGATCACCGAAATCGTGGAACAGCTCAGGGGAGAGAGTGGCCCGAGGCAGGTAGACGGCGCCAGGATCGGTCTGGTGGATACCCTGGGGGGAGATTTCGGGACCGTATGCAACCTCATTCTGAGGAGCTGATCTACCCATGGAATATAAAGTTACATTCAAGACCTATCAGGAAGGACTCGCGAACGGGAAGCTGATCGGTGTCAAGTGCTCCTCCTGCAGCAAAATCCTGTTCCCACCCGCCGGCGTATGCCGTGAATGCGGGCAAACGGACCTTGTGCCCACGGAATTAAAGGGAGAGGGCGCCATCCGCACATTCACCGTTATTCGGGTTGCTCCGGAAGGCAGGAAACCGCCCTACGTGGTAGCCATGGCTGAATTGGACGAAGGTCCGTGGGCCATGGGAAACCTGATCGAGTTGAATCCTGATGATGCGGATATGACCCTGATCGGAAAGAGGGTGAGGCTCGGAAGCCATATCGTCAAAGGAGACACCTATTCCAGTGATGATATCAGAGTGATTACGTTCACCCTGAAAGAGAAATAGATTATACCTTGGGGGCAAACAATTATGGCGCTAAAAACAGCCGATGAATATCTGCACTCGATAAAAGGCCTGGGGCTTGAGGCCCACATTCTCGGGAAAAAGACCGGCGATCTGCATGAACACGGCCTGGTGAAACCTTCTCAGGAGGCGGTGGCATTCACTTATCAGGCGGCTCATAACCCTGAGACGCGTGATCTTTTCTGTGTGGAGTCCCCGCTTTGCAACGATGTGGTCAACCGCTTCAGCCATCTGCACCAGAGTACGGAGGATTTGGTTAACAAGGTGCGAATGCAGCGTCATTGCGGCGTAAGCACGGCCTGTTGTTTTCAACGCTGTGTGGGGATGGATGCGGCCAATGCCATCTTTAGCACCACGTTCGACTGTGACCGGAAATACGGCAGCGATTATCATCAGCGGTTTCGAGACTACTGGTCCTGGATACAGAAAGAAGATCTTGTAGTGGATGGCGCCATGACAGACCCGAAAGGAGATCGTGGCAAACGTCCCATGGACCAAAAGGACCCCGACCTCTTCCTCAGGATTAAGGAACGAAGGCCCGGCGGCATCGTCATCAGCGGGGCCAAACTTCACCAAACAGGCATGCTCAACTCCCACGAGATCCTTGTAATGCCCACATTGACCATGCGAACCGGAGAGGAAGCCTGGGCAGTATGCTGCGCCGTACCCACCAACGCCAAAGGCGTACGGTATATTTACGGCCGCCAGACCAGTGACACGCGAAAGATGGAGAAATCTCTGCTGGATGTAGGCAACACCCTCTTTGGCGGACAGGAGGTCATGACTGTTTTTGAGGATGTGTTTGTCCCTCACGACAGGGTTTTTCTTGACGGAGAGGTGGATTTTTCAGGCATATTGGTAGAGCGCTTTGCATCGTACCACCGCCAGAGTTACGGCGGCTGCAAGGTCGGAGTGGGCGATGCACTGATCGGGGCAACCGCACTCATAGCCCGGATGAACGGGGTAGCAGGGGCTAGCCACATCAAGGACAAAATCGTTGAAATGATTCATCTCAACGAGACCATCTACTCCTGCGGCATAGCTTGTTCGGCAACCGGACAGCCCACACCGTCGGGAAACTATCTCGTCAACCTTCTGCTGGCCAACGTATGCAAGCTCAACGTGACCCGTTTTCCTTATGAACTGGCGCGCTTGGCAACGGATGTAGCGGGCGGTCTTCTGGGAACTATGCCTTCAGCAGCGGACCTGAACGACCCTGAAGCGGGTCCCTACATCAAAAAGTACCTGGCAGCCAACCCCGATTTCGATGTAATCGATCGCATGAAAGTGCTGCGCCTCATCGAAAATCTGGTGGCCGGCGCCGGTGCAGTGGGATATCTCATTGAATCCATGCATGGCGCAGGTCCTCCCACGGCCCAGCGCATCATGATCAGCCGTCAGGCAGGGCTTGAACAAAAGATCCAGTCCATAAAAGACCTCCTTTCCATACCTTGAGGACTAATTGAAATTCCGGAGGATGAATGCAGGAAGTATTTGAAATAGTGGTTCAGTCCCATTTTTCGGCAGCCCACTTTCTCAAAGGATATGAGGGAGATTGCGCAAAAACCCATGGGCACAATTGGATCGTTGAAGTTTACGTGCGATGTCGGGAATTGAATGACATCGGCATAGGAATCGATTTCAGAGACATTAAACAGGATGTGGAAGAAATCCTTAAAGAACTGGATCATACCCATTTAAATGAACTCCCTCCCTTCACGGCTCAAAATCCCACATCGGAAAATATCGCTCGATATCTTTATAGAGAGTTGAGCGCCAAACTCAACACGGAGACGGTCACTATTTCCAGGATTAAAGTCTCGGAGACTCCCGGCGCCGGGGCAATTTATTGGGAGGAAAAATGAGCCTCAAGGTAAATGAAATATTTTACAGTATTCAAGGGGAATCCACTTACGCCGGGCGTCCCTGCGTGTTCGTTCGCCTGACCGGCTGCAATCTCCGATGCTCCTATTGTGATACCCCATACGCGTACGAAGAGGGTGGACACATGGAAATTGCGCATATTTTTGAACAAGTTGCCCCATTCCAGTGCCATCTGGTGGAAATTACGGGTGGGGAACCCCTCTTGCAGGAAGACACTCCCATCCTTATAGAAAGTCTCCTTGACGACGGCTACGAGGTGTTGTTAGAAACCAACGGCACCATGGACATCAGCGCTCTGGACTCTCGATGCATAAAGATCATGGACGTCAAATGCCCTTCAAGCGAAATGCATCACAAAAACAACCTTGAAAACGTGAATCGCCTGACCTCCAGGGACGAGATCAAGTTTGTCCTGGGAACCGAAGACGATTACCGGTATGCCAAAAAAATGATCGATTACGCCCATGGGTGTCTTCATCCCGTGAAAACCATCCATTTCAGCCCGATCTTCGGGCGGCTGGAACCGGAACTTCTGGCAGAGTGGATACTGGCGGATCATCTAAATGTTCGGCTTCAACTTCAGATCCAAAAATATATCTGGGGACCGGAAACTAGGGGAGTTTGAATCAGGAAACACCTCTACGGATTCATCAGATTCTGAATTGCACTCAAAAATATTCCTTGACGCCAAGAGCATTGTACATTATGTTGTTCTGGATAAATTAAAGAAGCGGTATTCTATTCGTATTTAAGGTTTACTTTCTGGCAGGGCGGGCATAGCTCAGTTGGTAGAGTACAAGCTTCCCAAGCTTGGTGTCGCGGGTTCGAACCCCGTTGCCCGCTCCACGTTTTTTATTGGTTTTGAGCCCAACCACCCCTTTTTGAGGTTTTCCATCGGCATGCCGGTGGTTTTACTTCGAATTGCGGACACGGCACTGGTTGTCTATTTCCTGGCCGTATTCTGTAAGGTGCTTATGTAACTGAAGCGCTTAACAATTTAGTCTGCAAAGGTGGAGCGGGCCTATGGTCCGCTTTTTTTTATCCGCTTTTCTTATTTTGATCCGCGGATTTTATGAAAACGGCGAGTCCTGCAAAAATGACGTAAAGAGAGATTTCATGGTGGAAATTCAAGGCACGGCTGCAAGGGAAGTGTCTCGTATCATTGAACCGATTCTTGAAGAAATGGACATTGAACTTGTGGATGTGGAGTACGTCACGGAACACGGCAGACCGGTTCTCAGAGTCTATATTGACAAATATGGCGGGGTTACCATAGACGATTGTGCGGCGGTGAGCAGAGAAATCGGAGATATTATTGACATCAATGACACCCTTTCCGGCAGGTACGTCCTCGAAGTCTCTTCACCGGGCCTTAACAGGCCACTCAAGAAAGAGAAAGACTTTATGCAGGTGGTTGGGAAAAAAGTGAAATTGAAAACAATGGCCCCAGTTGATGGAAGACGAAATTTCAAAGGAACGCTTCTGTCTTTTGAGGAGGGCAAACTCGTTATCGATCTGGAAAATGGAGAGGCTCGCCTTTCTCTTGCGGATTTGGAAAAGGCGAATCTGGTGTATGAATTTAACAATGAATGATTTCAACTTTTTGGCGGAGCATAACTGATGGATTCCGAATTAAAGAGGATTATTGATCAGATCTGCAGGGAAAAAGGGGTTGATCGCAACGTTCTGATCAAAGGTCTCGAGGAGGCGGTACAGGCTGCGGCCCGCAAGAAATATGGGATGGAATACGACCTTGAGGTCAATTACAATGAAGAGATCGGTGAGGTTGAGGCTTTCGAATTCAAGGAAGTCGTGGAAGTGGTTATGAATGAACACCTCCAGGTTTCGCTGGAAGAGGCCAGAGAACTGGACCCCGAGTCCGAGGTAGGAGACAGCCTCGGCATGAAAATGGATACGGATTCATTTGGCAGAATCGCCGCCCAGTCCGCCAAACAGGTAATCATGCAACGTCTGAAAGATGCCGAAAGAGATATGGTCTACGGTGATTTCAAGGACAGGCGGGGGGAGGTCATCAATGGCATTGTTCAGAGATTTGAGCGAGGTTCCATCATTGTAAACCTGGGGAGAGCCGAAGGAGAACTATCGCACAGGGAACAAATCCCCAGAGAAACCTACAAGCAGGGAGATAGAATCAGGGCCTATATCTTGGATATCAAACAATTCAGTCGTGGGCCCCAGATCATTCTTTCAAGAACCCATCCCAATCTGCTTGCCATCCTTTTTGAAAACGAAGTCCCGGAAATTGCGGAAGGAATCGTTCAGATCATGCAGGTCGCGAGAGAACCCGGGGCCCGAGCAAAGATCGCGGTTACCTCAAAAGATCCGGACGTGGACCCGGTTGGGGCCTGCGTCGGCATGAAAGGTCGAAGGGTCCAGGCCGTGGTTCAGGAGCTGCGCGGAGAAAAAATCGACATTGTACCCTGGGACCCCGATGCCGCCAAATTCATCTGTAATGCACTGGCGCCTGCTGAAATTACGAGGGTGATTGTAGATGAAGACAACCACAGCATGGAAGTAGTGGTCCAGGATGATCAACTTTCCCTTGCCATCGGAAAAAGAGGGCAGAATGTTCGTCTCGCCTCCAGGTTAACGGGCTGGAGACTGGATGTGGTCGGCGAAACAAAATATAACGAGGTCCTCAAGGACGGATACAAATCATTGATGGAGCTCAACGGCGTTGGAGAAAAACTGGCGACGCAGCTCTATGAAATCGATCTGAAATCGGCTAGAGACCTTTCTTCGGCAACGGTGAATGATCTGGAGAATATTTCCGATTTGAGTGAAGAAGATGCCAGAGAACTGATTCGAAATGCCGGGCAATTTGTCAAAAAAGCAAATGCGGCAAAAGAAACCTCATCGGAATCGGAAAGCATTTCTAACAAACCCGACAACGAGCCCATGGAGCCGGATGAAGAAGATGTAAAAACCGCCAAGGGACAGGATGCTATTTCCGAAACCGAACGTAAAGAATAAAAACAAACGTCATTCACCCATAAGAACCTGTATCTGTTGCAGGTCCAAAAAGGAGAAAAGAACCCTGATAAGGTTGGTTCTCAGCAAGGAGCAGGTGGTGGCGCGGGACGATCATGGAAAGGGGACAGGCCGGGGCGCTTATGTATGCCCTGAGAAAAGGTGTATGGCGGGTCTGTTGGACGCCGGCAGACTCAATAGAGCCTTTAAGATGAAAGGCCACTTTTCTCTCCATGCGAACCTGTCGTCCTCTCAGTGCTTCCTTCTCCATGATGAGGGTAGATAACAGGCTGACACGGAAATCAGCCGTCACACGAACATTTTTTTGGATACACACGATATAATCTCAAAAACTTCTGGGGGAATTTATGGCGAAAGTCAGAGTTTACGAATTGGCGCGAGAACTCGATATGGAAAGTAAGGAGCTGGTGGATAAACTCAATGCCGGTGGTATGATTATAAAGAACTATATGAGTACCCTTGACGAACCGTCCATTGCCAAGGCGAGAAAAATCGTGTCCGGCATTGTCTCCCAGGTAGTTGAAGAGAAACGGATTAAATCCACGGTCATCCGGAGAAGGAAGAAGGTCGTCAAAGTCGAACAGCCATCTCCTGAAATACCGGAAGTAGAAAAGCCTTTGATTGTTTCCATGGAAGTGGAGGGAGCTGAACCTCCCTTGGAAATGGCCGTTGAGCCCGAAGAGAATATTGCTCAAGAAGAACCGGCCAAAGAGGAGGTTCCCCGGGAAATTCCTTCGCACGAAGCAGTGCCCGAAGGGCATCCCTCTGAAGGATTCCCGCCAAGAGGACCAAATCTCATCGGAACCGATTAAAACAGTAAGAGCGGAAGAGGAAATCCCGACAGGAGACCATCGACCAGGGAACGGCAATGCCCACTCCTCTCGAAGGAACCGATAAGGAAGCTCCTTCCAAGGAAACCGCCGCGCCGGAAATCATCGGAGGAAGCAGGGATACAGGAAGAAGAACCTGTGATGGGAACGGAAGAGCCGGAACCGGCAAAGGATTTGACCACCGAAAGAGCGGCGGAAGCCCATCAGGGCACAAAAACCAAAGTCAAAAAAGAGCAAAAAGAAGAAGACAAGCCAGCCGGCGCGAATCATAAAACTGCCTGAAGAGGGCCCTCTAAAAGATTTGCTTGCACGGCAGGAAAAGGAAGCACTGCGCGAAACCATCGTTCCCGCGGAACCTCGAAAAACTTCCTATTGAACCAGAGCTTGAAATTCCACCTGTACCCGGGAAGTGGTCGCCATCTCCAAAGATTACAGGGGTCTTGGACGATGAAAGAACCTCAAAGGCGAAACAGGAAAAACCTTCCGCCAAGAAAAAAAGCAAGAAGAAAGTGATCATAGATGACAGTCGTTCCCGATGATGGGTTTAAACGTCGCAAGAAGGAAGTTTACGAGCGATCGGACTTGTATGGAGGACGTTCAAAAAAGGCCAAAGGAAAAGCCAAGGGGGGTAAAAAAGGCGGAGAAGTCGTAAGAAAACTGAAACAGACTGAGATAACAACGCCCAAGGCCCTGAAGCGAAAAATAAGAGTGCAGGAATCCGTTACGATCATGGAACTGGCAAAGGCCATGGGCGTAAAGGCAACCGACTTGATAAAAAGGCTGATAGCGTTAGGCACCATGGTGAATATTACCCAGTCCATCGACTTTGACACAGCCGCGGTGGTTGCCGATGTGCTGGGATTCGAGCTGGAACTGGACACCTTCGAGGAACGAGATTATTTCACCGGCACGGAAGATCGTCCGGAGGACCTGCTCCCGAGACCCCCGGTGGTTACCATTATGGGCCACGTCGATCATGGAAAAACCTCTCTCCTGGATTACATTCGGAATTCCAATATCATTGGAGGGGAATCAGGAGGAATCACACAGCATATCGGCGCTTATTACGTCAAGATGGACAGAGGGGATATTGTCTTTCTGGATACCCCTGGGCATGCAGCCTTTACGGCCATGCGCGCAAGAGGGGCAAAAATCACCGACCTCATTGTTCTGGTCGTTGCTGCGGATGACGGCGTCATGCCCCAGACCAAAGAAGCCATCAATCACGCAAGGGCCGCAGGGATACCGATCGTGGTGGCGGTAAACAAAATGGACAAACCTAATGCGGATCCGGAGAGGGTAAAGAGAGAACTTGCGGAGCTGAACCTCTCGCCTGAAGAATGGGGAGGGGATACGCTTTACGGGCATATCTCGGCCAAGACCGGAGAAGGCGTAGAGGATCTCCTGGGGCTGATATCCCTTCAGGCGGAAATGCTCGAATTGAGGGGCAACCCGAATAAAGAGGCAAGCGGGACCGTCATTGAAGCGGAACTGGACAAAAGCAAAGGCCCGGTAGCCACAGTCCTTATCAAGGCGGGGACGCTCCATAAAGGAGATTATTTCGTCTGCGGCGAACATTACGGCAGAGTTCGGGCGATGCTTGACCACCGGGGAAAAAGGGTTCAGGAAGCCACCCCGTCCGTCCCTGTAGCGCTTTATGGGATCTCGGGTGTCCCCATGGCAGGGGATAATTTCATCGTAGTGAAAGACGAAAAAACTGCCAAACAGATCATGGAACACCGGAAAGAGAAAAGCAAAACACAGGATTCCGGCAAAAAGGGCCTCGTAAGCCTTGATGATCTTTTCGAAAGGATACGAGAAGGGGGTGTGAAGGAGCTCAACATCGTCTTAAAAGCCGATGTACAGGGATCAGCGGAAGCGCTCTCCGAATCGCTCATTAAACAAAGCACCGATGCCGTCAAGCTTAATGTCATCCATTCGGCAACGGGCGCCATTGCCGAATCGGATGTGATGTTGGCAACGGCTTCCGGGGCGATTATTATAGGATTCAACGTCAGAGCAAATCCAAGGGTTGCCGCATTGGCTGAGAAGGAAGAAGTGGATATCCGATATTACGATGTCATCTACAATGCCATCAATGACGTCAGGCTCGCCATGTCGGGGCTTCTGGAACCGGTTCTGCAGGAACGGGTCATCGGACATGCCAATATCAAGGAGATCTTCAAGGTCCCCAAGGTGGGCGCCATTGCCGGATGCCAGGTAACAGATGGCAAGATTGACAGAAAGGCCAAAATCAGGCTTCTTCGAGACGATGTGGTCGTTTTTGACGGTAAAATTGCTTCTTTGCGTCGTTTTAAAGAGGACGCTAAAGAGGTGCTGTCCGGGTATGAATGCGGCATCGGTCTGGAGAATTTTAACGACGTAAAACCCGGAGATATCTTCGAAGTCTATGAAGTGGATGAAGTAGCAGCCGAATTATAAGCATTATGGTAGTAGGAACATTAAAGATCGTTTTTATGCTGCACGACAATCGTTCGCTCAAAGGCAAACGGAAAGTGGTCCGAAGCATTGTTGACAGATTGAAGGCAAAATTTAATGTCTCCGTCGCCGAAACGGGCGCCAACGACAAGTGGCAGAGGATTGAACTGGGAATCTGCACCGTCGGAAACGATACGCGGCATGTGGATTCCTCTCTGAACCATATTATGGATTTTATTGAGTTTATCCAGCTTGCACAGGTCGTGGATGTTAAGATGGATATTTTCCATACATGATACATCTATATATTATTACTTAGGGATTCAATATGTTGCCAGGTAAAAGGGCCGTACGGGTAGGAGACCTGATTCTCAAAGAGATTGCTTTTCTTCTGCTGGAAAAAGTAAAGGATCCGAGAGTCAAGGGGGTTACCCTGACAGGAATCAAGCTCACGGATGATCTGAAGTCCGCCAAGATCTATTTCAGCGCCTTGGGAGAAAAGGACGAAATAGAACGAGCTCGATCAGGTCTTGATAGCGCCTGCAGATTTATCAAAAGGGAAATCGGAAGGAGCATGCAGCTGCGCTATGTGCCAAACCTGGAATTTCGTCCATGACAACTCCCTTGCAGAGGGAAGCCGCATGGAAAAACTCTTTGAGGAGTTGAGGGAGACGGATAGAGAGTGAGGAACGCCGACTCAAAGAGCCTGAAATCCTTCGCGCAAATTGTCTCTTTGCTCCTTGAAAAGAAACGCTTTTTGCTTGCAACCCATGAGGACCCGGATGGGGACGGCATCGGTTCCATGTTGGCGCTCGGAAGGAGCCTTTCCCATGCGGGGAAGGAAGTTACTCTTGTTTCACAAAAACCGATTACGGGCTCGCTGAAGATGCTCAGCGGATCAAACAGGATTCAGGACAGCAGTTTGATTCAGGGTCGGTTCGATGCTGCCATAGCGCTTGACTGCGCAGAAAAAACACGGCTGGGTCCTGTCTATGATGACTTCAAGAACAGCCACCTCATTATAAACATAGACCACCATGAGACCAATGATTATTTTGGAAACATGAATCTGGTTTATCCCGACAAATCTTCAACGGGAGTGATCGTGTTTGAATTGATCAAAGCCGCGGAGCTTCCGATAGATGCAGACATTGCGGGGAATCTCTTTGCGGCCATCCAAACGGATACAGGTTCTTTCAAATACAGCAATACGGATACGGAAACTTTCCGGGCGGCAGCCGACCTGATGGAATACGGCGCGGTTCCATGGGAAATCTCCAGAAAGGTGATGGACGGTTATGGATTGGAGCGACTGCGACTCCTGCAATACGTCCTTGCAACACTGGAAGTTTTTCATGACGGGTCTGTCGCTATGATGCTGGTTACGGAGAAGATGCTTCAGCAATCCGGCGCCGAAGAAGCCGACAGCGAAAGATTCGTGGATCTTCCGAGATTTGCTTCCGGCATCGAACTTTCCGTTTTGATCCGTGAGAAGGGAAAGGACAACTACAAGTTCAGCCTTCGATCCAATAATAAGGTTGACGTGGCCAAACTTGCATCCCGATTCGGAGGTGGCGGACACAGCAAGGCAGCAGGATTTAGCGGGAAAGGTCCCATTGAACGTTTAAAAAAGACTCTTCTGGACGAAGTCGCCGCATATCTCGGTGGCATATAAAGCTTGCCGCCTATGAAGACAGTGCATGATGGCATCATCTTGACAGACAAGTGTGAAAAAGAGACGTCCAACACTGTCATCAGGAAAATTAAACAGGCTTTCGGCGAGGGGAAATCCCTGAAGATCGGTCATGCGGGCACGCTCGATCCTTTCGCCACGGGGTTGCTTATTATTCTTTTGGGACAGGGAACAAAATTGTCCCGATATGTGATGGGGGGACAAAAAGCCTATACGGCCACCCTGGAACTGGGCATCGAAACGGACACCCTTGACCCAACAGGCAACATTGTTCGAAAGAGCATCGTTCCCTATCTGAACGATCGGACTATCCGGGAAAAAGCCAGCCGTTTCGAGGGGGAGATCCGGCAGACGCCGCCTGCCTATTCCGCCATAAAGTACAAAGGGATAAGGTCTTATAAGCTGGCACGGGACGGCCGGAAGGTTGATCTGAAGGAAAGGCCTGTCACGGTGCATTCCTTACAAGTCGTATCCGTAGATCTTCCCCTGATCACTTTGCGAATAAGATGTTCCAGTGGAACCTACATCAGAAGTATTGCCGCGGATCTGGGAAGAGAGCTGGGACCGGGCGCCCACTTGAAGGCCCTCAGGAGAACCGGCAGCGGATCTTTCTCGGTGGAGAAAGCCTTTCCTTCCGGCGAAATAACCGGAAAGGAAGTCCGGCCGCTCCTAACGGCCCGTACGATCTCTTTAAGAGAGGCCATCCCGGATATTCAGGAAGCGGAAATACCCGGGTATTTAGCAGGGAAAGTCAGAAACGGTTATTGTCCGAAATGGGATGAACTTGACCTTTCATCCGCAGACGGGGACTGCCATAACGGGTTGTTGAAGCTCGTGAGTGATGGCAACCTTGTTGCTGTTTTGAGAATACATCAAAGAGGGGGAAACAAAAATGGCGACATAGGGATAGAACGGGTTTTCTCATGAAACCCCCGGGAAAAGAGGATGTGTACTCGTCGGGGATCTCGAATCTCAAAGCAACAGGCGAGCGTTCAAATATGCGTAATCCCATTACTCAAATCTACTGAGGAGGAATGAAAAGTGGTTATGACAGCGGTAGCAAAAAAGGAAATCATCGATCAGTTTAAAATACACGAAAAAGACACCGGTTCATCGGAAGTGCAGATCGCCTTGCTCACGACGCGCATCAAGTATCTCACGGAGCACTTTCAGACCCATAAAAAAGATCATCATTCCCGAAGAGGCCTCCTGAAGCTCGTCGGACAGAGGAGAAGGCTCCTCAATTACCTAAAGAAAAAGGATGCGGAAAAATATCGAATCTTGATCAAAGAATTAGGGATTCGAAAATAAGAAGGACGGCTCTTCGCAACCGGGACTCATTTGGAAAGCCAAGCTTTCTATCTGGACCCGTTGGCAGTTGAGCAGGATCAGGTTTCAGAGCGCCGTATTTTGGAAATGGCCCAGCCGGCGCCTGAAACTTCTGAAAAGGCTTGAATAACCGAACTTCCCGCCTGGAAATTCGTGCGGGATAAACCTTGTTCCGAAAGGAACATAAACAGCTGGAATAACATAGACAAAATCGCGGGATTCAGCCATGGGTGATACCGCCTGCTTTTGACACGGGTTTCAATCGAAAGGAATTTTGGAAAAATTCCGATTGGCTTTTATAGAAGTTTCAGCAAAAGGGAGAACAGAACAATGGTAAAAAATGTATCTACAGAGATAAATGGGAGGTCCCTTTACATAGAAACGGGTAGAATTGCCAAGCAGGCAAGTGGATCCGTAGTCGTGACCTGCGGGCAGACCGTTGTACTGGTGACAGCCGTATCTACGGATGAAATCAGGGCCGGAATCGATTTCCTGCCGTTAACGGTGGAATATCAAGAGATGTCCTACGCAGGGGGTAAAATACCGGGAAATTTTTTCCGAAGGGATATGGGCAGACCCAGTGAAAGGGAGACCCTCACCGCCCGTTTAATAGACAGGCCACTAAGGCCCCTGTTTCCCGACAACTATCATTTTGAGACCCAGGTAATTGCCACCGTGCTTTCAAGCGACAAGGAAAATCAGTCCGACGTACTGGCCATCCTTGGCGCCTCAGCGGCCCTTGAAGTATCGGACATCCCCTTTTCAGGCCCCATCGCCGGCGTCAGGGTGGGAAGGATTGACGGGAAATTTATTGCGAATCCAACAATCAGCGAGCAGGCCGAAAGCGACATGAACCTCATTGTCGCAAGCAACCGGGATGGCGTGGTGATGGTGGAGGGAGGCTCCCTCTTTCTTTCAGAATCCGACATGATCGACGCCATATTCTTTGGACACGAAGCGATTCAGCCGCTTCTTGACATGCAGGAAGAACTGAAGGCGCAGGCCGGCAAGCCCAAGAGAATCATGGCGCCCGATTCGGAAGATGAAAGCCTGAAGGCAAAGGTGGAAGAAATAGCCTTCCCCCTGCTGAAAGAAGTGCTGTTAACGGCCGATAAGCTGGAAAGACAAAAGAAGGTGAAAGACGCTAAAGCTTCCGTCCAGAGTGCCCTTTCAGAACAATATGAGGGACGTAGTTCGGAAATCAGCGAATTTCTGCACGGCATCGAAAGAACCATTATTCGCACCATGATACTGGATGAAGGAAAGCGAATCGACGGCCGCGCCTTTGACGAAGTGCGCCCCATCGAGTGCGTTGTAGGGCTGCTGCCCCGCATCCACGGATCCGCCCTTTTTACCCGTGGAGAAACACAGGCAATGGTCCTGACCACCCTGGGGACGGAAAGAGACGAACAGCGCATCGAGTCGATCTACGGCGACAGCTTCCGCTCTTTCATGCTTCACTATAATTTCCCGCCTTACAGTGTCGGAGAGGCAAAGAGACTGGGAGGTCCGGGACGAAGGGAGATCGGTCATGGGGCACTCGCAAGAAGGGCGCTCATTCCGGTGTTGCCGGACGGCGAAACATTTAAGTATTCCATCCGCGTGGTATCGGAAATTCTTGAATCCAATGGTTCTTCTTCCATGGCCAGCGTTTGCG
Source organism: uncultured delta proteobacterium (assembly GCA_963747555.1). Lineage (GTDB taxonomy): Bacteria > Desulfobacterota > DSM-4660 > Desulfatiglandales > Desulfatiglandaceae > DUZB01. Next base: position 18,751 of record CAVVFZ010000016.1, read on the forward strand.
GAGGCTGTCTCTCCCTCATGGACGCCGGCGTTCCCCTCAAGGAAGCCGTAGCCGGAGTGGCCATGGGATTGGTTTCGGACGGCGACAAGACCGTTGTCCTTACCGATATTATCGGCGATGAAGACCATTTCGGCGATATGGATTTCAAGGTTACCGGAACACGCGACGGGATTACGGCCCTTCAGATGGACATCAAGATTGACCGTCTCACCAAGGAAATCATGCAGCAGGCCCTTGAGCAGGCGAGGAAGGGCAGGCTTCATATTCTGGATCAGATGCAGAAGGCCATCACGCAACCGAGGGAAAATGTTTCTGAATTTGCGCCTATCATTACCTCCGTCAAAATTAGTTCGGAAAAGGTCAGGGTTCTCATCGGCCCCGGAGGAAAAACCATTCGAGAGATCAGCAACACATCGGGCGCAAGAATCGACGTGGATGATGATGGGGTCGTAACCATTTCCTCTCCGGACAAAGAGTGCGCCGATGCCGCGGAACAGATGGTTCGGCAAATTGTTCAGGAAGCGGAAGTCGGCAAACTGTACACGGGTAAAGTCGTAAAAATCATGGATTTCGGCGCCTTTGTAGAGATCTTTCCCGGAACGGACGGCTTGGTTCACATTTCGCAGCTGGCGGACGAAAGAGTCAATAAGGTTACGGATGTCTTGAACGAAGGGGATGAGGTCCTTGTCAAAGTGCTGGAAGTAGGCAAGGACGGCCGGATTCGTCTCTCGCGCAAAGCCGCACTGAAAGAAGATTCGGATGACCTATAATAAAACCATCTTAAACAATGGGGTTAGGATCATTACCGAGAAGATTGAACACCTGAAGTCGGTCTCGCTTGGAATCTGGGTCAATACCGGTTCCAGAGACGAGACAGACTTGGAAAACGGGGTTTCCCATTTCATAGAACATATGAGCTTCAAGGGAACCCCGACCAGGTCCTCCCTGGATATCGCCAGAGATCTGGACGCCATCGGGGGTCTTTCAAACGCCTTCACAGGAAAAGAAACCACCTGTTTTTACGGAAGGGTCTTAGGGAAACATTTTCCCATATTAGCCGAAGTCCTGTCGGATATCTTTCTGAATCCTGTCTTTGATCCCATCAACATGGAACGAGAAAGGGAAGTGATTTTCCAGGAAATAAACATGATGGAAGACACCCCGGACGATAACCTGAACGTCCTTTTTAACAGCCGTTTCTGGTTCGACCATCCCATGGGCAGATCGATCCTCGGGACGGGAGAAACGGTATCAGCCATCAACCAGGAAACCATTTTAAACTATATTCAAAAGTATTACATCCCGGAGCGCATCATGGTGGTAGCCGCGGGCAACGTGGATCATGAAACCATGGTCTCCTACTTCGGTCCTGTTTTTGATTCAGCCTTGAAAGGAGGCAGTCCGAATCCCGAAAGATCCGTTCCGGCACCCAAAGGAGGTGTCTCCCTCCATTTCAAGGAACTGGAGCAGGTGCATATCTGTCTGGGGGGCGAAGCTCCTTCTCAAATGGACAACGGAAGATTTGCCTGCGCCATTTTCAATACCATTCTCGGGGGGAACATGAGTTCCCGCCTTTTCCAGGAAGTGAGAGAAAACAGAGGGCTGGCCTATTCCATCTATTCCTTTCTTTCTTCCTACGCGGATACAGGTCTCTTGGGGGTTTATGCTGCGACGGAAATGAAGAACCTCAAGCCCCTGCTCGAAACGGTTCAGCAAGAAATCAAAAAAATGTGCGGCGGAGGTTTTACTCGGGAGGACCTTGAAGCCGCCCGGGAACATCTCATCGGAGGGATATATTTGTCGTCTGAAAGCGCCGATACCCGAATGATGCGCCTCGCTAAGAACGAGTCGGTTTTCGGCCGAGAAATCAGGTATGAAGAACTCGTGGACAGTCTGGAAAAGGTCGTTCTCGACGATATTGTGGAAATTGCCGGCAAGGTATTCCAGGACCAGGATCTGGCCTTTGCCTCCCTCGGTCCAATGCAAGATGAAGACGCGGTCCGGGAATGTCTGAACATGCCTTAAAAATCCGAAAAAACAAATCAAGGAGCCGGTCGTGGAGACGATCAAGATCAAGGTAAAACGTTTGGATTCCCGCCGGGTTTCTCCGCTTCCTGCGTATGCCTCCAGGGGTTCCTCAGGCTGTGATCTGAGGGCCTCGGTGGAGACGCCCATCACCTTGAATCCAGGAGAAGTAAAACTGATTCCCACTGGACTGGCCATATCGATCCCACCCGGCTATGAAGCCCAAATCAGACCCCGCAGCGGGATCGCATTGAAGCACGGTGTCGGAATGGTGAATGCTCCCGGCACCATTGATGCGGACTACCGGGGAGAAATCGGCATCATCCTGATCAATTGGGGAAAAGATCCCTTTGTCATCCAACAAGGAGACAGAATCGCCCAGATGGTAATTGCCAGAGTATGCCACGCCGAGATTCGTGAAGTGGAAGAACTGGATGAAACCGAACGGGGAGCGGGAGGATTCGGGCACAGTGGAATCAGATAGTTTTTTACACAGAAAAGGGGCAGTCCGATAAACCATCAGATCCGCACCATACGATTTTCCGTGCTTGCATCGGGAAGCAGCGGCAATTGCTGTTATGTGGAAACGGAACAGACGAATATTCTGATCGACGCAGGGCTCAGTTGTCGTGAAATTGAAAATAGACTTGGTCTGATCGGAGTAAAACCGGAGACCCTGGATGCCCTGATCATTACCCATGAACACGGGGATCACATCAAAGGCGCAGGACCGTTGTGCAGGCGTTACGATCTCCCTCTTTACATCAATCGCGCCACTTTCACCCGTGGGAGCAAGGTCCTCAAGAATATTGCCAAACCCGTGTTCATCGAAACAGGCAGCGCGCTGGAAATCAATGACCTTGTTCTTGAGACATTTACAAAGTGCCACGACGCTGCCGATCCAATCGGAGCAATCCTCTCAGCCAATGGATCCAGATTAGGGATTGTAACGGATTTAGGCAGAAGTACCGTCCTTGCGGAAGACAGGCTTGGCAAATGCCAGGCGCTGATCATGGAATTTAATTACGACCCCCACATGCTTGACCACGGGCCTTATCCTCTGGACCTGAAACGAAGGATTAAAAGCCGCGATGGGCACCTCTCTAATCAGCAGGCCGCCGATCTCCTTGAGGCCGTTTCTCATAAGGACCTGCAAGTTGTGGTCCTTGCACATCTGAGCGAAACCAACAATCATCCGGATAAGGCGGCCCAAAGCGCCTCCGATGCCCTTCTGAACCGCGGTCTTGCAAACGTCCGCATACTTATTGCCAGCCAGGACACACCGGGCCCGATCCTATCGATTTAGCGGCGGGGAACGTTTTCCTCGATAATTTTCCTATCGCATTGTTTTCATTGATACTTTTATCAATATCCAGGAAGGGTTTCTGTTGACTTTCTTTCCGGATTTGGGTATAGGGAAAGAAAGCTCCCGCTTTCCGGTCCGGACCTTGTAAGACAGAAAACATGGTTATCCCGAAATGAGCAAAAGATTTTCACATCGAAAAGGAAATAAGAGAATCTTTTTCCTGATTCACGGCTCTCTCTTTTTCTTCCTGACGGCCCTCCATTTCGCAGGCTGCGCCCAGGTTCCCATTACGGAAAGGCAGGGGCTCCACCTTATTCCGGAATCGCAGCTGACCTCCATGAGCCTTGTGGAATATGATAAGATCGTGCAGCAATCCAAACTCTCTACAAACAAAAAAGAAGTGGAGATGGTTCGAGAGGTAGGCCAGCGGATCGCCTCCGCCGCCGAAGACTTTCTCCGTGATGAGGGCATGCAGGAGGATATCAAGAATTATCAGTGGGAATTCAACCTCATCCAGGACGACAAAACCGTCAATGCCTGGTGTATGCCGGGAGGAAAAGTGGCTGTTTACACGGGAATTCTTCCCTATACAAAGAATGAAGCCGGTCTGGCAACCGTCATGGCCCACGAAGTTGGGCATGCCATCGCAAAACACGGCAACGAACGGATGAGCCAGGGTCTCCTGGCCGCCATGGGTGGGATAGCCCTGTCCGTAGCATTATCCAACCAATCTGCGGGCGCCAGAAATCTTTATTTGGCGGCTTACGGCGCGGGCACAAGCCTGGGGATTCTTCTTCCCTACAGCCGCCTGCAGGAATCCGAAGCAGACAGGATCGGTCTGATGATCATGGCAAGAGCTGGATATGATCCCCGCGAGGCCATCCCTTTCTGGGAAAGAATGAACAGTCAGGCTGAAAAAGGTTCAAGACCCCCTGAATTCCTGTCAACCCACCCCGCCCCCTCTTCAAGGATTGCCGATATCCGGAAATATATGCCTGACGCGCTTCAATACTACAAAACACCATGAATCTGGGAAGGAACTCTCCATGAAAAGGACCCTGCACTTTCTCCTCCTGCTTTTTCTTTTTTTCTCCCCGAACTCCTGGGCCGCCGACAAGGTGTCTATCGTCTACCAGAACGACCTCCACGGTTGGCTTTTTCCGGCGTCCAACCGATCGGGCATCAGAGACACCGCGGAAATGCTTGCCGATCTTTTCAAGAGCGAACCCAATTCCTTTTATGCCGTGTCCGGAGACCTTTTCAAGGGGCCCGATCTCCCTGAGAACATGAAAGGGACCTCCGAGCTGGCTATATGGAATCGTTTTCGGGAGCAGATTGAGGCCCGGGGATATGGGAACAGGATTCTCATTTCCGCCGGTAATCACGAATTTGATTATGGTGTTCCCGATCCCGACGCCTTTCACGAGGGAATCCTGTGCGCAAACGTCTTTACTGAAAGCGGCAAACCTTTCTTCCTCCCTTACAAGGTGATAAAAACTCCTGAGGGACTCCGAATCGGCTTTTTGGGCCTCCTTCTGGCCGAAAACCGGCATGTCCTTAACGTGGTTGAAAAGAAATCCCTCCATATTATCCCCATGCTGGAGGCGATTAGAAGATTTGTCCCTGAGATGGGCCCATTGGACCTGACGGTCTTGATGATTCACGATTTCCTCTGCAATATTGAAAACCTCACAAAACAAATCCCGGCTGATCTGGGGATAGACATGATCCTTTCCGGCCATGATCACGCCATCCTCAAAACACCCCTTTCGGCAAATGGTTTCCCCATTTTTCAGGCCGGCGCCATGAATGAGTACTATGGGAAAGCAGATCTTTTGATCGAAAAAGGGGCCATCGTATCCATTCACAACAAGATTGAACAGTTGACCCCCTCGCCCTTGGTCCATGAGACCATGAAAGTGAAGGAGGTATCGGATGCCAGGAAGGGGGGAAAGGTCGCTCTGCTGAAGAGCTCCCTGACAGGGGTTTGCCACAGAAATCGGGAGAGCAACCTGGGGGATTTTGCTGCAGATGCCTTCCGGTGGGCGACCGGAGCAGATGTGGCCATGACCAACGGGGGCTCTTTGCGGATGGATTTTCGTTTATACAACGATGAACCTATGGAACTGCACGAGGGGGATTTCATCAACCTGATGCCATTCGCCGATCATGTCGTCATCGGTAAGATCACCGGCGCCCAATTGCTGCAAATCCTGGAGCTTAATGCCGTTATATTTATCAACCAGATCTCCGGAGTTACCTGCAAAGCCGATTTGAAACGACCGAAAGGCAGGCGCATCATTGCAGCGGAAGTGGGAGGAAAACCGGTTTCACCAGACCGGACATACACCCTTGCCCATAATTCCTATTGCGCCCGTCCGGAAAATATGGAAAGGTATCTACATCTGGCACCTGGTTCCATATCCTGGGAAAAAACCGAACATATCGCCCACGAAGTCCTTGCCGATTACGCCCGACATGTGAAGGTGATCGATTACCCCGAGGAAGGCGCCGGCAGAATGCAGTTCGTCCAATGATGGGGGAGGCAACCAAATACAGCCATCGCATCCTGGAAAACCCCAGGCTGAATGTCGCCCTTTTTCAGCCGGAAATCCCCGCAAATACGGGAAATATCGCCAGGCTCTGCGGGGCCGCCGAGATCAGATTGCATCTCATCCATCCCCTGGGCTTCAGGGTGGACGACAAGCATCTCAAGAGGGCGGGGCTGGATTACTGGCAGGAAGTGGATATTCGCCACCACACGAATTTTGAATCTTTCCTTGTAGACACGGGCTGCGGCGATCGCCTTTTCTGTTTCAGTAGGCATGCGAAAGCGCTTTACACAAGCGCCGAGGTAAGACATGGGGATTATCTCCTGTTCGGAAGGGAAACCATGGGGCTGCCTTCTATTATCAGTGAAAGATATCCCTGTTACGCGATTCCCATATGGGGAAAAGTCCGCAGTCTGAACCTCTCCACCACCGTGGGGATCGTGACGTATCATTTCCTCCATCGGATGGGAAAGTTCTGATGTGTTTTGCCATAACCCCTTCAACCCGCGCCCTTGCGCCAGGAGAATTTCATATGCGACCACTGGATGGGATCAAGGTGATTGAAATGGCGGGCCTCGCGCCCTCGCCCTATTGCGGCATGCTGTTAGCTGATTTTGGAGCCGATGTAGTCATCGTCGACAGGCTCTTGAAGCACAGTCCCGAGATGCCGGGACACATGAGCAAAAATCCCCTGGATCGAGGCAAGAGATCCATGCGGGTGAACATAAAGAGTCCGCACGGACGCGAGATCCTCATGCGAATGATCCAGCAATCCGATATCCTCGTCGAACCTTATCGCCCGGGCGTGATGGAAACCCTTCAACTGGGTCCGGAGGAAGCCCTCTCCCTCAATGAGAGGCTGATTTACGCACGTCTTACGGGCTGGGGCCAAACCGGTCCGTATGCGGGCATGGCGGGACACGACATGAATTACATCGCCCTGTCAGGCGCCCTGTCTCTCTTTAAACGAAAAGGGGAGAAACCGCTTCCTCCGTGTAATATTCTGGGCGATTTCGCCGGCGGCGGCATGCTCTGTGCCATGGGTATTCTGCTGGCCCTGGTTGAACGAAACGTTTCCGGGAAAGGACAGGTGGTAGATGCAGCCATGGTGGATGGTTCTGCAAACCTTTCCTCGCTGTTTTTCGGCCTCTATGCCAATCATCTCATGACGCTGGACATCGGAAGCAATCTTCTTGACGGCGGCGCGCCTTTTTACCAGGTGTACGAAGCCTCAGATGGAAAATTCGTATCCGTGGGGGCCATTGAAACAAAATTTTACGCCCAATTTATTCGAGGCCTGGGCATCGACCCCGCTTCCCTTCCCCACCAGTATGACATGGGAAAATGGCCTGAAATGGCAAAGCGCTTCGCCGCTGTTTTCCAGACGAAAACGCGCGACGAATGGGCGGAAATTTTTGAAGGGACGGATGCCTGCGTTGCACCGGTGCTCGACCTGGATGAGGTATGCCACCACCCCCATAATCGGGAAAGAGATCTCATCGTTCACTTGGACGGCGTTCCACAGCCCTCCCCTGCCCCGCGTCTTTCCAGGACCCCGGGAAGAGCCGAAGTGCAGAAAGGAAAGAAAGGCGAAAGCACCAAAGAAGTCCTTGGCGAACTGGGATATTCAACAGAGGAAATCAGTGAATTCTTCAAGATCCAGGCCGTGGAATAAGCGCCGTGATCATTCTATTGGTGGGTGTATCCGGATGCGGAAAAACAACTGTAGGCAAACAGCTCGCGTCCGCCATGAACTTGCCCTTTCTTGATGCGGATGATCTTCATCCGCCTGAAAACATTCTCAAGATGAAGGCGGGTATCCCCCTTAACGACAAAGATCGTGGCCCGTGGCTTCATGCCTTGAAAATCGAATTGGAGGAAATGAGAAAAAAAGGCGGAGGAATTGTGGCCTGTTCCGCATTGAAGGCGGACTATAGACAGATCCTTCGAGAGGGGGCGGGACGGGATGCACATTTTGTATTCCTGAAAGGATCGCGGGATCTGATTCGCAAAAGGTTGGAACACCGTCAAGGCCATTATATGAAGCAAGATCTTTTAGACAGTCAGTTCCGCGATCTGGAGGAACCGAAAGATGCCCTCATCCTCTCCATTGAAGAGCCTCCGGAGATCCTCTGCCGCCGGATCCTGGCCAGTATAGGAACTGAAAGAAAGCAGAATTCAAAGGATAGAAGACGGATGTAGGAATGGAATCTATTGAAAAGGAATAGAGGAGGAAAATGTTATGCAGGCTGTCGGAAACAAGAACTGGTGGGCTCTGGCCCTGAACGGAATCATCGCCATACTCTTCGGCGTCCTGGCTATTTTCGTCCCTTCCTCGACGATCCTCGTATTGGGGAAATATTTTGGATTTGTCGTCCTTTTGGGAGGCCTCATTCTATTGTTTGTGGCCATTCGGCACGCAAAAGCGCAAAGATCTTACGTCGCTCCTCTCCTGGAGGCGCTGGTCAGTATCATCCTGGGCGTCCTGATTGTGGTTTACACACAAAAGACACTGGAAGTGTTCGTAATCCTCATCGGCGTATGGGGGTTGCTGATCGGAGGTTTTCAGCTTTTTGTGGTCATGAGCATCAAGGGACCGTTTCCCGGCAAACCGATCTTTGTCTTTAACGGCGTTCTGGCGGTTCTTTTCGGTATCCTCCTCTTTTTCAACCCGTTCGCGGCAGCCGAATTCTTCACGGTCATCATCGGAATCATCGCAGTCATGTTCGGCGTTCTCCTCCTGTACTTTGCCCTCCGAATTAAAGGATAAATTGACGAGGTTATTCACACCCTCAACATTCCTCACTCATTTTTCTTGAATGCGTAGATCAGAAATGAAAATGGCCCAATCGGATAGCACATCCCTGAAAATCGATCTGGATGAGTTTAAACTTTACCTGGAGACTCCGGGGATCAAGAAACTTACCCTTCACTTCGACACGCCTTCACGCAGATTCTATCTATCTGTAATCGCACTTGTCATTGAACAAATGAGGGAAAACGACAGTAATGCAACCATGGTGCCTTTGATAGACCATGCGGAGATCCTGGCCCTTCTCAATGAAACCGTTGGTGGGGGAGCTGGCTCCTCAAGGGAGAAAAAGCTGTTGCCGCGTATTTACAGGAAGTGGAAGAGTGCCCTTCCTGATCTGGAAAATGCCCCGCTTTTTCAGGTGATGGGCAATTCAAAAGATTGCGGCGATGCATCAGGAAAAGTCTACCGTTTTGACGACAGCGTTAAGGATGCATGGGCTACTCTCTTTGAGTACAGGGGAAGCGGCGAAAAAGTGCGTCTCAGGTTCTCCGTGGAAAAGTTGGGAATTAGGATGGAGGATGTGGTCATTGTTTACGGGGATCAATCGGATACATGTGAAAGAGAGGTTTGGGATCGGTTTCTGGAAAAACTCAGAGAAACCCTCAAAGACCAGCAGGCGAACCAGACCATCGTGGAGTCTTCCACCGGCAATCCATTCCTGCCCATTCGAAGTGGCGATGTTATTAGAGCCTCGGCAAATTTTCCCTTCGATCAAAAGTCTCAGACAATAGAAAGGCATAAAAGAATCGCGCTTTTGGTCATTGCCTTTCTTTTTCTTTTGGCCGCGATTGTGGCACTTTGGAAAAGCTATCTGCGCCCCGCGTTCCCACCGGACCCGATGAAGTCAGAGACGCTGGTTTCCCCCGGGATACCTTCCAAAGCCTCTATCGCCCTACTACCTTCTACCAACATCAACGGTGACCCAAACAAAGACTATCTCAGTGATGGCATCACGGAACAGATTATCACTGCTCTGTCCAAAACACCCAACGTTTTCATAATTGCCCGACATTCAGCGTTTACCTGCAAGAACAAGAAGGTCATACTGGCCTTGCAAGTGAAGCTGACGGAAAAGGGGTACGGATAACCTCGAAGCATACCTGAAACTCCCAAAAATGGCTGTACCGCGAATGGCTGCAAAGTCGGGGAACTATTTAAATTTTTCCACCGTCTTGTAGTAAACTGCCTTGGTTTTTTCCCATAGGCCCTTGATCTCTTTACTGAAATCCGTTCCGCTTTCAGACATCTTTTTTTCCAATTCCTCGATCTTCCGATCCAATGCAACAAGCTCTTCCTTTGTTTTTTCATCTGCTTGTTTGGCTGCCATTTTCAAGAAAGTCTTCGCTTCCGCAAGGGATTTGCGCGCCGTTTCGTATTCCCCCTTGGCGTATTCCTTTGTGGCCTGCCAGAGGCTTTCCTGGGCCAGAACCATGGGACCGTAAGAGGCGATGGAAATTACCTGAATCCCGTCTTCCGCCTCTTTCAAAGCCTGGTCTGCTTCCTTTTCTTTTCCTTCCGCCAGCAGATGCAGGGCTTCCGCAACCTTTCGATCCGTGTAAGAAAGGGGCATATCAATTTCCACGTAGACCAGAGAATTCTCGGCAAATTCCAGTTCCTTCGCGCCCTTCTCCTTGTTCCCCTCTTTCAGGGCCTTTTCCGCCTCGTTCAGGTGAGCCCTGGTTTTGTCCACGGTGATAAAGCTCTGAACGTCATCCAGGGAGGTGTAAATGGGAACGAGGTCGGGGATCACCTCTTCCGAAGTTTCATAGGACAGGTGCTTTTTGGCGATCCAGATACGGTCTTTGATTCGGGTAGTGGGGAGAGCAGTGCGGATCTCTTCCATAAGCTTCTGAGAGTCGGCCAGTTCCCGTTTGGCGTCGGTCCCATTCTTGTCGTGAATAAACCCGCGCGCCTTGGCGATATGTTTCAATGCATTGACAGCCAAAGAAGCAATTTTTTCCTGTTGGGGAAATGCGAGAGGCTTTCCGGCCGATACCGCGACGTCTTCATGGACCGTTTCATCCGCCACAACCTCGGCAAAACCAATCCCCAATAGCCATGTTAACGATAGAAGGACTGCAAAAAATCTTTTCTTCATGATGGCACCTTCAATTCCATTTACGCCTTTAGCCTGTTATAACCTCCTGCAAAAGATCCGGCAGGCAGGTTTGCTCGGTTCAGTCAATAGCTGAAATGGTTCTACAGATTCGCTCGATCTCCTTCTCCTTTAGATACGGGTGCATGGGCAGGCTGAAAATTCGTTCGGACATCTCTTCAGCGACGGGGAAGTCGCCCTTTTCATACCCCAAATCGGCATAGGCCGTTTGAAGGTGCAACGGGATGGGGTAGTAAACAGCTGTTGGAATACCTTCCTCATTTCAATGCTCCCTGGATCTTTTTACGCAGTGCCGCATCGTCCGCCAATACGGAATATTGCGCCCATACGCTCTCGTATCCCTCGGGAACGAAAGGAACCTGAAGACCCGCCCCGAAATCGACAAGCATCTGGTTGTAGAGCGATGCGACCCGGTTCCGGGCGTGGATTTCTTCCTGAAAAATCTTCAGCTTCGGCAGCAAAACAGCCGCCTGCAAGGTATCTAATCGCGCGTTAAGCCCTACCCTGACGTTATCGTATTTATCGGAACCCTGCCCATGTACCCGAACCGATTTGAGGCGTTCGGCCATCTCGTCACTCTCCGTAAACACGGCGCCGCCATCCCCGTAGCATCCAAGGGGTTTGGCCGGGAAAAAAGATGTACAGGCCAGTTCAGCAAGGGAACAGGATCTCTTTCCCTTATAAGTGGCCCCGAAAGACTGGGCGGCATCTTCAACAACGAAAAGGTCATATTTTTTTGCGATGGCGTTGATGGAATCATAATCGGCGGGTAGGCCGAAAAGATCCACGGCAATAATTCCTTTAGGACGTAACTTCCCCGATTCGGCAAGGGATGCAAGGTTCCTTGGAAGAGGGTATCTTCCTCCGTCATTTTCGAGGATAGCCCTGACGGCCTGTTCCAGCTCTTCAGGAAATAAGTTGAAAAACACTGGATCAATGTCCACAAAGACCGGCGTGGCCCCCACGAGACTGATCACCTCGGCCGTGGCGACAAAGGTGAAAGGCGTCGTAATAATGGCATCCCCGGGCCCTACCCCCTTGGCCATAAGAGCCATCAACAGCGCATCCGTCCCGGATGAGCACCCGATGGCGTGCTTGACGGACACAAATTCGGATAGCGCATTTTCCAGCTCTTCCACCTCGGGCCCCATGATATACCTTCCATGCTGAAGGACCCGGGAAATACGACGTTGGAGCTCCGGCAGGATTTCCGCCTGCTGCCGGGCCAGATCAATAAACGGAATGGGATTATTCTTGTGAGGTGTTTCAATTTTCATTGGTTTCATCTTTCATTGCGCAAGCACAGGCGCGGTTGGGAAAGGCGAAATCCCCCTGATATCACGGGGGCAAGCTTCACGCATTCTTATTTTTCAATCCGGATGAGAAAGGCCCCAGCCCGGAAGGGTTCGGATTCAATGGTTGTGATTTTATCCGTGCCCGCTGACGAAATCAAGGACAATCTGTGAAACACAGGCATTCCAAGAGGCCAATTACCCATGATGAGAATGGCTGTCTTTTGTTAAAGAGGGCTTGTTTTCATGGGTGCGTAGGCTTATAATTTTTATTTCGGAAAGGGGACAACCCATCTTCAATCAGTTCCCGTTTATCACTTTCGGGATGCGAATTCAAAACAAGATTCAGGAATTTAAAGGCAACCGATTCATACCCTGACCGTTCAATCAGATTCCGCAATTCCAGGAAAAGGAGTGAAGTTTTGACTGAAAAACCAGGACAAGACCTTGTTTTAGACGATCAGGCCCAGGAACTGTATCAGCAGTTGGGGGGCATAGACAGACGGGAAAGGGGGCGGGATACTTCGGGTGCGGGAGAAACCTTTTCCGATCCTTTGGCTGAAGAACAAGAACTGATGGATTTGTGGCGCATGGCGCTGGTAGATGTAATTTACGCGCTGTCCCAATATCTTTCCAAAATCAAGTTCCATGGCGCCCAATCCATAAAGGAAGGTGAGATCGAGCCGGTGATCGCTGCTCTTTCCAGCCTCCATGCCATGTCGAAAAGGCCCGAGAGCATCCTGATTCGCTATCGAGGCATGCGCCTGCCAGAGGAAGGCACGGGCTTTGAACGGATCGATTACCTGGCCACCTGCGGAGAGTTTTCCATAGACCTGCCCATCATAAAGGCCCTGGCTAAACGAAAGGGAATTACGATGTCCCACTTGCCGGGAAAACTGAAAGCCGCTTTCGAGCGCTTTCCCCCCCTGGAAATCAATTCCCTTTGTTTTATTCCGGGAAGTTGGGGCCCTCGCGAAATGGATCTCATGCGGCGCTCCCTTAAGGTGGCGGCACACTATTTCGGCGCTTATAAGACCCAGCCGAATCTCGGTGAAAACAAATCACCCGAGAATATTTTCCCATCCGTCGTTTACAACAATAAAGGGATGCCGGACCCGAATTTGACCCTTTTGGCGGGCTTAAATGGTTTGAAATCCGAAACCATCCAATCCCTTTTGGGACAGCTTCGCAAGCTGATGAAGCAACCCGATTCAAGAGCGAAACTGGATCAGTTCATAAGCGACTATGACGCACTCTTTGCATTCAAGAAGATACGAGAGCAATTACAAAGGCCCCCCATGGAAATCAACAACCTGAGCCGCTTGATTGTGGATTCAGGCAACGAGCGCCTTTACTCCTGAAAAATGCGAACTGATTCGCATGATTGCGGACGGATTCGGCCAATCACATGAGAGCCTTGCCCAGACTGTTGACAGTGTTTATGGAAATGACTTTGCCAGGGTCAGCCCTGAAAACCTGAGGTTGCGTCTCAACAGAGCCTCAGATCTTCTGGATTCCTTGAACCGGAGACAACCAAACCCGGCCATGGAAAAAGAGGTCCTGACAAATGTGGAAACCAGACTTTCACAGGTCCGTGATGATGTTTATGAGGCCCTTTGGGCAAACGAAAGGGAATCCATCACAAGGGATGATGAACCTGGTTCCATGAGATACAGATTGAGCAAGAAAATTGAAGACCTGTTTGCATTCTTCAAACGGCGCGCGCATACCAAGAAAAAGATCAAAAATATCATGCGCAATGCCATTAATTTTGATGCCCATGATTATGAAATGGTTGCCAGAGATTTTGGTATTCCCGTTGAAGAAGCCAGAGTTCTCCTGGAATTGCTGAAAGGGTGCTTCGATGATTCCGGCTCCTTTCTCAGGAGTTCATTTGAGAAAAGCATTCCCGAAATGGCGAAATACGGTGAGAAAATTTTCGGATTTTTTTGGCACTATCTCAAGGAAACCTTGAGTCGAAAAGACCGTGTGGCCTTCTTAAACTCCCTTCAATCCTTGATTTTCCACATGAACCAATCACCCGTCGCGCTCAGGTTCTTATTAAACGATTTCTGTTCCGTGCCGGATGCTGTCCGCTTTTCGGATCGAAATGCCCTCATTATCGCCAATGTTCTGCTTCGGAAATACAATATAGAGCTTTATAACGATATCGAAATTACGCCTGAAGAAGTCCTCCTGGTAAGGGAGGGGTTAAATCATGAGGCCATCAACGCGGCGGGAGACGTCATCGATTCTCAAAAAGATGCCTTCTTTGAAAAGATCAGAAGCATTCACAGGGAGATGCTGAACGCGCTTCAGAAAGGCTCGGGAGAAAAGACCATGCCGTTGCGGTTCCTCCTGTCATTGGAGCGGGAATGTTTCATATTTCTGGCCTTGATCGGCCGGCCACCCGGTCATACGGTCCTCAGAAGCGCCGTTAGCACTTATGGAAATCCCGGATCGGAGATCTACCGAAAAGAAAGGAAAAAGGGAATTGAAGAATCTTGTTTGAAGCATCTTCGTGTGGCCGTGAGAGGGTTGTCCAGGTACGAGGATGAAATAGATCTGAGGCTTCTTACACAGGTCAAAACCATGGAACCGGATTTCATGTCCCTCAGAAAAGACGCCCATTTCATGGATTCCGTTCAGAAGACCATGCAATGGGTTGATTCGGCCATCAGGATTATTTCAGGATGCGCTACGACGGGATAAGGTTTTATATTCTCAAGCAACATCACCCGGAAAGCCTTGAGCTGAAAAGGATATGAATCTGGATGTATGGGTGTTTTTTCCTCATTGCGGATAGTATATTTCGCGTACAAGGTTTTCAAACCAGGGCGGTTTGTTGAGCAGAACATGGATGAGGATTATCCCCAAGACAGGAAGAGGGATAATCATATCCACCAAACTCAACACAATCAAGCCAATAAGGACTTTCGTTCTGGTGCGCATTTCATGGACTGCCTTTCTTTCCAAAATCCGTGTTGTCCCCAACTCTTGCAAGTCCGGGGAATAGAAACCTTTCTTCTGCCCGTCCGAATTTCATTCACACGTAAAGGGTTTGGAAAAGGAGTTCCGCCATATCCACAATGCGGGGGCCGGTCCTGCAGGTCAGTCCACAATCAAACTGATAGATTCGACCGGTCTTCACCGCGGTCAGGTCTCGCCATCGCAAATCGGATTTCAATCGCGACAGGGTATTCCTGTCCCCCCCGCACAGGAAAACCATCTCCGGGTCCCACGATTTGAACTGCTTGAAAGGCACTTTGGGATAAGCTTCATCCACGTCCGTGGTTACGTTTATTCCGCCCCCGTGACGGATCACATCGTATTGGAACGAACGGGGTCCTGCAACAATCAGATTTTCATTGTTGAATTCCAGCACACGTGCTACCGTTACTCTTTTTTCAGGGCTGATTTTTCGGACCCGGGCGCCGAGAGACTCCATCCTTTTCCTGAGCCCTCCGACCAGTGCGTGCGCCTCTTCGGAGATATCCAGCAAGGCACCCATGGAAATCATATCCGCAAGGGCCTCTTCCACGGTGCCTGGATTGAACAGTTCCAACCGGATGCCCTGTGTTTCAAAGGCAGGAGCCAGGCGCTGATGGGCGGTTGCCAGTCCCAGGACCATGTCCGGTTCCAGCTCCAAAATGCGATCCACGTCCGGGTCAAACCAGGAGCAGACGTGCGGTCTGGCGTGAGCTTCGGCCGGAAAGTCGCAACTATCGGTGACCCCGGCCACGAGGTGACCCGCGCCCATGGCAAAAATCGTTTCCGTTATGGATGGGGTGAGTGAGACAATTCTTTCAATCATTATTCTCTCCTGTTTGTATTGGGACATTCCGGTTCCGGCGCAAAATCATTGCAAGTGATCGTTTAGCTAGTGTCCATCCATAAATGAACTTGTGGGCACTGCGGGTTTCCAATTCAGAAATGAGCAATTTTCCGCAAGGTCAAGGTCTACGATCCAGGGCTGTTTCCTGGGAAAACAAGGGTTTGTGCGGAGACGTACGATAGTACGTCGCACAAGGAAACCCGCAGTTTGACGCCGACTTGTCCCGATCCCACCGGGGGATTGCGGAAAAGGACCATTTATGGATGGAAACTAGCTATTATCAACGCATGGAAAAAATGTACCATGCGGAACCAAGAAGGTCCACGAATAACTCACGGGGTATGAAGGAGATGTTTTTGAAACCGACACACGAAAAATCGTTGATTGTTCTTATCTGTTTCTTGGGTATCGCCGGGATCAGCTACGGGATGAATCGTGAGAACCACGTTATTTTTCTTGTGGGGATCGGGTTGGTTGTGGCCGGCTATTTGATCATCCGCGCGAAGTTGAAAGGATAGGAGGTTCAGCGCGTCTCGCTTCCTTCCATTCGGAATGCGATTGTAATGCAATGGTTCGCCCCTATATTAGAAGAAATGGGTACATGAAACATGGGGATGGAAGATGATGGAGAAAGTAGTTATCATCCTGGTTGTCGGTTTGGCTGCAGGGTATCTCATCCGCAGGTATTTGAAGGATAAAAAAGCCGGTGGAGGGTGCGGTTGCTCGAATGGTTCCTGCGATATGAAAAGTGCTTGTTCGGATTATTCGGTAAAGGGAAAGGTTTCTGATGGGCGACAAGAAATGAAAACTGCTGAAACCGGAACGTGTTCGGCGCACACCAGGACCCCGGATAGCTGATCCAAGACCGGCTTTTTTCATTCAGAAACTAAATATCCTTTAAAGGAGGCGGCAAAGGAAAAGCGTCTTCCAACGAATCATCCCCTTTAAAATATTCCGGATAGAGCTTCCTGGCACAGTCAGGGCATATCCCATGACTGAACTGTGCATCGGAATGCCTCCCGATATAAGACTCGATCTGGTTCCAGTACCCCTTGTCATCCCGAATCTTCTTGCAACTGGCACAGATGGGCAGCATTCCGCTTAATGTCTTCACCTTCGCCAAGGCTTCTTGCAACTCTACAATAAGTTTTTCCCGCTCTTTTCCCGTCTGCTGCAGTTTCTCATAATTCCGGGCGTTGTTTATGGCCAGGGTCAGGACGGGAACTACGGACAGCGCCAGGTTCAGGTAGTGCCTCTTGTGTTCGGGAAAGAGGACACGGTCTATTTCCATGGTCCCGATCGTCTTCTTTACATGTTGGATTCGAAGAAAAAAGCCCTTGCCGGAGGGAGTCCAGGCGTAATCCCCTTCGAAATGAACCAGCCGATCTTTCGCCCCGTCATCTACAGGAGCGCCTAAGGGATGAACGATTATTTCTTCGGGCCGATCATTGTGGAAAGGGAGGTAGATCAGGGATGCAGGCGCAAAGAGTACGGTAAAGAGATCGAGAATTTCCCGGATCACGTCTGTTTCGTCCATGATCCCGGTGAGCTTCCCTAACACATCGAAGATCATGACGTAGTCGGATTTTTGCAGGCTTCCGCCATCGTTTTCCACGACCGGCTTTGACGCCTTACCGCTGAGACGCCAGGCAAGGACGGTATTGGCAAGTGTTAAACGCATAAAGTCCAATCCCACCCGGATGGTCTGAAAGGGAAGGTCCAGAAATTGCGCAAATTTCTGAAGATACTTTAGACGTTCCGGGTCGACCATCGTGTCCAGCAGCACCAGGCTGGTGGTGGACTCACCAAAAAAAGCACGTGCGGTTTTCTGATCGAATCCCCACTGCTTCAGGTAACGGGACCAGTGGGAAAGCCAGCCCGGAGTCAGGAGATAGGCCCCCTTGCCTGAAAGATCTTCCACCGTCTCCCGGGCCATAAGCAACTCGTGGCATCCACGCAACTTCTTTACCCTATGCCCTTCCCATTGCCCGGACATCATATCCCATTCAGCGATACAGGAGCCGCCCAAGAGACAAATCTCATCCCACTCCGTCGCTCCGGGATGAAGGATCTCCTGAAAAGGAAAGAAGTCCGATCGGGGTTGGATGCACCGGGGTGGAAAGGGATAAAATGCCACATCATCCCATTTTTCAGACCGGATGATCGTGGAAAATTCCCGTTGGAAGTGCTCACAGGCAAGAAAACAGAGATTACCAGCCATCATCCTCCACCCATTTCAGTGGATACCGGCCCCATTTGTGTACCGCTTCGGATATGGCCATGAGGACATCATCGGGGACCTGCCAGGGAATTTCCCCATGGTTGTCGGAAAGGATATACCCGCCCCCCGGTCCGGCCTTGGCAATGGCTTCCTTCACGGCTTTTTCCGCCTCCTTTTCACTCCAGCGGCGCATTTCAATCCCGTTGAGATTCCCCAGCACAGTGAGCTTTTCCCTGCAGGCGGACTTTATTTCCGCCAGATCCTCAAGGACGCTGACTCCCACAATGGCCGTGCCGGTTTGGGCCACATCGTCCAGAATAGGAAGGCACCGATCCGAGGCGAAGTGGGTTGCCGTGGGTCCCTGTATTCGGGCGATGGTCCTTTTGGCCACCTGAAAGCCGGTCTTGAGGTACATTTCCCTGGGAGTTATTCCCGGCGAAGATACAGGATCGAAATAGCCGATGGCGGTAGCGCCGGCCTTCAGCTGTGCATTTGCCCATTGTACACAGAATTCCTCGTTGATCCGCATCAACCGTTCAAAGAGGTCCTTTCCTTCGTACATCAGCTCGATATAGTGATCAAATCCCATCTGCATGACCGGGAGCGAAAAGGGGGACATGACGACACCGATAATAGGGGCTTCATTGCCGACGCCGGCCTTCATGATCTCGATGGCTTTCAAGACCTCAAGGAGACGGGGAGATCGGTCTATGTCGGGTGGTTCAAGGTCTCCGATCTGCCAGGGTTCGGTAATAAAAGGGGTCCCTGAGTTTACAGGTCCATCATCATAAAATATGACCTCGCCCCCCCATGCCTCAATTTCAATTGGCGCGTAAAAGATGCCATAGAGGCAGTCATGGCGGTATTTGGCACGCATTCGAAGTTGCCCTTCCGCCACGTTCTCTGCTTTGGAAAAATATTCCCTGATACCGATGCCCAGTTCCCTTGCTCCGTGCATGGTCGTCAGCAGAAAAAAAGGGACCCTGTCCGGTTCTTTATGTCCGAGGGTGGTCAGCACCCGTTCCAGGGAGGTCATCGTCTCCCGTTTCATGGACGAACCCCCATCAACGTGTTGATGAAGTTCACGGCATCGCCTGCGGTTTTGCCCATGGCATCGGCGCCCACCTCTTTCCAGAGTTGTCCGTCCATTCGGAAAGGGGCGCCTCCCACCACGATGCGCATCTTTTTCCGTTGCTTTTGCAGTCTATCTCTTACCTCTCTTACAAGCAGGGCGGCAGGCAGCATGAGGGTTGACAGAAACAATACCTCTATGCCGTCCTCGATCGCTTTTTCCACCAGGCTTTCGGGTTCAAAACGACCATAATCTTTCAGTGCATATCCACTGGCCCTCAAGGCGGAGTGGACAATGCGCCTGCCTAACATGTGATAATCTTGAAGAACGGCAATAGCCATATTCGGTTGGTGCTTTCTGCCTGGTGCGTCTTCCGGGAGGATCTCCTCCACAAGTTCTTCGCAGATTCTTCCCGACATATAGACCTGGGAAAGGGCAACCGCACCCCTTTCCCATCCTGCACCGATATGCTCAAGGGCGGGGACCACGATCGCTTCTACAAGCTGGGTGGGAGGCCATGTATCCCCTGCCGCCAGCAGGATATCTTTCGCTTCAAGCCGGTCGAAAGCGAGCAGGGCCTTTTCGAACCGTGCGATGAGGCCTTCATATTCTGTCATTAAACAAACCTTTCTTGATGATTTACATGCAGAAGAACATACTCCCGAATTTCAGTCAATAACAATCGGTTCTATTGGAGCGAACCTTCAAGGAAATTGTATACCGGTACTGTAGATTCTTCGGGGGTTTGTTCTGGCTGGAATTGGATTAGGGATAATTGTTGAAGTGAATTCGATGGGTTGCCGTAATCCTCACAGAGTTGGAAAGGCCTGACTGATCCACGTTTTGACCTGTTCCCTTGAAGGAACACCGCCCTGGTGTTTGAGGTCCCCGGCAACTATCAGTGCAGGAGTCATTAAAATGCCCGCTTGAACGGCCTTCATCCGACAAGGCTCAAGCGCTTCATCCAGTTCCGGGGACCATTTTGTCCCTATGGACTGAAGCAGCAGGCGCATTGCTTCTCGGAAGCCGGTAAGTTGAGAGGATAATCAATCAGCCGGTGTACCTCATCCCAGTTTATGCCGGTTATAACGCGCTGCGCCACATCTTTTGCCGTTCAGGGTTCAAGGTTCAGGGATGCGGCAAAATTTCTTGCCTCCGACTCTGTGTATGCAATATGCCTCAGTTTAACGGGCAAATGCAGTTCATTTACAACGATATCGTTCACCATTCGCGTCAAATAATCACATCGCGGACAGGGAGGGTCCGTTCCGATAACCCATATTTCATTCCGCGGCATAGTCGTGGTTTCTTCCCTGAAGATTTTTACACAAAGCTAAGAAATTCGGATACGGATTTGGCGGCAACAGCGCCATCGGAACAGGCGGTCAACACCTGGTACAGGGTCTTCTCCCGGACGTCCCCGGCAGCGAACAGTCCGGGGACAGAGGTCCTCAAACTCTCATCGGTTATCAGGTATCCTTCCGTATTTGTTTCCACCTCCATTTTGAGCACCTGAGTTCCGGGCGTCCAGCCGATGGAAAGAAAAACCCCATCAACAGGGATTTTGCCGGGTTTTCCGTCTCGGGCTGTTATGCGCAGGTTTTCCACCATATCCAGTCCCTCATAGCCGGTTACCTCGGTCTCCATAAGGGTCTCTATATTGTTGTGTTGGGAGATTAATTTCTTGTGGGCGGAATCCATTTTGAGGATTCCGCTGCGGCAGATGAGTAGGACTTTGCCTGCAATGCGGGACAGGGTTGCGGCGTGCTGCGCCGCAGCGTTATTGCTCCCCACAACTGCCAGGGTGGCATTCTTATCCCTGAACAACGGTCCGTCGCAAACGGAACAGAAATTGATCCCTTTCATATCAGGCCGTGTTCCGGGCATGGTTCGAGGAACGCGTCCGCTGGCCAGGATGGCGCAGGGGGCCGTGTAGTTCATCCCGTTGACATCCACAGCAGTAAAGGTGTTGGCCGTTTTTTCAAGCCGGTCGAGCCGCCCCATGGTAAACATGGCGCCTTCCAGCTGGGCCTGCTGAAACAGCTTTACCCCGAATTCCGTACCGGATACACCTTCCACAAAACCGGGAAAATTGGCGAGATTCTCGATCATGTAGGTAATGCCGCCCGGCAGGTCGCCAAAAACAACCGTTTTCAGCCCAAGGCGTTGCCCATAAAGTGCAGCGGTACTTCCCGCCGGCCCGGTGCCGACGATGATGACATCGTAACGATTTTCTTCCATGGATTACTATTCCTCGCTGTACGGTTGAAAAACGCCCAGACTCGTCCAGTTTCCGGCCTTTGCCGCATCCGCAATTCCGTCCACGGCGTCCGGAGGCCCGATAAAGACAATGGTATTCGGGTGTGTGATCTCTTTCTTTGTTTGATTCGCCTCTTTTATGGTCCAGTCGCCCATGACGAAGTTAAAAATATAGACCTCTCCATTTTCTTCCACAAAACCCTTGGAGCGGACCACGCCGGCGGGAAGCATATCCGCGATCTTCCTGATCTCGTCCAGAGACTCTCCCGGTCCAGCGATAGGCAACGGATACCAGCATGTCAGGCGGGGTGATTTCAAGGTTCGGATCGTCCAGCATGTCGTCCAGGAACGTATCCAGCTCTTCCGATGTAAGAGGCGCAGGTCTTTCAGTCGCTGTTGCCGCATCTGCGTCCGGGTTTGATTTGACATTCTCCCATCCGAAAAATTCTTGCAGGGGGATATCGGCGTAGGATGTTTCAAAGAACCGCGGATCAGGATGAAACTGATGAATAATTTCCTTGGTGGCTTCAATTTTTTCAGGGGTAGCCATATCGGTTTTATTGATAATGAAAACGCTGGAAGAAGCGATCTGCTTTTCAAGGGATGCATACACCTCATAGGCATCCTGGAAGTGGACGGCATCGACCACGCAGAACTGTTCCCTGAATTGGAAACGGTCGTTAAAAATGGGAAGCTTGAGGTCTCTTTTCAGATCCGAAGGGTTGGCAACCCCCGTGGATTCGATGAGCAGGACGTCGGGCTGCACGGTGGCGCTCAGCTCATAAAGACCTTTGATGAAGTCCGTTTTCACGCATACACAGAAAATCGACCCCTTGCTGATTTCCATCATGTCGATATCTTCTCCCTCCACAAGGGCCCCATCCACACCGATTTCTCCGAACTCATTTACAAGCAGGGTCAATTTCCGGTCTTTTGGAAAGCATTGAATAATCCGATTCAGAAGCGTGGTCTTGCCTGCGCCAAGAAAACCGGTTATCAAATATACGCCCGTCACGTCCGACATGATTGCACCTTCTTTTCGATTGTTTTTCTGATTTCTTCCACGGAAAGGACTTTGCCCACCGAAATGATTTCACCGTCGATCACAAGCACCGGCGTAATAAAGACACCCCTTCTTCCAAACTCTTTGATATCCGTAATTTTTTCTATCTGGATCTGGGGCGTGGCATCAAATTCCGATGCGGCGAAAATGGTGTTCTCAAGGACCTGTTCACAATTTTTGCATCCGGGGCCTAAGACTTCAATTTTCATAGGATTGCCTCGTTTCCTGTGGAAGTGTCCTGGGACGGAATTCCTGCGAGGAAGAGGTATTGTCGTGGCGGATTTCAGGCCGTCAAGGGTTCAGCCTGGCCGTTTTCCACCAGCTTGACAATGTGCTGACAGAATTTACAGACACCTAAGGAGCCGGTTGATTCCGCGATTCCTCTCCAGAAGCCTTCATACGAATCCAGTTCAGACGTGCTGATGGTTTCGCCCAGTTCTTCGGGTGTTTCCAGAAGCCTTATCCGGTCGGATTTTCCACAATAGGGGCATCGGACATCGTACAAGGCCATATCTGTTTTTGGCAGGCCATGGTTGATCGCAAATGCTCTCAACTTTTCAATTTGCTCATGGTCATTCAAGGGACAAACGGCTCCGTTTAAATGGTTGGGTAAAAAGGGCCCCTTTCGGGGCCCTCATTATCATGGTATTCCAGCAGTTACTGTTTGACTGTCGAGTCCGTACGCGTGGACTGGCCAGCCCCTGCCTTTGCAAGATTTTCCTGGATCTTGTCAAACTGAAATCCTACTTCTCTGAGTGACTCGATCCTCTTCTTCATGGCATCATTGGGCGCCCGTTTCGCCATTTCATCGATGAGTTCCTCGTACTGAGGAATAATACTCGGGAACACAATATCCCTTTCGATGCATATGGACGGGAGAACCTTGACTCCCAGTTCCAGGAATTTGCCGATTCCGTCCTTGTTCTTGATCGACCATTCCGTGTACTGGATCATATCCTGGACATCATCGGGCAGTGCGGCGATCGATTCCATCATATACCCGCAGGCTGCGCACTGTACGCTATCCAGGGTTACGACGTCTATTTGAATTTTATCTGACATATTCCGAACCCTCCTTTCTCAAAAATGATTTACCAAGAGTCCGGATACTTGGTGTAATACTGCTCATACCAATCTCTGGCTTCCATAGCTTGATCCATATGTTCCACCGGAACATCGTATGGCATGTCTCAGCCGGGGGCAAACGTATAACCGTGCTGTCCTCCTGCGGCGAGGCTGACAATCGCATCCTCCCTGGGAGACAGCAGGCCGAGGCTCAGAGCCAGAGTCAGTTTCAGGTTTCCGCCGAAACCAAGGCCGTATTTCCGGGCCAGGTCGCGGATGAAGTTCATGTTCATCTGCTCGTCAATGGCAAAACCGTGCGTACCGATCTTGCAGACTTCTTCCATAACCTTGGTGGCATCTCCACATATAAAGAAGGACGATACCTTTCCTGCATCATGGATGATTTTGTTGGCTGCCTGGCTGTTCGGAGTGACATAGGTGGCAAAGGTCTGTGGCCTGATCTGTGAAGCAACAGGATCCACATTGGCAATAATGTCGCAACCCATCTCCGCATAGAACTCAGCCGATTTTGCGCCTACTTCCCCCGCGAATTTACACACTTCCGCTGCAAACTCCGGGTGTTTGTACACATCCGTAAAAATCCTGACGCCGGCCAGATGAGAAGCCAGTGTCAACGGTCCGCAAAAAAGCCCCATTAACGCACAATCCAGTTCTTCCAGCTGCGGTTTGGCAATTCTTGCAGCCTCGAAAATAACCGGCCACCGGCCCGATTCCTTGGTGGGCAATTTAAGGCCCGCCTCGGCCGGGGTCTTGGCGGAACAGGGATGATTCGTAACCGACGGTACGTTGTCCGGCCACCATTTCAATCCGCAACCCACAGCGTTTGCTTCTACAGACAGATCGAAAAGCAGCGGAATCCCGTCCGCTTTATACCGTTTGGCTGTTGCAACAATTCCTTTTGCCAGCAATTCGGGATCTTGAAGCATTTTATCCGCAGGCTCATTGATAATAAATGCACAATGAACGCCTGCGTACGGTACCCATGGGGCTTTGACAGTCTTCTTCCCCTGATAGGCATCAAGCAACATCTGTTTTGCCATTTGGAGACTCCTTTCTTATCTGTACGCATTTAAAGTAGAACAGAATAATCCAACCATTCACGCAACGTTCTGTCACTCACCTCCTTTCCCCATAAAACCTCTCCTGTCCGACACTATTCCAAAAGGATAATTCCATAGTAGTTAAAGGTTTCCGCAGTATGAGTCGCTACCTGAGAAGTAGCTCCCAGATTTTTCAGGGTTCCGATGACATCGATGGAAAAGGATTCTACGGATGGGCGCTTTTCCTGAGGAAAACGACAGACATCAGGGAAAGCGCATTTCTTGCAAAGGGCGCAGCATTCCCCCACAAGGCTGAACGTTTTATAGTACCCTTCCAAAAAGAGCATCCGTTCCATGCTCACTGTCCCTTTCCAGCAGCGAACTTGTGAAGCCCGTTTCCGACCATTATCGCGGTAAAAATCCGCGCAACTCTTACTTCCCACTAACAAAAGCGCCCTGGTGTACTCGGAAAGAATAGCCCGGACCTTCTCCGGGCTCGGTGTTGCCGGCGGGCAGCACCAGTTCGTGTTATACCTGCTGCACCCGTAACGGCACTTGAGATGTACCCACTCCGCAACGATAATCTGTTTGATGGGAAACGGAAAAACCGCATTTAAACCGTAGCGCTTTCCCCTCGACAAGAGACGCTGCAGCAATTCGTGGGATATACCCGCATCACTCTTGAACGGAATGACTTTTCGGGTTTCCACTGGTGCGGACCTCCTTTCAGGATTCAAAATTGAACCGGACCTCTCTGGCAACCGCCATACCCATGGCCACTTCCACCGCTTTTATGACGGCACATGGAATCGCACATGAAGCGTGGCAACCGGAAGCCTGCGCCGCCTGGTAGACGGGGTTTTGGGTCAACGGCATGAAAAGTTCCCGTAATGACAACTGGTTCAGACGTTCGCCAAGACTTTTTATCTGCTTGCACTCGGAACCATCTATCACAACGGAAACGGATCTCTTATCAAGTGATCTGATGCGGATGACGCATGTGAAGCCGCAAGCGCCTGGATCAACGGCAAGACACGTTTCATCCGCATTATCTGGTTTTTGATTGCTCATCATATTACTGGTGCAGGATTTCTTCCGCCACAAGGCCTTCCAGGTGTGGGAAGGCATCGGTCATATGGGGCAACTGCATGGCCTCCATGAATTCCTGCTGGAAATTGGGTTCCACGGTCAGTTCGATATATTCCACATTCCGAGAACACCAGTCCGCTTCCACCCTCTTCTTCACGTTCAGCAGGGCAGCCCGGCATCCGTCACCGGCCGCATTGCCGACCCCCTGGATCATTTCGATTTCACAATCCGGGAAGAGCCCCATGATCAGGGCTTTTTCCCGATCCACATGCGTGCCGAAGGCCCCGGCAATCTTGACCGTGTCCACCTTCTCCAGACCCATTCGTTTTACCATGAGTTTACAGCCCGCATAAAGGGCGCCCTTGGCCAACTGAATCTGTCGGATATCCTTCTGGGTAATAACAATGTCCTTGTCGATGCTGGATTCGTCGGCCCAGGCCAACACGAATTCCGGCTGTTTCGTATCGGGATTCTTGCGGAACCGGGGGTGTTCCTTCAGCTCCTTCTTGTTGAATACACCGCTCTTTAAGATGACGCCTGAACGATACAGTTCCGCCAACACGTCCAGGATGCCGGAACCGCAGATACCTTTGGCCTTCATATCCTTGGGTTCGGAGAACTTCCGCCACGCATCCCGGCCTATGACCTTATAGTCCACTTCCCTGGTCTCCGGATCGATGCTGATCCGCTCGATGGCGCCCGGCGCCGCCCGCATCCCGAAGGCCAACTGGGCGCCCTCAAGGGCGGGTCCCGTGGCACAGGACGAAGAGATCAGCTTGTGCCGGTTGCCCAAGACCAGTTCCCCGTTGGTCCCGATATCGATGATCAGCTGATTCTGTTCATGTTTGTAGGGCTCCTCGGCAATGAGCACGCCCACGTTGTCGGCCCCCACAAAACCTGCTTCGATGGGAAGCACGTACATGTATGCCGCGGGACCGATATTCACGTTCAGGTCCCTTGCTTTGATATCCATGCTGTGGTGAATGACCGGTGGAAAGGGCGCCATTCCCACAAATTCGGGATCGAGGCCGAGAAGGATATGATGCATGGCCGTATTGAAGCCGATGGTGATGTCTTCAATGTCTTCCCTCTTCAGCCGCAGATATTTCTTGCCCTCTTCCGGCGCTTCCACAAACTCCGCGGGGCCTTCTTCGCCTTTTTTCTTCTTCACCTTTTTCTTGGGCGGGTGAGTATTGTTGATGGCCTTGTCGATCAATTCGTTCAGGCCTTCAATAATATCGTCGCTCATGCGCTTGAGCCCGTTGGGCGTTGTCATGTGGAAGGTGATGCGGGCCATGACGTCCTCGCCGTACTTGCACTGGGGATTCATCATGGATACCGTATCGATGACTTCCATGGTGGTCAGATCGCAGAAATAGCCTGCCACGGTCGTCGTTCCCACATCGATGGCAAGACCATAGGCATGCTCCGCCTTACCGGGTCGGAAGCGGATCACTTCCCTGTCATTCCACACACTGACCGTTACCGCCCATTTCCCGTCCCGAAGGGCATTGGGAAGCTGTCTCAGGGCAAAGATATCCACGGTCAGGTCTTTCAGCCCATGCTCTCTTTCAAGCCCCCTGCAGACCCGTTCAAAATCGCCCATGGGTTCATCAAAGGTCGGCGGATCCACCTGCACGTAGTAGACCTTTACAGCGGGGTTATGCTCAATATAGATATCCCGGGCGGCCTTGCTCACCACCTGTTTCCCGGCTCTCGATTCCTCGGGAACAAAGACCAGGATATCATCCTGGATCTGGGCCACACAGCCCAACCGGAATCCCTTGGCCTTTTTTTCCGGGTTGATGAACTTTTCTTCCTCCACCAGCCATGGGGTCACATGGGATGGGCTGGAGGTGATATTGTATTTTTCAAAATGTCCTTCTTCAATGCGAACAATGCATTTTCCGCAGACCTTTTTTTCCCCGCAAAGCGCCTCGATGTCCACCCCCAACAGCCTTGACGCCTCAATGATGTTCACGCCTTTTGGAACTTCCCCCCTCCTGCCGGAAGGCTGAAAGATCACATTTACCGTATCTTCCTGCATTCGTTAATATCCTCCTCCAGATTCAATGATGCGGAAATATCCGTCGATATCCTGTCATAGGATTTCCGCCAAACTTGAAAAATGACGGCGGGCCCGTGGCTTCAGGATCGACCACAGGCGCCATCCCATATGATTTCAGGCCTATTTGTTCCTCATTTCACGCAAACGGCCGATCATCTTGATGCCCTCGGAAACGGCGTTTCCCGCGGACTCGGCATAACCGTCCGCGCCGAACAGGTTGGCCACATCCTTGGTTACCGGCGCGCCACCCAACATGATCGCCACATTGGGGTTCTTCTCCTTGATCATGGCGATAACCTTTTTCATGCCCAACATGGTCGTGGTCATCATGGCGGACATGGCCACCACCTCGGAATCGGTCCGCATCTGCTCTTCCACGAAATTTTCCAGGGGAACGTCCCTGCCCAGATCATGAACGTCCCAGCCGGCCACGTCAAACATCATCTTCACCAGGTTCTTGCCGATGTCGTGAACGTCTCCCTGGATGCTTCCGATGACCACCTGCGCATTAAGCCCTTCGGTTGATTTGGGAACGTGGGGACGTAAAATGGCCAAGTCCGCGTACAGGGCGTCCGCGCGCATGAGCACCTCGGGCGCAAAGTATTCATTCCGGTCGTACAGGTCACCCATGATCTCCATGCCGGCCGCCAGGCCGTCCATGATGGCGTCCAGGGCCACATACCCGTCGTCCAGCCACTGCTGGGAAGCTTCCTTGACCTTGTTTTCCTGGTATTCCACAAGCCTTCCTTCAACTGTTCAATCAATTCTTCTTTTGTTGCCATGAATGTTTTCTCCTTCATTGATGAA
>CAVVFZ010000017.1:0-202837 GCA_963747555.1 uncultured delta proteobacterium
TTAAGGATTTGAGAAATGAGGTCCTCTCACTCTTTGGATTCTACTGGGGACAGTCTGAGGCATAGGACTCATTACCCCAAAATCTTTTTCTTAAAAACTATATATATGTTTGGATAGCGCGCTTAAGACCATCAAGGGCATCTGTCTTGGTTCTCCCGCAGGAGGCCACATCCAGTTCTACACACAAAGACGCGTATTGATTACCTTCTTTTTTTACAAAGCAAGTTACTTCCATTTCATTGCTCCTAACACATTTTAATTCAAAATATCCATTCCGAAACCGGACTCGAATACGTAAGTTCACACGATTAACAGCTACAAATTCCTCTTCATAGCGCTCGACCTACGCGTCTTCCAACTTCCGAACTGCGAAGTCCACTGCCCGAAGGTAATCTGACAAAACATCAAGCAGCATTCAGTAAATAATCCTCTATTTCACTTCTGATCATTCTGTTTCCGATCCCTGTTTTCTGGCCTCCGACATCTGATCCCGGATCTCAGTCCCCTGCCCCCTTACCTCTTGCTCCTTACCCCTCCTACCATACCTGTCTCAAAAACAAATACCATGCCATAAGAACTGCAATGGTGAGACCAAAAATGTCTTTGTTCCAGAGGTGGGCTGTTACAGCGGGAAAAAGTACACCTTCAGCACTTACTGCATCAGTTTCTTTTAGCGAAAACCTGCCAAGAGCCCCAACAAGAGCCACACAAAGCAAAAAAACAAGATCGTAGGTTCTTGTTGAAAAAGCAGACGCCGCAACATAGGAAACAAAAAAAGCTACCAAAACCGGCATAATAGAGCCTCCACTCAATTTCTACAGATGGGTCTTGAAGTCTTTTGATCGTCAAACCCACCCCATAAAGAATTCCCACGAAGCAATATAAGCCAAACAACCCTAACTCCGCTCCTGCTCGAACAAAACTATTATGTGTATCTCTCTCATGATATTCTATGAAATTCTGTTTTCCAACTCCTGTTAGGGGGTGACTTTTCAAAAGCTGCCAGCCTTCAGACCAGGCCTCAATTCGACCCATGGAAGATTCATCGTCTCGATATCCGGTTGCCTGGGCTACTGCAACAGCTAAGACTCCACCTATCGCGAAAATAACCATTATCCTTTTTATTTTGGGATTTCTGAGCCAAAAATAGGCCCAAGAGAACAAGCAGGCAGCAAGTGCAACTTGTCCTCCTCGTGATCTAGTGAGGTATATACAATAGATAGAAATACCCAAGAGAATGAGACCACCAAGCCTGCCAAGAAAACCTTTCCCCAGAAACAAAAGGCCTAACCCAAAAGGAACGACCAATACTGTAGAGTATGCCATGTCATTAGGGTTATCAAAATTGCCGATGCCATAAATCTGCCAAACCGATTTATCAGAGGCCCATCGCATGCCTGCGCCTGTAATATCATAACCATGATATTGTAGTACACCCATCAGGCCCACTATCGCCATCAAGATAATCATTGTCCATATTGCGACTCTGAGCTTAACTTCGCTATCAACAATTATTACGATGGAATAATACATTAAAACAATCTTGAAAGTCTCAATCGTTGTGTCAACTATACCAGATATCCAAAACGTGCCAAGCACTGAAAAAACACAAGAAAAAAGAAATAACCCTGCGAATTTGTCCTGAGGACTACGAAGTATTTTTTTTTCGACCGGGCTGAACAATAACCCAAACAACAGAATCACCATTAAATAAAGGACCAAACGAGATCCTTCTAATCCAGTGACGAAATCCTGAGGCCGGATTATTTGAAGAAAAATATAAACGAGGAGACCGAAGAAGAGCATAAGAGAGAATAGTTATTGGTTATTGGTTATTGGTCATTTGTTGACGGAATTCAAACCATAGCACATTAGTATCAATCTGTTTTTAAGGACAATTCTCTATAAAATACCATATAATCTTCTATCATACGATTTAATGAGAATTTTTCTTCAACGGTTCTCCTTGCATTGGCTGCGAGTTTAGAGGAAAATGACCTGTCTTCTATCAACATTTCAACCACTTCTACAAATCTGTCAAGGTCATTGGAGGGGTATAATATACCATTTTTCATATCATCGATTATTTCAGGACATCCGCCGACATCTGATGCAATTACTGGAATTCCCATACTCATAGCTTGCAGGAGAACATTCGGAAGGCCTTCTTGCAATGAGCAAAGTACGAAAATATTCATAAGAGAAAGATATTCAGCTACATCTTTCGAATACCCGGTGAATATCAAGTTTTTCTTCCAGACCATACGACCGGCTCAGTTCTTTTATTTCGTCCAATAAGTAGCCGCCACCGACACAGATGAGTCTCAAATTGGCATGCCTTTTCAACAAGATTCTGAAAGCATTGATTAAGAAGGGGTAGTTTTTTACACTTCTGAAATTTGCAATTGTGCCCAAAATGAATTTCACTATTTCTTAACCCGTACTTTGCTCTTAAATCCTGATTAGCATGTGAACTTCTCCTGAAAATATTTGTATCGATGCCATTCTTGATAACAGTCATTTTGTTCTCAGGTACTGAGAAGCCTTTGATGAGCATCATTGAACGTTCAGAGTTGCAGAGGATGGCATTGGTTGATTTCAACAAAAACCGAAGTAGATTTTTTTGAATGGAACCGTAGTGGTGCAGAAGATCAACCGGAGTGATGGACTGTTTTAATCTTCCAACCGCTGAATGCTTTAATGGCAAAGGACAAGAACAACTCCTTCAACCCAAATGAGTTGATAATTGAGATACGATTCGCATTTACATATCTATAAATCTTCCATGCTTTATTCAGTTCCAGATACCCCTTAGCCACTGGAACAACCTGGATATTGGCATTGAGCTGCATAAAATCGGGAAGCAAAGACAAGTTTGTCACTTGTCACACAGATATGCATCTTAATATCGGAGGGAAAATGCCTTGCAAAATCAAGCAGCCTCAATTCAGGGCCACCACGTTCAAGATCATAGATGAGGAATAAGATGTTTATTGAAGACATTTTTTAGAAGCTTTTTAGGACTTGGGATAGAACTTACCAGATGCACACTAATCTCTCGATGTCCTTTTCCAATAGCCACGAAGATTTCCTCTGCAGAACCGAATGAACCCCAAAAGAAGTGCTGACTTGCATGGTGAAGAAATGGTCGCATAGACGCAGTAGACGTAGAATCTTTCCTGTTGAAAAAGAAACATTCTTTAGCAGACGGCCTATCAGAGCACATAGAAGGATGGCAATCATTAGACAACTACCAAACCTTGCCATCATTTCAAATGGATACAAGTGCAAATTCCCCCAAAAATAATAGTAAATGAGTAGAGCAAAGGAGCAAACAAGAAGCATCAAGAAGATTTGCGGTGTAAACCAGCGAAAGACTTTATGAGACCAAAACATCCACGCAAACTTCTTGTATGATGGA
Source organism: uncultured delta proteobacterium (assembly GCA_963747555.1). GTDB lineage: Bacteria > Desulfobacterota > DSM-4660 > Desulfatiglandales > Desulfatiglandaceae > DUZB01. Next base: position 3,422 of record CAVVFZ010000017.1, read on the forward strand.
AGCAGACATTTTCGACAAAGCATGAGCGCCTGATAATCGCCCGCGCCAATTCTAATCCGACGAGCCCACTCATCAGGGGTAGCAGGTAGTTCTTCCTCGGCTATTGCCTCGGTTTCGTAAAGAACTCGCTTCCTTTGTTCACGTACTTTCATGCCAATAACAAAATCATCCACTATCGTGTTATCAGGGATACCCGACCAAAACAAATCTCGCCTGATAGCATAAATTGCACCGTTTGCACCGAGACACGAATCCAGGCTACTTTCCATCCTTTTTAGATGATTTTCCATCCTCCAATAAAAGCTTTCTTCCTTTTCACCAAGAAGAAGTAATCTTCCACACACCCCACCGACAGATGGATCTTGAAAATGGATCACGAGTTTCTTTAGTGCATCGGGTTTGAAAGCAGTATTTGCGTCGGTAAAAACAAGGATCTCACTTCTATTTTGCTCAACCAGTTCTTTTAACACGGCCATCTTTCCGCGCCTTTGGCTGAAAGCGTAAACTTTGAGGCCCTGAATTTTCGATACCCAATTTTTTGCAATTTCAGCAGTCCGGTCTGTTGAACCATCGATTCCGATACAAATGGAAATTTTATTCTGAGGGTAATCCAGTTCAATAAGATTTCTGATCCTATTCTCTATATGCTTCTCTTCATTGTATGCTGACAAAAGGATTGAAACTGTTGGAAAAAAAAGGATGGGTTCCACTTCCAAAGCATTTTCGATTTTCCTTGAGTAAGCCCCATTTTCAAGCGTCGAATTGGAACCCCCTTTCTGAAAATTTCTCGATACCACGAGCTCACAGTTGCTCTCCGATTGCGAAGACGTTCTGTTTAATCTTTCTCTCGTAAGCAAAAACAAGATAAGAGGATATCCTATCCATGTATAAATAAGGGATGACCAGCAGATTATCACAAATACAGATAGCAGATTAAGCAGATTCAAATGGAAAAATCATCCAGGAATGTTAGCTCAATATTCCATAAAGCTCCGCCCGGTCGTTTACGGAAACCACTCTCATAAGCAGTTGAAACGGCTATATATCCGACCAAAGAAGCTAGCTTGGAGGCCTGAAGGAAACAAGTTTGATGCACTCGTAAAAAGTCAAAAATCCGTGATATGCACAAAATGATTTCAATAGGTTATCCCTGGTGTAAAGACCAAAATCGGACTTTTTACGAGACCATCAAGTTTCGCCAAATTTACTAAAAACCGAAGTCAAGATGCGCTTCTTTCCGCTGCACAATGTCTGATGACGCTGTAAGCAAATTCTAATTGATCTATGATGATTAATTCTATATTATGTGTAAAATTAAATCAATATTCGAATGTATGCCTCCATGGTAGAAACAATGGGGGTAGAAACCACGGTCCACACGGCAAACGAAATCCCCAAAAGCGCTGGTTCATCGCGGATTAAGGTGAAAGCCTTCCCTGATCAGAAGATGAACTGAAGTCAAAGCATTTAAGGTGATCAAATAATGAAAAAAGTCATCTCTTACCTTTTCTTGCATATGTGTTTTGCCATACTCATTGTTTCTACGGCTTATGCGGATTATGGCTTGATGCTGGGCTCTTTCAGAGATCGGGACAATGCTGAAAAGTATATGGCTGACTTCAAAAAGAATCACAGGGAGATAGCGATCAAATGTTTTTGTCGAAGAAAGCCGGATACAGGGAAGAGGGGTCTGGTATAGAGTGTGTTTAGGACCTTTTGTTGACAAGACGGAAGCATCACAACAAAAAAGCATCTTAGACGCAGCGGGCCTTGATAGTGTCATTGTAGTTGTCAATTCAAACCCCGGTACTTTGGCTGCAGCAAAGGCTGCTCAAGAGAATATTGGCCAACAAATAAAAAAAACTGTTCCACCACTAATTCCTCCAGACGCTTCCAGTCCCTGAGAATATGGTTAGGCAAGAAAACGAAGATCAAAAGCCTGCGTCAGAATCAAAGCCAATGACTTTATCTGAGACAAGCGCTCCCAAGACAGAAACCAAAAGTTTGGCCTTTGAAAAGGAATTTAGCGAAAGGGACGAACAGCAAAAGGGAGCGAGAAAACCTGCCCAAAATATTACCGATAAGGACATCCCCACTAAAACTCCTGACACAGCCCAAAAGGAGATTTCCTTATCGGCAGGAGACATTTTAGAAATCGAAATCCCGGGCCAGAAGGAGATGAGCCAGTCATACGACGTGGATCCTGATGGGAATATATTTATGGTCGCGATTGGGAAAATCGAAGTCTCGGGTTTGACTCCAGGACTCTTGGAACAAAAACTGACCAAATTAGCAAAGCAGTTTATCGTCAAAGGAGAACATCCCACCGTTCGAATTTTGGATCGACTACGTTTCATTCATATTCAAGGGGGTGTCAATTACCCGGGCTGGTATAGGGTCCCTCGGTTGTCCAAGCTTGATGAATTGATAACGATTGCCGGAGGCCTGGTTGATGGGGTGGATCCTTCAAAAATATTACTGAAACGGCATACCGATACCGGATATAAAGAAATCAGGGTAACAGAGAAAGTGATTTTGGCTCCTAATGATATTTTAGCCGTGCCAGTTCCAAAAGAGTTAGGCAAGAAAATTGACAGTGGGGACCTGCTCTTCATCAACATGCCAAAGTCGTCAACTACAACGGATTTATCCGACATGGAAAGACGGGTCGTTCAAAATCAGATAGAAGTTGACCGAAATGGATATATTTATATACCGGATTATGGTCATATCTATGTGAATGGTAAATTTCCACAAGAAATTGAACAGATCCTTAGTAGACAGGCTTCCCAAGTATCTTGCAGGCTCTGCAAAAGTTCATATCAGCATCATAGAAAAAAGGCACTATATACAGATTCTGGGACATGTTGGAAAGCCAGGTTGGTATAATATACCGGAATCCACTAATGTCCAGTCTGCACTCAGCGCGGCTGGAGGCGCAGTAGACGGGGCCATCATGAGTAAGATTGGTATAACCAGACAATGGGGGAACTCGACTCACCATTTATTGATAAATTTGTACCAGTTTACAATTACCGGAGACATCAGGTTGCTAACTCCCATTCATGAAAAGGATACCCTTTTTGTTCCGATTTCCTCCTTCTTTGGGAGTGTAAAGAGAACGCTTGGGCAATGGTCACCTCCTACTGAAAAGCTGGAGGAAGATACCGGAACGAAGGTTAGGATTTTTGGAGCAGTCGGCCATCCGGGAACGTATGAAACAAAGGAAGATATGAATCTCCTGGATTTATTGATAACGGCGGGCGGGAATAGAGATGATGCAGATCTCGGTAAGGTTTTGTTAATCAGAGAAAACAAGTCCCAAATCTACGATTTGAATGACTTGATACTGAAGAGTACACAAGGCACCATAGAAATGCCAAAGGTGCAAAATGGTGATTCCGTTTACATCACATTTGTGAAAAAGGCGGGATATGAAAAACAGGAACCTAAAAAAATGGTCAGGATTTTTGGAGGGGTAAAAGCTCCGGGCATTTACGAACCAGTCGAAGATATGAACTTGATGGATATCTTTGCTCTTGGCTAAGGGAGGCACGTACGATGCAGATTTGGCTAAGGTGATGATATCGCGGAGAGATGGGACCTTTCTGAAATTTGACATGCAGGAATTTCTTGATTCGAAGAATCCAGACCCAACAAAACTTCCAAAGATTTTCGCATCCGATACCATTTATGTTGCATATCTGCAGCATCTGGATTTAGAAAAAAAGGAACCGGTCTATGTTTTAGGAAAAGTCAAAACTCCGGGACAATATGATTTGGCTGAGGGAGGAATGACTGTTTTTCAAATGCTTGCCTATGCCGGCGGTCTGGAAGAATGGGCCGATACTGATAATATCTTGATTATTAGAAATATTAGCGGAAGGCAGCAGGACATCCCCTTTAATTTCAAAAAGGCGCTATCAGGGAAGTCTCCTGAATTGAATATCCGGTTGCATGCTTTTGATACGCTTTATGTGCCGTAGCTTGCTGGAAGAGGTTGAGAGGTTAAGAAGGTGAGAGGGTGAGATCTCATATGAAACTTCAGTTAAATTGAACCGCTAAGGCGCGAAGGACGCGAGGAATTTTTTGGGTTTTTCCGGATCGGGGTAAAACCGATCACGGAAATAGCCACCACCTTTTGGCTGTCAGTCCTCAACAAATCATTTAGCAATGTTCCGAAACGCCCGAAGGGCTGATTGCTTTATCGAATCGCCCATTCCGATTCGGTAAAAAAACATAATCTTAGCGTTCTTTGCGTCTTGAGCGAAGCCCCGGCAATGGGACAAGCGGGCGGTAAATAGTCGTGTAAATGTTGAAAGTTTCTGTCTTGATCCAAGTGACTTGCCCGCCATGCCAAGAGCGCAGACGGGACAGGCGAGGCAGGCGGCCTTTTTGCCAATCGGAGGCGATGTTCACATCCCTATGTTATGCTTAAATTCGAATAGCATATTTTAAATGAGAACAATAGCGTCCACAGATTGCGGTTGCTGCACGGACATTGAATATTAGAACAAAGCCATCCTGCTTCAGCGGTAAAGGGAAAGTGTTGGTAGAAATTGGAGTGGAAACCGATAAAAAGAGCTGCCTATATATTTCCCATCATAGTCATTGGGGCTCTTATTTTTGGTTCAATAAACCCCATAATTCCTCTCTGGACGCTTTTTGGTAAACCCGTTTTTGCGCAGGAATCCTACCAAATACCGAATATTATTCGATTGCCAATTGTTACTGCAAGTACGGTTCGTATTAGTCCTTTTCCCAATAATGGGCATGTCCCAACGACCTCAGATGCTTTAGCCAAATCATCGATCCGTTCGTCATCCCAAATCGCGAAAAAGACACCAAATCAATTAGAAGAGATTAGAACTGGCCAGCATGACGGGTATTGTTCTATTGTATTTGAGTTTCAGAATGAGATTGACTTCGATGGCCCTTTTGTTACTGACAGTGAGCTCCGTCTAAAATTGAAAGGGACTATTACCGAACTGGACAAATTTTCAGAATACACAAACATTCATTCCTGGGTGCAGCTTAATAAAGGACAATGATGATATTGATGTGATCGTAGGAATTCCGGCTGATTTTCAAAGTCCTCGCCTCTTCTTATTAGAGAATCCTCACCGGTTGGTTATCAATTTTTATCCTGACAACCAGCGAGAACATGGAGTCTACAGTGCTGATCACGCCTGTTACTATTTCTGTTCCCACTGTTGTTTCCTCAACAAGAGCTGCGGATGCCGTTATTTCGACATCAAAAGGAGCTGAAGCTGTTTCCCCTTATTACAGGGGGAAAATCGAGGCGATTGATGGACAAAAGGAAAATGACGTTACAAGGACATCTGAGTCAAAAGGAACCGAAGCTGTTTCTCCTTATTTCAGAGGGAAAATTGAGGAGGTTGATGAAAAAAAGGAAACGGATTTGAAAGAAGACATCTGAAATACAAGCAGAAGAATCCCCATCAAAAGGTTCAGCACTGGATACCGAAAGCCCCAAACAGGTCCCCCAGGAAAATGCGGCTGATCAGCAAAGGGAGCTCAACGCGGAAGAGGATACGGGTTTTATGGCTATCGGGCCAACATTATTCCAAGGTAGCAATTATCAAGTTATCATTACGCCGAAGATTAGCATTAGCGAGGAATACGATGATAACATCTTCCTGACCAAAGACAATCCGGATTCGGACTGGATAACAACCGTTTCCCCTGGAATCGGGATCGATATTGAGTCCAATAAGAATGGTCTGGAGCTCGATTATACTTTTGGTTGGGTGAGATATTTTAATAAGACAAGCAACGATAATATGAGACACAGTGGGTATCTGAAGTTTTGGCAGAAACTTGCCGAACATCTAAAGTTTAATCTGGAAGACCGATATTTGAAATCGGATGATATCTTTGACGAGAATCTCACCCCAATACTGCCATCTCAGAGGATCTCTAATAATCGATCTCGTTATCAGAAGAAATGATGCAACAGCTAATATCGAATATGAATTCGGTCCTCATAGCAAAGTCACGGCAGGGTATGTTTATAATATTTTGGACAATCAGGATCCAACGTTGCAAGATGTAACCGAAAAGGGACCTTTTTTGGGTCTGTCACATCAGTTTGACAGTAAGAACAGCTTAGCTTTCGATTATCGTTTTGCGGAGTACAGATATACCCAGAGCGGTTCTTCAGAACCTGGTCCTGATATTGAAGTGCAGGATGTGGGCTTAATTTACTCCTACAGATATAGTGAGCGATATAAAGCCCTTTTTAGCGTACAGACTGTACCAGCAGAATTTCATGGGAACTGATGAAAGCTATTGGATCCACAATTTCGGAGGAGGGGTTGGATACGCCTTTTCCCAGAAAACCACCTTTGATATTTACCTTGGAGGCTTTTATCCTTCCGGAGATATTACAACTTCACCGGGGCTGACATTTACTGCTCTACTGAAAAGAGAATTTGAGCACGGAAGTTTTTCATTGGGAGCAGATACGGGTTGGGACACAGGCTTTACAGAGGTAATACCAAGGGGATTTACAAAATATTATGGAGGGCTTAGGGAGAATTGACTATCAAGTTTTGGAAAACCTTGGAATTTATGCCGGGGCCGAGTATCGCCAAAACCAGTATCCAACGAACGAACAGAATATCGTTCCTGGATACAATCCAGCAAATGATAAGACCTACACTGGACGATGTGGACTCAATTACACGTTCTACCGCTGGTTCTCTTTTGATTTAAGTTACACTTACCGGCAGCGTTTTAGTGACAGCCCAAGCGATGAATTTACAGACAATCGGTTTATGTTGCGGTTTAATGCGGCGAAGCCTTTTAGATGGTAGGGGATCGCTCTGATTTGGATCATCTTCGACTGCTGCCTAATCGTAAAGTCCTCAAAATAGCTCGTTTCCATCCATAAATGGCCCTTTTCCGCAATCCCCCGGTGGGATCGGGACAAGTCGGCGTCAGACTGCGGGTTTCCTTGTGCGGCGTACTATCGTACGTCTCCGCGCAACCCCTTGTCTTCCCAGGTAACAGCCCTGGATCGTAGACCTTGATCTTGCGAAAAATTGCTCATTTCTGAATTGGAAACCCGCAGAGCCAACAAAGATAAGGAACTGGCTCGCTATTCCTGCCTGCCCTGTGAAATGCAAGGCCTATTTCTCTGGGGCGGGTTTACTCAATCGCATCAGCCAAATCTAACCCAAATCTGAGCGATCCCCACTATTTCGCTACCGGATGACCGAAGGCAACTTGGGGGACAGAAGTCGGAGATCGGATGTCAGTGAAGTCTTGCCCCTAAAAAAACAGCAGAAAGAGTTTCACTGGGCATGCTGTGTAAACCGCAAAGCTGCGAAGAACGCAAAGAGATTTTTGTTTTTTTCCGGATTGGGTTGAAACCGATCAGGAAAAGGAAGCGCCTTTAGGGTATGTGATAGGTCGTTGATTTGGTTGGTTTTCCAGGTTTTGATAAATAGATCTGAATAACACAGCAATTCAAAAAAAGAGGCGTCCATTTTTTGTGTGTGTGTCAGCCTTCAGGACATAATTTCGCTAACGTAACCATTCCCCAAAATGCCCGCAGGGCTGATTGGTTTATCGAATTGTTCGTTCCGATTCGATAAAAAGCTTCATCTTCGCGATCTTTGCGTCTTGAGCGAAGCCCCGGCAACGGGACGAGCGGGCGGTGAAAAAATCTCTAAAAGGATGGCAAACTTCACTTCATTGGGACCAGTTCTACTCTTCGGTATTAACTCCCTGCCTGCTTCTGTCTTGTTTGTGGCAATGGGTCTTGAGGAGCCATAGCCTACAGGGTAAAGTCTTTTGGGATTGATACCCTTTTTGGTTAGATAATCTTTCACTGCCATGGCTCTTTTCTCGGAGAGTTTTGCGTTGTAGGCATTGGAGCCAATATTATCGGTGTGACCCTGAATTTCTATCGTCAACGATGGATTCTTTTCCAAGACGACAACGATTTGGTCAAGCAGGTGGTTGTACTTGGGATTCACGTTAGACTTGCCAAAAGAGAACAGAGTGTCGCTGATAATCCAACAACCCCGAGTATCTACTTTTGCGCCCCTGGGGGTATGGGGGCATTGGTCTCTGTCATCCGGGACTCCATCGAAATCACTATCCGGGGGACAGCCTTTTTCGTCCACCTTAACACCAAGAGGGGTGTTCGGGCACATATCCTTATAATCAGGAACGCCATCACCGTCACTGTCCAGCGGGCAGCCTTTTTCATCTACCTTGACTCCGATTGGCGTATCCGGGCATTCATCTCGGTAATCGGGCACCCCATCTTTATCGCTGTCCGGTGGACAACCTTTTTCGTCAACCGCTACCCCGTGGGGAGTATTGGGGCATTCATCTTTGAAATCAGCAACACCGTCACCGTCAGAATCAACAGGGCATCCCTTCTCGTCTACTGCCACCCCTTTGGGAGTATCCGGACATTCATCCTTGTAGTCGGGCACGCCATCGCCATCCGTGTCCTTGGTAAACTTCCGAGGCATGAACATTTTGGCCACGGCATCGGACAGAGCACCATCGCAACTCCTGTACAAGTCTTTTGAAATATACTCTACCTGGAAGTTCCGCATATATTCATCCGCGATCCTCACATTCAGATTCAGCTTGCAGCCGACATTCCAAAACGGCCAGGAAAGACTCACATGGTCCACCGAAAGCCAGATGATTTGAGGGTGGCCATCAATCAGACTTATATCTTTTTGATCAAGATCGTGTTTTAGCGTTGCAAAACCGTTTTTCCATCTTTCTTTGGACATCGTGAATTGATAAATATTCGCGCTGTTCGCCGTCACTATAACGCCATGCTTCTTAAGCTCGGCATTTATCAACCGAATGACTTCGTCAGCGGGTACTTTACTGGTTATGGAAAATTCTTGAACCAATAAATTCTCACCTTCAGGGATTTCGTACTGTTTTAGTCTTAAATATTTTTTGGTGTCCAAACCTTCTTTCTTGTCGGATTTGCCCTGCTCTTTCTTTTCGTCTTCAATCTTCTTTCCTGCACAGTTATCCACATAGTCCGGAACACCATCCCGATCGGAATCCAGGGGGCAGCCATGAACATCCACTCGTGCACCAGTGGGAGTACCGGGGCAGAGATCTCGGTAATTGGGAACGCCGTCGTGATCTGTATCTAAGGGGCATCCCGATTGCTTCAAGTCCGTTTTAATAAAACCGGTTATGTTACCGGACGTTTTATCGTATTCAACGGATAGCTCGAAGACTGTGGGAGATTCAATGGTGACTGTCTTTCCTCTCTTTTCCAGTTCGGTTTTCAGCAATCCGACAGCAGTGTTCGTCCACAGCCTCAAATTGGCGCTCCAATCGTGGGTATATTCCCCTATGAAGACGTCTTTGGAATTGTATTGGGCGTTGATCAGATCCACATAGTTTTCGACATTGAATTCCGGATTAAGGATTAAATTGGTATCAATAGAATCCTGTTGAGGGGTATAAAAACGCGGAGGCACACCTGCACAGGCGAAGCAGCCTAACAAAAAAAATAGAGGCAGCAATCTATAGGATACCATTCTTAAAGCTCCAGTCATATCAGTATACCACCTTGTTTTTTTACACCCCGGTGAAATACGCCTTGCTGTCCATCGGAATTGCACAGGGCAGGCGGATTACACGGGTTACACGGTTGTTTTTTGTTGCACGAAGAATTCAGGTAGACCAGACTATTTATTCTCTTCCTCTCCCAGTTTACGTAGGACATCCTGATTGGGAACCCAGGTTCCACCCTTTGCTTCACAGGAATCTTTGTCTTTGGCTTTTGGGAGCCATGTACCATTTATATCCGTACAGGTCTTGCGGATCAGAGGCTTCAGGCATCCAGGTTCTGTTCTGCTTTTTGCAGGTAGCCTCATCTAATGCTGGAATCCACTTTCCTCCATTGGCCTTGCATTCCGGTCTATTCTTGCCTTCCGCCCCTTCGCATTTGGCCTCCCCTACCCGGTTGCCGAATTCGTCTTCACAATACCCTTCATCTCTTCGACCATCCGGACCGATGCAGTAATCCTCATCCGGCTTTCCATCGGGTCCGATGCAAAACGCACAGAAAAAAGCCTCTCCAATCAAGTAGGGTCCGTCACCGGCGTTTACAAAGACATGGGTTGCGCCCAATTCAGCGGCGTTATCAAGCAACTCATTCAAGGCGCCGCCATAGAACGTGTCATTTAGAAACCCCCATGAAAAGATGCAACAATACGCGAACATATTTGAACCCGCTCACGTTGGCGAGGAATTCGCATTGGTTCTCGACTTCACGAATTTGTTCTACATTGACCATTCTGACGCGGGAGGCCCTTGTCGCAAGAGGTGGACCACAAGAAGAAAGGGTAAAAAGGGCTATAAGAGATATGACGGCCAGCGGGTACCTGAAGGTCGCAGTCAGATGATTCTTGATTGTCATAGAGGCCTCTGAAAAATTTTGGCGGGTAGCAAGAAAATTTTTGAAGGGATTATATTTAATCCAATACTCCATGTCAATTTTAAGTTTGGAAAAGTCTGGATTGTAGATGAACGCCTAAAACGCAGCAAAAATTTTATCGTAGTCTTTATAGTTTGGGAATATTCCCCATGATGGGAAGATGGACGGCATCGATAATATCGGTTGCGTAACGAATGGTTCCTTTTACCTGATCAACCATCAGGACCAGACCGATGCCAACGGCCAGTGAACCCATTATTCCGACAAGCAGGACCTTCATGGCGGCGCTCTTGGTCGCGCGAAGGGGAATCATGGGAGAGTTTAAGATCTTAATATTCACAACGACCCCCGCCTCATTGACAGCAGCCTCCATATAGAGCCTGTCTATCCGTTCATACCGCTCCTTTGCCATTTCCAGCTTTGAATGTAATGTATCCAACTGCAATTGAATTTGTGTGTCGCCGGTCACCCTTACATCCGCGGGGATCTGATAATGATTTCTGAAAGCGGTCAGGTTTTCTTCAGCCTGGGAAAGAGCTTTTCGGGCAGATTCTGTCTGTGATTTGGCAAATTCCAGCTTTCCCCGGATCCCTTTTTTATTGTCTTCCATATTCAGGGCGATCAGATAGTCCAGATAGCTCTTTACCAGTATAGGGGCCAGGTTTTTATCCAAAGTCGCGCCGGTGATCCAGATCATTGCGGTACTGGAATTGACCCGAATACCGACCCGGATTTCCAGTTCTTTTAAGAGAATTTCCTTTTGAATAAGGCTACTGTCAGGTTGTCCTTCAGAACCCACCACCTTCTTCTTTTTCTTCCAACCGATCATCTTTTTCACCAGGTTTTTGATGCCGGCAAGAATCTGGGAGCGATAGTCCAAAGGTTGCTTCAAGTCCTCTTTCACCTCCTCCGGCAAAATCTTCAAGACTTCCTGTGCGAAGGTGTTGCTCTTGAGCTTTTCCTCCACTGCTATGACGTAGGATTGCCTTGCCTGCCTCGGAGTAACGGAATCATCACGGATGGAAGAAAGTTCCGTAGAAGGTTCCTCAATTTGAACAGCTGCTTCACTGATATATTGAGGTTTGATAAAGGATGCCAAGAGGAAAGAAATAAAAACGCCAACAATCAGAAAAGCAATGACAATCCATTTCTTTTCCAGAAGCGGGACGGCAAATTTTGAGATATAGAAGTCGGGATCGATTTTCTTAGGGGTTGTCTTTTCTTCCATGGCTTGCCTCAAATTCCGTGGACTTACGTGAAACACTCATTTTCTTTGCTGCGGATTTCGCAGATCACACGGTTTTCTTCTGTATTGCACAAAGAATTCAAGCCCTTGAATTCTTTGTACGAACGGTCCTTTGGAACAAAAGAATGTCGAGTTACCTTTTATCCACAACCTTGTACATTCGCTTCTTGTGTCTCTTCTCCCCGGTTTACAGGGGTAAGTTCGCTCTTGGCTTAATATTGATGATTGTAAACCACGCCATCTACGGTTCCGCCATCGCGCGTAACGGCCGCCACGGCGTCCGTCAATTGGTCTGCCGTGGTCACCTTGTCCTGCACAACCATCACCACCATATCACAGGCCAGGCTCAGAAAGACGGGGTCCACATTGTTCTTGTTCTGGTTGAGTAACGGCGACGTATCAAACAGGATCAGATCAAACTCTTTTTTCATCCCCTGGATCATATCCTCAAGAAAAGAAGGCGTCAGGGTGAGGTAGAGTTCATTGTCTCTCTTCCCGGCCGTAAGCATTTTTAGTTCTGAAAGGCCGGTATCTTTTACAGCATCTTCCCATTTCAAAAAACCCGCGGCCACTTCCGTAAATCCGTCTCCCTGTTCCAAATTGAATGGAATGTGTAACTGCGGTCTTCTCATATTCAAGTCTACAAGCAGAGTCTTCATGCTGGTGAAATAGGCCACATTGAAACCAAGCAGTGTGATCAGGAACGTGGTTCCCGCATCATCGTGCGGGCTTGTAAAGACCACTGTTTTTCGATTCTCCTTTTCCACGGCAGCAACGACATTTTCCCTGATTCGGTTAATCTCCGAATACACATAACCGTTTCGTAGCCTGCCTGCAAGCGCTGAGGGGCTTTCATGGACAATGGCGGGCAGGCCTCCGGGGGACGACTTTGAAAACGGATTACTCTCTTTTCGTAAACTCTTCCCAAACTGTTTGACCCTGGAAGATATCCGGCCGAGGTTGAACCACCCGCCGGCTCCGGATCCATTTCCCTTATATTTTTGGTCGCTTGTTGATTCAGAAGCTTTTTGTTTATCCTGAGGCGCTGCCGATTTTTCTGCAGGAATGAGCTCAGCGTCTTCTTCATCCACCGGGATTCTGTAGTCCTGGTTTGGATCAGCTTTCACACTGATATATTGGGGATCAATTCCCTCAAGCGAAAAACCTTCGTCTTCCTCCTTCGACTTGTCCTTGGCCGCACCCGTGATATCGGAAAAATCGATCCCTTCGAGGGGATTGGCAAGCTCAATATCCCCATCCTCCTCCCCTTCCGGAGTCTTCATGTATATACTGATATCATCGATATCAATACCTTCGAAGGGATCTACATCCAACGGTTTGGGGATGGATCCGAATAGATCTCGGCTACTGATTCTGTCACCGTTTTCAAGAACCGGTCGTTTCTCGCTGGACAATTTCCACGATCTCCTTTGCCAGTGCTGTATGATCTTTAGCTCCATACTTGGCGGGATCAAACTCGAAGATGGTCTTCCTTTTCATATGCGCCCTGTCTATATCCACATTGATACGGATGGTCGTTCTGAATACATTAATTCCTTTGGCTGTAAAATAGTTAATGATTCGTTCCCGATTTTTCACATAAATGTTCGCCCGCGAATCATATTTGGTCAGGAGCACTCCCATGAGTTTCAGTTTACCATTCTGTCCTCGAATATTCTGCAGTATCCGCAGAAAGGTCGCCAAACCGTCCAGAGCAAATTGATCCGAAGTGGGGATGGGGATGATGGCATAATCAGAGATCATCAGGGCATTATTGACCATGCAGCCGATATTCGGTGGGGTATCAATTAAGACATAGTCATATTTGGTAAGCCCCTTATCGTTCCGAATCAGTCTCAAGAATCCGAGAATGGAATCCGGTGTGTTTGAAGCGCTCCTCTCCCAGAGCATGCAGCGAATGGTGTTTGGGACCACGTCCACATTGTCGTTGGAGGTACTGCAGGCCATGGAAGAGATATCTCCCTCTTCAATGGGGGCTTCCAGTGCCTTCACCAGTGAAAACTGCTCCCGCAATCCGATTTCTTTTACAAGAATAGAGGTGGAATTGCCCTGGGGATCGGCATCGATTACAAGCACACGAAATCCTTCCCTGCCAAGCGCATCCGCAAGATTCACGGTGGTTGTGGTTTTGCCAACGCCCCCTTTTTGATTTCCAATGGTAATTATTTTCTGCACCATGGCCTCCAGTCTGTTCAGTTTGTATCACCACAGATAAATATCATTTTTGTTTTCCCTTAACACAAAAACCAATAAGGTTCAAGCCAAATTTTATCATTTTTCGCGAAATTCTGATTTATCTTTCATCAGAGAGGATCTAAAAACTAAGTTTTAATGACCTATATTGGGATTTAAGTGAATTCCAAAGGGACAAGACCCAGTATAGGAACCTATACTGTTACGATTTGATCGAAATATGATCGTTGTGAAATAGCAATTATTATGATTGGTACAGAAAGATCGATATTCATCAAAGAACACAGCCTCTTTAACAACTCCATACTTTTTATAGACATCTTCTTCGCACTTTTTATCTATTGGCACATCACTCTGTTACGTTTTAAAAACAATTTATTAAAAACAGATCGTTGAAACAGATAATGCAAACGCGGTGAACCTTTTTTAGGGTCTTGATTCTTTCCGGAAACTATGCTAAAAATATGAACCTAAAGCAAATTGCACAAAATTTGATAGTCCTGCCTACTGGTATAGGCTCGAACCCAAAGCATAAAAATGCCCAATCACATAGACAGCGTTGAAATATCCCATGAGCCGACGAAATCCTGGCTATGGCCTCTTTTCATTCTTTTTCTCATCTCTGCTCTTTATTTCAGAGTAGCCGCGGGTCTTTTTCGGGTCTGGATAAGCAGCGATGAAAACACGCACGGTCTGCTTCTCGTGACCATATCGTTCTACCTTCTGTTCAAACGTAGAAAAGAGATCGCCGACATAGCAATCAAAAGCTGGCTTCCGGGTCTTTTTGTCCTGATTGCGGCGATCTTTCTTTTTTTAGCGGGACACATTGCGGTGGAATATTACCTGCAGAGATGTTCCCTTATGGTTCTCCTGTGGGGAATCATAGGATATGTGTATGGGAAAAGGGCTTTCAGAATATTTTTTGTTCCCATACTCCTGCTTTTGCTTGCAGTGCCCCTGCCACAAATCATTGTAAATACTCTCACCCTGCCCCTAAAATCTCTGGTGAGTTCCTTTTCCGCAGAAGTGTTGAGATTGCTGGATATAGCCGTCTTACAGGAAGGAAACATCCTTGTTCTGCCCGGTATCACGCTTGAAGTCGTCAATGCCTGCAGCGGAATACGGTCCGTTTTTGCACTGCTTGTGTTGGCCTTTCTTTTTTCCTATGACATGAAATCCCCGCTTCAAAGGGGACTCCTCGTTATTTTGACTGTGCCATTAGCTGTCTTCACAAACTCTTTGCGAATCACTGCCACGGGAGTCCTGGCAAACAACTGGAACGCTGACACCGCCCTTCATTTTTATCACGACTTTGGTGGATGGGTGATTTTTGTTTTATCCCTTGTTTTGTTATTCGCCTTGAAGAAGCTGATCCAGGTTATTGGATCGCAATTGGGGAAGAGGCTTCATTCATTTTAACCGCCCAACTTGTCCCGCGGCGGGGCTTCGCTTAAGAAACAAAGGACGCGAAGAAAAAAAGCACACAGGAGGATTTTTCCCTTTGCCGGAGAACGGCAAAGGAAAAGCTGCATAGACTTATTGCATCATATTCAAAAATCCTGGCAGTAATGGAGCCACAGGGTCTTTTTTGCTGCCGCATCTTGGATCGAACTTCACGGTCCGTGAAGAGGTCCTTTTAGACTGGTACAAAAAGTAATGCTGAGCTTTTAACGGCCTCTCCGTAGCAGTCTAAAAGGACCGGTGCTCCACAGGAATTGGATGCGGCAGCAAAAAAGACCCTGTGGCGGAATGGCTTTGCTGGCTCCAAACATAGTGCCAGGGATTTTGAATAAGATACGTCTTATTGATATGTTCTGAATTTTACTTGTCCGGATTAAGGATGAAAAAAATACCCTATATAATAGTATGCCTTCTACTGGTCCTCACCATCGCTGTCAGTAAATGGATCGACATGCGCTTTATAAGTCAACCTCCCCTTCCCCCGGTTCAACTTCATTATTCCTATGGGGATTGGCGGGGAACAGATCTGACGCTGGACAAGGACGTTGTGGAGATGCTAAAATCCGATCAGATTGTCTCACGACGATTTCGGAAGGTTGATGGACAAATCGCCTATCTTTACGGAGTCTTTTATTTCTCTCAGGGGACGAATCGAACCATGCATTCTCCCCTCAACTGCTATCCGGGAAGCGGTTGGGAAATTGTGGACAAAAAAGAGGTTGAACTGAAGGGCCTCAAGAGGTCGGCTGTAAGAGTGCACGCCCAGAAAGCAATGATCAGAAAGGGGCTGAACAAACGCGTTCTCTATTTCTGGTACTACGCGGGCGGCAAAAATGCTTCCAATCAATATCTGAACAAAGCCCTTACCCTTTATGGCGCGGTGTTTAATGGCAGGACGGATGGCGCACTGGTGACCATCTCCACCGACTTGGCGCCTTCGTCCATGGAGGGAGAAGATTTTGAAAAGAATTTCATTTCGAAGATTATTGATGATCTTGCTGATCATCCGATAGCCCATTAGTAGAAGAGATACGTCGATTATGGATCACAAAGAAATCAGAAGCCTGAATTCCTTGTGCAACAAATGGAAACCCAGTCATCCGCGAAATCCGCGCCAAAAGTTGTTCCATCCGAGGAGATAGAAATTGACCACAAGAAAAACCTGCAGAGCATTTCTTATCGTTTTAATTTCCCAGTTCATCCTGGTAAGTATGGGATGTTCCCTCTTTGAAAGCGACGAAGACAAGGCCAACCGGTTCTACAAGCTGGGGATGAATGCTCTCGAAGAAAAAAAACCGGAGGAGGCTTTAATCCAATTCAAGAACGCCACGAATAAGAATCCTTTCCATGCCAAGGCCCACTTTCAATTGGGATCCCTTTATCTCAAATCGAACCAGCCCCAATTGGCGGCAATGGAACTGAATCTTGCCCTTACACAGGATCCCGAATCGATTGAAACAAAGGCTTTGCTTGCAAACCTCTACTACCGGTATGGCGCCTATGAAATGGCCATCCCTCTTGCGGAAGAGTTGATAAAGAAAGGCAAAAAGGATGTGGACACCATGCTCATCCTTGGCAATTCCCTCCTCAATACGGGAAAATGGGCGCAGGCGGAAGACGTTCTGAAACAAGCCGAAAAGGGTTATCCCGATAATCCAAACGTGAAAATAAGCCTGGCCCGTGCCCTTCTCACAACCAATAATCCCGATGAAGCACGAAAAGTCATGGAACAGGCGGCAAAGATTAATCCGAAGGATATATCCATGCAAATCCTTCTTGCGACATTCTACGAAAATTTAGGGCTTTTTGATCTTTCCGAGAATGAACTGACCAAAATAGAGAAGGAGTTCCCCGACAACCCCGTTCCTTATCTTGCTCTTGCCAGATTCTACCTTCGTAAGGGCCGTGTGGCGGAAGCCGAAAAAACTTTGAATAATGCCATCAAAGAAAAGGGTTTAAAAGATAAGAATATCTACCATCTCTTAGGCCTCATCGGGCACCGACAGAAAAATTATGATGCCGCCCTGAAAAACTTTAAACAGGCCGTCGCAATAGCTCCGGATGATCAGAAAAGCCTCATACTCCTTGCGGATTACTACATTTTTTTGAAAGATTACGACCAGGCCAAAGCCACCTATGAAAAGATTGCTAAAAAATGGCCCCAACTCATGCCAGTCAAATCAAAAATCGCTGAGATATTCATAGCAGAGCGAAATTATGACCAGGCGCAAAAACATATCGAAGCCATGCTCCAGGAAAACCCCGATTATGCGAGGGGGCATATCCTGAGCGGTCTCCTCTGGATGAAAAAAGGAGACTCCCTGGAGGCCAGAAACGAATTCATCAAAGCACGTGATCTTGCCCCTGACTCAGGAGAAGGGGATTACTTTTACGGTCTCACCTTCCTCAATGAGAGAGACTACAAGATGTCCCTGTCCGAAATCCTGAAGGCCGTGGAAAAAAACCCGGATTCTCTGAGGATTCGATTGGCCCTGGCCTACATCTACTTCAGGACCGGAAAGCCGTTATCCGCACTATCGGAATTAAATCGAATCGTGGACATGCAGCCGGACAACCGCAGGGCCCGGCTCCTCAGGGCCGCCGTATATATTGATGTGAAAGAATATGAAAAGGCCGAATCGGATTACCAGTATCTTATTCAGAAAGACCCTGATTCGACCCTTCTTCGATTTAGATTAGCCGAAATATACAGGGCACAGGGAAAAGTTGAAAAGGCTTTAACCATTTTCAAGGAAGCCCTGAACAGCCATGCAGATCCTGCAAAGCCTTTGAAACAGATTGCAGAGATCTATGCCGAAAAGGGCGAATTCAAAGAAGCCATCCGCCTGTGTGATGAACAAGAAAAAAAGCACCCGGAAAATCTGCAGATCGGACTCATCAAGGCCTCCGTGTTTATCAAGGAAAAGAATTACGACTTGGCAGAAAAGGTGTTAGCCGACCTCATCAGAGAACATCCAAAATCCTTTGAACCCGTTATGGCTATGGCAGACCTGCGCATGAATCGCCAGGATGCCCGCCAGGATTATGGCGCAGCCCTTACGATGTATCAAAAAGCCCTGGAAATAGATCCCGGGAATATCGAAGCACGAATGAAAATGGCCTTCATCTACAAAAGCCTTCACGATGATGAAAAAGCAGCAGACTCTTATCGAGCGATACTCAAGGTGAATGATTCCTATGCTCCGGCGCTGAATGACCTGGCCTATTTGTATACGGAGATGGGACAGGACTTGGATGAAGCACTGGAACTGGCAAAAAAAGCCCAACAACTCATTCCGGGAAGTCCTGAAATCGCGGATACCCTTGCCTGGATATACCTGAAGAAAGGTTCCCTGCTCATGGCCGACAAGTATCTGAAAGAAGCCATCAAGGAAAAGCCAGGCGAGCCTGTATTTCATTATCATTTAGGGCTTGTCCTTTATCAAAAAGAAAATTTCAAGGGCGCCGAGGCGGAATTCAAGGAGTCGATGAGGTTAGGGCTTGACAAAAAAGAACTGACCAGCGCGAAAAAGCTGCTTGCGAAGATGAAAGCCCCAGACCCTCTCCAGGAGAACATGATTCGGGACCTGGAAAAGGCTATGGACAATAAAGATTTCGGTCTCGCACTCAAACTTGCAAAGAAAGCTCGACAGCAAATGCCTGAAGACTCTGAACTCGCAGATAAACTGGGCTTCATTTATCTGGAAATGGACTCTTTGATCCTGGCCAAAAACAATCTTGATGAGGCCGTAAAAATGATGCCGGGGAACCCCGTTTTCCGTTATCACCTGGGACTGGTTCTTTACCGGGAGAACGATTTTATTGGCGCGAGAAACCAATTTCAGAAAGCCATTAAAATGGGGCTGGATGCGGAAAAGGCCTCTGAAGCCAGGGATCTACTCAGGAAGAGTCAGAAAAAGGAAGGCTGAGTATCGCGAAAAACGGCATGATGAAAACAAAGGCCATATTTCTGTGGACCTTAGCGATGATCCTATTCTGGACCAGTGCGAGAGCTTCGCCCATTGGCTATTTACCCACAGAAAATCAGATATCACAACAAGACGATTCTTTATCCAAACCTTCCTTTCATTTTGATCCTAAAAGCTGGCTGGATGTGGACATCTGGATAAGTCCCGGTTCTGATGACAATTTTACAGGCGGCCTCTTCGATAGCAGCGTCGAAAATAAAGGGACAAGAGTTTCGGTAACCGCCTACCTGTTTTCCTATGGCGCGTATCTTCATGAATGGGAATTGCCGTTTTTCGAGACATGGGCGCAGCAGGGCATTGTTGCGGAAAGGCCCTTTGAATACAGAGGGCACTTTCCTGTTCCCGGCTATGCCACAGGTCCTTTGAGCGGCAAATTCGAGTACCCCTACGCCCAATTGCTCCCAAAAATGAACCAGGGTCCTTCACCAGATACCTTCACACAGAAGTATGCCCCCCCTGAAGAACAAGCGAGATTTGCGTATCCGCACGCACAAATGGCCTCCAAGGCCGCGGCAGGACCAGCCGCCCCTGCTCCTTCAGGGCTGAGGTATTCTTCTCCGGGCGCAGGATATCAGGAAGGTGGTCCCCAAGCAGGCGGCCCTGGGGCAGGAGAATCCTATCAATATGGAGCCCCAACCCCGGAATCCGGGTATCCATATGGCCAGAGTCAGATGGAACAAAGGGCGGAGGAACGAAGGCTCATGCAGGAGCAATTGGGACAGGGGAAAGGCGGAATTGGGGAGTTTCGACAGCAGGTTGCTGTCAGCCGCGCCGTGGGAAAACCCTACGGGATGATTCTTTTGGGGGCGGGCCTGGTAGCCCTTGCGGCACTTTTCCGGATGTTCCGGCTCAGCCTTTTCATCATGGTGGGATGGCTGATCATTTACGGCCGGGATATCTGGCGCATCATCGTTGACCTGGTTTGATAGTACAGCCGGGTCAGATGTCCCGCTCCTGTTGAACCGCCAGTCGGATCTTTTCCACCAGGTCTTCCAGGTCGCATGGTTTGGTCAGATAATCAAAAGCCCCAAATTCCAGCCCCTCTTTTGCGGCAGTCTCTGAACCATGGCCGGTAAGCATGATCACGGCCATCTCGGGATAGGCCCTTTTAAAAATTTTGAGGACCTCAATCCCGTCCATGTCTTGCATTTTCAAATCGAGGATCGCCACATCAAAATCCTGTTTCCGGATCGCCTTGATGGCATCGGTTCCTGTAAAAACAGCCTTGACCTGCATCCCCCTTTTTCTCAATCGCTTGGAAATGACCTCGGCGAAGCCCACTTCATCATCAACGAGAAGAAGCCTGATACGATCTGAACGACCACCTTCCGTATCCGGCACAATCATAATCATGCCCCTGTCTATGCGCGGCGGGAGGTAATCTCCTTGATCCGCGCCTCGATTATCTTTTCATCATGTCTTCTTTTCTTGGCCACCGCCTCTTTCAGCTTGTCCATAAGCACATCCATATCGCACGGCTTCATGAGATAATCAAAAGCGCCAAGCTTCATCCCTTCTATGCCGGTCTCAACGGTGGCATGGCCGGTAAGCATGATCACCTCCACCAGTGGAAATC
Organism: uncultured delta proteobacterium; assembly: GCA_963747555.1. Taxonomy (GTDB): domain Bacteria; phylum Desulfobacterota; class DSM-4660; order Desulfatiglandales; family Desulfatiglandaceae; genus DUZB01. Next base: position 24,370 of record CAVVFZ010000017.1, read on the forward strand.
TTTTCCGGATTTCGCCGAGCGTCTCGATTCCATCCATGCCCGGCATCTTCACATCAAGGATCACCACTTCCACGCTCCGATCTTTTTCAAGCACATCCAGGGCCTCAGCTCCGCTGAAAGAAGTCTCGATACGGATATCCCTCTTTTTTAAACGTCTGGACATGGCCTCCACAAAAGGAACCTCATCATCCACCAGAAGTACGTTTGCGATCGACATAAGTTTCACTCCTTTTTCCAATATATCGTAATTTGCCTCGCATTATTCAAAATTTCCCGGTCTCGGTTCATCAATAGCTCAGACATTTTCCTTTTTTGCCTTCGGCAGAGGCAGCTTCACCGTAAAGGTGGCGCCTTCATCAACAACGCTTCGCACCTCAATATCTCCTCCCATCTTCTTGATAATCCCATAACAGATTGACAGCCCCAGACCGGTCCCTTTGCCTACAGGTTTTGTGGTAAAGAACGGATCGAAAATCTTTGCAAGATTCGCCGCGGGAATACCCGGCCCGTCATCGGCTACCTCGATGAGGATATGATCTCCCACAATGATATTATTTTCCTCCATTCGAGTGGCGATGCGCAGGTTTCCTCCGGTCTTTTCCATGGCGTCAAGGGCGTTGTTCAACAGGTTGAGCAAGACCTGCTGCAATTCGCTTTGGGAAACCCTTAAAGTGGGAAGATTCTTCTGGAGGTCCGCCTGGATCGTCACGTTGCTGTATTTTGCCCTCTGCTCGGAGAGCATGACCAATTCCTCGATAAGTTCATTGATGGAAACATCTTGAATCCGCGAATCGGTCTTTCTGGCAAAACTAAGCAGCTTATGGGTAATCTCCTTGCAGCGCCGACCCTGGGTCCTGATCTGTTTCAAGGCTCGCTCAAACTCCGCCAGATTTTCCCCTTTCTTGAATTCCTCTTCCTCTAACAGATCTTCTATCCACCCCGCCTCCTCCACCATGATAGCCACCGGATTATTAATTTCGTGTGCGATTCCCGCCGCCATCTCACCAAGAGAAGCGAGTTTTCCTGTTTCAACGATCTGGTCATTCATCAACTCTTTTTCTTTGTCCGCCTTCGCCACGCGAGAAACCATTTTCTTGGACAAAAAGAATGCCGTGGTCACGATGCCGATCGTACCGAGGAGAATGAGAGCGAGGGTGATCTTGATGGTGGAACCAAGATCCGAAAAGGCATCCGATGCCCTTTGTTGATAAACGAGGAGCCAGTCGCCATGCTTCAAGACGGCCGCCACATAAATGATTTTGTTCCCAAAGGAGTCATTCTGCTCAAGTGTCTGAACCCCATCTTTGAATTTTCGGCTGTCGCGCAAGAAGCCGATATAAGGTTCTCTGTCCGGGACCAGTTCAAGGAGCGGCTTGGTCTGAAACTCTGCCTTCCTGTTGAGGATGAAGGCAAACCCTGTCTGTCCGATACGGATATTTTCCACCAGGTTGTTGAAGGCCACAAAATCAATGGTGGCACGCAGAATCCATTTCTCGCCCTTCCAGTTTTCCCTCACGGCAATAATAAAGTGAGGCAGACCTCGCAGCCCGAGAAAAACATCGCTCTTGAAATAGTCGCTTTGCATGGCCTTCAAGAACCAGTTCGCATCGGAGTAAACCGCCTTTCCCAATTTGAATGGTCCGGCGTAGGCCACTTGAATTCCTTCGGAGTTCACCACGCCAAGATCAACAAACACCCGTCCATAAACCTGCTGCAGGCCTTCCAGTCGATCGCGCAAAAAAGTCTCGTTTTTCAGTTCTTCAAAGGAGAAGGAGGTTCCAAGATAACGGAGGTTGTCCAGTTTTTCCCGCAGGAAAGTGTCTATATTCTGTTTGTGCTTAAGTACCAGTTCCTTGAGATGGGCATGAACCTTTTCCTGGTAGGAGATTTCGAATTGATAAAGAATGATTCCGCTGACCAGAATCATAGGCAGGACCGAAACCAGAATAACGGTCAACAGCATATTCCGGGTGAGAAGATGATAATAACTCTCTTTTTTCTGTTTATCCTGTTTCATGGTCGAAATGCAATGCCTTGAAAATAGGTATTTTTAAACAACACTCCACGTAAAACGGTTTGGGAAAATAATCATGCCCACCATCTATGAATTGTAAAAAACAGCCTATCCCATTACCCAGATCAGGGTTGAATCACAATGGCCGGATACAACCCTTGCAATTCGCCATCTGGGTAAGGCTGAATCATATTAAAAGAGATGTTCTGGTTATTTTGTGCATGTCCTCTGTTCTTCTTGCCATCAAAGAAGGCCCCGTTAGCCTCTAAAATGTGATGAATGCGTTCGCGAAAGGCGGTGACAAAGGTGGCGCCACTGCCTTCAAAAAGCATATTGCCTTTCATGAGACCATCGTTGAGCCTGGATAAATCTTTGAGCGCGATGCTGTTGACTTCAAGCTCTTGCGGGTTCGTAATCAGCCCCCAGACCAGGTGACCGGGCGGTATGGTTAATGGTTTTTTTACATCGATGATGGTATGGGGCATGACGATCGTATCTTGACCTATGGAAAGCCGGGAGTCCGCGCGACCCATAAGGAAGGAATTGAACCCCACGAAGACATTTTCACCCAAATCGGCTTCAATGATTTTTGCACCATGAGCAGTGATATCAAATCCCTCAAGTCTTGAGTTGATGATGTAGCACTGTTCCTGCGCGTTGGCCCCTTTGCCGAGCCAGGTATTTTCCAGATAGGCACGCTGGGCGACCAAGACGTTTTCGCCGATGTGGGTCTTGGGTTTGACTACCGCATAACGGTCCAACGAGGCGCTGTCGGGAACGGGGATAGACTGTTCAATATTCACCACATCAAAAATGCGCTGGAAACTTTCTTTGCGATCTTCCACAAAATCCATGATGAATCCCTGTGGAGGTCTGCCTGCAACAAAATTAACATAATGGTTCAATTTATTGATGGGATAGCGGTACAAAAAATTGAACTTATCGGGAATACGGACCCACACGGTGCCGGGATCTATTTTCAGATGATCGACTTCGCCGGCCTGGATGTATGAAAATGCCCCGATGACGCAATCGTTCATGGTTGTCAAATCGACGGTCGCAAATGGTCCTAAAAAAGACCCGTCAACGGGAGAACCGTGAATATTGGCGTAATGGGTGGAAACCGTATCTCTGATAAAAAATCTTTCTACGGTTTCCGGATCGTGTGAAAAATTGTGCACCAGGGTTTTAATGAGAAAACTGTCTTCGATGTCAATGCCTTCGTCTCTGGTTATCGGTATTTCAAATTTTTGATAATGGAATATATCACCCTTGTGTTTCAGTTCGTCACCCCGGATATCACTTTTGTAGAGTATCGAATTTCTGGTACGGATTTTGCCCAAAAAGTAACTGCCGGCCAGACTGGAATGTCTGAACTGAAAATCAAGGGGGTGGTTCGGGGTAATGCCGTAGAAGGCATAGAATTTGACCATCTGACTCAACGGAAACAGATTTTTGATAAACGGACTTACGTCGTAATCAAGTTCACGCAAATTGATATTAATTTTTTGAATAATGCGGTCCAGCAGTTTTTCCAATTCTTTCATTAGGTTCCCTTATTACAGACTATTCTATTTTGCATTCTTTCATGGTGTGGAAAACCGCGGCGAAGGCGTCGGTCTTCCTCAATATTCCGACTATTTCCTTGTTCCTGGTTACCAGCAGTGAACTATGGCTTCCCGTGACCAACTGCATGATCGCCATATCAAGGTAGGCATCCTCCTCAATAAATTCTCCCTCGGAAGGGGTTTGCATGAAATCCTCCACTCTTAATTTGGAGGCTTTACTGCAAAGGTCCTTCAGGGGCTCTGCCTTCAATTGCCGAAATTTGCGCAGTTTGTTGATAAAATTCGTGCTGAAGCCGAATTGTTTGAGTTCGTTAATTTCGTCCGGGTTCTCATCTTTCGGGTCAAGCGCGCGCAGCACATCAAGTTGGCCTAATTTGCCCACAACCCATTTGTTTTTATCCAAAATTAATACGGCGCGGTGCCGATATTTGGTGTGGTCAAACTCCTCCTGGGCTTTTTCCAGGGCCAGGACCGCATCAAAAAGGTTCGAACCCTCCGGAACCGTTGCATATTCCGACAGTGGGACCATCAGTTCCTTAACGCGATATTCGCTCATAGAAGACCTCTCGTCTCAATTTATTTGAAATCAGCACCTCTATGCCGGTTATTGCGTTGTCACGGGCATTCCCATAATCGGCCACAGGATATACACGGCAAATGCCACCACCCCCATCAACATGATACTGGCGGGAATTCCATAAAGAAAAAATTCGCCGGTGGAAAACTGTTTGGAATCGTAGGCAATGGCATTGGGAGCGGCTCCCACAAGCAACAGGAAAGGCATGCCTGCGGTAACGAGGGATCCAAACAGAATCACCTCGGGCGCCACATGCAGGTAGGGTGCAATGACCAGGGCTACAGGAAGAGAAATGGCGATGGCAGCTACATTCATAATGAAGTTCGTCATGATCATCACGAAAAAAGCGATGCTCATGACAAAAACAAACCATGAAGCCTCCTTGAACATGGTAAGCCAGTTTACCGCTAACCACTTGGCAGCTCCCGTATCCCACAGGCAAAAACCGATGCTCATGGCCCCGCCGAACAGCAGGATGATATTCCATGGAATCGCTTCAAGGTCCTCCACTTTCAGGATTCCGGTAACGAAGAAAAGGATGGTGGATATCAGGATGATGGCGGTCTTGTTGATCGGCTGAAGGACTGGGATAAAAGACTGAAGAGACATAACCAGAATAGCGCCGAAAACGATGATCGAAGCCAGAATCTCCTTTTTGGTAATGCCGCCTAGTTCATTATTCAATTGTTTGGCCTTTTCCCGCAGCCCCGGAATGACTTTTTTCTCGGGTTTCAAAAATATCATAAAGAAACCCCACAGGAGAAAGATCATGAGCCATCCGACGGGAAACATGTAATAGCTTAATTCAAAAAAACTGATATTCTTGCCCACCACATCGTTGTAAAAACCGATGGCCACCGCACCCCTGGCGGCGCCCAAAAGGGTAACAACACTTCCTGCGCCTGCCACATAAGCCATCCCCATAAACAGACCCTTACCAAATTTCGTCTGTTTTTCTCCCTCGCCATAAAGCGCGTAGATAGAAAGAAGCAATGGGTAAATGGTTGCTGCAACCGCGGTATGGGCCATGATGAGGGTCAGGGCCCCTGTTACCACGAAACAGCCCAGGTAAATCATGCTGGTTTTTTCCCCCACAATGATCAGCATTTTATAGGCAAGCCGTTTCGTCAAACCCACCTTGGTGAAGACCAGACCGATCACGATGGAGGCGAAAATAAACAGTAACGGAGGGCACCATGAAATCCGTAAAAGCCACCTTTGCGGGCCGGATCAGAAACATGGCCTGGAGGACGCCGATGGCCAGACTGGTTACCCCGATTGGGACCACTTCAAATACCCACCAGGTGCCTGCCAGCAGAAATACGGCCAACGCCCCTTTGGCCTCTTTACTGAGCTCAAAATGTTTTCCCATGGGATCAATAGCATCCGGCCATTGAGAGGAAGTGTAAACCACAGCAAAAAGAAAAATCCCCACAAAAAGAAAGATAATTTTCGTCCAGTTGATCTTGGTTGTTTCACCCGCTGCAACAAGGTCATTAGACATAAAGGAAATCCTCCATCCGTTTAGTATTCACTGTCATCTGAAATAGAATGCAAAGAACTTTCTGAAAATCAAAGGTTGCATTTCTTCATGGTCTGAAAGACGGCATGAAACACATCCGTCAACCGCAAAACTCCCACGATCTCATCTCCCCTGGTTATCAACAGCGACTGATGGTGCCCCATAACCAGTTGGTGGCAGGCCTTTTCCAAAGATGCTTCTTCATTCAAATACTCTCCTTCACTCGGCGTATACATGAAATCCTTGACTTTGGTCGAACCTGCCTTCCTGCAGATGTCTTCAAGCGGCTTGTCCCACAGATAGTTCTGCTCCATAATGGATGCGATGAATTTCCGGCTCAAACCGAACCTGGAAAGAGAACTGATATCCCCCATCTCACCATACTTCGGTTCGAGCGCCCGTATTACATCTAACTGACTGATTTTTCCCACGATATGTTTCTTTTTGTCATACACCAAAATGGCACGGTGTTTATACGGCAGATTTTCAAGCTTTTCCTGCGCCTCCTCCAGAGCCAGAACCGCATCGTAGAGGGTGGCATCTTCGGGCACTGTGGCATATTCTTCCAGGGGCACCATCAGGTCTTTCACTTTCATGGTCTTCATATTTGTTCTCCTTAATAAAGATGCTTTTTTGTGATGGTAAAAGTCGGCGGGGCGCTCGTAGTTTCTCGTTGCAATAAAACTTGGTGTCCTACCACGAAGGTTTTCGAGGACACAGCCAGTTTTCAAACCCAAAAATGAGATTTTTTTCACAAAGTCAAGTACAAAGAAAGAGTCGGCTATTTCAAAGATCCGTTTGCACACTGCCATTCGCACATTTGGAAAGGTCACTATAATCCTCTTCCAGGAAATTTGAGAATTTACTATAAACCAAATAAAATGCAAACCTTTTTTGAATCATTTCCCATATCTTATTTAAAACCCTGGCGGAATGCCTTGCTGACTCCAAACATGGTACCAGGGAATTTACATAAGATACCATTTCCCTGAAAATCTTAAATTTGGGCGGACGGTGCAAATGCCATGGAGTTCTATTAATCCTAAACTTTCTGGAGCGAGGTTCATGTTGACACAACAGCGCATTTCTCCTATTGTTCCTTCCTTGTCGATAATCCCCATCCGGTCACAAGGGGCAGGTTGGTGTGAATCGTATGACACCAGAACGTAGCGTTTCGCTGATCTTGCAGATTTCATACCGTTGCGGAAATTCGTTTATAAGATCAAGCAAAACCAGCCCAGTGATTGGTTTCGCCTGCCCATTTTTAAACGGGGTCAGATCGTGAATGGGACTTGTGCATTTACACGTCGGAAAATGGAAAGGAAAAAAACCTGACACCTATTTTACTTCCCGGCTGAAGCAAAACAAAAGCGGAGAAACTCGAAATCCAAGATCAAAATCCGGTGAAGTGTTCCATGAGGCAAAACAAATGAACGAAAACTTCGTTTCCAGAATTTCGGAAGAATTGAATTATCGGCGCGAGCAGATAATGGCTGCCGTGCAGCTGCTCGATGAAGGAGGAACCGTCCCCTTTATTGCTCGATACAGAAAAGAAGCGACAGGCTCCCTCGATGAGGTCGTCCTATCCAACATTCGCGACAGGATGGCGCAACTGGAAGAACTGAGCAAGAGAAGAGAGAGCATTCTGAAGTCCCTCCAGGAAAGGGAATTGCTTTCCGAGGATCTAAAGGAAAAGATAGTCGCCGCGGAAACCATGACGACTCTCGAAGACATTTACCTCCCTTTCAGGCCGAAGCGCAGAACCAGGGCCACCATAGCGAAAGAAAAAGGTCTCGAGGAACTGGCGGTTACACTTTTTGCACAGAAGGGAGAAACCGACCCGCACAGAGGAAGCATTGGCCTTTGTTGATCCGGCAAAGGGCGTAACAACGGCGGAAGAAGCCTTGGAGGGAAGCCGGGACATCATGGCGGAATGGATAAACGAAAACCAGGAAATCCGAGAAGAAATGCGCGCCCTCTATTTCCAGAAAGGGAATTTCATAGCCCGCGTCGTTCCGGGAATGGAGACGGAAGGCGCCAAATACCGGGATTATTTTCAGTGGGAAGAAGCGGTGTCCGGGGCCCCTTCCCACCGTGTTCTGGCCATGCGGCGGGGGGAAAAGGAAGGGTTCATAAATCTGGAAATTGCGCCCCCGAAAGACGATGCGCTGGCCCTTCTGGATCGATTATGCCTGAAGGGAGAAAGCAAGGCCATCAGAGGAGGTCAAGACCGCTGCACATGACTCCTACAAGAGGCTCTTATCCATTTCCATGGAAACGGAAATCCGGTTGGAAACCAAAAGACAGGCAGATACTGCTGCCATCAAAGTCTTTGCGGATAATCTAAGACAGCTCCTTTTGGCTGCTCCCCTTGGGCAAAAGAGCGTCATGGCCATCGATCCGGGCATTCGAACCGGGTGCAAAATCGCCTGTTTGAATCCCCAGGGAAAACTGCTCCACACGGAAACCATCTATCCTTTCACATCCGATCAGGCGAGGGCCTCGGCCTCAGGGATGGTCAGAGAGATGGTCAGGAAATATGGCATTCAGGCCGTTGCCATAGGAAACGGCACCGCGGGAAGGGAAACGGAAACGTTCCTGCAAGAACTCCATTTGCCCGCGGATATTCTCATTGTCATGGTCAATGAAAGCGGCGCATCCATCTACAGCGCTTCGGCCGTCGCAAGAGAAGAATTTCCGGATCTGGATCTTACATTTCGAGGGGCCGTTTCCATCGGACGGCGCCTGATGGATCCACTGGCGGAACTGGTAAAGATAGAGCCGAAATCGATCGGTGTTGGACAGTATCAACATGACGTAAACCAGCTTGCGCTCAAAAAAAGTCTGGACGACGTGGTAATCAGTTGCGTCAACGCAGTCGGGGTGGACGTAAATACAGCGAGCAAACAGCTCCTCACCTATGTGTCGGGCTTAGGCCCCCAATTGGCCGGTAACATCGTGGGTTATCGGGACGAACACGGTGCGCTTGAAAGCAGGGGCGATCTCAAGAAAATTCCTCGCCTGGGCCCAAAGGCCTTTGAACAGGCTGCGGGATTTCTCAGAATAAGAGATGGGAAAAATCCACTGGATGCCAGCGCCGTCCATCCCGAATCTTATGGCATTGTGGAGGCCATGGCCACCGATCTCCAATGCAGTGTGACGGAACTCATGGAAAAAGAAAACCTGAGAAAGAAGATTAATCTCAATAAATACGTGACAGAGCAGGTCGGGATTCCTACATTAACAGATATCCTTTCCGAGCTGGCTAAACCCGGCAGGGATCCGCGAAAGGAGTTTGAAAGTTTCAAGTTTGAAGAAGGGATTAAGAAAATAGAGGATCTTTTGCCCGGAATGGAACTTCCGGGAATCATAACCAATGTCACGGCATTTGGTGCATTTGTGGATATCGGCGTTCATCAGGACGGACTGGTTCATATCAGTCAACTCTCCAATGGGTTTGTAAAGGATCCCGGTAAAGTCGTCAAAGTAAGCCAGCCGGTTACCGTTACGGTCCTCGACGTAGATCTTGCAAGGAAGAGGATTTCTCTTTCCATGAAAACGCAACCCAAAGGGGAAAAAAAGGAGCTCTCCCAAACGCTGAAAAAGCCCAAGAACCCACAAAAAGAAAAAGCTTCGGGAAAGAGCAAGCCCGACCCTTTCAACAACCCTTTCAGCAGGGCGCTCAGGAAGTAAAACTTAGAGCCGCAATTCGCTATGAGAACCAACGGCAACCGCTAATTGCATCTTTTCGGGTAAAAGGAAAATAATGGAGCATAAGGACTTTTATGAGGTCCTCGGGATAAAGAGGGAGTCTGATCAGAGGGAAATAAGATCCGCCTACAGAAAACTGGCCTTTGAATATCATCCGGACAGGAACAGGGACAATCCCGGCGCCGCTGAAAAGATGAAAGAAGTCAATGAATCTTACGCTGCCCTTTCCGACCCTGAAAAACGTAGACAATACGATGCATTACGTCAGCACCTACGGCGCATCGGCCAATACCCGTTTCAGACAGACATACTCGGAACAGGATATATTCAGGGGTTCCGACATTCAGCAGATCTTTGAAGAACTGAGCAGGGCCTTCGGATTCCGGGGGTTTGATGATATTTTCAGAGAATCGTACGGAACGCGTCACCAGACATTTGAGTTCAGGCGTCCGGGGGTTTTCGGCTCCGTTTTTGTATCGGGCACGGGAAGGAACGGAGCCAAAGCACAGTCATTTCCCGGCGGGAGGAACCTGCTCAGATTGATCCAGTACGGCCTCAAAAAGAAATGGGGGATCGAACTGCCCGAACCGGGAAGAGACCTGCACGATATCATTACCATATCCCCGGCCCTGGCGCGAAATGGGGGCAAAATCAACTATACCTGCCGGAAAAACAGACGAGACCTCCTCGTCAATATCCCCCCGAACATCAAAACGGATCAGAAAATAAGGCTGAAAGGGATGGGAGAAGAAGGAAAGGGAGGTGCAAAATCCGGCGATCTTTTTGTCCTGGTCCGAATCAGAAATCCATGGCTGCAGAAAATCATGGATCTCTTCAAACGGACCGGTGGAGCGAAGTTTCACGCCAGATAAGGCGCCCACTGGTTTGCCGTTTGGAGGATATACCCCGGCGGTAGATTCTCTACGATCCGGTTATGTCCTGGAAGAAGAATGTCCACCTGCAGATCCGCCAACGTCAGCAACGATTCCTTGAGCTCCGAACCGCTTGCCCCATGAAGATCAAACCGACCAATGGCATAATCGGAATAGACGGTATCGCCCGGGATCAAGATTCTACCGGATCGGTTGTAAAGGGCGATGCTTCCCCGGGAATGACCCGGAATATGAAGGACCTCCCACTTCATTCCCCCGATCTCAAGAAGGTCGCCACCCTTTAGCTTCCTGTGGACCTTGAACCTGAAGGCGCCCGGTTTCAGCCCGTATTGGGCCTGGCACATGTTCTCAAACATGCTCATCCCGTAAACCGTCTTTTCATCTCCCTCTTCCAATGCCGTCCCCTCGCTCTCATGCGACCCAGATTTCGGCGTGGGGAATCGATTCCAGCATTTCGGACAGGCAGCCGATATGGTCAAAATGGGTATGGGTCAAAATAATTCTTTTCACATCAGAGAGCCGGTATCCCGCATCCTTCAAGCATTGAATTTTGTATTTTCCTTTTCCCACCAGACCGGCATCAATGAGACTCAAGTCTCCTGAAGCAGGCTGACCGATGACAAATACATGGCTGTCAGGAATCATTTCATCCTGGCCTTTAATAAAGTAGATCTCTTCTGTTACTTTTTTCATCCCTTCCTTCCCTATTCCGTGTTTTTTACTGAATGCCGAAAATCTCCTTGAAAGCCTCGATGGCGTCATCCCTTGTCCATGGAGAAGCCTTGCGTGGATCTTCGCCTTTCAAAATGAGATACTTCTCTATGAATCTTCTTCCTGAAGCTGCATAAGCCAATGACCTCTCCCTTTTGGTCAGGATCTCTTCCCTGTCACCACTAATGCCCAGGAACGGTCCCAGCGTTTCCAGCAACCCCGCACCCGGGCGGCCGCGGACTTTCCCGTTGCCGTTCTTGTCCACAAATGGATCAGCCAGAAAAACGTTGTCCAGCATATCCTGGCTTAAAGAAGGAATCACCTTTCCAAACCCGGAATTGATCCCATCAATAAAAGCGTTGGCCACAATGGCATGACCGATGTTGGACGGATGTACGCCGTCCAGGCTGCATCATTTCGGATCCGGCATACGGGAAGTTCAGGGGTCCATGTTTCCGCGATTTCCATCTGACTCCCCGTCCCCGGAAAAAGAACAAGGTCCGTTTCCGCAACAATTTCACTGATGGTGGCAGCCTTGGCCTGATTGCATCTTGATCCCGCCTGCAAATGGAAGCAACCCTGTTGCCTCGTCAATTTTTCTTCCTCTCATACTATTTTTTTGATATGGTGACACTGTATCAACAAAAGCAAGGTTCCACAATGGAAATATTGGGCTATATAAAGGTGGTTTGATCAGAAGCAAACGTGTATTGCTGATTATCCGTAATTCTTCCCCGGCAGAAAAGGAGCGGTCGTTATGGCGAATCTCAAAAGAATATCTCTCGCGGTGTTCTTTCTTTTTTTGGCAGCTTTCGTTCCTGATGCAGTGCCTTGCAAGGCGGAACAGGCTCCCGAAAAGACTTTTACCAATTCCCTCGGAATGGAGTTCGTACTGATCCCAAAAGGGGCCTTCCTCATGGGCACGCCCGTGGATGAACCCGGACGCGAAAAGGATGAGTTGCAACATCGAGTAATTCTGGAGAAACCGTTTTATATGCAGACATCCGACGTCACCGTGGGACAGTGGAGATCGGTCATGGGCAGGAGTTTCTTCGGGGGGAAAAAGGGAGCGGACAACATGCCGGTGGTGAGGGTTTCCTGGCAGGACTGCATCTCTTTTATCAAGAAACTTAATAAGCTCAATGAGGGCACCTATCGTCTTCCTACCGAAGCGGAATGGGAATATGCGTGCAGGGCCGGCAGCGATACCGCCTACAGTTGGGGCAACGATATCGATTGCAGCAAGGCTGACTACAGCACAAATACGCTGAAATCAGACGAATGCGTTTCTTATGCCAAAGGGAAAGGAATTGAACCGGACCAGCCCGCACCGGTTAAGTCCTACGGGCCAAACGCCTTTGGATTGTACGACATGAGTGGAAATGTATGGGAATGGTGCCAGGACTGGTATGGTCCCTATGATGTAAATCAAACCGTCAATCCTACGGGCCCGGAATCCGGATCGGACAAGGTTCGCCGGGGCGGCAGCTGGTACGGGACAGGGCAGAGATGTCGCTGTGGCAACAGGAATTTCAGCCATTTTGCCAACAGATATCAAACCACGGGTTTTCGACTTGTCAAAGAGGTTAAATAAAGGAGAGCTTTTATGGTCTTGGAATATTCGGTCAGTCCGGATGGGGAAAAATTTGCTCTGCCGGTGGAGCAGGATTACAAAGATGAATTCGAAAGGTTGAGCCGACTTGCCGAGTCCAGACGGGCGGAAGGTTTTGAAATCGTCGTCGTGATGGGGCTCGGATTTGTAGGTGCTGTAATGGCGGGTGTTGTAGCCGATTCCGTAAATAAAGCCACGGGGAAACCGGATAAATTCGTCATCGGGATGCAGAGACCGAGCCCCCGCAGTTTCTGGAAGATTCCATTTTTCAATCGCGGCATATCTCCCATCAAGGCTGAAGACCCGGATGTGGCGCCTCTGATCGAACGGTGCGTGAACGACAAAAAAACACTGACAGCCACCTTTACTTTCGATGCCCTCACGCTCGCGGACACCCTGGTGGTGGATGTGCAATGCGATTTTCTGAAGCAGGAATTGGGGAATTTGAAAAGCGGTTTTGCGGATATCAGCGCCCTTGAGAGCAGCTACCGTGTTATCGGGGAAATGATTTCTCCCGATTGTCTTGTTCTCACGGAAACCACTGTTCCTCCCGGCACCACCGAATATGTGGCCTATCCGATTATTAAAAAAGCCTTCAAAAAAAGAAAGATCAAAAAGGAACCACTCTTGGCCCACAGTTTTGAAAGGGTTATGCCCGGGAAAGAGTATGTACGTTCCGTAAGGGATTTCTGGAGGGTGTGCAGCGGCATCAACCGGAAAAGCAGGGAAAGGGTTACGAAATTCCTGTCCGAAGTGCTGAATGTGGAAAAATACCCCTTGACCGTGCTCGAAAGACCCATTGAAAGCGAAACATGCAAGATTGTGGAAAACAGCTACAGGGCCACTATCCTGGCATTCATGGATGAATGGAGCCTTTTTGCGGAAACCAACGGCGTAGACATAGTAAAAGTCCTCAAAGCCATCAAAGTCAGGCCCACCCACGACAATATTCTCTTTCCCGGACCGGGCATCGGAGGGTACTGTCTCCCCAAGGATGGGGGGTTGGGGCTCTGGGCGTACAAACATCTCATGGGCTTTGAAAACGACATTTTCAAAATTACTCCCCAGGCCATCAATATTAATGACACCCGCGCGCTTCATGCAGCCCAACTGGTCCGGGATGCCCTGAGAAACATGGGACGGATCGTGGCTGCATCCCAGATCACGCTCCTCGGAGCATCCTACAGAGAAGACGTAGGAGATACAAGGTACAGCGGGTCGGAGATTATCGTCAGGAAACTCACGGAAATGGGAGCTGACGTAAAAGCCCATGACCCGTACGTACAACATTGGTGGGAACTGGAAAAACAGGATGCTTACCCTGCAGTGGGAGCAAGCTGGTCCCGTTTTTTCCGAAACCAGGAGCATCTGACCGATTTTACCATGACACACGATTTAAGAGAGGCCCTTCAAGGTTCCGATGCCGTTCTTTTTGCCGTCCGGCACGAACCCTATCTGTCTCTCAAACCAGAACAGGTGGTGGAAATGGCTGGAGGCCCCCTGGCAGTGGTGGACTGCTTCGGTATCCTGAACGACCGGGATATTGAAACCTATTTTGAACTGGGCTGCGAAGTCAAGGGCATGGGTCGCGGCCACATCAACAGGATAAAGGACAGGGTGAGAAAACGAAAGTTGGACAAGGTCTGATTGCACCTTATTCAAAATGCAGGCGGGAATACCGTAATTGTAAACCCATTTATCCGAAAATGTATCTTATTCAAAACTCTGGCAGTAATGGAGCCACAGGGTCTTTTTTGCTGCCGCATCTTGAATCGACCTTCACGGTCCGTTGCTAGGTCCTTTTAGACTGGGACAAAAAATAATGCTGAGCTTCCAACGACCTCTCCGTACCAGACTAAAAGGACCGGTGCTCCACAGGAATTAGATGCGGCAGCAAAAAAGACCCTGTGGCGGAATGGCTTTGCTAACTCATGGTACCAGGGAATTTGAATAAGATACCCGAAAATTATATCAGGGAGGCCATACTATGAAAAAGCTCGGTTTATTTCTGTTCATTTGGCTGATTTTCACCGGGTCCGCGTCGGCGGAAGTCATCAAGATTCCTGTAGCAGGGGCCTTTACAGGTCCGCTGGCCTCTTTTGGTGAGGGCATCAAGAATGCGGCATTGCTGAAGGCTGAAGAAATCAATGCCGCCGGCGGTATCCATGGAAAAAAAGTCGTCATCGTCCTGGAAGACGACCTTTGCGATCCCAGAGAAGCAGCAACCATCGCCACAAAACTGGCCAACGATCCTGAAATCCCTATCGTGATCGGTCACCTCTGCAGTTCTTCTTCCCTTGCAGCCCTTCCCATCTACAAATCGGCCCGAATTCCGGCCATATCACCCGCTTCCACCAATGTGAACCTCGGGAAGATGAGTCCTTATTATTTCAGGGATGTGTATAAGGATGATTTTCAGGGACTCTTTCTTGCCAGATATATTAAAGAGGCAAGAGGCCTGAAGAAGGTAGCCATTTTTTACGAAATGAACGACTATTCCATGGGACTCATGTCCGCCTTTCAGGATACGGCAAAAAAATTAGGGATTCGAATTCTTGGAAAAGAAGCCTACACGGCTGACACAACGGATTTCAAACCCCAGCTCACCAAATTCAAAATGATGAAACCCGATGCCATTTTCATTCCCGGCTATGCACCCCAGGGAACTCTGATTGTATCCCAGGCAAAAGGGCTGGGTATAAAGAATACCGTTTTCTTTGGTGCGGACGGACTGGATGACGATCTCATGGTTAAAAATCCCGATGCGGAAGGTCTTTTCGTTACCACGCCCTTCCTGCCCGACAAGGCCGGTCCACAGGCCGAGGGATTCATCAAGGCCTACAGGGCGAGGTATGGGAAAGATCCCAACTGGTTTGCAGCCAACACCTACGATGCCTTGGGCATGGCCGTGGCTGCCATTCAGGCTGTAGGGCCGGACAGGGACAAGATAAGAGACTACCTGGCCTCCATCAATTCCAAAGAAAAAGCCTATAAAGGCGTAACCGGAAGCACCTACTTCGACGAAAACGGCGACTGCCTGAAAGATGCCTTTGTGAAAGAGATCAGGGAGGGTAATTGGGTCAGTTCTGAAAAGCAGTTGCAGTAATACTCTGAGAAGTCCTGGTGGAAAATCTCCTGGAACAATCGAGTCTTTTTCTCCAACAGCTGGTAAATGGAATTACCCTTGGCGGGGTATATGCTCTCATCGCCGTCGGCTATACCATGGTCTACGGCGTCATCCAGTTGATCAACTTCGCCCATGGCGAAATCTATATGCTCGGGGCCTTTCTGGCCTACAGCATGGTAACCTTCCTGAATCTCCCCTTCTTTCTGGCCTTCGCACTTGCCATTCCCGTCTGCGCCCTGATAGGCATTCTCCTTGATTTTATCGCTTATCGTCCGTTGAGAGATGCACCCCGGCTGGCCGCCCTGATTACCGCAATCGGAATGTCCATCTTCTTGCAAAACCTGGCTCTGATGATCTGGGGATCTCAGATCAAATCGTATCCGCGCGACATATTACCCAAAGTCTTCTCCGAACCCGCCCTCATTTTTGGAGAGGTATCCATCAGCTGGCTGCAAATTTTCATTCTTTCCCTGACGGTGCTTTGCATGATCTTCCTACACCTGATCATCCACAAAACCAGAATCGGCGCAGCCATGCGTGCCGTATCCCAGGACAAAACCACGGCCGCCCTCATGGGAATCGGTGTCAACCGGGTAATATCCTTCACTTTTGCCATTGGTTCGGCCATGGGCGGCATGGCTGGGGTACTGGTGGGTCTCTATTATAACGCGATTTTCCCCACCATGGGGTATGTGGCGGGGGTAAAGGCCTTTGCCGCCGCCGTACTGGGGGGGATAGGAAGTGTATCGGGAGCCATATTGGGAGGCGGCGTTCTGGGAATTGCAGAGGTCATGGGCGCCGGATATATCTCTTCCGAATACCGGGATGGCATATCCTATGCGGTCATGATTGCGGTCATCCTCTTCAAACCATCGGGACTCATAGGCAGGAAGACAGGGGAGAAGGCATGATCGCCATATTTTCAGGCACGCGCAGAAGCCATTACCTGATTTCGTGTCTGATCGTCTTTGTTGTCCTGTTGCCGTGGATCCCCATGGGAAATTCTTCCAACTACCTGATAAGGATCCTTACCACAGCCATCCTCTACATGATCCTTGCCCTTGGGTTGAACATTGTTCCGGGATTCACCGGACTTCTGGACCTGGGATATGTGGGATTTTATGGAATCGGAGCCTACACTTCCGGACTCCTGACCATTCATTATGATCTGAGCTTGTGGGTGATCCTCCCTTTAGCCGCCCTGAACGGGGCCTTATGGGGGGTGCTTCTGGGGCTGCCGACCCTGCGTCTCACCGGCGACTATTTCGCCATCGTGACCTTCGGGTTTTCGGAACTTGTGGTGCTTGTGCTGCGCAACGAGCTCTGGCTAACCAGAGGTCCCATGGGTCTTCCGGGAATCGCCCCCCCCTCCATCTTCGGGCATGTGCTTGTACACGAATGGGAATTCTATTATCTCATCTTGTTTCTCCTTCTCCTGGTGCTGTTTGCGGTGACCCGCCTCGAGGACTCGAGGCTGGGGCGCGCCTGGTTTGCCATTCGTGAAGACGAGATTGCAGCCCAGTGCTGCGGCATAAACCTGATTCGGTACAAGGTTACCGCCTTTGCCATCAGCGCCTCCATAGGGGCCATGGGAGGCGCTTTCTACGCCAGGTGGTTTCTTTTTATTCATCCCGATATGTTTAAATTCTGGGAATCGATCCTGATTCTCTGCCTCATCGTCTTCGGCGGCATGGGGAGTATCGCGGGAACCATGTTAGGGGCGCTGGTCCTGATCCCACTGTCGGAGATCCTGCGCATTGTCCTGCCCCAGGAACTGTTTAGTGCCCGATACCTGGTGTATGGATTTATCCTGGTTCTCATGATGCGATTAAGGCCCGAAGGGCTGATCCCCTTTGAGCGTTCCCGGGCATCAAAGGCCCTGAAGACGAAAAATCGGATTGGATCGGCAACAGAAAAGGAATCCGTCTAATATGGATCTGCTCTTGAAAATCAAGGCGGTGGGTAAGGCCTTTGGCGGTCTTACGGCCTTGCAAGATATCAATCTCCAGGTAGAAACGGGTGAGATCGTCGGCGTCATCGGACCCAATGGCGCGGGGAAAACCACCCTTTTCAACTGCATTACAGGCCTTTATCACCCTTCCGAAGGGGAAATTCAGTTTCAGGGCATGCCTATTGCCTCACAAAAATCCAAAAAAAAGGAGGTGTTGGTCAAGAGGTTTGCTCTACTGTTCTTCTTTCTCGGTTTGCTTTGGATCCCTCTTTTCTGGTCGGTATTTCTTCCGCAGACCTATTATCCTTTTGAAATTTTTCTTGTGGGCCTTTTTTTCCTGTTTATCCAGGTTTTTCTTGTGAGAGGGCTTCGCAAATTCGAGATATGGGCCTGGGGATTGACCCTTGTTTTTCTGCTGAATGATCTTATTTTTGGAGTTTGGTGGCTGAGATACCCCCATGACAACCTGTCGCTCATTGGAACCGGGATACCGGCAACCTATCTTGGCATTCCCTGGTCGATCGCGGCTTTGCCTTTCAGTGCCTGTTTTATAGGGCAACTTCTCCACAAACCCGTCCGCCAATTATTCGGGTTCACGGTAGGACCTGATGTCATCTGCAGGGCCGGGGTATCCAGGACATTCCAGAATATTCGTTTGTTTTTCAATCTGAGCGTTCTCGATAATGTAAAGACAGGTTTCCACGTGCGACTGAGAACGGGAGTCCCGGGCGCTCTCCTGAGGACTCGTTCTCAGCGAAAAGAGGAAGGTTTAGCCGAACAGGAGGCCTTGAACTGTCTCCGCTTTGTCGGTCTCGAACAGCGGGCCTTCGATCTGGCGGGTGCTCTGGCTTATGGTGAACAGAGGAGGTTGGAAATTGCCCGCGCCCTCGCTTCCGAACCCAGGTTGATCCTTTTAGATGAGCCGGCGGCCGGCATGAACCCCAGGGAATCGGCCCGCATGACCGAATTGATTCTTAAAATGCGTGAAAACGGCATCGCTGTGCTTATCATAGAGCACGACATGAAAGTCATGATGAATCTGGCAGACAGAATATACGTCCTGGATTACGGGAAATTGATTTCCAAAGGGACCCCTGAGGAGATAAGATCCGACCCCAAAGTTATCGAGGCCTACCTCGGAAAGGCCCATGCAGCGTGTTGAAGATCCAGGACATTCACGCCTATTACAGAAACATCCATGCGCTGCAAGGGGTTTCGGTTCATATCCCTGAAAAGAAGATCTGTTGTTTGATAGGCGCCAATGGGGCCGGAAAATCAACCACCCTGATGGCCATAAGCGGGATCAAAAAGATTTCTTCAGGCGCCATCCTTTTTTCGGGGGAACCCATACACAATCTTGCGCCTGAAGAAATCGTCAGGAAAGGGGTAATCCAGGTCCCCGAGGGTCGCCGCGTTTTTCCGAACATGACGGTTCAGGAAAACCTTGCCCTTGGGGCTTATTTGAGAAAAGTCAAAAAGGACGTTTCCAGAACATTGGAAACCGTCTTCCATCTTTTTCCCGTTTTAGAGGGCCGGCGGGGACAGATGGCCGGAACCATGTCGGGGGGAGAACAGCAGATGCTTGCCATCGCTCGTGCCATGATGGGCCTCCCCCGGGTCCTTTTGTTGGATGAACCGTCTTTGGGGCTTGCGCCGTTGATGGTGGAACAGATCATGGCCATTATCAGTCAGATCAGGGAAGACGGGATTACCATTCTGCTGATTGAACAGAATGCCCACGCAGCACTCAGCCTTGGCGACTACGGCTACGTTATGGAGACGGGAAAGGTGGTCCTGGAAGACAATGCGTCGGATCTCCTGGTAAACCCGAAGGTAAAAGAGGCCTATTTAGGATAAAGGAAAAACACCATGCAGGAAAAAAAGAACAAAGAACCAAAATCAGGCAGGATGGAAGTCTTGAGGGATCTACCCGCGGAAATCATGAAGAGCCTTTCCAAGGAGGAAATTCAAGCGTTTCTTTTTGAGGACGTCTGGCCCGATTCCCTCCAAAAAAAGCTGAAAGACTATTTGGCGTAGAATGATTGACATAAAACCTCAGATCATGTAGTTCAATGCCACAATTTTATGAAAGGAAGGTTTATCCGCGGGAAAATGAAAGACATACAGAATCACACAGATGATCGAAATGTGGACATTGATCAAGTAGGGGTGAAAGGAATCAGATATCCCATCACGGTCCTCGATAAGGATATGGGCGAACAGCAGACGGTAGCCAAAATCAACATGTACGTGAATCTGCCCCGCTACTATAAGGGAACCCATATGAGCAGGTTCGTGGAGATTTTGAACGAACACAGCCGCCGCATCTCCGTCCAGAACTTCACGGAAATCCTTGAAGAAATGAAAGCAAGGCTGGACGCGGAAAGCGCCCATATCGAAATTACTTTTCCCTATTTCATCAGCAAATTGGCGCCCGTGACCGGAAGCGAAGGGCTCATGGAATATAAATGTACCTTCAAAGGGTCCCTCAACAGCGGAAAAGACCTGATTCTCATCATCAACGTGCCCATTTCCACGCTTTGCCCGTGCTCGAAAGAGATCAGCGATTTCGGGGCGCATAACCAGCGTGGGGAAGTGCGGCTTCAGGTCCGGTTTGAAAAATTCATGTGGATTGAAGATCTGATCAAACTGGTGGAACAATCGGCATCGAGCGAGGTATTTTCCGTTCTGAAAAGAGAAGATGAAAAATATGTAACCGAAAGGGCCTACGAAAATCCCATGTTCGTGGAAGATATCGTTCGCGAAATTGCGGTTAAACTGAATAACGATCCGAATATCACCTGGTTTGCCGTGGAATCGGAAAATTTCGAATCGATCCACAATCATAACGCCTACGCCCGCATTGAAAAGAATAAACGGGAACCTATCCAATAGAGGAAGAGAAAATGGGTGAAGATCTGAAAAAGATGTATCGGACTGTAATGGATGACCACTTTCCCTCCGAATTGACCATATCTTTCGGGAAGCAGATACTGACCTACCGGAAAAGGACGTGGAAGATCTCCGATGAAAAAACCGGAGAAGCCATTGAAAAGGGACTTCGTTACGGCGAAAATCCCGGACAGGAAGCGGCCCTTTATGAGCTTGTTGAAGGAAATCTTGTCCTGGGAGGATGCCGGTTTATAGAACCCGGAAACGGGCTTGTGTCGGCTATTTCGGAGAAGGACATGATCCAGAGCGGAAAGCACCCGGGCAAGATCAACCTTACGGATGTGGACAATGCCCTGAACATCATGAAATATTTAAATGCGGGTCCGGCGGTGGTCATTGTAAAACACAACAATCCCTGCGGTGTGGCCTATGGAGATTCCCTCGAAGACGCCTATAAAAAGGCCGATATGGCGGATAGAATCGCTGCATTCGGAGGTTGCGCGCTTTTTAATCGTCCCATGGATCGGGCAACCGCTGAACTGGTGTCCGAAAACTACCTGGAAGTGGTCGCCGCCCCTGACTTTGAAGAAGGAACGATTGAAATTCTGGCAAGGGAGACCCAATCTGAGAATCATTCAGATCTCGAAAATGGATCAGCTTTCTCAATTTCAGGATGCACGGTTCGTGGATTTCAAGAGTCTCATGGACGGTGGAATCATTGTTCAGCAATCTTCACAAAACGCCATACGATCTAAAGAGGATTTCCAACCCGCCATCTGTTCTCACCAGGGAAGAGAATATGTCATTGAGAGGTCCCCTACAGAGGCGGAATACGCCGATATGCTTTTCGGCTGGCAGGTGGAACAGGGGGTGACGTCCAACTCCGTCATCTATGTGAAAGACGGCGTCACAGTCGGGATAGGCACGGGAGAGCAGGACAGGGTCGGCGTCGCCGAAATAGGGATATTCAAGGCCTATACCAAATATGCCGATGCGCTCTGTTTCAAGAATCACGGCATCCCCTACAAGGAACTTGAATCTTTGATAAAATCAGACAGGAAAGACAGAGCTCTCCTGGAGGAAATAGACAGACAGACCAAGGCGGCCAAGGGTGGACTCGTGGGCGCCTGCATGGTCTCAGATGCTTTTTTCCCCTTTCGAGACGGGGTGGATGTTGGGATAAAAGAAGGAATCACAGCCATCGTACAGCCGGGAGGCTCGCTGCGCGACTTTGAAGCAATAGAAGCTTGCAATGAGGCGACCCCACAGGTTACCATGGTATTTACCGGACAAAGGGCATTTAAACACTAAATAAGAGGCGCATCATGTATAATGCAAGTGATTTGAGAAAAGGGTTGAAAATTGAGATTGACAATGACCCGTATATTGTGACCGATTTTCAGTTTTCAAAACCGGGTAAAGGACAGGCCCTTTACCGCTGTAAATTAAAGAATATGATTACCGGGGTAATCATCAGCCCAACCTACCGATCAGGTGATTCCTTCCAGAAGGCGGATCTATCGGAACGGAAAATGCAATATCTCTACAACCAGGAAAATGAATTCTGGTTTATGGACCTGGAAAACTACGAACAGACCGCGCTCACTTCCGAGCAGGTTGGTGACGCAAAAAATTTCCTGACGGATAACCTTGAAGTAGACATCCTGTTTTTCGGCGACAAACCCATAGGGATTACGTTGCCCAATTTTGTGGATCTCGTTGTACAAAAGGCGGATCCATGGGCAAAGGGCGACTCCGTTGCAGGGGATACCAAGCCCGTAACCATGGAGACAGGGTATGAATTGAGAGTTCCTCCATTTATTGAAGAAGGAGAAAAGCTGACCCTTGACACCCGTTCAGGGGAATATGTCACACGGGTAAAAGAATAGCGGCTCAACGCGGGCTTGCATGATCCTGCGGTGTGATCCCGGAACCCCGTTCCGTCGCCGGGCGTCAGGTGTCAGGGAGAATGATTCATTGATTCATGTGATTTGTGTAATTCGTGGTTGAAAAAGTGTTCTCATGGTAAAGGCCGCACTGGAGCTTCGGGCTCGAATGATACAGGCCATCAGGTCCTTTTTCGAGACAAACGGTTATCTCCATGTGGAAACCCCCTGTCTCATCCCGGCCCCGGCGCCTGAGGCCCACATCGACGCCATTCAGGCCGGGAACCTTTATCTGCAAACTTCTCCCGAACTCTGCATGAAGCGGTTGCTTTCGGAGGGTTTTTCAAGAATTTTTCAGATATCCAAATGTTTCAGAGAGCGGGAGAGAGGCGACCGTCATCTCCCTGAGTTTACCATGCTGGAATGGTACAGAACGGACGACGACTACAGGGGTCTCATGGAGGAATGTGAAGATCTATTTCTTTTTATCCATAAAAAACTCGATCTGCAAAAACCGATCTGTTATGGCGGCCGATCCATTGATTTCAGTGCCCCTTGGCAAAGGCTCTCCGTTGAAAATGCATTCAAGGATCTGGCTTCCATTTCCTTGGGAGAGGCGCTGGAAAAAGACAGGTTTGATCAGATCATGGTAGAAGAAATTGAACCCCATCTGGGTTGGGGCAAACCAACCTTCCTGTTTGATTATCCGGCATCCATGGCGGCGCTCGCAAGATTGCGAGAAGATAACAAGGCGGTAGCCGAAAGATTTGAGATTTATATCGGAGGCCTGGAACTGGCAAACGGCTTTTCGGAATTAAACGATGCCCACGAACAGAGAACAAGGTTCGAGGAAGAATACAGAAGAAGAGCGGATTCCCACAGACCCGTTTACCCCATGCCGACAAGATTTTTGGACGCACTCCCATCCATGCCCGATGCGGCCGGCATTGCTCTTGGCATCGACAGGCTGGCGATGATCCTGACCAATGCATTGAGCATAGATCAGGTCGTGGCATTTGCACCGGAAGCACTGTAAGTTGAAATTAGAGGAAACGATAACAGAAATGAATCAAACGGCAACCCAGGAACCTGTGGCCACTATGGCCTTGAAAGCCTCCCGACGGGTTGCGAAAAGAACATGCCTTTCCTGCGGCACCCAAGACATGAAAAAGGGACGGAGGTACTGCTCCAAGGAATGCCGGCAGAAGATCAATTGGGTGCTGGCCCTCTCAAAAGGCTTGCTCAGTGCGCTCAATGCCAGATATGCGGCTTTTTCCTTCACCCGTGAGATGGTCATGCTGGACGTGTATCCCTCCTGGTCCAAGGAGATCTCCAGATTCACCTATCAGAGAAAAAACGGGCAGAAACCGGCGGAAGACCTCAAATGCCTTGTAGTCCAATGGGGCCGGGAATGGCACCGACTGGTGAACAACAGAAATTCCAAGAGCAGGGCCTCTCTCACCCTGATCAACAGAACCAACCAGAACGATATCAGTCCCGATAACGTCAAGCCCTGCAGACGCGTCCAGCCGAGATTGTCCCGCACGGAAGCCTTCAGTCTGAAAGTCCTTCAGCTCAGCAGGAACGACTTATCTTCCGATAGCACCAACGAAAAAATTAAATCCGCCTACAAGAAAATGGCCAAGATCCATCACCCCGACGTCGGGGGAGATGAAGAATGCTTCAAACAACTGCAAAATGCCCACGAGCAGATGCTCCAATGGGCGGAAAACCCTCAATTCACCTTTCGAAAAGCCCTTGAGGGATGCTGGTTCTACGATGGCTACACGGGGCGATGGTCGCCACCACTGTAACCATCCCGGCCATTCACTTTTCAGAGGGCTCAGTGCCTCCTTTTTTTCTGTTCTGTGTTCCGATTTCCCCGGCCCGGGATCTGGCCTGGTTGATCTTTGCCATCCTCCTTCTGATCTCCTGCTCAAACCCTCTGCCGGTGGGTCGGTAAAAGATCTTTTCACGTACTTTTTCGGGGAGATATTCCTGCTCAATCCAGGCATCGGGGTAATTGTGGGGGTATAGATAACCCTTGCTGTACCCCAGTTTTTTCATGAGTGCAGTAGGTGCATTTCGGATGTGCATGGGGACCTGCAGAGGTCCCGATTGGCTTATCTCTTTTTTCACTTCTTTTTCCGCCAGGTAAAGGGCGTTGCTCTTTGGCGCCGACGCAAGATAGACGGCTGCCTGGGCAAGGGCGAGTTCCGCTTCAGGAGGTCCCACCTTCTGCCATGCCTCAAAAGCGCAAAGGACCACCTGAAGGGCGCCGGAATCAGCAAGCCCTACATCTTCCGATGCGAAGCGAATCATTCTTCGACAGATAAACAGGGGATCTTCACCGGCCATGAGCATCCGGTACAACCAATAGAGCGAGGCCTGCGCATCGCTCCCTCTCAGACTCTTGTGAAAGGCGGAAATGATGTCATAGTGCTGTTCTCCGTTCTTATCATAGGGAAGGGATTTTACCTGGAGTGCGGCTTCCACATCCTTCAATCCAATCACAATCGGCTCGCCCGGCATCGCCTCCCCCTTGAAGAAAAAAACGGCCTCCAGATTGTTGAGGGCGGCCCGGGCATCCCCGTGCGATACGGCGGCCATATGTTCCATGGCATCCGGATCGATCCGGATGGAAAAACGTCCCAGGCCTCTTTCCACGTCCCTGACGGCCCGATGCAGAAGATTTCGAAGATCGTCCGTGGTCAAAGGATTCAGGACCAGAACCCGCGTCCTTGAAATGAGCGGCGGGATCACCTCAAAAGAAGGGTTTTGCGTAGTGGCCCCTATCAAAACGATAAGACCGGATTCCACATGGGGTAGGAACGCATCCTGTTGGGCCTTGTTAAACCGGTGGATTTCGTCCACAAACAGGATAGATGCCTTTCCCGACAAGGACTTTTCCTTCTCCGCCTGGAGCAGGATCTGCCGCAGATCCTTTACCCCGGATGTTACCGCCGAAAACGCATGAAAAGGCAATCCTGCAGCATGTCCCATGACCCTGGCAAGGGTTGTTTTCCCCGAACCGGGAGGTCCCCAGAATATCACTGGGAAGGCCCTGCCGTCGTGAATAGCTCTGGAAAGGTAGGTATCCCTCCCCAGAAGATGCTCCTGTCCCACCATCTCCTCAATAGTTTGAGGTCTCATTCTTTCCGCAAGGGGGATGCTGGAGGGGGTCTGTGGCATTATGCGCACTTCCTTTCTTTGAAAGACTTCTGAAAGAAGCAGGAAAAAGAGATCCATATCCAATGGTCTCCCTTCCATAAAGTCCACGCCGAGCTGTTCCCAAAACGGTTTTTCCCGCGTCTGCTTATCCACACCAATCAAAATCATGGCAAGATCCGGCCATAATTTCTTGATCCTTCTTATCATGCTCTCCATCGAATCCCTGCTTGCGTCATAGTGCATGATCAACAGATCATAGCGATCTTTCCTGAGTTCTCTGACCCCATCTTTCTCCCCCGAAACAACCGTAACGAGCCCTCCCCTGTCTGAAAATAACAGACGGAGAAGATCCGTTAACCGATTTTCAGAGGAGATAAGCAGGATGGATCGATCTTTAATCCAGTTTTTCCTCACCCCGGCCTTGTTCGTTACACCCTTTTCCGCAAGGGGAAGTCTCACAGCAACCGTGGTTCCCTGGCCTTCCCGACTGATGAAGTCTATTTTGCCCCCATGCCGCTCGATGACAGCGTAGGCTACACTCAAGCCGAGCCCCCTGTGCGGAAACTTTTTCGTTGTAAAAAACGGTTCATACAGATTATCGGCCACATCTTTCCGAATCCCGGCCCCACTATCCTGTACATAAACGAATGCAAACCCGGAATCTTCTTCGGAGGTCACATGGATCTCTCCAAAGGGATCCGTGGCTTCCATGGCGTTTTGAATAATAGAAACAAATGCCTCCCTCATCTCATCTCTACAACCCCATAGGGGCGACACGGTTCGCAGGTACTTATTCAATCCAACCTCGACCTCTTCCTTGCCGGGAGGACCGAATACCCTGTTTCGGGATATCCCTTCAGCATCTCTGATAACTTCCTGAAGATCAAATAATCCCATTTCCGAAGGATCATATTCGGACCTGCCGATAAACCGAAATTCTCTCCCCATGGGGGAACAGATCTTTCGCAGATGCGCCAGCCTTTCAGAAAATATCTCCGGCGTTCTGCCTCCGGTTTGGCTTTTCCCGAGCCCCACCCGCCGGTTCTTCAAGAACCAGCATAAAGGCTTCCATCTGTTTATCAAACATGGCAAGGACCCGCTTCATGGTTTGCGCATTCACAGAGGCACTGGCCCTTCTTTGGTTTTCCTTGATCTGCTCAATTTCCAATATATTGACGAGAAAGGCCTTTTTCCTGTTT
Source organism: uncultured delta proteobacterium (assembly GCA_963747555.1). Taxonomy (GTDB): domain Bacteria; phylum Desulfobacterota; class DSM-4660; order Desulfatiglandales; family Desulfatiglandaceae; genus DUZB01. The sequence goes on from CAVVFZ010000017.1 coordinate 51,204, forward strand.
CTTCGGATTGCCCGCACCCCAACTCCGCAAGACAGCCTTTTTCCGTTTTTCTTCAGGAATGTTACTTCATAGGGATCATGTATCCGATCACCGGGGTAATTTCTTTCAGAGAGATCTTTCAGAAAGCCCTTGGAATCCGGATGCACCAGATCTGTCAGGCTCATCTGAAGCAGATCCTGTTTCGCATAACCAAATACATCGCAGGCAGCCTCGTTTGCAAAAACAATGTGCCCTTTCTCCACCAGGATCACCTCGCCGGGCAAGGCTTCCATGAGTTGCCAGGTGTTTCTCAATTCTCTCTGAAGGGTTGCCGCTTCGGTTTTGAGTACCCCTATCTTTTCTTTCAGGCCCCTGTTTTGCCGGGTAAGTTTTTCTCCCCAGGTCATAGGTTTTGCATCTTGCATGGTACCCATTGTTTTCCCTCATGGTTAGCTCGCCTGTTCCATACCGATGAATTCCGGGGAAACGTCGCCGCGGAATGGCTGTTAAAATGCCTTGATGAATGGCGTGGTTTAACGTATCATACGCCCCCGATGACTGACAAGTCGCAAACTGGGAATCCAGTAAATAACCAGCGAGGATTACGTGGTGATTTCACCTTTTGTCCATCTTCATGTACACACGGAATACAGCCTTCTTGACGGCGCCATCCGAATCGATGGCATGCTGAACAAGGCCCGAGATCTCCAAATGGAGTCCGCAGCCATTACGGATCACGGAAACATGTTCGGAATTGTTCAATTTTATGACCAGGCCATAAAGAAAGGGATCAGACCGGTCATCGGATGCGAGGTCTACGTGGCCCCCGGCAACCGCCGTGAACGATCCCCGTCTTCCGATGGAAGTCCCAATGCCTATCATCTGGTCCTACTCGTCATGAATGAGCAAGGCTATAAGAACCTGAGCCAGCTTGTGACATTGGGACACCTGGAAGGGTTTTATTACCGTCCGCGCGTTGATATGGAGCTTCTGAAACAACACAACGCAGGCCTCATCGCCCTGTCGGCCTGTCTGAAAGGAAATGTCCCCCACCTTATAAACAGGGGTAAAGTGGAAGCGGCCAGGGAAAAAGCCAGGGAGATGGCAGCCATTTTCGACGAGCGATTCTACCTGGAAATTCAGGCCAACAACCTTCCCGAACAAAAAAAGATCAACAAGGTACTGGGAGAACTTTCAAAGGATCTGTCGCTGCCCCTGGTTGCCACAAATGACTGTCACTATCTCAACAGAAGTGATTCCGAATCCCACGACGTGTTGCTCTGCATTCAGACGGGCAAGTCGGTGGACGATGAAAAACGGCTCAAGTTTTCCTCCGATGAATTCTTTTTTAAATCCGCGGAGGAAATGGCAAAAGACCTGCCGGAATTTCAAACCGCCATTACAAACACCGTTGAGGTGGCAAACCGTTGCACGTTTGAAATGAAATTCGGGGAATACAAATTTCCCGCCTTTAAAGTGCCGGATGGACAGAGCCTTAATGGCCTGCTTATCCTGAAGGCGCGGAAAGGTTTTGAAAGAAGAATCCTCCAGAAAAACGAAGGCAACGACCATTTCACCCCAGAGGTTAGGAAGGAATATGAGGAAAGACTCGAATTTGAGCTGAAGGTCATTAAAGATATGGGGTTTCCGGGCTATTTTCTGATCGTGGCCGATTTTATCGAATATGCCCACCAGAATGATATCGCAGTAGGTCCGGGCAGAGGCTCCGCGGCCGGTTCGCTGGTGGCCTATTGTCTCAACATCACGGATGTTGAGCCTATACGATACGGACTCTTGTTTGAACGTTTTCTCAATCCCTCAAGAATAAGCATGCCCGATATTGATATCGATTTCGATATCCACGGCAGAGATGCCGTTATCCGATATGTCTCTGAAAAATACGGTCGCAACAACGTCAGTCAGATTATCACCTTCGGAAGCATGAAAGCCAGGGGAGTGATAAGGGACGTTGGCAGAAGCCTGAATATTCCCCTTTTCGAAGTGGATCGCATCGCCAAACTGGTTCCCGAAGGACCCGGTGTAAAACTCTCAAAGGCCATTGAGGAAGAGCCGGAACTGAAGGCGCTGGAACAGGGGGACAACAGCTCATTCAAAGATCTCCTGCGCATTTCCCGCGACCTGGAGGGGCTGTCAAGGCATGTGTCCACCCATGCCTGCGGAGTGGTGATTTCGGACAGGTCCCTTGTGGAATACCTTCCGTTGTACAGAGGATCCAAGGGTGAAATCATGGCCCAGTTCACCATGAACCGCATTGAGCAGTTAGGGCTTATCAAGTTTGATTTTTTAGGGTTGAAGACCCTCACCGTCATCAAAGAAGCCATCCGGATCATCAAGGAAACAACAGGAACGGAAATTTCCCTGGATACGCTTCCTCTCGATGACGAAGCCCCTTACCAGTTGTGCTCCGAAGGCAGAACAACGGGCGTGTTTCAGCTGGAAAGTGCGGGCATGAAAGAGCTGGAAAGGAAGCTGAGACCGGAGGTCATAGAAGATGTCATAGCCCTCATGGCCCTTTACAGGCCAGGGCCCCTGGGAAGCAATATGATTGATGATTTCGTGAACGGAAAACACGGAACGAGCAAAATCAATTATTTTGTGCCCAAACTGGAACCCATCCTGAAAGAGACCTACGGGGTCATTCTGTACCAGGAACAGGTCATGAAGATTGCCCAGGTTCTTTCCAGCTATACCATGGGGGAAGCGGATGAGCTCAGGAAGGCCGTTGGAAAAAAGAAGCCGGAACTTTTAGCGAAGCACAGGGCGAGATTTATAGAAGGCGCCGTCGCAAACGGGGTTTCCGAAAAACTGGCCCGGACGCTCTTTGATCTGATCGATAAGTTTGGGGGATACGGGTTCAATAAATCCCATTCCGCGGCCTATGCCATGATTGCCTATCAAACAGCCTATCTGAAGGCCTACTACCCGGTGCAGTTCATGGCCGCCCTATTGACCCAGGACATGGGAAATCAGGACAAAACGATCAAGAACATTGCCGAATGCAGGGCCATGGGGATCGATATTCTTCCGCCCGACGTGAACGAAAGCCAGGCGGATTTCTCGGTGGTGGATTGCCAGATACGCTTCGGGCTGGCCGCGGTAAAAAACGTGGGGATCAAGGCCGTCGAAATCATGATTGAAGAAAGGAACCAGCACGGCCTTTACGGAGATCTGCTGGATTTCTGCACCAGAGTGGATGGTTCAAAAGTGAACAAACGAGTCATGGAGGGCCTCATTCAATGCGGCGCATTCGACTTTCACGGGAGAGGCCAGATCCCGTTTGTTCGCAGGCCTTGACGACGCGCTGAAAATCTGCGGGGCCAATCACGATCCAAACCAGATGAACATGTTCGGAGCCCTTTCCTTCTCAGGGGACACAGGCGGTCTTCTGGAACTGCCTGAAATAGAAGAGTGGGACGAAAAGCAGAAGCTGAAACGGGAGAAGGAAGCCTTGGGCTTTTATATTACGGGACATCCCCTTTCAGATTTTCGGGATGAAGTGGAGAAGTTTTCCACCTGTCTGATACAGGACCTGCCCACCCAAAAGGATAAGTCCCCGGTCAAGGTTGCGGGAATTGTGGAAAGCATAAAGATCAAAAGAACCAAAAAAGGCGACAAGATGGCCAGCATTCAGCTGGAAGACCTGACCGGTTCTACTGAAGTAGTCGTATTCCCGAAACTTTTCGCGGATGTTTCTCTTTTGCTGAAGGGGGAAGGGGCGCTGCTCGTCAGTGGCGCCGCCGAAGTGGGAGACAACACGGCAAAGATCATTGCCAATGAAATTGAATCCCTGGAATCGGTGAAACTGAAGAATGTCAAAGCGGTGCGACTCAACCCTGCAACAAAGAAAGATCCCCCAAAAGACCTGCTGGAGGATTTGAGAGACATTGTCTTCAATCATCCGGGAGATTGCAGATTGTTTTTCACCATGGAATCCTCAGAAAAAAAGCGGATCACCATCTCCGCCCACAATCGTTTCAACGTATCGCCCTGCGGTGCGTTTTTTCAGGAGGTGGAGGGGCTGCTGGGATACAAAGGATATGAATTGGTTTTATGAGCCAAAAATAAAGGGAAGAAAACATGAAAAAAATTAATGTGGGAATCATTGGATTCGGAACCGTGGGGGCAGGAACATTTGAGGCCCTTTCTATAAATCGAGAGATCATCGCGGACAGGGTCGGCGCGGAGGTGGCGGTACGAAAAATAGCCGACCTGGATATAGACACAGATCGAGGTATTTCCGTAACTCCCGGAAGAGAATGTATGACCACCGACGCGATGAAGCTCATCAATGATCCCGAAATCCAGATCGTTGTGGAACTTATGGGGGGTCTGGGAAAAGCAAAGGAATTCATTCTAAAGGCAATGGAAAATGGGAAGCACGTGGTTACGGCCAACAAAGCCCTGCTGGCGGAGCACGGAGAGGAGATCTATAAGGCCGCAGACCGAAAACGGAGTGGGCCTCTGTTTCGAAGCGAGCGTCGGGGGAGGCATCCCCATCATCGGTGCACTGAAAACCGGACTTTCCGCCAACCGGATTACCAACTGCATGGGCATACTCAATGGGACATCAAACTATATCCTCACGAAAATGACCAAGAAAAACCTTCCCTATGAGGAGGCGGTTGCGGAAGCCGTAGCGCTGGGTTTCGCCGAAGATCCGCCGACCCTGGATGTGGATGGAACGGACGCCGCTCACAAACTCGCCATCATCATATCGATCATTTTCGGACAGGCGGTCGCTTTCAAGGATATCCCGAGGGAAGGCATTCTCTCCATAACCCCCGACGATATACGTTTTGCGGGGGAACTGGGCTACAGCATCAAGCTGTTGGCCATCGCCACGGATCTGGGGGAAAGGGTTGAGGCACGGGTTCATCCCGCCATGATCCCGAAGCATCATATTCTTGCGAACGTCAATGGCGCCTACAACGCCATTTATATTGAAGGAGATTTTGTGGGCCCGAACCTTTATTACGGTCTTGGGGCCGGGAGAAGACCCACCGCAAGCGCCGTTGTCTCGGACATCATCAGGCCTGGCCAGGGAAATACGGTCCGGCGCCAAAAATCGGTTGTCGCCACTGGCCCATGCATCCTCCCCTTCAAAAAGAATCGAGATACAGCCCTCAGATGAAATACAAACCCCCTGTTATTTCAGGTTTTCAGCCGTGGATACCCCAGGGCGTTCTCTCGAAAATTTCGGGAATTCTGGCCGATTTCAATATCAGCATCTACTCGGTCATTCAGAAAGGCAGGGTCACCAAAGGGTTCGTGCCCATCGTCATGCTGACCCATAAAGCCCTGGAGAGAGATGCAAAGAAGGCCATTTCCATCATCGACGGATTGGACATGGTGACGGATAAAACCGTTATGATTCGCGTGGAAGGAAGCAAGCTATGAAAAGAACGTCCCTGAAAGGCACGAAATTCATTCTCCTTGTGGGGGACGGCATGGGGGATTATCCCATTGTGGAACTGGGAGGAAGAACACCGCTGGAGGCGGCCCACACCCCGAATATGGACCGCATTGCGGGATGCAGGACAGGGCTCGTTGAAACCATTCCCACGGGAATGGACCCGGGAAGCGATGTGGCCAATCTTTCCCTCTTGGGATACGATCCTTCAGTCTATCATACCGGACGCGCCCCCTTCGAGGCAGCCAGCATGGGTGTTCCCCTTTCGCCCAGCGATGTGGCATTCCGGCTGAATCTTGTTACCCTCGATCACAGATCTGATCGTGAAATCATCATGGTCAGTCACAGTTCCGGCGATATCACCACCAAAGAAGCGGTGCAAATCATCAACACCCTTAAGGAGCAGCTCATTTTGCCGGGCATTCATATCTACCCGGGGGTCGCTTACCGTCATCTTCTGGTTTGGGAAGACGGGCCGGAGAAGGCGACCACGATTCCACCCCACGACGTCCTGGACCGGAATATGGACCAATACCTCAGGGAAAAACAGGACCCGGTTGTAGCTTTCATACGTCGTTCCTGGGAGTATCTGCAAGACCATCCCGTAAATGTAGACAGAAAGAGCAGGGGCCTCCTCCAGGGAAACTCCGCGTGGCTCTGGGGACAGGGCAAAGCCCTCCGGATGCCTTCTTTCAAAGATCGCTTCGGCCTCACGGGAGGTGTTATTTCCGCGGTTGATCTGCTCAAAGGGATCGGCGCCTACGCGGGTCTGGAACCCGTCAGGGTGGAAGGCGCCACAGGCTATCTGGATACCAACTATTCGGGGAAAGCGGAAGAGGCCATCAAGGCGCTGAACCATCTGGATTTCATGTTTGTTCATGTGGAGGCCCCTGACGAAGCCAGCCACAGCGGAAATATCCGCGAGAAAATCCAGGCCATAGAGGCATTTGATCAAAAAGTCGTGGGTACGGTACTGAAAGGGCTGGAGAAGTTTGACGACTACAGAGTCATGGTGGCCAGCGACCATTATACCCCGATTTCCATAAAGACCCACGCCATGGATCCGGCGCCATTTGCTTGGGCTTCAAGAAAAGAACTCTCCTGCAATAACTCCAAGCGAGAGTTCAGCGAAAAAAACGCCATCCAATCAGGAATTGTTTACCGTAAAGGGTATGAACTGATGCCCGACTTCCTGTCTGAATAAAGTCTAATTTTCAGGCCATACCGGCTGCCGCTTTTCATTGAACGCGACCATCCCCTCCACTCCGTCCGGCCAGACGGACTGGGAGGCCATGAGTTCCTTGGCGTAATGGTAGGCCTGCCTTTCTGGCATTTCAATCTGCTGGTAGAAATGTTGCTTGGAGATGCCCAGGACCATCAGGCTGTGCTGGGCGATCTCTTTGGCAAGGGCCCACGTCTCCTCCTCAAGCTTGTCATCCGGGACAACGCGATTAACGAGCCCGTTTTCCATGGCTTCCGTCGCGCTGATAAAATTTCCCGTAAAAAGCATTTCCAGGCACTTTTTGCTTCCGATGGCACGACTCACCGCCACTGTGGGCGTGGAACAGTTGTACCCTATCTTCATGCCGGTCATGGCAAACTGCGCATTCTTTTCGGCCGCAACAGCCAGATCACAACCCGCAACAAAATGGCAACCTCCAGCCATGGCAATCCCATGCACCTGCGCAATAATCGGTTGCGGAATGGAGCGCATCAGATCAAAAAGGTCGATGCAGGTCTGAAAGAAAGCCCGCACGTCATTGATGGGCTGGTGCAGAATTTCAGCCTTGTCATGCCCTGAACAGAATACAGGACCCACCGCTTTGACGATAATAACCCTCGCAGTCCTCTTATCCCTGGCCTCTCGAAGGCAGGAAGCAATCTCCAATTCAAACTCCTTCCCCATTGCGTTGCGCTTTTCCGGCCGATTCAACGTCATGATGCCGATTCGCTCTTTTTCTTCATATAGAATGTACTTGTAACCCATTTTTTCTCCTTTTATTAAAGGCCCCACTCCTTATCCTTTAATTGCTTTCTCTGAGCCTTGCCGGCCGCGGAGCGGGGAATTTCATCGAGAAATGCCACGGCCACAGGGATCTTGTAGGGCGCCATCAACGGCTTGCAGTAGCCTCGCAGCTCCTCCAGCGTCATGCTTTCTCCTTCTTTGAGAGCAATAAATGCCTTCGGCGCCTCCCCTCTGAGATCATCCGGAACCCCCACGATCACCAGATCCTTGATTTTCGGGTGGTTGATCATCATATCCTCCACCTCCGAGGGAAATACCTTTTCTCCACCCACATTGATCATGTCTTTTTTTCGATCCACGATAAAGGCATATCCGTCTTCATCCATGTAGGCAATGTCCCCGGAATGGAACCAGCCCTCCCCGTCAAAGACCTTGGCGGTCACGTCCGGTTTATTCAGATATCCTTTTGTCACGCAGGTCCCTCTTACGCACAATTCTCCCTGCCGACCCGGAGGAAGGGCGCGTCCTTCCTCATCGATCACCTTCAGGACGGCATCGTCCATCCCCCTTCCGCAGGAACCGATTCGCGTCTCCGTATAGGGGGAAGTGGCGCCCACACAGGATACTTCCGTCAGCCCCCACGCCTCGGCATACCGCCATCCCAGTCTCCTTTCGATCTCCCTGATGAGGTTTTCGGGCATCTTCGTGGCAGCGGAAAGGCAAAACACCACGGAGGAGAGATCCTTTGCATCCAGGTCAGGCTGTTTGAGAAACAGGTTGTACATGGGAGGCACTCCGATGAATACGGTAGGTTTCAGCCTTTCAATGTCCCGCAGAACCGGCTCAGGATAGAAGCGTTCCACCGTAATGACGGTCCCGCCCCTGGACAGCATGCCGAAGGTCCCGTTGAGCAGGCCCCAGCAGTGAAATATGGGGGTAGCCACCATGATAATGTCTTCAGGCGTAAAGTGTACCTTCCCGAACTCCCTGGCATTATGCCATACGTTAAGGTGTGTAGCCATGACTCCCTTGGGCCAGCCGGTGGTACCCGAAGTATACATGAGGTGACAGAGATCACTGCCTTTGGTCTCCGGGCCGTTGAAGACGGGGGAATCCTCCCTTGAAAGCATGGACTTGAAGGAAGGATACCCTTCTCCCTCTTCAAGAAGGATCACCTGAGCAAGGGAAGACACTTGGGGTTTTACCGTTTCGAGGATCGGCAGCCTCGCCTTGTCTACGAGAACTGCTCTGGATTTGCAGTCATTCAGGATGTAAGCCACTTCGGTCTTCTGCAGCATGGCATTGACCAGGTTCAGAGTGATCCCGGCACGGACGGCGCCCAGATAAGCAATAATGAGCTCAGGGAGACTCGGGAGAAACAGGGAAAGGACGTCTCCCCGATCCAATCCCACCTCGATGAAACCGAAAGCGGCCCTGTCGATGAGCCTGTCCAATTCCAGGTAGGAAATACGCTGATCCTCAAAGATAATAGCGGTTTTATCAGGGCGCTCCATGACGTGGCGTTGAATCATCCGGGATACATTCATAGGCATCGCTCCTTTTTCAGGGTGGGGAATTATGCGGGAAAGGGCTCCATCTTTGTTGAACGGTATTTTCTTTTGAACTTTCTGAAAGGAAGGCCGAGATAAATTTTCCTGAACAGTTCAAATCTCGTTACCGTCATTTTTCCCGTATATCGGGACTCTACTGGAACATACCAGTTATTGCAGCCGCAACGATTTACAATTTTATACCCTTTATGCCGCAGAAAGTTATGCTTTATCAAATTGTCACAGTGGTCCTCAATGAGAATCAGTTTCGGACGATAGATCGAAAAATCCATCCCGGTGAGAGCCGGGATCTCCATACCTTCAATGTCAATGGACAAAAAATCAACTCCAATGCATCCCGACTCATTCAGAATATCATCTAATGAACGTATTCTAATGGGTCTATATTCTCCTTCAAATGGTTCCTCAAAGACAACGTCGCTTTCCGCCAGAGGCTCTCTTATGACAACAAATCCGACGCCTGTTTTATCGGGGGAGGAAACGCCGCATTCAAATACCTTGCTGTTCTTTCGCTTTTCCCTTAATTCCTTTGCCAGGTGTGGAATCGGCTCAATAAGGATCCCTCTCCAGCCGTTTTTTTCCAGAAGCCATGTCTGGCTCAGGGCGTACGGATGATGGGCCCCAATTTCCACAAAATATCCATCCGTTTTCCTTTGGAAAAAATCGAAGACAATGCGGTCTTCACCAAATTGAGAATAGGTTTCCATTCTTCATGGCTCCCACAAGCAAGAATATGGATACTGAAAGCCATATCACTCCTCAAGCTCATCTAAATCGTCATAATCCATCATTTCCGTAGCCAGATTAAGAAAGACGCCCAACGATTCACAAAGATTTTTCACAATTTTACTGTAAGAGAGCTTTTCATCAAGAGTCTTGACCTTCGACATGGCCTTCAGACTTACGGTTAATTCCTTAAACAGACCATCCATGATTTTATCTGGATCCATACCATCTCCTTCCTTCAAAAAGATCAGCGATTTGTATTAAAAACAGGTGAGTTTGGGCAGAACTATAGAGCCATTGCCAATGCAAATCAAGAGAAAATGAATCGATCCGAGAAGGAGAACTGCCCGAACTATCTTGTTCGCCCTGCCGGCTTTCAACCTTTTGTATATCGGTAGTTTTAAGAAACCGGATTAATCAGTACTCTTTGAGATCGCCATGGGACTGCTTCCGCAAAAAATATTCTTTTCTTAAGACGGCTTTTTACCTTATCATAAAGTCGATTACCTTACTTGTTCTTTTTCTTGAGGCAAATCTTGTCGTTTCTTACTATGGCACAGACCTTGGGGTTACAGCAATCCTTGCAGCTTGAATGATTGTATAACGGGCATTCAGGAAATTTTTTTGACATAGTTGCCTTTCGCTGTTCTTCCATGGCACAATAAACTGCCAAACCATTGGGGCAAACCCTGCAAAGAGGGCAGAACATTACCCTGCCTCAATCAAAAGGCAGGAAAAAAATAGTTCGCAGGAAATCAATTCTTCGGGAGGGATTTTGATTGAATCATACCATCCCTTCATAACATTTGCAATGAAGGAGGTTTACCGAATGAAACAAAAGGGCTCCGGATCGGTCACGTCGGTAAAAAAGAAGAGCGGCCGGGAAATCATCGACAGGGTAGTGGCAAACGCTCGTGATGCGCAGGCGAAACGTGAACAGGGTTATCGCGAAAAATCTTTGAAAATTCATCCCTGGATATGCTCTCGATGCGGTCGCGAATTTTCGAACAGGAACATCCACCTCCTGACAGTGCATCATAAGGACCATAATCACGAAAATAACCCCTCCGATGGCAGCAATTGGGAAAATATGTGCATCTATTGCCACGATAATGAACACCGGAGATACCTTGATCATGTGGAAGGGGGAAATATCTCAGACGAAAAAGAGATGAACGAGGGGCTCACACATAATCCCTTTGCCGCTCTAAAGGGAATCCTGAAAAAGGAGTAGAGGCAAAAATCCGGCGTCATCGGACAGCGGCTGAAAATTTACCGAGGCGCGGGAAAATCTTCCGGCAGCAAAGGGACTTCCCTGACAATTGGGCATCCAATTGGCCCTTTTTCCTTGACTGTCAATAAAAATTAATCTATTATTTTCTATTTGAAAGTGGATTGTTCTAATTACCTCATTAATTTGGATAAAAAGGAGAATGACAATGATCAAACCCCATGGTTCTGAAACTCTCAACCCGTTATATGTTGAAGATGATGCGAAACGAGCCAAGCTCATCAAAGAAGCGGCAGGCCTTCCCTCCATCACGATCTGTTCGGCAGCAGCAGGCAATGCCGTCATGCTCGGCAGCGGCTACTTTAATCCCCTGACCGGTTTCATGAACAAAGCCGATGCCCTGGCAGTCGCTGAGAAAATGCATACCACAAGCGGCCTTTTCTGGCCAACCCCTGTTCTCAACATGGTCGAAGATGCTTCGGCGATTAAAGGCGCCAAACGTATTGCCTTGTTAGACCCCAACGTAAAGGGAAATCCGGTGCTGGCCATCCAGGATGTAAAAGCCATCGAAGAATTCACCGACGACGAAATGAAAATGATGACCGAGAAAATTTTTCGCACCGACGACATGAACCATCCCGGAGTAAATGCCTTCAATACGGTCGGAAAGACCTGTATCTCCGGCCCCATCCAGGTATTGAACTATTCCTACTTCGCAACGGATTTTCCCGAAACATTCCGAACCGCCATGCAGATCCGCGATGAAATCAAAAAACTCGGATGGGAAACCGTTGTCGCCTTCCAGACCCGAAATCCGATGCATCGTGCCCACGAAGGTCTTGTCAAAATGGCGATGGAAACCGTAAAGGCCGATGGCGCAGTCATCCATATGTTGCTTGGCAAGCTGAAAAAGGGCGACATTCCTGCTGATATACGCGACGCAGCCATTCGAAAGATGGTCGAGCTCTATTTCAAACCGAACACATGCCTCATTACCGGTTACGGCTTCGACATGCTCTATGCCGGTCCCCGCGAAGCGGTACTGCACGCCGTTTTCCGTCAGAATATGGGCTGTACACATCTCATCGTCGGGCGAGACCATGCAGGCGTTGGTGATTACTACGGCGGATTCGACGCCCAGACGATCTTTGACGACATCACCAAAGACGATCTTCTCATCGACATCTTCCGCGGCGATCACACCGCTTACTCCAAGAAGCTCGGGAAAGTAATCATGATGGGCAGTGTGAAGGACCACACCAAAGAGGACTGGGTAATGCTCTCCGGAACCAAGGTCAGGGAGATGCTGGCTGCAGGAAAGGCTCTGCCGCCCGAGTTTGCACGCCCCGAAGTTGCCAAGATCCTCATGGGATATTACCAGTCTGAAAGCGGCAAGTAATCCCCCCTGCCGCCAAGGCCGGAGAACACTACCGCTCTTGCGGAATTAAATAGACTCCCGACGGCTTACTGCCGCTCGGGAGTCTTGTTATTTATGATCTTATCATTCGGGTGGGTTACCGTCCGGGAGACACGCTCCCTCGATCGCTTGTTCAGAAATAGATTGTTTTCGACTTCAAGGTTTGAAACCACCATTAGAAAAGAGAGGGAATCAAAACAGAACCAAGATACTCCCGTCGGTTAGTATTCTTCCTCATAAACATCATTGTTCCAAGGCTCACTTTGTTTCTTACGTCTGTTTGTTTTCTTTTCCCCTTTGTTTAACCCCCGCTGCTTTCTTTTCCTGCATTCCGGGCAGCGCGTGGGTGCATCAAACCCCAACGCATCCAGGCGTTTTTGTTCCGCCACTGAAAAAACGAAAGTACCGTCACATTGAACACATGAAATGATCATATCCCGCATCGTTTTCTTTCCCGACTAAAGGTTATCCACGCGAATCGACAATTAAAAAGGAATATCTCCCTTCCCTTCTTCACTGCCTGATTTTTGCCGCACGGGTTGCTGTAGATTCCGTCTAACGCCGCATTCTAACACGCTGTTCCCTTTTCTCGTGCCATTCCTGAGCCGCCAGAGAAAGGGTTGCAATGGGACGTGCTTCAAGCCGCGGTAGACCGATAGCTTCGCCCGTTTCTTCGCAGTACCCATATTCTCCGGATTTTATCCTTTCCAGTGCCGCGTCAATTTTTTGAATCAATTTATAATAACGAGTGCTTGTTCTCAGCTTAACATTCATGTAGGATTCAAAGGCCCCCTGGTCCAACAGGTCCACCTCTTTTACGGGTTCCTCCTTCATCATATTCAAAGTAGACCTGGATTCCTCCAAGAGTTGATCACGCCAGCGAACCAGTTTTTGTTTGAAATAGGCAAGCTGTTCCTCACTCATATACGGTTCGCCCTCGGAGGGAATATATATATCCTGCACATCTTCCAGAGCATTTTGCAGAGAACCCTGCATGGAGCCGTCAATGGCTGCGTCGATCTTTTCCATGGCGAAAATACCTCATTTCAATAGGTAAGATATTGACCTTCAGCCTCTTCCTCATCAAAATACATATCGTCATGGATCCCGTCATCTATTTCATCATACCCCAGAATTTCATCCTCATCGTAATTTATCTCATCTAAGATTTCATAACTCGTAATGAGAACTCTCTTGCTTCCATCTCGTTCTTCTGTTACAATTCCCGTAATTTCAACATCTTCCTGCCAGAGATCAACCAGTTCATCCCACAGTGCGTTTTTTTCGACAAAGTAATATTCGTCCTCGGACAGAATCTCCAGCGCTGTAATGTTGTCATCATCATCCCATTCAGTTGCCATGACTGAGCCCGAAAAGGTCATTTCGCCCAAATTGTCATTAAGTTCCATGCAGTCTATTCCTTTCTTGTAAATTTTTCATAGGATCAGAGAGACCAATTTTTCTTCCACATTCAGGGCAGATGCAATAGGCACCCTTCTCCAAAAAGTGGCAGTTAAGCAAAAACCATACCAAATTAATAACACATAGATATCCTTAATCTTATTACTTCATGGAAACCCCTCCCGGAACTGAAAATTCTGAAGGAGAAGTTCCCAGTTTTTCCATCTGCCTGGCGTTTCCGAGAATAAGCATCTAACCGATTGATTTCAATGCACTTTCATCAAAAAGAACTCGGAATTCCTTTTTCATGTCAATCGGAACGGATAGTTCCGAAATAGGCAGATTGTTTTGACGGAAAAGAGAGATGTGTGAATCCCATGGAAAGTCATAAAAGCGCGAAAATAGTGAGCATCATGTCTTTGTCGATTTATGTGTTTGTGTGAAAATATGAGATCAAAAGGGCATCCTGCATCATCAAATTACACTTTTTTCAGAAATGGGTGCATTATCCGGTTGAAAGTCGGATTTCGAAACCGGCAATTGGAAGGTGAAACTGACAATACGAAATTTGGCATTAAATAACCCGTTAGAACTATGTGCCTTTTCTAATTCCCAATGCCAAGTTTCGAATGTCTCTTTCAAAACACGTTTTCAAGAAAGTGCTGGTGACTTTCTCGCGTTCATAAAGGATTCCCCATAAATCAATATTCGGAGGGCATTTTCTTCAATTGAGCCAAAGGAAACACAGGCCCATCCTTGCAGACATACTGATCCCCGATATTGCAGCGCCCACAGATACCAATCCCGCACTTCATGCGCATTTCAAGAGAAAGAATGATCCTCTCCGGAGGGAATCCCAGCTTTTCCAGGACGGGCTGGGTAAATTTTATCATAATTGGCGGTCCGCAAACGATAGCCATGGCATTTTCCGCACTGGTGATTTTCTGTTCCGTTACGGTAGGAACAAAACCTACATTGTATTTCCAGCCAGGGTCATCGGTTCCATCCACCGTAATGTGCATGTGAATATCATCCCGCTGCTCCCATTCCGCCAGCTCCTCTTTATAGAGCAACATTCCCGGTGCCCTGGCCCCATACACCACGGTAATGTCGTGAAACTTTGGTCTGTTTTCAGGATGCAACATATAGATAATGCTGGATCTCAAGGTAGTGAAGGCGAATCCACCGCCGATAATCACCACATTTTTCCCTTCCATTTCATCCCAGGGATACCAGTTGCCCAGAGGGCCACGAATCCCCATGATGTCTCCTTCTTTCATATTGTGCAGGTGTTTGGTAACCAACCCGGTCTTGTTCACGGTAAATGTAACAAATCCCTTCTCCGTCGGCGAGGAGGCGATACCGATGGGAATTTCCCCTTTTCCGGCTATGGACAGCTCCGCAAACTGTCCGGGAGTATAGGCAAATTTTTTCTCATCCTCCGGATCAAGAAAAACGAACCGGAAGGTTTTCAAATTTCTGTCTTCTGTCTCCGTAGTAATTTTATCTATTTTTACAGGATAGGGTAAATATGGATTTTCCAATGGAACACCCCCTCATTTTTGTGCAAAGCGCATGGCACCAGGCGCAAAGCTCGCAGTTTCAAATATCGGTACCAGGCCACCACTTCGCCCGGCGTTGAATTTCTTTCTATTTGCGCTATGCGCCAGGGTTTCTGCGCTATGCGAAATCATTCATTAACCTGGTTACTCGCCGAATATCGATATTCACCGGACAGTACCGAACACAACGCCCGCATCCGGAACATTGAATTCCGCTCTCATACTTGTCCACATAATATTTCAATTTGTGCATAAAACGCTGCCTTACCCGCTGGAGCTTATTGTTTCTGGGATTGTGCCCTGAACCGTGCAGGGTAAAAAGAGGGAACATGCAGGAGTCCCAGTTTCTTATTCTATCCCCCTCTTTGCCTTGAATTTCGTCCTGAATGTCGAAACACCAGCAGGTGGGACAAAGGTATGTGCATGTACCGCAATTCAGACAGGCAAAAGCCGTATCTTCCCAGAAGGGGGCGTCAAAGAGCTCATTGATCACCTTGTCCCTCAGTTTGTCCGTAGGGACCTGGGCATTGATTTTTTCACCCGCTGCTGAAGCCAGGGCTTCCGCCGATTTTATTGCAGCGTCGTCCGCCTGAATTCCTCCAGTGATTTCTCCTAAGAAACGTTCCCCTTTTTCGGTCAGGGTTCGAATCAGAAATTTATCGCCCAGGTCAACCATGAGCGCATCAAGCCCGCTCTCATGAAAAGGCCCTCCCCCCACTTCCGTGCAAAAACACGTGGCACAGGGCTCGTTACAGCCAAGACCTATCAGGGTGGTGGACTCAAAGTGCTGCACCCACCAGGGATCGCGATATTCAGGGTTGTCGAAATTGCGTTTTACAATCTGAAAGGCCTGCACATCGCAGGGTCTTATGCCGACAATCGCCTGGGGCGAGTAGTCCTTGGGAGATTCTTTCATGATGTTCACATCAGGGTCCGCTTCATCCAGACTGTATTCAAACATCCTTTCCGATTGGGGATAAATGACGGATTTGGGAGATTTCCTGGTATTTTGATAATCAAAATCAGGCTGTTTTCCATCCTCCAGGGAGAAAAAATTGTGGAAATCGCCATCTTTTGCCGGGACAAACACCCTGTACTTGTCTTTCACCGATTCAAGGCCTTTCACCCACTCTTCCCTGGTGAATATCTTGTCTGTCATGGTATAAACCTCTTTCGCCTTATTTTATGAAGTCGTTATAATCATCCGGTCTGTAAACATCCAGTGGAGGCCTCTTTTCCAAGGTAAGCCCAGCCTCCCACGCAAAAAGTTCCAGTGCGTCTTTATTGAGTTTCTTTGTAAACTGGCGCATGGAAATTCCCATGGGGCAGACCCTTTCACAGGCCCCGCAGTCCGTACACCTCCCGGCGCAATGATAAGCCCTCAGAAAATGAAAGGTCATGGTATCTGTCGGGTCGATACTCTTTCCCACCCATTGCGGCGCGGATTCATCCACAAAACAGGTGGGGCAGTAACATAAAGGGCAGACATTCCGACAGGCATAACACCGGACACATCGAGATATAAGATTGGTGAAAAAGGTCTGCTTCTGTTCAGAACTCATCTGCTCTATCTTTTTCACATCCTCATACGGGTCGATACCGGATGGTTCTTGCACCGGCTCTCCCAACATCTCGTCATAAATAACCGGATTATGATGGGTGCAGGTAGCACAGTTTCGTTGCAGGTATTTCGCCTTTTCCAAGGTTTTCTCAAAGTTCGCCGCTTTTACGGTGAATGTCGAATCATCCTGTTCTATCTCCAGAATTTCTTCCTGTTTCACCGTCCGCGATACCGCCCTGTGATCGATCATTCCTTCACAGGGGACCCCCACAATGTAGAGCTGTTCTCGTTTGATCTGATTTTCAATGATATGGGTGACGATGTTGCGTGAATTACAGCCGTTTGCCACAATGCCGATTTTTCCGGTGCGTTTCGTGAGATAGTTGCACAGGTTCAAGCCGCAGAAATTATCCCAGTAGAGCTGGTCGACTTTTTCCGGATCGCTGATCAGTACCGGTTCGTTCATCATGGGAACGCTGCCTTTCCTGTACCCAATAAATACGTCAACCGTCTTGTCCTTCAGCAACCTTGCAGCGGTTTCTCTTATTTTTTCAGTATATTTGAGCATTATGCCACCTCAGCTCTTTTCTTGATGAAATATCGGGCAGGGCCCAGCCCTTTTACCTCTTCCGCCACATTTCTCGCCACTTCAACAAATTTGGTGGCCTCCGCGGAGGAGATCCAGGAAAAATGCAGCCGCCCTTGTTCAACGCCTATATGTTCCAGCAAACCTTTCAACATAGCAAATTTTCGTCTTGCGTAGTAATTACCTTCCAGGTAATGGCAGTCGCCGGGGTGTCAGCCGGAAACCCATACGCCATCAGATCCATGCCGAAAGGCGGCCAGTACAAATTTGGGGCTTACCCTGGCGGAACACGGAACGCGAATAATTCTGAAATTGGGCGGATACTGAAAACGACTGACTCCAGCCAGATCAGCAGCGCCGTAACTGCACCAGTTACAGAGAAACGTCGTAATTTTAGGTTCCCAGTCACTCATTCCTTCATCTCCTATGGGTTTGATCCTTTTTAGAACCGTAATTGTGCAACTATATTTCGTTTATCATGGCGAGAATCTGGTCTTCACCAAATCCTTTCAGGTTCAAAGCTCCGGATCTGCAGGAGGCCACACACAGTCCGCAACCTTTGCAAAGGACCGGATTGATTTCCGCCTTCCCTGCGAAACGTCCTTCCTTCATAAAAGAGGGAGCCGAATAAGGACACACATCGATACAGACGCCGCAGCTGCTGCATAAATCAGGATTCACGCGCGCGATGGCGCCGCTCACCTGAATCTTTTTCCTGGCCAACAGCGTAATCGCCCGGGAGGCGGCTGCCTGCGCCTGCGCCACCGACTCGTCTATGGGTTTAGGATAATGGGCCATCCCACAAAGGAAAACACCATCCGTCGCGAACTGAGAGGGTCCTAACTTGGCATGGGCCTCCACAAAAAAGCCATTATCATTCATGGGGATCTTGAAAAACTGGGCAAGTTTTTCGTCTTTGTACGGAACAATGGCCGTAGCAAGGGCCACCAGATCGGCCCTCAGAAGGACAGGCCTTTCAAGGATAAGATCCATCACTTCAATTTCAACACAGTCCTGACCGGCACGGACGTGGGGCTTTTGATCCGTCGAAAATCTGAAAAACAGGACTCCTGCAGCCCGTGCCTTTCTATAGAGGGTTTCCCTCTCCCCGTAGGTCCGAATATCCCTGTACAGAATATATACGTCCATCTCCGGGTTGATCTCTTTCAGGTGAAGGGCACTCTCCATGGAATGGGTGCAGCACACCCTTGAACAGTACGGCCTTTCCGGCTCCCTGGAACCCACACATTGGATAAATACCGCGGCCTTCATCTCCTTGAGAGAAGGATCATTCTTTATAAATCTCCTGTCCAGTTCCTGATGGGTGATGACACGGGGATCTTCCCCATGGAGGTATTCACGGGGCTTGAATTCGCTCGCCCCCGTAGCAACAAACGCTACGCCATGCTCAATGGACTCTTCTTTTCCATCGGAGGCAAGCGTTGTCTTGAAATTTCCGACAAATCCCTCCACACTGCTCAGCTCTGTTTCAAGACGAAGATTGATATGATCATCAGCCTCTACCGAAGCGATCAAGCCGGCCAGGTTTTCCTGAACGTCTTCTCCCTTCCAGGTCTTATGGAGAGAAAGGGCCTGCCCTCCAAGATCCGGAGACCTTTCCACAAGATACACTTCATAACCTTGCGCCGAAAGGCTCTTTGCCGCCGCCATGCCGGAGATTCCACCACCGATCACGAGGGCCTTCTGATCCACAGCCGCTTCCGCCTCTCGCAATGGTTCCACCAGCGCCGCCTTGGTCACCGCCATGCGAACCAGATCCTTCGCCTTTTCCGTGGCTTTTTCCGGATCATCTTTATGAACCCATGAGTCCTGGTTTCGAATATTGGTCATCTCGAAAAGATATTTATTCAAGCCCGCACTGGTCAGGGTTTGCTGAAAAAGAGGCTCATGGGTTTTGGGTGTACAGGCGGCCACCACAATACGGTTCAGGTTGTTTGTCTGGATGACCTGGGAAATGGATTCCTGAGAATCCTGCGAGCAGGTATAGAGGTTATCCGCCACATATTCCACATAAGGCAGAGAATTGGCATAATCGCGCACGGCGGGGACGTCCACTATTCCCCCGATGTTTATGCCGCACTGGCACACGAAAACCCCGATCCGGGGCCGTTCTCCGATGACATTGCGCTCTTCCGGAATCTCGCTGATTCTGGTGAGCGTATTTCTTGCCTCACTCAACAGGGCTCCCGCCTCAGCTGCGGCGGAACTGGCTTCTATGACCGACTGGGGGATATCCTTTGGTCCCGCAAGTGCGCCGCATACATAGATCCCTTCGCGAGACGTGGCAACGGGACGAAAAGAACCGGTCTGGCAGAACTCTCCTTCGGTGAGCTCTATATTGAGTTTGGAGACCAATTTGGAAAGCTCGGGAGGCGTTTCCATCCCCACCGAGAGGATCACCATGTCAAAAAGCTCTTCTATGAATTCTCCCGATTCCGTGGCATACTTCACAATCAATTCATCGCCTTCTTCAACGGGGTCAACGGTGTGAACTCTCGATCGGATAAACCGCACACCATGTTTTTCCCGCGCATCATCGTAGTATTTTTCAAAATCCTTGCCATGGGTCCGCATATCCATGTAGAAGATGGAACAGTCCAGATCGCTTCCGGAATGTTCCTTTGCGATCACCGCCTCCTTGATGGCGTACATACAACACACCGATGAGCAGAACCCATGATCACAACGGTTGATATCCCTGGAACCCACACACTGCAGCCAGGCGATCTTCTTGGGTTCCTTGTGATCGGAAGGGCGAACCAGGTGTCCCAGGGTCGGACCGGAGGCTGACAGTATTCTCTCAAACTCCATGGAGGTAATCACATTCGGGAGTTTGGCATAATTGTAGGTATCAAACCGGGAAGGATCAAAAGGCCGGAAACCCGATGCAAGAATGATAGACCCCACTTCAAGTTCGACAATTTCATCTTCCTGCGAATGATCAATGGCGTTCACACCGCAGAATTCCGTGCATATCTTGCACGCCCCTGTCTTGAAATGCATGCAGGTATTGCGGTCGATAGCGGGGATGTTCGGGATGGCCTGAGCATAGGGGACATAGATCGGTTTTCTTGCTTTCAGGCCCATATCATATTCCGATGGGATTGGTTTTACGGCGTGTTTCGAAATATCTTCAAGCTTGATGTGCCCGGTTGGGCAAACAGAGACACAGGCGCCGCACCCCATACAGAAATCCGTCTGCTCGTGAAAAGGGGTGTCTACCTTCATGTCCGCACCTCTTCCTGTGAGAGAGATGGCACTATTGCCCACCTTTTCGCAAATACGTACACAGAGGCCGCAAAGGATGCAATCATCGTCCTTTTGCTTGAAACGGGATTCCTGTACGCCGTATTTCGCCGCAAGATTCTTGATAACCGAAACCTCGGGGCAGCGCGCAAGAAGGAGCTCCAGGATCAGTTTCCTGACCTGATAAACATCCTTCGTATCGGTCTTCACTTCCATGCCTTCCCACACAGGATAATTGCACGAAGTAACGAAGCGCGTTCTCCGGCCATCAAAAACCTCCACGGTACACAACCGACACATTCCGGCAGGCTCGGTGGCTTTATGGGGACACAGGGTTGGGATATCCACCCCGTTTCTTTGGGCAACCTGGAGAATATATTCCCCTTCTTCCGCCTTAGTTTCTTTCCCGTTGAGCTTGAAAGTAATCATAGATCCCACCCTTCTTCTGTTCCCTGCTATTGAATGGCAATGGCATTAAACTTACAAACATCGTAACAGATGCCACATTTGATGCACTTGTTCCGGTCCAGATAGTGCAACTTTTTCTTTTCTCCGGTAATGGCCTCCTGAGGGCATTTGCGGGCGCAAACCCCGCAGCCGGTACAGGCCTTTGGGTCGATTTCATAATGAAAAAGGTTCTTGCAAACCCCGGCTGGACATTTCTTTTCTCGAATATGGGCTTCATATTCGTCACGGAAATAAAGGATCGTCGTGAGCACCGGGTTTGGTGCGGACGTTCCCAATCCGCAGAGGGATGCCTTTTGAACCATGGCCCCCAGTTCTTCAAGGAGTTCGATGTCCCCCTCTTTCCCTGCCCCCTCACAGATGTCGTTCAATATGGCCAGCATCTGTGTAACGCCCTCCCGGCAAGGAGTGCACTGGCCACACGATTCCTCTTTGAGAAAATCGAGAAAATATCGGGCAACATCCACCATACAGGTATCCTGATCCATGACGATCATGCCGCCTGAACCCATAATGGAACCCACTTCCGCCAGCTTCTGGAAATCCACCGGCAGATCGAGGTATCTCTCAGGAATACATCCTCCTGAGGGTCCTCCTGTCTGCACCGCTTTGAAGGCTTTCTTCTTCGGAACACCCCCTCCCATATCGAAAACAATCTCTCTTAGAGAGATCCCCATGGGGACTTCCACCAGGCCGGTGTTCTTCACTTTTCCCACCAGGCTGAATACTTTCGTCCCTTTGCTGTGCGTCGTACCCATGGAGGCAAACCACTCGGAACCTTTTTGCAGGATAACCGGAACATTGGCATACGTTTCCACATTGTTCAGATTTGAAGGACCTCCGCGAAACCCTTTTTCCACCGTATGAATATATTTTGCCCTTGGTCTTCCGACCGTCCCTTCCAGAGAGGCCATCAGGGCCGTTGATTCACCGCAGACAAAGGCCCCTGCACCCGTAGAAAGACGAATATCGAAGTGGTAACCGGAACCTCCTATGTTGTTTCCAATGAGGCCATATTCCCGTGCCTGCCTGATGGCTGCGACCAGGCGCTTGACAGCGAGAGGGTATTCGTTTCTCACATAAATGAAACCCTGGCTGGAGCCGATAGCCAGACCAGCGATAAGCATCCCTTCGATCACGCTGTGAGGGTCCCCTTCCAGGATGCTTCTGTCCATGTAGGCGCCGGGATCTCCTTCATCCGCGTTGCAGATAATGAATCTCTCCCCTTCGTGCCTGGCACAGGTCTCCCACTTGATTCCGGTGGGGAATCCGCCGCCGCCTCGTCCTCTCAGTCCGGATTCCTTTACGATCTTGACAATTTCAGCAGGTGTCAGTTCCTGGAGACACTTGAAAAGCGCAAGATAGCCGCCCCTGGCCATATACTCTTCTATGCGATCCGGATCCACATACCCGCAGTTTCGTAAGGCAATCTTAAGCTGGGGACTGTAAAAGGGGATGTCCTCCAGATACGGAACACCTTCCAGACCGGCAACCCGGGACTGAGGATTTTCCTGCTCTTCCATAATGGATAGAGGATTTCTCACCTGTCCCAGTATCCATTCCTTTTTAAAATTTTTCTCCAGATGTCCCTGAATAACCTCCCCGATCTTCTCTTCCGTGATCTTTTTGTAAACGATTCTGGGACTTCCCTTTCCAAATATTTCCACGAGCGGCTCTTCTTCACAAAAACCGATGCATCCCGTCTGGCAAATTTTCACACTTTTTGAGTCTTTAAAATCTTGCATCCCCCTATCATAGGACGCCTTGGCGCCGGCCGCAATGCCGCATGAAGCCATGCCGATATTCACTTTGACGTAATCCGGAGAATAGATTTCGTTGATATATTCCCGGCTGATTTCTTCTATGTCTGCTCTCGACTGGATTTTCATGATTGCTGCCTCATTTCTGTATTATTCATACTTTTCCAGGGTTTCCACAACGGCATCAGCAGTTATTCGGCCATGGATGTCTTCGTTGATCTTTACCACCGGACCAAGGCTGCAGCAACCGATACAGCGAACGGACTCAAGGGTAAACCGCATATCGTCCGTTGTTCCTCCATCATGGAGACCAAGGGTGTCTTGAATCCTTTCCTTCACCCTCTCGCCTCCTCGCACGTGGCAAGCGGTTCCCAGACAGATGGAAATGATATTTCTGCCTCGTGGTTCGAGACTGAACGTGCTGTAAAAGGTTCCGACCCCGTAAATCTTGCTGTAGGGAACATCGATTTTCTCGGAAAGATATTTCATGGCTGCCTTGGGGACATAGTTGTAACGACGCTGAATCGCCTGGAGTATCATGATCAGGTTTTCCTTGTCGCAATGGTACTCATCATCAATGATCCTGTCGAGTTCCACAAAATCTATCTCAATCTCTGCTGGCACAGCATTCTTACCAGGTTTTGTCACATCCATTACTAAAAACCCCCTGACTATCTTTCAGTTCATCAAGAAAAAAAGCAAACATGAAACGCCTATGCCTGTGCCACGGATCCCGTCTGATTTGTTACAGGGCAGTTCTCTACGCACAGACCACACCCCGTACACAGGTCCATATTGATGCTGCGTGCCCGTTTCTTGATCTTTACTTTGAAGTTACCGGGAGAACCCTCCACGGATTCCAGATCGGAATAGGTGATAAGCTCGATGTTCAGATGCCGGCCGACCTCGACCAGTTTCGGTGAGATAATTCACATGGCACAGTCGTTGGTAGGAAAAGTCTTATCCAACTGGGACATAACCCCGCCAATGGAAGGGCTCTTCTCCAGCAGGTAAACGTAATATCCGGAATCGGCCAGATCCAGAGCAGATTGCATGCCCGCAATCCCACCGCCTACAACCAGTACGGATCCCCTAATCTCATTAGACATAGAATTGACTCCTCAAATAAACCATATTTATAGTTGGACCTAAAAATCTTGAATTTTTATCTGAATAGGTTACACATTGTCAACAGTTTTTTCCAGAGAGGACGGGAGGTTGTTGAAAGATTGCTATGCTGCCTGTTCTGAATAAGGATTTAAAGCAGAAAAAAAGGGGGGGCGGAGATGGAAAACCTTCCGGCTGTTGTTTTGAGCCGGAAGGCTGAAGGGGTTTGCTATGCCGCCAGGCGAAATGCTTTTTCCGTGACGTCACGAATCTCGGCAGGGGTGAAGGGTTTTGCGAGATAATCCACGGCCCCGATTCTTGCGGTTTCTACAGCCGTTTCTATACTGGCATACCCTGTGACAATGATCACCATAGTTTCCGGTCTCTTTTCTCGAATGGCTTGCAGCAGTTCGAGGCCTGTAACACCTGGAATTTTCAGGTCCAGAAGAACAAGCTTGTAGGATTGCGTATCAATTCTTTCCAAGGCCTCGGCCTTGGAAACCGCCTGGTCCACATGATACCCCTTCTTGTTGAGGATTCTCCTGATGTTGTTATTTACCGCCACTTCGTCGTCTATGACCAGAATGTTCTTGTGGGCCGGCTCCTCCATAAGCGTCATGGAAACAGCTTGACTTTCGGCCATTTCTGCTTCCGTCAAAGCCGCAAAGCGCTTCTTCAGCTGCTCGTAGGGCACAAAGACAACTCCGTCTTGATGCAGATTCGTCACATATTCGGGACCGGTAACGGCAACTACCGATTCGTAATCGAAAGGTTGGTCGATTCCGATCAGTTTTTTTGCATCGAATCGGTTCGTTTTTCCAGCGGCCTTTTTCCTTGCCTTTTTTTGTGGGCATGCCAAGGCCTTCAGGCCGGCCTTACAGGTTTTTCCCAGTTTTCCAAAGATATCACACGCCATTTCTCCAACAAGGCAATAATTGGGAAGCGTTTCCGAAGACACCCCTACAACGGGGATGTCGGACGGCCCCAGTGTGTCCACATAGGCCTCCCCCGTATACTTTGCCACTTCTTCCTGGTCAAAGGGGATGTCTCTGTCAATCATCCTCCCCCTCATTTTTTCTCTGCCGGTTTGAGGCGCCTCAACCAATTCTCCCGAGATGGCTTTCATAACAGTCGTTCTCAATTCATCAGGGGTAAAAGGCTTGGGAACATAGTCCAGAGCCCCCATCCGTATAGCCTTCATAGCCGTATCCGTTGACGCATAGGCGGTCATCATGATCACTTTGGTTAACGGCCACTGTTCCTTGACCATCCTGAGCAATTCCAATCCATCGGTTTCGGGCATCACAATATCCGATATGAGAAGAGAAAAGGCTTCTTTTGCCATTTTTTCCATTGCCTGTTTTGCGCTTACAGCTTTGGAAACCTCAAAATTGCTTTTTGTCAGAATCTTCTCCACATTGTCACAGATTCTGCTTTCATCATCGATGACGAGTATTTTGGTAGATTGTTCCATTTCTTTCCTCCTGGATTGTGACGTCGTAGGTATTTAGCGTTTGTCTTTATCAAAGCAGGATCTGTGCCAGAAACAAAACAACCACAGAACACTATGAATTATCTATATATTTATGGGAACATCCAGCCGATAACCTCAGGTTTGTATAAAAAAAACATACATACTCCAGATCGTCGGAAGGGTTGCGCAGACGACACATAACAACCGTCCATGGGTGAACGAATAAAATATAACGAATTGATTAAACTCATAATAAATTTAATTTCCGAACGCTTGCCAGTAGTGGCAACGACGATCACTCCGTTCATCATGAGCGCCGATTTTGATGTATAAATAAATTATACAGCGTATGAAACTCCGGGGGAGAAGGGGTTTCTGCGAAGGATTCGGGCGTGAAGTGGAAAACTTCCTGCCCACATGTCTTCATCTCCTTGACATTTTCCATCGCTTTTAGAGTGATTCTTTTTTTTGGGATATAATCTGGCGTGGCCTTGTAATGGAGTGTTTTTTTAAAAGATTTTGAAAATTTGTCCGTTGGATTCCGACATTTTTTGCAGCGCGGGTGACGTTCCATTCATTCCGGGCAAGGGCTTGAAGCAAAAAATTTTTCTCCACGCGATCTCCCGCCCTTTTTTTGACTTCCTTTTTGAGCTCTTTCAACTCTTCATTTGTAGAGGGAACCGTCTCTGCGAGGTTGTCCACCTTGCCTGTAAGGTTCAATTCACCCGCGCCGATCAGTTCCGCCTCACACAGGATAACCGCTCTTTCAATAATGTTTCTCAGTTGCCTCACATTCCCCGGCCAGGGATATTCCGACAACTGCCTCACAGCCTCCGGATCAAATCCTTTCACCTCTCTTCCCATAGCCCTGTTGAACTGATCAAGGAAATGATAGGCGATAGGAAGGATGTCCGATTTTCTCTCTCTTAGGGGAGGAAGGCTTATGGGATAGACATAAATTCGATAATAGAAATCTTCTCGAAAGGTTCCCGCTTCCACCATTTCCTTCAGATCCCGATTCGTCGCCAGAATAATACGAATGTCCACCTTCTGGACGTTGGTGGCGCCGAGGGGGAGAAATTCGCGGGTTTCCAGAAACCGAAGCAGTTTCCCTTGAATTTCGAGACTCACATTGCTTATCTCATCAAGAAAAACGGTGCCTCGATGAGCCAGTTTAAGGATACCGTCCTTGTTTTTATTCGCGCCGGTAAAAGCTCCCTTTTCGTATCCGAACAGTTCGCTTTCTATCAGGTTGGCAGAAAGGGTACCGCAATCAACGGCAAAAAAAACTTCCTCTTTCCGGCGGCTGTTGGCATGAAGCGCCCTGGCGATGAGCTCCTTTCCTGTTCCACTCTCACCATAAATAAGTACCGTGGAATCCGTGGGCGCCACTTTTTGAACCATATTGATCACCGTTTTGATTCTGGGGCTGGAGCCTACCAGTTGGTGGGTTATCGGCTTGGTAGGCGCCTTTCTTTCCTTATAAATTCGATTCTGAACTTGCATTTCCCGCGCATCCAATGCATTTCGCACCACGGCGCGCAGTTCATCGGGTGTAAACGGTTTTGGCAGGTAATCAAAAGCCCCCATCTTCATGACTTCTACAGCAGAAGAAACCGTAGCATAACCGGTAATCACGATCACCATCGTATCCGGATGCACGTCCTTGACTCGGCGGAGAACTTCCATACCGCCCATGCTGCTCATCTTCAGATCCGTAATGATCACATCAAACGGACTTTCTTCCACCATGTTCAGGGCTTCATACCCATCGAGGGCATATCTTGCCTCGTATCCTGTTTTGGTCAGGATCTTGATGCAACGGGTGCAGATATTCACTTCATCGTCGATAACCAGTATCCGGTGATCCTCAGTGGACATGCATCTCCTTTCCGTCTCCATCCACCGGCAGCGTGATGGTAAAGGTGGTTCCCCTGCCAATTTCACTCTCCACTCTGATAGCGCCCCCGTGTTGCTGAATCAAACCGTAGGTCACGGACATTCCCAGTCCGGTACCTGTTTCCTTGGTGGTAAAAAAGGGCTCGAAAACTCTCGGCATATCCTCTTTGGAAATCCCTTTTCCATTATCACGCACCAGGATATCCACAGCCTTTTTTCCGGGAGAAGGCCGGGTCGTGAAGCTGATCTCGCCACCCCCTTCGATGGCTTCTATGGCATTCAATGAAAGATTGATAAGGGCCTGTTGAATCTGATCCCTATCCACATTAATCAGCGGCAGTTCTGTTGAAAGATTTTTTTTGATATGCACATCCTGAAAAGCCGCCTGCTTCCGAGTCAGGGTAACACTCTCCAAGATGATGTCATTGATATCCTGGAATTTCTTTACGGGATTGCTCTGCCGGGCAAAATCAAGAAGGCTGCTTACGATCTTTCTGCACCGAAGGGTTTCGTCTGAAATCGTCTGCAATTCACCGTACACGGGGTTTTCCGGTTCCATATCTTCTTGAATCAACATGGCTGTCGTCAGAATGGTCGTCATAGGGTTGTTAATCTCGTGGGCGACTCCCGCCGCGAGCCGTCCGATGGATGCAAGTTTCTCCTGCTGCATCATGGTCTTCTGAATATTGATATCTTTCGTAATATCTTTGGACAGCTCCACCACGGCTACCACTTCTCCATTTTCGTAAATGGGATAGCAGGAGATGGAATAGAAGCTCTCGGCTCCTTTCCTGTCCAGGTGCACATGGGTCGCAAGAGAGGGTTTTCCTGTCTTAAGGGCCTCCCGTAGCGGGCACGGATGATGTTCCCCCTCACAAGGGGCGGTTTGGTGGTGGGAGATTTCATAACAATGCCTGCCAATGATTGCATCCCTTTTCAGCCCGACTTTTTTCAGCAGTGTCTCATTGGCGTCTATAATTTTGTAGTCAGCCCCTATGATCATGACGTCTTCTTGGATAAGTTCATTCATGATCACACTGAAGGCATTTTTTGCTTTGTTCAGTTCTTTTGCCGTTTCCTCCTGAATCTGTGAAACACGGCTCACCTCCCAGAAAAGTTGTGCCGTGCGATGGTCAAAGGCGCGGACCTCCCTCTTCTTCTTGCGCAGGATATCGTAAAAAACGTCTTCGCTCCCCGTCATCTCAATGATGAGGTCTATGTCATCGCGATCAAAAAGGTCGTTGTAGTCCTTGGAAAAGAACACCCCTTTTTCTTTCGCCTTTGCGACACATGGAGCATCCTCTCGTTCGTCCACAAGTGCCACGATCTTAGGCTGAATGGTATGAAAGGTGTAGGCCTCCAGAAAATCCAGTAGGATGCTGCAACGGTTTCCCCCGCCAACAATAGCGATATTCATGATAATCCTCCGTCAAGAGTCGTTTTATTGAGTCATTTCAAAAGCCCCAATCCCCCAACTGTTTCTCCATCCGGTTTCTGTGCGTCCCAGGCCAGTAGCAGCGACCGCAGGAACGGCAGAAATGGATATGGAAGGTATTTTCGTGGTAAACATGATCCGGGACATTGGCTTTAATCACTTCTTCAGGAGCTTTGACCAGAGGCGTATTGCATAGAAGGCATCTTGAAAACCAATGCGACCGATCAGGATCTATCCCCAGTTTGCTGCGCATTTCCGCAAGCTGGTCTCCCACACGATTTTCGTTCAGGAATAGGACCCGATCAAACTTCTGAGCGCGTCTCCTATGACGCGTCAACAGGATTCGACCGTCCTTAAAATGAGGAGGCACCGGGTCCTGGTCAAAGATGTGTCGGCAGATGGCATCATATCCAAGGACCCTGAGCCACTTATTCAACCGTCCTAACATGTCATCCAGAAAGAACTTCGGGGGTTGACCGCAAAAAGCTTCCATCATCGTCATGACCTCGGCAAAAAATGCGTGATCCTCGAACACCCCGTGGCGACCACAGGTTCCACATCCAAAGAACCAACCAAAGGCATGCTGAATAATTCCAGCAATTCTCGTTATGGCTTTTTGCGTACACCCGGCCATGGGGGTTTGTTTCAAAACAGCGCCAAGACCCATTAGCAATTCCATTGCACGGCGGTACAGCTTCAAAATTAGGCTGGAAACAGGCTCGTAAGAGAAGCATCCTGTGCAAAAAACGTCTTACCGCCTGTTGGGTAATGCAAAAATGGGGTGATGCATCTGCAAAAGATGCTCGAAGCGGACAATTGTCGCCATCTTGAAACAAACCCCCATTGGCCTCAGATTACAGATAAGCCGTAATGAGAATTGCTGGAATAATTTCCCTTCAGCTTGCATTATTAATGGGAATATAATATTATGTAAAGAAGAGAATAAAAAAAGCATTCACACCTCCCTTTCATTAAATTATTTCCGGAGCAAGGTTGCTGCCTTGTAATATGCGTCTCATGAATTTTCGAAAAAGAATAAAGAAAACAGTCTGTTTCCTTTGGTTCTCGTTTTTCTTGGGAGTCTGTCCTCAGGCAATCTGCAGAGCTGATTCTTCCGAATTCTCGATTCTCCAAAAAAGCATCCTGGATTACAATCTGGAAGAATATAAACAGAGCATCGCAGATGGGAGTTACCGGGGAGAGGCGGGAATACTGAACCTAAGCCCGGAAGTGGCTCTTTCTTTAGGTATAAAGGCCTATATCAACGACAACTATGTAAACGGTGTAGAGCAGAAAGCACAGGCCGATCTTTTTTATTCAAAAGCCGTTGCGGCCATGGCGCCGGACGAAAATGGTTCAACAAAAGAGGATCAAATAAATAAAATTGGAACGTTTGCCAGCAACTACAATGTCGCATTGAAATCTGCCAGAGCCTTTTTCTTAAAATATAAACAAAACCTCGAGGCAAAGCCCGATGAGAGGATGAATAGAACCAATGCTCTCGGCGTAATGGAAAAACTCTTGAAAAAGAGTTTCGAGGATACATCTTACAATCTCAGAGAAGGGCTCGGCCGATACTACAACATCTGCAAGGGGCTTCCTGAAAACACCCCGACATTGACCCCTGAAAATATCCGGTTTGTGAACTCCGGATTCAACCGTTTTATTGAGAAAGCGTCTAAAAAAGGAAAGAAAAAATTCGACCTGGATATGCAGAGTGAAAAAGCCGAAACGAACTGGGAAACCTACAGGAATCTTGGAGAAAAAGATGCTCTTTCTCCCTATATGAAGGTCTTGGCTCCGCTGTTTGAAAAACAAAAAGAAAGGCCCTGTCCAACCGATCCCCTCCTTTTCATGGCCTTGATGAGAAGGGAGTCGAACTTCAATCCACAGGCCGTTTCTTATGTCGGCGCCGCAGGCCTCACCCAGATCATGCCTCAAACGGGTATTGGACTGGGTATGAAGACCATTTACATCCCAGATTATTTCGAAGAGGCCATGAACCTCCTGCAACTGGATCGCAAGGCCAGGCAGAACGCCATATCCATTATTCCTGAGATCACTGAAACCAATAGATTGGAAAAGGCTGCCATCGCTATGAATTGGATGCGGAAAGCAAATGAATATAAAAAGAAGAGCGCAGCACTTTTCGCCCGTTACCGGAAAGAATTGTTAGAAAAAGGCGAAGATGAACGTCTGGATGCCGCCAAATCCATTGCATTCGGGTATCGATATTTTTCAAAAATGATGGAGAAAAATAAGGGGGACATCAGCCTCGCTCTGGCCTCTTACAACGCCGGTCCACACAGGGTGAACCAGTATGATGGAATTCCTCCATATAGTGAAACGGTGACCTTCAGGAATAAAGTGCTTAGTTTTTACCGGGAATACCTTCAGGAGTTAAAAGGGCGGTAATGGCGCACCCACGGACAATTTTCGGAAAATTGTAAAACAGAGAGAGTATAAAATAGGGTATGGGAGGCCTTTAATGCATTCAACCGTGATGAAAGAGAGCAATTTCAGAGATCTCAGGCTACTGAAACGAGGGAAAGTAAGGGATATTTATGAAGTGGAAGACAAGCTGTTAATTGTAGCCACGGACCGCATGTCCGCTTTTGACGTGGTTATGGAGGATCCTATTCCTGATAAAGGAAGAATCCTGACCGGGATCTCGCTGTTCTGGTTCAAGAAGCTGGAGAATGTTATTGCGAACCACCTGATCACCAGTGAACCTTCCGAATACCCGGAAATCTGCCGCCGGTATGCACCCGAACTTGAAGGAAGGAGCATGCTTGTGCAAAAAGCGGAACCGCTCCAGGTGGAATGTATCGTCAGAGGATATCTATCCGGTTCAGGTTGGAAGGATTATCTTTCCACCGGAAAAGTGTGCGGCATCCCCCTGATTAAGGGATTGCAGGAATCCCAGATGCTTCCCGAACCGCTCTTCACCCCTTCCACCAAGGCTGCAGATGGGATGCATGATGAAAACATACCATTTGAAGAGGCAGCTAAAATATTAGGGGAGAAGACAGCCAGGGAAGTCCGCAGAATCAGCCTCGACATTTATACAATGGGAAGGGCTCTTGCTGCGGAAAAAGGGATTATTGTTGCAGATACCAAATTCGAATTTGGAATGAAAGACGGCAAAATTATACTCATCGATGAAGTATTGACACC
Source organism: uncultured delta proteobacterium (assembly GCA_963747555.1). Classification (GTDB taxonomy): domain Bacteria; phylum Desulfobacterota; class DSM-4660; order Desulfatiglandales; family Desulfatiglandaceae; genus DUZB01. The sequence goes on from CAVVFZ010000017.1 coordinate 83,219, forward strand.
GGATTCCTCCAGATTCTGGCCCGAAAATGAATATCGCCCGGGCGGTCCCCAAAAGAGTTTTGATAAGCAATTTTTGAGGGACTATCTCATTGGAATCCAATGGCCGAAAAAGCCACCGCCACCGAAACTTCCGGCGGAGATCATCACAAAAACCAGGGGAAAATATTTGGAGGCACTGGAAAGGCTCACCGGAAAAGGCTTATGAAAACCATTATCTGTTTTATTGACGATTCCGATTTCGAGCACGATCTCCTTCATAATGAAATTGCTCCCTGCTCTACCGAATTTGACTTCGTTTCAGCCTATGATTTTGAAGAAGCACGCCGGTTGCTTGGTTCAAGAGGTCCGGCGCTTTTCCTTTTGGACCTCTGGGGGCAGGACGCTGAAATCCCGACGCCCTGTCTCACGAAAAAGGAAGAACTCCTTTCCAGATTGGAGGGTTTTCCAACCCTGGATGACGTGTATGCAGGGTTGGAAGACATAGAGGGAGATAAAATAAATGTATACCTAAAAAGGCTCTTCACTATTGTAAACAGCTGGAGAAACCTTTTTGAAGAAGTCTGCAGCCGCGCGGGCCAGAACAGAAAGTATGGACTCTATAATCTAGCGCAGGCACGGCTTTTCTATCCAGGCGTTCCCGCTGTATTTTACACCAGAAAATCACTCATCAGCGACGCTGTGGCCATGTTTCGTGCCGGAGCCGGTGGGCTCTTTATCAAGCCCACGGGCGACAATGACGAAGAAACGAAAAAACTTACCAGAGAGTATGCCCCACAACTTCTCGAAGACATGAAAAGAACCATCTTGTCTGCATAGACGTAATCGATAGCCTACCCCCATCGGTTTCCCCGATCGAAGAAATCATTGAATTCCGCCCATGAGTATTTACTATATCCGAACAGATATTCTGTTCATGAAACAGCGTGTTCTGTGATGGCCGCCTGCACGGTGGTTTCCTTGACAAAAGTTTTTCCGATGCTTAACATTCCCCACGATTATGACGTGTAATTTCTGATAAAATTTCTCTTTGTTGAGGCATGAAGTGTGGGAAACAACAAGGTTTTTGAGGGAAGCGAAACAGTGGACGAAACGTTGAAGAATCCTGCCGATGAGGAGCAGGAAACAAATGGGGAAAAATCCATTCCTGAAGATAACGCGGAAAAATTGATTCCTCTGGAAAAGATGAAAAAAGAGGAACTGATCGAAAGGATTGGAGCGATTCAAGAACTGGCCGACAAAAATTATGAACTCTATGTGAGGTCCCAGGCTGAAATCGAAAATCTAAGGAAAAGGTTTCAGAAAGATAAGCAGGACTTGGCCAAGTTCGCAAACGACACGATCATTAGACAGTTGCTCCCCGTGGCCGACAATCTTGAAAAGGCAATTGCACATGCCATGGATGCAAATTCTCTGGATGCTTTGATAGAAGGGATCAACCTGACCCTTAAAGGCTTCCTGGATACCCTGGAAAAGAATGGGGTCGAACGTGTCGAAGCTTTGAACCAGCCATTTGACCCCAATTACCATGAGGCGGTTTCAGAAGCTCAAAACGACGCAGTGGAACCGGGCACCGTGCTGAATGAACTCCAAAAGGGGTATACCCTGAACAAAAGGCTCATTCGACCGGCAATGGTCGTCGTAAGCAAGAAGAACCCCTGAGTCTGGAGCTGTGCTGCACCTTCATGCAATGTCCAAAGAGACAATACGGATAAAATGACGATAATTGACTAAAAAATTTTGCATATTAGGAGGCAAGGAAAAATGGGAAAAACGATAGGGATCGATCTCGGAACAACCAATTCTTGTGTCGCCGTGATGGAAGGCGGAGAACCTGTGGTAATCGCCAACGCGGAAGGAAGCAGAACAACGCCTTCTATTGTAGCTTTTACGGACAGCGGAGAAAGGCTTGTGGGACAGACGGCCAAGAGGCAAGCGGTTACCAACCCTGAAAATACGGTCTTTGCAGTGAAAAGACTCATCGGAAGGAAATTCACCTCGGATGAAGTCACGAGAGATATCAAAGTGCTGCCCTATAAAATCGGGAAAGCTGCAAACGGTGATGCGGATGTCATCATAAAAGGGAAAAATTACAGCCCGGCTGAAATCTCGGCAATGATCCTCAAAAAGATGAAGGAAACCGCGGAAGACTATCTTGGAGAAACGGTCACGGATGCAGTCATTACCGTACCCGCCTATTTCAACGACAGCCAGCGACAGGCTACCAAGGATGCAGGACGTATTGCAGGGCTTAATGTGGAGAGAATCATTAATGAGCCCACTGCGGCATCCCTGGCCTTTGGCGTCGACAAAAAAGGCGACAAGAAAATTGCGGTGTTTGACCTGGGAGGCGGCACATTCGATATTTCTATCCTCGAAATTGGAGAAGGAGTCTTCGAAGTCAAATCCACCAATGGGGATACCCACTTGGGAGGAGAAGACTTTGATCTTAGAATTATTGAATACTTGGCGGACGAGTTCAGGAAAGATCAGGGAATTGACCTCAGAAAAGACAAAATGGCCCTTCAGAGATTGAAGGAAGGGGCGGAAAAGGCCAAAATTGAATTGTCCGGTTCTATGGAGACGGATGTCAACCTTCCTTTTATCACAGCAGATGCCAGCGGCCCCAAACATCTCAATATCAAGCTGAACCGCGCCAAGTTGGAGGGATTGATCGAAGACCTCATCAACAAGATTACAGGCCCCTGCAATACCGCCCTGAGAGATGCGGGCATGAGCGCAAAAGATCTTGATGAGGTTATCCTCGTAGGCGGCATGACCAGAATGCCCAAAGTACAGGCAAAGGTAAAAGAGATCTTTGGAAAAGAACCGAACAAGGGCGTGAATCCCGACGAAGTGGTTGCCGTAGGTGCGGCTATTCAGGGCGGGGTACTGAAGGGTGATGTCAAAGATGTACTGCTGCTTGACGTGACCCCTCTGTCCCTCGGTATCGAAACTCTTGGAGGCGTCTTCACGAAACTCATCGAAAAGAACACGACAATCCCCACCAAAAAAAGTCAGATCTTTTCCACCGCAGCGGACAGTCAGCCGGCAGTAGAAATACATGTGCTGCAGGGGGAAAGGGAAATGGCCTCAAATAATAAGACATTGGGCCGGTTTCAACTGGTGGGCATTCCTCCCGCCCCAAGGGGCGTCCCTCAGATCGAGGTAACCTTTGACATTGACGCCAATGGAATCGTAAACGTCTCGGCAAAAGACATGGGAACCGGGAAGGAACAGTCCATCAAGATCACCGCGTCCAGCGGCCTCAGTGAACAGGAGATTGAAAAACTTATCAAGGATGCGGAACTTCATGCCGAAGAAGACAAGAAGAAACGTGAATTGATAGATGCCCGGAACTCAGCGGATGCCCTCGTTTACTCTACCGAAAAATCCGTAAAAGAGGTGGGAGATAAAATTGATGACGCGACCAAGGAAAATGTCAACAGCGCCATAGAAAAGCTCAGGGCCGCCCTTTCCGGAGACAATCTCGATGAAATAAAACGGCTGACGGAAGAACTGACTCAAGCATCGCATAAGCTGGCGGAAATCATGTATGCCAATGCAGCCAAGGATCAGCCGCAGGGGGCTGGCCCACAGGCTGACACCTCAGAGGGTTCTTCAAAAGACGATGATGTCGTCGATGCTGATTTCGAGGAAGTCAAGAAGTGATCGGCAGAATGCCCCCGTTTAAAAAGGCTGTCCCCGCAATCCTGGTGGGGATAGCCTTTTTTCTCTTCGGATGCCAACCAAAAGTCACGGCTCCCAGGCAGGTTGAACCGATGACGGCAGACCTTTTCACTACCGCCGAATCCCAATTGGAAAAGGGTGAATTGGAAAAAGCGCTCATGAATTATGAGGCCTTCGTCAAAGAAAAGCCGGGAAATCGGAAGCAGGTCTTTGCATTCCAGAGAATAGCGGAAATCTACACGAAGCTGCACCAGGAAAAAGAAGCGCTGGCTGCGCTTGAGAAAATCGAGCAACAATACCCGGACTACACCTGGATAGCCCAGGTCAAATACCAGATTGCGAGCCTCCTTTTCACTCTGGGACATTATCGACAATCGGTGGACAGATTGATGGAATGGATTGTAACCTATCCACAAGATCCCCTGGAGTGCAACGTAAAAGTTTTACTCGGGGACAATTACTTGGAACTCAAAGATAAGATGGAGGCCTTTGGGTGGTGGATAGAAGCAAGAAAACAGTGTACGGGTCATGCGGATGAATTGGCCGTGCTTGACAATAAATTGAACCAGCTTGTATCGGAAACTCCTCCTTCATTGCTTGAACCCATGGCTCTTGCTGCCGCGGGAACCCCCTTTGCGCCCATCATCTATTTCAGGATGGCTTCCCTCTATAGCGATCAAGGGGAATTCAACTTGGCAAAATCAGCCGCAACGGCACTCATTCAATCTTCAGCAGACGAACGTTGGATTTCTGCCGGAAATGAACTGTTAGCGCGTATAGAAGGAGAAGCATCGGTCAAACGTTCTGCAATAGGGTGCCTTTTGCCCCTGACCGGAGAATTTTCCATTTACGGCCAAGAAGTGCTTCACGGGATTGAACTCGCCATGGGTCTTCAAGAAAACGCCGGAGGAGATACCGGACTGGAACTGATCATCAAAGATACCGGCGGAAAACCGGAAAAGGCACTCACGGGACTGGAGGACCTGATCCATAAAGAGAAGGTTATTGCGGTCATAGGACCGCTTTCGAGTAAAACAGCACCGGAAACTGCCAGAAAAGCCCAGGAAAACCATGTCCCCCTTATCACGCTGACACAAAAGAAGGATATTACAAAAGAAGGGGATATGATCTTCAGGAACCTTCTGACACCCCGGCAGGAAATTGAAGGTCTCCTATATGAAACCTCGCAAAAGAGGGGATTTAAGAATTTTGCCATATTATATCCCGAAAATAGTTATGGCCAATTTTGTATGAATCTCTTCTGGGATGGAGTCGACAAGATAGGTGGCTCGGTAACCGCTGTTGAATCGTACAATCCCGCTCATACAGACTTCGCGGCGTCCATAAAGAAACTTGTGGGGCTTTATTATCCGCGTCCTGAATCCGTAACAAGGAAATTGGAACAAAAAAGAGCTCCCCGGGATGAAGAAAGCACCGTCTTCCCCAAAGGAGTAAAGCCGATCGTAGATTTCGATGCCATATTTATTCCTGACAGCTTTGAACGTATCGTCATGATCGCGCCCCAATTGGCCTACTACGATGTCATTCATGTCCCGTTGTTGGGAACAAGACTCTGGCAATCTCCCAAGTTGGCCGAGTTGGCCATGGATTACGTGCAGGGCGCCATCTTTTCTTCCGGTTTTTTTGCAACCCCGGAAACACCTCAGAGATCGGCCTTCCTTCAACAATATGAAGAGAATTTCGGCCAGGAGCCTGGCATTCTTGCTGCCAGTGGCTACGACACCATGATTCTTCTTAAAAAGTTGCTTTCAGATGCAAAAACAAAGACGAGAGCAGATCTTGCAAAGGCGTTGCTGAATTGTGAGGGCCTGGACGGATTGACCGGCACGATGGCCTTTGATGCTGAAGGAGAATCTCTGAAGAGACCGTTGCTTTTAACTATTTCCGGCCGAAAAATGATTCCACTCCCCTGACCGCACCGAAATATTAGTCCTCAGTCTCCGATGCAGAGTCATCCTCTTTCTTTTTCTGCTTCTTCTTCCACGCGCTGACGGACACCAAAATCCCTATCTCATAAAGGACGATGAGCGGTCCTGCCATCATGCACTGGGTAATCACATCCGGAGGAGTAAGAATGGCTGCAACTATAAAAGAAAGTAGAATAGCGTATTTACGGTTTTTCCTGAGAAGAGCGGGGGTTACGACCCCCATTTTCGTCAGGAAAAAAATGACCACGGGAAGCTCAAAAACAATGCCAAAGGCAAATAGAAGCTTGACTGCGAAGCCAAAGTATTGTTTTACCGACGGCAGTGCCTTCACATATTCATTGGTAAAACTGATAAAAAATTTGAACCCGAAAGGAAACACCACAAAATAACCGAACAGGGCGCCCCCAACAAAAAGGATGGTGGAAGCGATAACAAAGGGTATCACATACTTCTTTTCATTTTTATAAAGCCCGGGTGCGATAAAGAGCCAGAGCTGATAGAATATAAAGGGTGCCACCAGCATGATCCCCGAAATAAAGGCCACTTTGAGATAAGTGAAAAACATCTCCGGTAGAGCGGTGAATATAAGCCTGTCTCCCGCCGGCAGAACGGCTTTCAAGGGAGCAATGAGGATCTGAAATAGTTTTTCGGCAAAAATGTACGAGATGACAAATCCTACTCCAATGGCAATGGCACAGGCAATCAGTCTCTTGCGCAGTTCTTCAAGATGGCCCAAAAACGGCTGCTTATCATCACTGTCCATCCGCATTCTTCTCCGGCGCCTTTTCCTGCTGGTTGTTCAATGGCTCCTCTTCTTTGGAATGGTCATCTTTGCTGTAATCTTCAATCATTTCGTCAAAATCTTTGTATTTGGGCGGCTTTTCCCCCTTTGATTCAGATCCCTCGGAAACATCGGACTTCTCCAATCCAGTAACAGAATCGACCAGATCCTTTTTTGCCTCCTTGAGATCCTCTTTTGCCTCCTTGAAATCCTCCTCCACATTCAGGCTTCCCTTTATTTCCTGGGTGGCCTTCTTGAATTCCGACATCCCTTTACCAAGAGCCTTGGCAAGTTCAGGAAGCTTTTTAGGACCTATTACGATCAGAGCAATTACCAGTATTACAATGATTTCAGGCATCCCCATGCCAAACATGTCACCCTCCCATTCATTTTACAAGTCAAGCATCATCGCGGTCTCGTCGCAATCCGGAAATTTAGGGCATTTTAGACAATCCGCCCATATCTTGTGGGGCAAGGTCGATTTCTCCACTTCATGAAACCCGATTTTCACGAAAAAACGGGGGACGTAAGTCAAAGTAAAGACCCTCCTCAGACCCAGAAGTCGTGCTTCTTCAAGGCAGGCTTCCACCAACTTCCGGCCAAATCCAGCCTTTTGACGATTTTCAACAATCGCCAGGGACTCGATTTCCGCCAGGTTGTCCCAACATATCCCAAGACCGCAAACACCCAAGAAATGGTCCTGTGGTCCACCATCAAGAATGAAATAGTCTCTCAAATGCTCGTAAAGTTCACTCAGAGATCTCGGCAGCAAGAGACCCTTTCCCGCATAACTCGTCAGAAGTTCATGGATGGGTTTCACATCTGCTAAAACGGCCTTCCTTATCAAGGGGTATTTTTCATCATCATTCAATGATCCCATAAACCTTTCATCCATCTCCCTTCAACACCTTCTTGACAAATCCTTTAAGGCCCTCCTTTTCAGCAAGCTGCCCCTGAACAGTCTCGGCCTCTTTCTTGCTACTGAAAAGTCCACACCTTACCCGATAATAAGGTCTCCCTTTCACAAAAACCTTATAAGAATAGGCCTTATACCCCCGTGACGTCAGCCTTTCCACCATTGCCGAGGCCATTTTCTCACCGTCGAGGGACGCAACCTGTACAACAAAGTTGCCCTCCGGCGCCGGATTTGGAGGAGTCTTTTTTTCCTCTGACAATTTCGGTGGGGCCTCGGGGACCGTAGGTCGATTTACGGAGCCCTCCCCCCTCTTGGAAAGCTCATGATAAAATACCAGATGCGGATCTTTCCCTGCATCATTAACCTGCACCACGTCGGAAGAATTCCTTGTTATAATCATTTCCTGTATTCGTGCAATCTGCGATTTTATATCACCGAGGGTTTCCGCCCCATCGGGAAGAAGCCCTTTGCCGGCCAATACTCCCAGAGCAAATATCCAGGCCAGACAAAAGACAAGCCCGATTCCCCAAAAAAAAAGCGACATGAACGAAAGTTCAATATGTACCGTTTTTCGCTTCTTTTCAATTGTTTTCTCTTCTTCAGCCATCTCGCCACTTCGGTGTGCAAATCTTTGGTGCAACCCTGTCTTCCGACAAACCTTTCATAATTCTAACGCCGACGTCCAACAGCTGGCAGGGAATTGATTCTTCCAATCTACATCTTTTCAGGAGCACTTATGCCCAAGAGGCCCAGCCCGTTGGCCAAAACGGTCCTGATCCCATCCGCCAGGCACAGCCTCGCCCTTGTCAAAGCAGTATTTTCTGTAATAATCCGAAGGTCATGGCTCCTGGAGCCCATATTGAAATACTTATGAAAGGAGGCCGCAAGATCGGTCAGGTAGTAAGTCAAACGATGGGGTTCGAGAGATCTGCTGATCTCATTGAGCAACGATGAAAATCCAGCGATAGACCGGATCAACGCCATCTCTTCCTCCAGGACAAGAAGATCGGAAAGGCCCTCCTCCATAGGAGAAGAAAGGTCGATGCCTTCACTGATTGCCTTCCTGAAAATACTGCAGATTCTGGCATGCGCGTACTGTACATAATAAACCGGGTTATCGCTATCCTTTTTTTTCACAAGGTCCATATCGAAATCAAGCGGTGATTCATGGCTTTTCATTAAGAAAACAAATCGGACAGCATCAACGCCCACATCTTCCATCAGCTCCTGGAGGGTCACAAAATTCCCGGCCCGCTTTGACATCCGGACCTCTTCGCCCCCTTTCCACAACTTAACAAGCTGGATCAGTACAACGGACAACCAGTCGGGAGAAACGCCATGAGAAGACAAGGCCGCCTTTACCCTGGGGATATACCCGTGATGGTCCGCCCCCCAAATGTTTATGGCCTTAAAATAGCCTTTCCGGAACTTTTGAAGGTGGTAGGCGATATCTGCCGCAAAATAGGTAAACTGCCCATCCCCTTTCCTGATGACACGATCTTTGTCATCCCCGAACAGAGAGGTCCTTATCCATGTGGCACCATTTTCCTCGTAAAGCTGCCCCTTCTCCCGCAGGGATTGAAGGGTGCTCTCAATCAAACCCGACTCGTAGAGATCGGTCTCGCTGAACCAGACATCGAAAGAAACCCCGAAATGCTCAAGGACTTCCTTTATCTCCTTGAGCATGATCTCCTTTCCCATCTGCGAACAGATGGAAACCGCTTCCTCCTCTGACAAACACGTTACATCTATTTCCTTTGACATCATCTCTGCAAGATCAACAATATATTCTCCCTTGTAACCATTCTCCGGAAAAGGATATTCAGGGTTTCCTTTCTGTCTGAGCCTCGCAAAGATGGATTCTCCCAACATTCTGATCTGCTGTCCTGCGTCATTAATGTAAAACTCCCTGACCACATGGTAGCCACAGAAAGCAAGAATCCTGCACAACGTGTCCCCAAGCGCCGCCCCTCGACCGTGGCCCAGATGAAGAGGCCCGGTAGGATTTGCACTGACAAATTCCACCAGAACTTCCTTCCCCTCCCCGGAGTCATTCCGACCATAACGTTCCCTGGACTCTACAACAGAAGAGAGGACCCGACACCACTCCCGGGACCTGATCTTGAAATTCATGAATCCTGGTCCCGCAATTTCGGAAGATTCCAGCATATTTTCCGTATCTTTCAGGTTCTCAAGAAGAATTCTGGCAATAACTACCGGACTTTTTCGTTGGCTGGAAGCAAGCATCATGGCAAGGTTGGAGGCGAAATGGCCGTGTTCCGGGTTGTTGGGAACTTCCAGGGTAAAGTCGGGCAATTCTGTTTTCACAAGAATACCGTTTTCAAAACAATGGTTCAGTGTAAACAGGAGCATTTTCCTTAATTTTGTTTTCATAGGGTTACTTTTTCCTTTAAAAAATTATAGCGGTAATTTTGCCACATTGGTAACTGATCTGAGGGGATATATCAAGCAATATGTTGAAGGGCGAAACGATCAGGTTGACACGAACACGCTCCGATACTAATATACACCAATACTTTTACGCGAACACCTTTCATTGATCGATTGTCGCAGACATTCACCATATTCGTGATGGAAACATGAAATTATTACTGTGTCTGCTCGGGCTTGTACTCATAGTTGAAGGTCTCCCCTATTTCGCATTTCCAGACAAGATGAAGAAGTGGTCGGCTGCCATGCGGGAAATGCCTGACTCCCATTTGAGGATCATGGGATTCATTGCAATGGCGGTGGGACTCCTGGTCGCCTATATTTTCGGGAACTGAACGGGGGGTATCATACCCGGTTAAAAAAGTTGTTTGACTTTCCATATTTTGTTTTGTATTTTTAGAGGTTTAAATTTGCAGAGTGTTTTCGATAGAGGACTATGATTACGATCTTCCGCAGGAACTGATCGCTCAAACTCCCGCTTCCAAAAGGGACAGATCCCGATTGATGACAATTGATCGAACGAGGAGGAGCTTTACCGACAGGACCTTCTTGGATCTACCGCAGCTGCTTCTGCCGAACGATCTTCTGGTGGTGAATAATACCCGTGTTGTCCCGGCAAGAATTTTCGGCAAAAAGGAAACCGGCGGAATCGTTGAGGTCCTCGTCCTGGAGCATCCGGGCACGTTGAAGGAGGAAACCGCGACCAGGCTGTGCCTCATGAGATCCTCCAAGCGCCCGAAACCGGGTACCTCTTTGTTTTTTGACTCTTCTGTTTTCGGAACAGTGGAAGAAATCCTCGATAAAGGCCTTGTCAGAATACGGTTTTCCGGGGAAACTAATATAGATCTCCTGCTGTCTGAGAAAGGTTGTGTCCCCTTGCCGCCCTATATTCATCGGCAAGAGGACAGTCTTCTTGAAGAGCTGGACAGAGAAAGATACCAGACAGTGTATGCCCAGGAGGATGGGGCTGTTGCGGCTCCTACCGCAGGGCTGCATTTTACGGACACCCTGATCGAAGAACTGAAAAGACAGGGAATCTCCATTGTATCCTTGACACTCCATGTAGGATATGGCACGTTCCAGCCGGTCAGGACGCAGGACATAAGAAAGCACGAACTGGGAAAAGAATATTTCCATATTGATGCGGGTGCGGCCGAAAAGATTACCCTTGCGAAAAGAAACGGGCAAAGAGTCATTGCCGTCGGGACCACTGTTGTGAGGGCTCTTGAAGCAGCGGCACGTGGTTTAAATGCGATAAATCCTGAAGAAAACAGAACCGACCTTCTGATCACACCGGGATTTTCTTTCAGCATAGTCGACGGACTGATTACGAATTTCCATCTGCCCAAAAGCTCTCTTCTTTTCCTGGTTTCGGCGTTTGCAGGACATGACTTGATAATGACGGCCTATCAGAGGGCGGTGCAGCTTCGGTACAGATTTTACAGCTATGGGGACAGCATGCTGATCCTCTGATTTACTGAAACCCGAAACCTCGATTGGGAAAAAAGATCGAATTTGAAATTCAGCATTACCCATAAGGCCAGGGATTGCAAAGCAAGGGCAGGAGAAATCGAAACGCCCCATGGCAGCATCCGCACTCCTGTTTTCATGCCTGTCGGCACACAAGCTACCGTCAAGGCGGTATCGCCGGAGGATCTTTACGAAATCGGGTCGTCCATCATCCTGGCCAACACCTATCATCTTTATCTCAGACCGGGGCACGAGGTTATTGAACAGCTTGGCGGCTTGCATCCCTTCATGAACTGGGAAAGGTCCATCCTTACGGATAGTGGAGGATTCCAGGTTTACAGCCTTTCCAAGTTACGGACCGTATCGGAAAAAGGGGTGGTTTTTCAATCCCATATCGATGGATCCAGGCACTTTATAGGCCCTGAGGAAGCTATCGATATTCAGAGTTCTCTAGGAGCCGACATTATCATGACTTTTGACCATGTTGTGCCCTACCCGTCCGATTATGAGACGGTCCTTCAATCCGTTGAACTGACAACCTCATGGGCTGTCAGATCGCTGGAGCGAAAAAGCAAAAACAAGCAATCGCTCTTTGGCATCGTTCAGGGAGGAGCATTTGAAGAGTTGAGGGAGATGAGCGCGCGTCAACTGGTTGACCTCGGTTTTGACGGATACGCTTTAGGAGGGCTTTCCGTAGGGGAGGATAAGGAAACAAGGGCTCGCGTCATTCAGGGGACAGTTCCCTTTCTTCCTGAAAATAAACCGGTCTACCTCATGGGTGTAGGAAAACCGGAAGATATCGTGGAAGCGGTTATGCAGGGTGTGGACATGTTTGACTGTGTAATGCCTACGAGGAATGCACGAAACGGATCGTTGTTTACCTCTCATGGAAATCTGAATATCAAGAACGCCGCATATGCCGATGACCAAAGGCCGATTGATGAAAACTGCGGCTGTTATACCTGCGCCAACTATTCCAGGGCCTATCTCAGACATCTTTATCAGGCAAAGGAGATCCTGTGTTACAGGTTAAACACCATTCATAATCTGGCATACTATTGTCGTCTGATGGCAGATATCAGAAACGCCATTTTAGGGGATCGGTTTGTTCCGTTCAGAACCGATTTTTATGAACAGCAAAAATTTGATTGTAATTGATAACTTTAAACGTTAATTAGACCAAAAGGAGGTTTGAAGATGAATTTCATTGCTTATGCCATGGGCGGGTTGGGAGGCGGAGGAACCGGGGCCGAAGGAGGCGGAGGATTCGGCGCCTTTGTTCCCCTCATTCTGATGTTCGGTATTTTTTATTTTCTCCTCATACGCCCACAGCAAAAAAAGGCGAAACAACACAAACAACTACTTTCGTCCCTGAAAAAGGGAGACAGGGTGGTCAGTTCGGGAGGACTTCATGGTGTCGTTACGGGAATCGCGGAAGATGTCGTCACCATGGAAATCGCCCCGAAGATCAGGGTAAAGGTGTCACGAGGTTCCATTTCAGGCGTTTTGAACAGAGCACAGTAAGCGCCGCTAAAACTCATGAATTCAATGGTAGGGAGTAACAAGTGTCAAAGAGCCTAACCTGGCGTACTGCGATTGTATCGTTTGCTATTCTTGCTGCGTTTATTTATCTCATTCCTTCGCTCACGAGCGAAGTTCCGGGCTGGTGGTCAAGCATCCTGCCCAGAGACAAAATCCATTTAGGGCTTGACCTTCAGGGCGGCATGCACCTTGTTCTTGAAGTGGAATCGAGCAAGGCAGTGGAGAGTCATCTGGAACGGGTCGTGGAAGAACTGAAAAGGGACCTGCGTAAGGATAAGATCAGATACACCGAGCTCAAAAGAGATGGTACGGACGGAATCCTGCTCACACTCATGCGCCCTGAGGATGAAAAGGTATTCAAGGATATCGTTGCAGCACAATATCCGGATTTCACCTTTGAATCGCTTGGCCAAAGTGAGGGAAAACCGAATTTACGGATTGTCCTGAATCCAAAAGCCATCAAACGCGTAAAGCAGATGGCCGTTGATCAGGCGCTCGAGACCATTCGAAACAGGGTTGACCAGTTCGGCGTCAGCGAACCCGACATCAGACCGCAGGGGGACAACCGGCTCTTAATTCAACTGCCCGGAATCAAAGATCCGCAAAGGGCCATTGCCCTTATCGGAAAAACAGCGCTCCTGGAATTCAAACTTGTGGATGAAGACCACAGTGTTGAAGAAGCGCTCAAGGGAAACATCCCTCCCGGTGATGAAATTCTCTATCAGATTTCCGTGGATCCAAAAACGGGTCGGCAGAAAAAAATACCCTGGCTTCTCAAGAAAAGAACCGCTCTCACGGGAGAATATATCACCGATGCAAGGGTACAGATCAACAACCGCTATAACGAACCTTATGTATCCCTTTCTTTTGATGCGAGAGGCGCCAGGCTGTTTGAACAGATAACGGGACAAAACATCAAGAAAAGGCTTGCGATTGTGCTGGACAACAAGGTGAACTCCGCTCCGGTTATCCAGGACAAGATCTCGGGAGGCAACGCCCAGATCACCGGACGATACACGACGGATGAAGCACGCGATCTGGCGATCGTGCTGAGAGCGGGCGCCCTGCCCGCCCCGGTCAAGATCATTGAAGAAAGAACCGTAGGGCCTTCCCTTGGAAAAGACTCCATCGAAAAGGGGTTCAAGTCCATGCTCATCGGAGGGGCCATCGTTATTTTGTTTATGGCTATCTATTACGGCCTTTCGGGACTTATCGCAGACTTCGCTCTTTTACTGAACATCCTTTTTATCATGGCGGGGCTCGCGTTCTTCGAAGCCACATTGACCTTGCCGGGCATTGCAGGAATCATTCTCACCATCGGCATGTCGGTAGATGCCAATGTTTTGATTTTTGAACGAATACGGGAAGAACTAAGACTCGGGAAAACCCCAAGAGCCGCCATTGAAGGGGGATATGGCAAAGCCCTCGTCACCATTTTGGATGCACAGGTCACCACACTTATCGCTGCCCTGGTTCTTTTTCAATTCGGAACGGGACCGGTAAAAGGGTTTGCCGTGACACTCAGTATCGGTATTGTTGCCAGTCTTTTTACCGCGATTTTCGTTACAAGAATCATTTTCGATTACATGTATGTAAAACGAAAAATGAAAAAGATCCGCATCTAATTATAGACATAATATGGAGCGTTTAGATGGAATTTATTAAACCGGGAACCAATATCAACTTTATCGGAAACCGTCGCATCGCTTTCGGTCTTTCCGCTACACTCATCGTTGCAACAATTTTTCTTCTCATCTGGAGAGGAGGTCCCAACTACGGCGTTGATTTTACCGGAGGAGTGCTGATCCAGGTGAAGTTTGAAGGTAAAACGAATACCGCGGAAATCAAGAACGCCCTGAAACCCGTTGGACTGCAGGACAGCATTGTACAGGGATTTGGAGAAGAAGGAGGATCCGAATATCTGATACGAATCAATAAAACCGATATTGACCTGCCTACTCTCAGCAGCCGTGTGGAACAGTCCCTCAAAAGCGAAATGGGAAAAGGTGTTGATGTAAGGCGAGTGGAGATGGTAGGGCCGAAAGTAGGTTCAGACTTGCGACAGAAAGCCCTGTTCGCCATCTTCTATGCGATTCTTTTCATCGCCATTTATATATCAGGACGATTTGAACTCAAATGGCTGATGAGCATTATCATGGCCCTGGCCCTGGCCTTTGTCGTCTACATTACATCCAGCCTCGGGATGAGTGTAAGTTGGTTGATCGTGATCGCCCTGATTGTGACCCTTGGTCTGTGTTACTTTTTGAATCTGAAATACGCCTTGGGAGCGATTATCGCTCTCGTGCATGATGTGACGATCACCATCGGTTTTTTCGCCCTTTTCGAAAGGGAAATTTCTCTTTCCGTGATCGCAGCCCTTTTAACCATCGTAGGATATTCTCTCAATGATACGATTATTGTTTTTGACAGAATACGGGAAAATTCGAAGCGGTTCAAAAGGCGCTCTTTTGAACAGACCATGAATATCAGCATAAATGAAACCTTAAGCAGGACAATTTTGACTTCCTCCACCACCCTGGTTGTTGTTCTTGCTCTCTTTTTCCTGGGCGGCGGCGTTATCCATGATTTTGCCTTCGCCCTTATGGTGGGTATTATCGTGGGGACGTATTCTTCCATATTTGTGGCAAGCCCCATTCTCCTGATCTGGGAAGGCAAAATTGACGGAAAGACGAAGGAAAAGGTTCCGATCGAGTGAGATCCACCTGTGTTGAAGAAATGCAAGGAAAATAAGGCACGCAGCAGTCTGGGCTTTTTGCTTGCGTGCCTGTTCATCTTGGCCCTTGCGGCCGCCGGTTGGTGGTTTTGGAACCACATGACCTCGCCTTCCCCCCATCTCAACTTTATTGTCCTTAGCATAAACGGCGAACCCAGAAAAATTTTGTCCGGCGAAAGCGTCCTCCTCCATCCCAACGACAAGGTTAAAATATCTGAAATTTCAACCAGCATCCCACTAAACCTGAATATTCGACTGGTCGCGGAAAACTTCGACGTAAACGCACTGCGATTCGAAGAAATGCCTGTGGCACAACTCTTGCCGGAGCAGGACATTTTCAATCATTACACGTTCCGCATCCAGGTAAAGCACTACAACGAAAACATGGGGTTCATGGTCTGGAATATACGCCCTTTTGCTGAAGACTGGCTGGATAAAGCCAACCGAATTATAGACGATAAGCTCCGTTTAGAACTCCTTGAACGGGGGGTTGCCCTTCTTCCCGACCAGGAAGAACTTAAACGCCGCCTCCTTGACGAGTATAAGAAACAGAAAAAGTGGGAAAAAGCCGCAAGGCTTCTTGAAAAATTGGAAGGAAAGGGAAAGGAGCCGAATGTATTAAAAGAATTACTGGACGTATACGGCAAAACGGGCAACAAAGAACGCGCCATTCAGGTACTGAAAGATCTCGTAAAGATTGAGCCCGAAAATGTTCAAGCCGGATTCCAACTTGCCACAGCTTTAGAGAAAAACGGCGCCTTCGATCAGGCCATTCAGGAATATAAAACGCTGATTACCAAAACCAATGAACAGGACCGACTGCTGATATACAAGAACCTTGGATATCTTTACACGGAAACCGAGAAATGGAAAGAGGCTATTGCCTGTTACCTGAAAGCTGCTGAATTAGACCAAAAAGACCCCAATATCTACTATAACCTTTCCTATCTGTACGAAAACATAAACGACAAGGAACATGCTGATTTTTATCTTGAAAATGCCATCACCATCAAATCGGATGATCTGGCGGGCAAGTTAAAACTCGCGCGTAATCTTTTTGAAAACGGTGAAGATGAAAAGGCCCGGGTTTATCTTTCCCAGATCCTGAAGAATGACGTCGACAACCTGGAGGCGCTGGTTTTAATGGCCCGTCTGCTCGAAAAAACCGGGGACAAAAGTGCGCTCAAGTCCGTATACCAACGGATGCTTTCTCTCCAAGAAGACAACCAGACCATACTGTATAACCTGGGGGTGTTGGAATATGAAACAGGGGACCTGAAAAACAGCCTGTTTTATTTCAATAAATACATTGCTCTACAACCGAGAGACGCGGCCGCCCACAGCATTCTATTTGACATCTACAAACAACAGAAAAATACTGATATGGCATTGAAAGAGGCACATATCATTCAAGCTATCGATCCCGGTGAAATGGATGTTTATCAATATATTTTCGATCACCTGAAAGAAAAGGCGGATTTTGAAAATGCCATTCCTCTTTTTGAGCAAGGCCTTAAATCAAAACCCGACAGCACAGATCTCATGGCCTATCTGATCACGGCCTACTTAAAGACAGACAGAGAGAGGCTCGCCATAGAGGAAATGGAAAAACTTCTTGCGAAAACCTCCGAGGATATTTCGCCTCTGCTGCAGGATATGTTTGATCAACTTAACAAAAAAGGTCTCTATACCGATATCATACATATCATGGAAAAAGCAGCCCATGTTTATCCCAAAAAGATAGAACTAAAAAAGTATCTTATTGTTGCTTACCTCAAAACCGCCAACGAAAAAGCAGCCATCCTTGAGATGGAAAAGGTCCTTTCACTGGAACCTGATGACGTAACGCTTCTGTTGCAGTTGGCAAAGCTCAGTGAAAAGAACAATGACATAAAAAGAGCGATAAATGCTTACAAGCGGGTCCTGGACATAGCTCCGAACAATGAAGAGGCTTCAGACGCCTATCTGAGATTGAGACTGGAAGGGGTGGGAAGTCGATAGATCTGTAGGCGTAGGATGCAGGTATGGGAATCAAGAATAAACCCCATGTAAACGTTGCGGCGGGAATCATATGGAAAGGGGCTGAGCTTCTCATCTCAAAGCGACCACAAGGAAGTCATCTTGGGGGCCTATGGGAATTCCCCGGAGGGAAGCTGAAAGAGGGCGAATCCCTCAAAGAATGCCTCAGACGAGAGATTCTGGAGGAGCTGGGACTGTGTGTCCTTGTGGGCGCGGCCGTTTTATCTGTGAATCATGAATACAGCCAAAAAAAAGTATCCCTGCATTTTTTTAATTGTATCTGGAAGAAGGGGGAACCCAGGGCCTTGGGTTGCGAAGAGTTCAGATGGATAACGCCTGCTTGCATCTCGACTTTCCAATTTCCACCCCCTGACCTTCAGGTGGTAGAACTGATACAGCATAGGGCAATCAACAGCAACTCTTTTGGACAGACGGATTTTTTTTGAATCCTTCTGTTCCTGAAATAAATGGGGGAGAAACAGATGTTTGAAAAGAAAACCGATTCAGGATATCTGGAGCCGGCAAAAGGCGTTCAGCTGAAGTCGCTGGTTCACGGAGAAAAAACTCACCTTTGTGAGTTCAAATTAGAAAAGGGATCTATGTTACCTGCACACAGCCATCCCCATGAACAGACCGGCTACCTTATCTCAGGTCGTTTGAAATTCAGAATCGGCGCTGAAGTATTTGATGCAACAAATGGAGACAGCTGGAACGTCCCGGGTGCGATGGAGCATGCTGTGGAAGTCTTGGAGGATTCCGTTATAGTGGAGGTTTTCTCCCCTTTGCGCCAAGAATATCTATAGAGTCTTTCGCGACCACCATCGGTCGGAGATCATGGCAGATCAGTTTCCCCGCACAGACTTTACTTTAGTAAGGGAGGTCTTTTTAAGCCGTGCCTGAGGCAGCAGAGCAATGATTCAGAATTCCTGAAAATAGCAATTTTCTATTGACAAATCCTGCGGATGTTGTAATATGCGGAAGAATTGAGCGGGAATAGCTCAGTGGTAGAGCCTCACGTTGCCAACGTGATTGTCGCGGGTTCAAGTCCCGTTTCCCGCTCCATAATTTTAAATTTAGGCGGCATAGCCAAGTGGCTAAGGCAGCGGTCTGCAAAACCGTTATTCACCGGTTCAAATCCGGTTGCCGCCTCCATGAGCAAAACAATCAGGCCCGTAAGTAAATATGATTACTTACGGGCCTTTTATTTTGCTCGGAAATCCCACATCCTCAGCAAATGGGAACGATCCTTAACAATACACCCGCTTTTCTTTGCTTGTCACAGAGCGGTTCGGATGGTTCCGTGCCAAACAAAAAAAGCAGGCCAGCGAATTGCTAACCTGCTCATTTTATTTATGTTTATGGTCGGGACGCGGGGATTTGAACCCCGGGCCCCCTGAACCCCATTCAGGTGCGCTTCCAGGCTGCGCTACGTCCCGATTTGTTATGGCACATATTATAACAAACCATTTTATTGTCAAGCGATAAAATGGATTTTCGTCCATTATTTCCGCACTGAACGTAGACACATGAGAAGCGTGGAAAAGATTGCTTGAAGCAGACATTCAATGATGGTAATGTGATATAATAAGTTCTTATCGTCAGTTTGCTCACAATCTGTTTCAGTACAACGGTTCCTCGTTTCTTTCGTTTCTCCGGATAAGACATATGAGCCGCAAAGAGTGTGTCAGCAACAGGAATACCAAGGTCATAGCAACCTATGTCAGATATAGACTTGGCAACATCGGGTCTCTCTTCGATAACGTCCCTTTTCCCAAAGACAAATATCCAAAAGCAAAACGTTTCTTCTTGAATGAAGACGAGTGGACGACGTTTGAGAACTTTGAAGCAATTTTCCGAAAAGCAAAGGAAATGGTAGGGGAAGAAGACTTTTTTTTCCAATGCGGCGCCTCTTCAGCAAGGTTTGGCTCCTGGGGAAGATTTCAACACTTTGCAAGGGTATTTGCGACTCCCAGCGATGGATATAAAAAGCTGCCATTCTTCAGCCGGAACTCTGAGGACACAAAAGATATAGAGGTCATCAAGAAACCAGAATATGACAGGAAGCAGAAAAAGATGAAGACGGTCCTCAAGATAAGCTTCCATGATGACTTCGACTGCAACAAAGACTACATCGGCGATGCCTATCTACGTGGTATTGTCTCCTCCATTCCCACCATATGGGGACTGCCGCCCGCATCAACGGAACAACCGCTTGTACCATACGATCCGGAAATCCTCTTTAACAACGATCCCGAATTTTCTCCTTACCATCTCAATGTAAAAATGGAGGGAAACAGACTGACCATAAATGATCCGGAAACCGGACAACACAGAGAAGTCGGAAAACGTGTCAGCCTTGTTCCTGAAAAGATAGAAAAGAAGAAACTGTTCTTGGGAAAATTTGCTCCATTAGAGGAAAATCAAAAGCAGAAAAACGTGAAAGACGGAACCGCTATTCTGATCACCGAGACGGTTTGCACAGGCAACAAAATTCTCTTCCGAAAAGGGGAAATTTACTCGGCTCCTTACATTATCATCAATATTTCTTACGACAGGCTTTCCTGGAAACGAAGGTTTGCCGAGGTTTTCAAAATCAAAACCGGTCGAAAAGATGCAGGAAATGGGCTGGTAGATACCATTGACCAGTTGCGGGGAACCATTATTGAGAGGAATGAAGCTTACAGAGTCCTGGAAAAAACCAATGAGGAGCTGCGAACAGCCAAGATCGAATTGGCGGAATACAACCTCGAACTGGAAAAAATAGTGGAAGGAAGAACACGGGAGCTTCAAATGGCCCAGCAGGAACTGCTTCAAATGAACAGTGACCTTGAGGACAAAATTCGCTCACAAGTCATCGAGTTGGAAAGGTACAACCATCTCAGAAGATATCTCTCCCCCAAAATAGCAGAAAAAATTCTCGCCAGCGGCGCCGCCTTTGGAACAAAACCCACCAGAAAATTCATGACCGTGGTTTTTACGGATATCAAAGGATTTTCACACTTGACGGACACCCTTGAGCCGGAAGAGATCTTCCAACTTCTGGGTCAATACATGTGCGAAATGATCAAAATCGTACACAAATACGACGGCACCTTGAACAAAATCATAGGGGATGGTCTGCTCATCTTTTTTGGTGACCCCGTACCCATGGAGGATCACGCAAACCGGGCGCTGAATATGGCTATCGAGATGCAGAAGAGAATAGTCGGCCTACGGAAAGAATGGTTGCGCTATGGACATCCGGTCAGCATGGGAATCGGCATAAATACGGGGTTTATGACTGTCGGGAACATAGGGTCTGATATACACCTGGACTATACCGTCATAGGAAATCAGGTCAACATGGCCGAGCGTCTGGAGTCACTCGCCGACGCCGGCGAGATATTGATCAGCCAGAGAACCGCGAGCGATGTCACGGAACCTGTGGATCTTGAGGAGCGTGGAGACATTAAGGTGCGCGGGATTCATGAACCGGTCAAAACATGGAAAGTCAGGTGGGAATAAGGCGGCTGAACCACCGCGCAAATGGGAAATAGCCCATGATTCACAGGATTCCAGATAAGCAAGGAATCAAGTATCCAGTTCCTTTTTCAGGTTGATAAAATTACTCCGATTAAAACCCAGGGCCTTAAAAAAAGAGAGAAGGTCCACGGAATCCCACTGAACGGAGGTAAAGATATACCTGATCCCTTTCCTTCGATAGATATCGAGGATTTCTTCCGCCAACTTCTTCCCAATTCCCTGTCCCATGAATTTGGGATCAACTCCGAGGGTTGCAATCCATGCGCTCTTTTCAAGCCCAAACCCACCAAAAACGATATAGCTGATCATGTAACCCGCAATCTCGCCGTCCAACTCCGCCACCAGGCTGGCATCTTCTTCGTGGGCCTGCCTTTCAAGCACCTGCTCGAAATCAATGAATGCTGATGTCTTTGTAATAGAAGCCTGAATGCTGCTGATAGCAGCGGCATCTTCCAGTTTAATTTTCCGTATCTTCAAATTTTTCATTTGTCGGTTCGTTGCTCAAAAGCTTTAATCAACTCTGATAATTTTCACTTGACATCCAACCCAGTCAGGCGGCAAATAGACTCTGCCGCTGTTTCCACTTAATTTGACCGTCTTCTCCACCATTTCTTCACCGTACACTTCAAATTTGACCCTCCCCCTTGTCTCTTCGGAAGAAGGCTTGTGCGGTACTTTTGATTCATTCTCATCGGACATTTTACACAAAACCACCTTTTGACTGAAAAGCATCGATTACATTCTGTATATCTTTTTCAATTGATCGTTGACGGAGAAAACGATACAATCGTTCAAAAGCTTTATTGTGGTTACATTTTGGCTATAAAGTAACTATGTGTCAAGGGAAAAATCGATGCGGATCAAGCAACCCGTCAAAAACGAAAGGTTTTGTAAATGAACCAGGTTGATCAGAAATATCTCAGACCCACCCCTATGATCGACAGCGATCATCCCCAGATTGTGCAGCACGCCATGAGCACTATCAGCGAGGGAACAACAGATAAAGTTGAACAGGCCATCAAACTCTATTATGCCGTGAGAGACGGCATCCGGTACGACCCTTATTATCCCTTTTACCTCCCTGAACATTACCGCGCCAGCAATGTACTGAAGCGTAAAAGAGGTTACTGCGTCTGCAAGGCCTCGCTCCTTTGTGCCCTTGGCAGGGCATGCGGTATCCCTTCCAGAGTAGGATTTGCCGATGTGATCAATCACCTGGCGACCCGGCAACTCATTGAATATATCGGCTCAAACCTTTTTGTATTTCATGGATTCACCGAATTTTACCTGAACGGGCAGTGGGTAAAGGCAACCCCTGCCTTCAATCGAGAACTGTGTGACAGACACAACGTGGCGCCCCTTGAATTCAACGGTTTGGAGGATTCGGTGTTTCAGCCCTACAACGCCGAGAGGCAGCAATTCATGGAGTACGTGGCGGATCACGGAACATTCTCCGACATTCCACTCGATCGAATTCTGAAAGCATGGAGGGATGCCTATGGGGAGAAACGCGTTGATAGCTGGATAGAAATGTTTGAAAAAGCAGGATGGGATCCAGGGAGAGACTTTTATAGGGAGGATATTTTAAAGGAAACGGATCAAACCGGATTACGAGCAACAAGAACGCTCGACTCGTTAGGACCGCGATAAGGAAGCCGTATGATATCATACAGTCCCGCCTCACTCAGCATGGTTCGGATCTGGCTCTCCGTGTACGACCGTCCCTCTTTTGTATTTACCAGCATGTTCAGAGAAAAGATGGCCGGAAAAAGAGGACCGTCGGAATTGTCGTCCAAGATGAAATCATGGACGAACAGGCTGCCTCCTTTTTGGAGAACGGAAACCGCCTTCTCAATAATCACCCGACATCCATCCGGACCCTCTCCATGGAGAATATGAGAAAGCCAAGCAACATCATACCGACCGTTCAGATCATCTTCCAGATAATTGTTTGGAACAAAATCGATTCTATCCGATAAATTAAAACGCTCTATCGTCTTCTCTGCAAACGGTCTTGTGGTCGAAAGATCGGCAATAGTCGCCTTCAAGGTTGGATTTTCAAGACAGAAGTGTATGGCATAGGTCCCCGGGCCACCACCCAGGTCCAGGAGATGCTTCCTGCCGGACAGGTCTATCTCCTTTGCGATCCGGGGAGCAATCCCCATGGCCAGAGTAAACATTCCCATCAGAAAGCTTTCCCTCCCGGCCTCCCGCTCAGATGCATTTTTACCGACAGGGCTCCCACTGCGAACCGACTGGTCAAGTCGAGACCATGCCTCCACCAAGTGGTGGTGATGCATGATCATGTGGCCCAGATATTGAGGAGAGGATTTCACAAGCAGTGAACGGGAAGCCTCCACATTGGC
This sequence comes from uncultured delta proteobacterium, assembly GCA_963747555.1. Taxonomy (GTDB): domain Bacteria; phylum Desulfobacterota; class DSM-4660; order Desulfatiglandales; family Desulfatiglandaceae; genus DUZB01. The sequence goes on from CAVVFZ010000017.1 coordinate 106,656, forward strand.
ATAGACATCCCCCAGCTTTACAAGAAGCCCCATGGCCGCAAGGGCATTCAGAAGAGTCGTAACGCCTCTCAAATGAAGGCCGAACCTCTCCGCGATCTGCTCAGGACGGGAACTGCCTTCCTCGATAGCGGAAAACAGATCCAGTTTAACGGCGGCGTGCAGCGTGCATGTCTCCCAATAGCTGCCTGACAACTGCAGCAATGCGCCGACATTCCATTCTTCATTCCTTCCCATTATTTCTGATCTACCTTGTCTCTTACGCAGGCAATCAACTTCTCTAGATCTTCCGGCTCCAGTTTGCCGAGAAAATCAAGTTCCATATCGGTCTGCAACAGTTTGCGCAGAATCCCCAAAAGATCTTCCTTTCGCATAGAACAGTATTCCACCAGTAGTTATTGTTATCGCAAAAATTTCAAGCACATCATAAAGGACAATTAGTCCGCGTCTTTCAGAATTTTGTCTTTGGCCTTTTCATACTCCTTATCGGAGATAAGTCCGTCATCGTGGGCCTTCTTGAGATCTATCAGATCCTGCCCCATTGTCGTAGTCTTGGTAGTGGTTTGGATTTCTGCATCTCCACCGCTGCCTCCACCAAGACAACCGCATGCCGTCAGATTGGTGGCAAGGAGCATCAGGAAAAAAACCATCAAACATTTTAATCTCAACATGCAATTTTCTCCTCTTTAACATTCCCCATATTCTCTATCAATGAGAAGGGGGATCATCTCTCTGATTGCCCTGTGCCACGCGTGGCGGAGACCTTTCAAAGCCGATCGGAAATCCTTTTTCAAAATCATCAGATCAGAGATCAGTAAAGGATTTCGCAATAGGGCCGGAACAATTCGAGAAATCTTGATCCGCCCGTCGGCATCAAGGCAGTGAAAAAAAAGAACACCGACCTCTCGATCCGCAGGGTCACATATGGTTCGAAAAGCAAAAAACGGAACAGATGATTCGGCGGCGGCCATGGCTACTGATCCCGTCTCCATGTCCGTCGCAAGGGCGCCGGTCTCCACATGCAGTTTCTTTTTAGCACTGCCTGAAAGGGCCGGGCTTTTCACCGATACGATACCACCACCGCAGCCTTTTATCCCTCGATTCCGAAACCTTTCCCGGATAACGCGCATGTGGCCTGGCGTCCCCTCCCAGACCTTCTGATAATGCCCTCCCTGATCTTGATAAATAACTTCTCCAAAAACCGTGTCCCCAGCCTGAAGAGTAGGGTCCAAACCGCCGGCCATACCAAGAGATACCAGTGCACGCACCTTTTTGGCTATAAGCCATTTGGTTGCCATCACGGCATTTTTCCGGCCGACCCCACTGAGGACGACAACCAAGGGCATCCCTTCCTTGAAATGGACCCGCCGAAACAGATATCCTTCTGCCCGCTCCCAAGCGCCCCGTCCCAGAAGGGCACGCGCTTCGACCGGCAACGCTACAACAAGTCCGATAGCTGGATTCATCCCTTCTTTTTAAGTGCAGTAAGACAAAAGGGAGCAGGTTCACGAAGAGCCACCTTGTCCTGGCAGGTCGTGTCACCGGTTCGGAGCCTGCGATATTCGCCGAGAGCCCAAAGAGAGAAATACTGGCAGTACCCATGATACCGCAGGTAGAAAACCATGGGAAATCCGGTTCCCGTGTAAAGTTTCTCCTCCCAATCCCCCTGGCGCTTCTGGGCATTGAGCAGATAGTAGATGCCCCGCTGCACTGCGGAACTTTTCACTTCCCCTGCAGCCATGAGTCCCAGCAACGCCCAGGCAGTTTGTGAAACCGTACTCTTTCCTTTGCCGGCGAAGGAAACGCCTGCATAGGAGTTACAGCTTTCTCCCCATCCATTGTCCGGGTTCTGGCAGGACTTTAACCACGCCACGGCCTTCCGTATATAAGGCTGCGACATATCCTCCCCCACCTGTTTAAGCCCCTTCAGTACAGACCAGGTCCCGTAAATGTAATTAACCCCCCATCGTCCAAACCAGGCGCCACATTCTTCCTGTTCTTTTTTGAGAAATTCCAAGGCCTTTGAAACGGGCGGAAATTCAAGGCCATAACCAAGCATACTCAAGAGCTCAAGGCACCGGCCGGTGAGATCGGATGTACTTGGATCAAGCAAGGCCCCATGATCGGCAAAAGGGATTTTATTCAGATACAGGTAGTTGTTGTCAATATCGAAGGACCCCCAGCCTCCGTCCGAACTCTGCATACCCACCAGCCAGTTTACGGCCTTTTCCATCTTATTTCGATATTCCACCCTGTCCATGGCGCCGGCACGCAGAAGAGCCATAAGGACCATGGGGGTGTCATCCACATCGGGATAATAGGTATTCTCAAACTGAAAAGCCCAGCCGGCGGGCTCCAGGTCAGACGCCCGGTAGGCCCAGTCGCCCCGCGACGTTATGAGCTTTTTGAAAAGCCATTCTACTGAATCTTTAACCGCTTCATGATCCGCGGGGATCCCTGCCTCCCGCAGTGCGGACAAACTGAGGCATGTATCCCATATGGGAGAAACGCAGGGCTGGCAGAAGGTTTCTTCCCCATGGGTAACCAGCAGGTCTTCAATCGATTTCAAACCACGCACAAAATCGGGATGGTCGCTAGGATAACCAAGCTCTTTCAGGGCCATGACCGCATTTGCCATGGCTGGAAAGATTGCACCCAGTCCCCCTTCCCCCATCCTTTTCAGCGTCCAGCGTTCGGCAATCTTCACCGCTTTTCGGGCCGGTCTCTTGGGCATAAAGGGCTGAACAACCTTCAATGCTCTGTCCAGAAGGATTAAAAGGCTCCTGGCCAGATCTCCGGACTGGTAACGATCAACATTGCGAAGTTTGTTAGTCGGTTCCAGAAAAAGCTCCGGAATACTTTCCTCTGAACTCAGACTGCAGACAGGCTGTCTGGCATAGAGAATAAGAAGGGGAACAATCACCGTGCGGGACCAGTAAGAAATCTTGTGCAGATGAAAAAAGAACCATCTTGGCAGGAGCATGATCTCAACAGGCATAGCCGGGGCCGTCCGCCAAGGAATCTGACCAAAAAGCGCCATGGTGATTCGCGTAAAAACATTGACCCTGGAGGCGCCGCCACGGCTCAGGATAAGATTTCGAGCCCTGGTCATATGTGGAGCATCGATCCTGTCACCCAGAATCTTGAGGGCAAAGTAGGCCTTTACAGTACAACTCAGATCCTCATCGCCATCATAAAAGAGCGGCCAGCCTCCGTTATCAAGCTGCCTGCCACGAATATAATTTGATAGCCGATTCTTGAGATCCGGCGCCATCTGGATGCCCAAAAACCTCTGAAGCAGCACGTATTCCGACGGAATAGTCGTGTCTGCCTCCAGATCAAAAACCCAGTATCCCTCAGCATTCTGAATGGACAAAAAACGGTCCACACTTCTCTTGATCACTTTGTTCAGTTGCTTGATGCTGAAAAGAGTGGTTTCTCCTTGTGGTTGAGCGCCTTCTTTTCGTCGAGAAGAATCTGAGCTGTCTTTTGGTTTCTTTAAAACGTTAATCGCTTTTCGCGTGTTTTGTCTCATCGACATCCTCGATTCCTGCAAAAACCGGAAAGATTCAAATTTATCCCAAATACAAAAGAATGTCCCCGGGCCAATCCGCCGCCCGGATGGAAAATCAGAATTCAGGTTTCCCCTGAATGGGGACCTCCTGTCTGTTTTTACAGGCGCTCGCAGTTAAAAAATCCCATACTCACAAGAAAACAAACATTACAACCAGAATAATTTTTCTGCTATATCTGAATACTTATAAAAATTCAAGTAAAATGATAAGAACGGCTCAATTCAAGAATCCCACATGGTCAACCACCACATGAACGGCGCCATAGCTTTCCGCGACCCGTCCTTTTAGAATGTAAGGACGTTCCGCATTCAGCATATGGCAGAATTTACCATATATTTTCGGGAAAATGACCGTTTCATAAAGGCCCGTGGCATCCTCGAATGTAATAAACTTCATCGGATCATTGTGTTTCGTATGCACCGTCTTTCCTGTTACGAGCCTCCCGACAACCGTGACCCTTTTTCCCACATGCAAACAGAGTTCTTTCGCCTGAACATACTGCATTCCTTTCAAAATATTACGGCAAATATCGAGCGGATGAGCCGAAAACACGAAACCAAAAACGTCGGATTCATGCCGCAGTACGTCATATCCGGAATGCTCCGTCGGCCGGTTCTTGAAATCGAGAGCAGAAAAGGGTTTATTAAGGGAATCAAAAAGACCGGGGTTGTTTTTCCCCTCTTTTACCGCGAAAAAATGAAGTGCCTGCCAGAGGAGTTCCGATCTGGAAAGACCGGGACTGATCCGGTCAAAACAGCCGCCATGAATCAGGATCTTGACATCCTGAAGGTGCAGGCGTGATCCGACTCGCTGAAGGAAATCGCCAAGGGATGAGAAAAATCCGTTTTCAACCCGTTCACGAACGATCTTTTTCCCAGCCTCTTCAGGAAGATCTTTCAACTGCATCAGGCCTGTTCTTATTTTTCCGTCCCCACCCATATACTTTATTTCACTCATGTTAATATCCGGAAGCAGAACTTGCAACCCCATTCGCCTCGATTCCCATATATAACTGAGAGTTGAATAGTACCCTCCCCCGTTTGAAAGAACGGAAGCCATGAATTCGGCGGGATAGTGGGCCCTCAGATAGGCCGATTTATAGGCCACCATGGCATAACTTGCAGAATGGGGCTTACAAAAGCTGTACCCGTCAAAGCCAAGCATCATTTGCCATACCTCCTCGGCGGTTTCCAAAGTCACGCCATTTTCCAGAGCGCCCCGAACAAACCGGGCATGAAAATCCCGCAGTTTTTTCCACGCATGCTTTTTGCTGACCGTTTTTCTGAGCGTATCCGCTTCGGCGGCATCGAATCCGGCCAGATAAATGGCTGCCTGGCTTAACTGTTCCTGAAACACCATGACCCCCAGTGTCTCCCGCAATACCGGTTCCAGGAGTGGATGGGGCGGCGACCATGATTCCCCTTTCAGCCTGGACAACCAGGTTTGGATACTCTGATTGGAAGCCGGCCTTATAATCGATGTTACCACCACGTTGAGATGAAAGTGATCCAAGGCAAGATACTTTTCGAAAGAAAAGAGGCTCTTCAACTTGGTCAACACCTGCCTGGTAGCGGGGCTTTCAAAATAGAAAACCCCGAAGGTATTTCCTTCATGAAAAATTCTTACGGTCTCCGGATCATCCACAGGATTGAATTGGGCATAATCGATGGATCTCCCATAGTTTTTTTCAACCATCTCCAGGGCATCCCGAATAACGGCCAGGCTCCGGTTTCCCAGGATATCGATCTTGACAAGTCCCGCTTCCTCCACCGAATCCTTTTCCCACTGGAGAACCTGCAGGCCCTTATTGGAGATTTCCACAGGACAATATTTGCGTATCTCATCAGGCACAATGACCAGTCCCCCGCAGTGCATGGAGAGATGGTTAAAATGGCCCTGGAGCTTGAAAGCCGTGGAGAGAATATCGTCCCAGGGCTTTTTAAATTGCATCCCTTTCAATCTCGGTCCCCGGATCAATTCCCGCCACGAATCTTTCAGATACAGGCCGAATCCGATCTTTTTCGTAACCTGGCCGATCTCACCATCCGTGAGGCCGAAAACCTTCGCCACCTCCCGTATGGCAGAACGAAGACCGAATCCATTATGATTTGCAACCATGGCCGTGCGCCTGTTTCCGTATTTTGCAAAGGCATAATCGATCACCCGGTCTCTCTCATCCCACGCAAAATCCACATCGATGTCCGGAGGGTCAACACGGGCCGAATTCAGGAACCGTTCGAAAAAAAGATGGTGACGGATAGGGTCCACATGGGTAATTCCAAGGGCATAGGAAACGATGGAAGCGGCAGCACTTCCCCTTCCGCAGGAACGCGCCGCATTTCTGGTGATGTCCGCAACCACCAGGAAATAATGGGCAAATTTTTTTTCCTTGATGATTTGCATTTCATGTTCCACCCGTTCTCTCACTTCAGGGGTGATTTGGCCATAGCGTCCTCGGCATCCGTCCATAGTGGCCTTGTAAAGGCGGTGAAAAGCGGTTTCTCCATCCATCTCTTCAAAGGGAGGAAAAAGGGTTTCGTCGAAATTCCATTCGGTGAAAGACGATTCCGCCACCCGGATGGTATTTGCAATCGCTTCAGGGGCATGGGGAAACTGATCCACCATGTCTTGGGGGGGATTTAAAAAATTGTGCACCCGACACAAGTCGTCGTCGGTAAGCCGGGACGGTTTTGTATTGAGAGACGCCGACCGCAGGATGCGGTGGAGTTGGAACTGATCTTTTGCCAGAAGATACACACGGTTGGTGGCTAAGGGAGGAATCCCTGCGTGGCGGGAAAAAGCGTAACACCGGGCCATTTGAAAACCCGGGGACATTTCCACGTAAAGATCCTCTATAGAATCCCGCTTGAGGGTTTTCAGCAGACTGAAATCATCGGAAAATATCACCAGTCCATGCCGGCGTTCTCGAATCGCGTGAACCAGATCAAAATCGCGTCTGCAGTGACGATCAGAAAGGACGCGGCAAAGGTTTGCATACCCATCCCGGTTTTTTACGATCAGGACCGCCCGCTGCCCATCAAACAGGATTTCGCTGCCCAGGATCGGCGTTAGCCCCATTTCCCTGGCATTCTCAAGAAAAAACATCATCCCGTAAAGCCCGTTAGTATCGGTCAGGGCGAGCTTTTTGATCCCTATACTTCTGGCAGCCAAGCACAGCCCCTCCACGGAGGCGACCCCCCAGCCTCTGGAATAATCGGAATGGACATTCAGGTGGATAAATGGCTCCATGGTTTCACCGTGGGTATCACCAATTTTCAATGGCCCAACGTTCGCCCATACTGGATGGATGCATCGCCGTATTGGTCTCGGATCAGATCCAGGACCCGGGTTATCACGGTTCGCTGTTTATCTTGAAAGGATGGAACGGAAAAGAGGGAAAGCTGTCGATCGACCGGAGAAAAATCCCAAAACCACACCTTCATATATCGAATGCGAGTCCTGCGGAGACATGTTTTGAAAAAAAGGAGTTCAAGAGAATGGCAGAGATCGAGATCCCCTGATTGCAAAGGGGACAACGTGATCTGTCTTTTCAGGTCCACCTGATCGGAATACCGGATCTGCAATCCGGCCTTTCGGGGAACAACTTCCAGTTTACGCATCAGGCGGGAACATTTTTCAACCATAAAGTACAGATACCCCAGGAGCCTTGCATCATCGTTTTCATCCCGCGAAAGGATCATTTCTTCGCTGATCATCGGCTTTTTGGGAGACGAATACACCGGGGTAGGATCAATGCCATGGGCCCTCTCATGAATCAGCCCGGCCTGCCCCCCGAACACAAGTCGCAAACAAGACAGATCCAGGGCAGCCAGCTGACGGATGCATACAATGTCCAGTTCCTCCATAAGAATTTTCCTGCGGGCGCGCCCGATACCGGGCAACACATGCACTTTCAAGGGCGCCATAAAGCTTGCCTCCTTGCCATGATTCACATCAAGCACGCCATCCGGCGGGATCATACGGGAGGCGATGTGGGACACCATTTTGTTGCTTGCCACGCCTACAGTCCCGCGGAGACCCAGATCTTCTCTGACCTGCTTTTTCAGGCGACAGGCCGCATCCTTCACATGCCCCCAGAGCCGTTTTGTGCCGGTCAGATCCAGATAGAGATGTCCGGGTCGAGAAAGCTCCCATACCGGTGTATACTGCATGGCTGCTCTGGCAAGTCGCTGACATGCCTTCTCCACCCCTCTCGGATCATAGGGGAGAACAGACAGATCGGGACAGCGTTTTTCCGCATTTTCGATGGACATCCCTTTAAAGATTCCGCAACGCCCGGCTTCTTGAGAGGCACAAAGGACAACGGCCCTTGCAGATGGCACCCGGGCCGCAACAACAGGCCTGTTCCGCAAGCCGGGGGACGATATGCGAGCCAGGGCAATGGGCAGGGCAGGGACATGAAAATGAATGATATGGCGATAAGAAATCCGCATTTTCCATTGCGCAGGGCAGGGATCCGGAGGGACCTGCCCTGTTCATCCTGAAGAGCCTGTCTGAAAAGGGCTATGTATAATATCTCAAAACCCCCACAACCTTTCCGGCGATGCGAAAATCCCCGTCTTTGACCAGAATCGGATCCATCCCGGTGTGGGCGGGACGGAGTTCCACGCGCTCATTTTTTTTATAATACCTTTTTACCGTGGCTTCGTTCTCAATGAGTGCCACCACCGTATCCCCGTTTTCGGCCGTGGGTTGTTTTCTGACAACCACAAAATCGCCATCCAGGATGCCGTCTTCCTCCATGGATACTCCTTTTACTTTCAACACGAAACAGTCTCCTTTGTCGGCCATGGCAGGAGGAACTTCAATGGCACGCGTATCTTCTATGGCCTCAATGGGCTTGCCGGCAGCCACATTCCCCAACAAAGGAAGTTCAAAACGCCGCGTCTCCACAGGACTGACCACTTCAATGGCACGTTTGCGGTTCTTTTGAACCGGAAGGCGTATATAACCCTTTCTTTCCAGAATTTTGAGGTACGTTGTAACGGTGTTGTAAGAACTGAAACCGAAATAGGAACAGATTTCATCAAAGGATGGAGACATGCCCCATTCCTGTTCATATCGGGACAGATAGCCCAGGAATTCTTTTTGCTTATGGGTCAATTTCATAGGGTCTTCTTCCTTCCGAACAGGATCCGCGGCAATGATTCCGATTAATTACTTACAGTTTTATTTATAGTTTTATTGTTACCCTGTCAAGGGTTTTGTGGCGGGCCGTACAATGAACGGGATGCGAATAAATAAAGGATGCGGGGTAGCCGGAGAAAATCAAAAAAGGCAGAGCCCGTAAAGGCCCTGCCTTGAATAAGGGGATTAAAAAGGTTGCAAAACAAAACAGAAGCAGGTTTTGTCTGTTCGTTAACGAGTCAACGGGGCACTTGCCATCATCGCTTCCCGAAATGCCGTTATTTTTCCTGATGCAATTCCTGAGAACCCGTTATCATAGATTGCCATGGAAAAAGATGCACGCACATCCGAGAAGCATCTGTATTCCATATCGTTTACTCTTTATTTAAAAAATAAGAATCCTGTCGGTCAAATCAACCACTCGCGCCAAAAAAAATGTCAACATACAATCGGCGCATCTTGATATCCGCGGGGCAAAAAGATCTTTTCAAAAGATGGCCGGTCTCCGTAATGACAGTTCGAAAAATTTTGCTGAAAAAAAACAGGCTCTTTCAAGAAAGAGCCTGTTTAGCGAACAAATTATTTTTTTATGGTGCCGAAGGCGGGACTTGAACCCGCACGGGCGTGGCCCACTACCCCCTCAAGATAGCGTGTCTACCAGGTTCCACCACTTCGGCAACGATGTTTTTCGACTACTTTTTCTCCTGTGTTTCCACCGGGACGGGCGCCTTTGGTTGCGCAGGCGCCTGCTCTGTCTGCTGCACGGGCGGCGTGACCGGTGTGACGTCTTCCATCACGGAGGAGGGGCCTCCCTTTCCGATAAAAAAGGAAAGGCTCAGGGAGGTAAGCATAAAAACCACCGCGATGGCCGTGGTAACTTTATGCAGCAAAGATGTAGCGCCGGTACTTCCAAAAACTGTCTGGCTGGATCCGCCAAAAGCCGCACCCATTCCGGCCCCTTTTCCTTTTTGAAGAAGCACGATAAGAATCAAAGCGACACAGATGCATATATGAAGGATAATCAGTATGGGAACCATTTCATGGCCTCGTTAATACAAAAAAAGACTTATTTGAAAACTTAATCTCTAAAAATACACTACCTCAAAATAATTTGCAACCAAAAAATTCAAATCTTTTCCATTTTCCGAACGCAAGCCATGGCCGAACCGCACTATCCCTGAAAACGGATAATTTTCACAAAGGAATCCCCTTTCAGGCTTGCACCACCCACAAGCGCCCCATCAATATCCGGTCGGGACATCAGGTCGGAAACGTTATCGGGTTTCACGCTTCCTCCATAAAGGATTCTCACCTGCGCCGCCGTTCCGGAATTAAATTCGTTTTCAATCCACTGCCGGATAAACCGGTGGACCTCTTGCGCCTGGTCCGGAGTAGCGGTAAGACCTGTACCGATAGCCCACACCGGTTCATATGCCAGGATTGTGGATGGAGACATCTTTTCATCCGCCTTGAAGTTCTGCAAAGACAAATCCAGTTGTGTCTTGATCACCTCAAAGGTCTGTCCCGCTTCTCTCTGCTCAAGGGTTTCCCCCACACACACAATGGGAATCAGTCCCAGAAAAGAAGCCGCTTTCACCTTTAAATCCACCATTTCATCGGTTTCATTAAATAGTTGGCGTCTTTCCGAATGGCCTAAAATGACGTGAGTGCAGGTGGCATCCTGCAGCATCCTCCCCGAAATTTCTCCGGTATAGGCGCCTCCCATTTCCCAGTGCATATTCTGACCGGCCAAATAGATTCGGGCATTCCCTATGGCCTTTCGCACTCCCGAAAGGAGGGTGAACGGGGGCGCGACGAGGATTTCAACCCCCTCCACGTCACTCGTTTCGGAAGATATGGTTTCAATCAGCTTGACCGCCTCGTCAGGGCGCAGATTCATTTTCCAATTGCCGGCAACCATCGGTGTTCTTTCAAACATTTTTCTCTTGCTCCGATCAAAAAGGACAGTCTTGAAAAAAGCCTCCCAAAAAAATAACGATAAGACTTTTCACCAAATCATTACCATTACTTGCCCGCCATATACAGCGCCAGATCGATCATCCGGTTGGAGTAGCCGAATTCATTATCGTACCACGATAATATTTTCACCATATCCCCTATAGCCATGGTTGACGGAGCATCCAGCGTGGAGGACACGGACGTTCCGTTGAAATCGATGGAAACAAGAGGCGCTTCGCTATAGGCCAAAATGCCCTTCAGATCATTTTCAGCAGCATTTTTCATCGCGCCGTTGATCTCTTCTACGGTGGCCGTTTTTGTTAATTGTACTACGAGGTCAACCACGGAAACATTGGGAGTGGGAACACGTATGGCCATTCCGTTCAGCTTGCCCTTTAGCTTGGGAAGCACGAGGGCTACCGCCTTAGCCGCTCCGGTAGTCGTGGGAATCATGGAAAGCGCTGCTGCCCTTGCCCTTCGCAGATCTTTGTGAGGAAAATCGAGCAATCTCTGATCCCCGGTGTAAGAATGGGTCGTGGTCATCAACCCTTTTTCAATCCCGAAATTGTCCAGAAGCACCTTACAGACAGGCGCAAGGCAGTTGGTTGTACAGGAGGCATTAGACACAATGTGGTGCTTGCCTGCATCGTATTCGTGCTGATTCACCCCCATCACCATGGTAATGTCAGGATCTTTTCCGGGAGCGGAAATAATAACCTTTTTAGCGCCGGCCTCTATGTGCCCGGAGGCCTTTTCCCTGTCTCTGAAGAGACCTGTGCATTCAAATACCGTCTGGATGCCCAAGCTGCCCCAGGGAAGACTTGCAGGATTTCTTTCCGTATGAATCTCAATTTCCCTGCCATTCACAATAATGGAATGATCGGTGCTTGACACTTCCGCTCCAAGTGTTCCGTGGACGGAATCATACTTCAAAAGATGAGCCAGTGTTGAAGGATCAGTCAAATCATTAATGGCCGCAAATTCAATATCCGGGTTGCTGAGCCCTGCCCTGAATACCATTCTGCCAATACGTCCAAAACCGTTTATAGCCGTTTTTAACGCCATTTCCTGCCTCCTTGAGCGGTAATTTATAGTAAAAAAAAGGTCTTATATATCCAAAGTCATAACAAGGGCATCTTCCTTCCCATTATTGTAATACCCTCTCCTACGCCCTACCTCCGTGAATCCTGCCTTCCGATAAAGAGCCCTTGCAGCATCATTGGAGAGACGAACTTCAAGCCATACTCTCTCGGCCTTTTCAGTCCTTCCTTCCTCAATCATCCGGGTCAGGAGAAATAACCCAAAACCATTTCCCCTCATTTCAGGATGGATAGCCATTTTCATCAGATGAATTTCCCCGGCAAAAATCCAGAAACAGAGATAACCGGACACACGGCTGTCAACCTTCAAAGCCAAGAATCGCGAAATAGGTCTGTCCACCTCTTCACTAAAAGATCGGATGTTCCATGGGGAAAGAAATGAGGCATTTTCGATGTGCAGGATCTCGTTCTGAAACAACCGAAAATTATCCGGGGTCACGTCGACAATAGAAATCATTTCGATTTCAGTAGTTTTCCTGCCAGAGTAATGCTTCTCTTGCCCGCCTGTTCGGCCTTCTGTCCCAGTTCACTTAAGGTTAAAGTATCCCTGTCCCTGGCAACGGCAATCACCATGGGCAGGTTCACCCCTGTCAGAACTTCCACCTTTTCTTCTTTCAGAAAAGAAAGACTCAGGTTTGATGGGGTTCCACCAAACATATCCGTCAGGACAAGAACGCCCCGACCACTGTTCAGGCTGGTAATTTTTCGAGAGATCTCTCTCAACATCTCCGAACTCTCGGTCGTCTGGGTAATGGATACGTAATCAGAAGCTTCAAGCCGCCCCAAAATCAATTCCGCGGCGTTGAGAAATTCTTTTCCCAGATCACAATGAGAAATAATCAACAATCCAATCATATTTATTATTAACCTTTATGAATATGCATTAATGCTCAAAATCCTCATCGGATTGCATGATAATTCGATAGAGATCTTCCTGTGTCCCCGCACTCATAAGCTCTTTCCTGAAAGCACTGCTTTTCAGTATCCTTGCAATCCGTGTGAGAACCTGTAAATGGATCCCGGAAGAGTTTTCAGGAGCCAGAAGGAGGAAAAAGAGGTAGGCAAGCTGTCCATCCATCGAGTCGAAGTCCAACCCTTTGACACTTCGCCCGAAAGACACAACCGGTCTCTTCACGCCTGCAAGCTTTCCGTGCGGGATGGCTACACCGTCTCCGATTCCAGTACTTCCCAGTTGTTCTCTCTCCAGAAGGACCCTTACGAGAAGACTCTTGTCAATATAGGGGTCATTTTGTGAAACAACTTCCGCTAATTCGTCCAAGACGCTTTTCTTATCTTTCGCCTTAAGCTCACTAATGATATGATCTTTTTTTATTATTTCAGAGAGTTTCATCATTTAATTCCAATAGCTATCTCCCATGGGCACAAAACGCTGCAAGGTATTTTCAAACGCCATTCGATAAAACCGAATCTAACTGGAGGGTTCGATGAGGCCCAGGTTTCCGTCGCTCTTCTTATAGATGACATTGATTTCCCGCGATTTGGCATTTCTGAAAACCAGAAAATCCTGTTTGAGGAGGGGCAACTGCATGGCGGCCTCTTCCGGATCCATCGGTTTGGCGACCATCCTTTCCACTTCAATAACAGGTCCTTCTTCTGAAAACTCCTTGACTGCACCGAGATCTTCCACTTCGACGCGCTCTTCGTTCTTAGCGCCCTCCGTACGGTGGTTCCTTATCTTGGATATATGCTTTTTCACCTGTGTTTCCACCTTGTCCATGACTTTGTCTATGGCGGAGTACATATCGCCCGTCTCTTCGACGGCTTTAATTCTGGTCCCGTTCACACTTACTGTCACATCCGCGATATGCCTGAATTTTTCAACACTCAGGACGATGTGGGCTTCCAGTGGAAAATCAAGGAATTTCTTTAGCTTGCTAACTTTTTCTTCCGCGTAGATTTTCAAGCTTTCAATCGGTTCCGTGTGCCTAAATGTCACCATAATGTCCATAAGGCCTCCTCAAAAAGTTGTATGAAGTGGTAATTTTCCCGAAACAGGGCTTCGGCACGCTCCGAACACAGATCGAAGGCCCTCCCCGTTCCTTAAAGAAACCCCGCACAGAAATTTAAGCACCCGCCCTACAAAAGGGATTTTTTCTTTTCCGTGAAGGAAGAATCCCCATTGACTCCCGGTATTTGGCGACAGTGCGACGGGCAACGTTTATGTTAAGACCTTTCATGATTTCTTCAATCTTTTTGTCGCTCAATGGGGCTGCCTTGTTTTCGCCTTTAATGAGTTTCCTGATCTGCTCCTTTACGGATTCAGAGGCTACGGAGTCTCCATCCACGGTGTTAATGGAACTGTTAAAAAAGAACTTCAACTCAAAAAGGCCCTGCGGGGTGTAAACGTACTTATTGGTCGTAACCCTGCTTACCGTGGATTCATGCATCTCTATATCTTCGGCCACATCACGCAGGACAAGGGGTTTCAGATGGGCAATCCCTTTGTCTAAAAAGTCTTTTTGAAACTTTACAATACTCTCCGTGACCTTGAATATGGTCCTCTGCCGCTGATGGATGCTTTTGATCAACCACGCTGCCGATCTCATTTTTTCCTGGATATAGGTCTTGGTATTTTCCGGAACGCGGGTCTCGTTTTGCAAAATACTCTTGTAATAGTTATTGACTCTCAGCTTGGGCAATCCATCCTCATTCTGAACAATTTCATATTTGTCCCCCACCTTGAATACGTAAATATCAGGGGTAATATAGATGGTTTCTTCATCAGAATAGATTCGTCCCGGCCTGGGATCGAATCCTTGAATCACCGTGACGGCCGCGATAACATCCTCGACAGACACGGAAAGGGCTGCAGCTATCTCCCCATATTTCCTTTCCTCGATATTTTTGAGATGTTCCTCGATAATTTTTTCAACAATGGTTCCGCCAAAACCGTGAAATCCCGCCTGGATAAGGAGCGATTCCCTGGTATCCCGTGCAGCGATTCCGACAGGATCAAAATTTTGAATAATGCGTAATGTCTCAGCGACCTCTTCCAGCGGAGATCCCACATCCTCCGCAATTTCTTCAAGAGGAATCGCGAGATATCCGGCATCATTCAGATTCCCTATAATATAAATGCCGATTTCCTTTTCCCTGTCAGTGAGGTCGCTCATATTGAGCTGCCAGATAAGGTGTGCCGGCAGATTTGTCTTGGTGGCCGTCATATTTTCAAATGAGGGCGTTTCTCTTTCTTCATAATGTGACGATGCCCAACCGGTGTTATATTCAGACAGATAGTTTTCCCAGTCAATATCGTCCCTGGCTCGCTCTTCCACAGTCACTTCCTGAAAATCCGAAGAGTCTTTGAAATCATCCTCTTTTGCATCCTCGTTTCGAATCTCCAGGTCGCTATCCCCTGTTGTTGTTTCCTCCAATGTGGGATTTTCTTGAATTTCCAGCGAAATTGTCTCGAGGAGTTCAAGCCTCGAAAGCTGCAGCAACTTGATTGCCTGCTGCAACTGAGGGGTCATAATGAGCTGCTGTGCAAGCCCCAAAGATTGTCTCAGTTCTAATGCCATAAATAACCGTGCCGGGAACATATTCCAGTGACGTTAACCCATATGGGACACAAGGGAAAGTCACATGTCAAAGTTTGCTCCAAGATAAACGCTCCTTGCCACTTCGTTGCAGATAATTTTGTCGGGTGGTCCCTCCACTATAATTTCACCCTGGCTGATGATATAGGCCTTATCGCACACACTCAAAGTTTCCCGAACATTGTGGTCTGTGATGATCACACCCAGGCCGCGGTCTCGCAATTGTCGGATAATCTGCTGAATATCATTGATGGCCAAAGGATCTATTCCTGCAAAAGGCTCATCCAGCAGCATGAAACGCGGCCCCGTAATCAATGCCCTGGAAATCTCCAGCCTTCTTCTTTCCCCCCCGGAAAGGGACATGGCCTTCTGCCCTGCCAGATGGGAAATTCCCAGTTCCGTCAAACCGTTTTCAAGCCGCGATTTTCTCTCGCTGGATGGGATATTCAGGATCTCCAAAATAGCGAGCAGATTTTGCCGAACCGTCAGCTTTCTGAATATGGAGGGTTCCTGGGCAAGATAGCTGATTCCTTTTCTTGCCCTCAAATGCATAGGGTCCTCGGTAATATCCTCTCCATCCAAAAAAACACGTCCCTCGTCCGGATGGGTGAGCCCTACCATCATGTAAAAAGTTGTGGTTTTGCCTGCACCGTTTGGGCCTAGAAGGCCGACAATTTCCCGCCTATGAACAACGATGTCAACCTGGTGGACAACTCTTTTTCCACCGTAGGCCTTTACCAGTCCTTCAGCCTGCAAAAGATCCTTAAAGGACATTACTGGTCCGTCCCCGTTTTCTGGCCAGGGAAGATCACCGCCTTGGCCCGACTGTCCCCGGATCCTTCCACAACGCTTCTGTCTTCCTTGAGATAAAGCGTAATGCGATTTCCTTCCACATAATTGTTTTCCTGTTTCACAACCGGACTGCCGGTCAGGACAAGTGTCTCTAAAGCCTGATGATATACAGCATTGTTCGCGGAAGCGGTTCCCCCCAGAGAGCGGACAATTTCCACTTTTCCCGTAGCAACAATCCTGTCTATCTCTGTAGAGGTTTCTTCGGTCCCCTTTTTGGATGGCGCGCTCTTATAATAAACAACCATTTTCTCACAGTCCATGGTAAAGTCATTATTTTTCGCGTTTACATTCCCAGTAAAGGTCACCATTTTCTTTTTGTTGTCCATTTCCAGGGTATCCGATTTAATAACAATTTTTCCCTGTTTTTTAAGACCGATTTTCCCGTCAATTTCTCCGGAAAGCACGGGAGCGCTGAGTCCACAAATCATCAGGAAGGAAACGACAAGCAGGAAAAGGGCACGATTTAAGCAGAACATTTTCTTTCTAACTCCCCTGGCTAATATTGGTCGTAACATCCGATAATACTTTTATTTTTTCCTGTTTCATATCGGCAAAAAGACCTTTTCCTTCGACGTCAAAAAAAGGGCCGAATATTTTCACAGGTCTGTCGGTGCTGAGTTGTCCCTCCTGTTCATTGATGAGCAGGTATTCGGTAAGAATCCTGTAGCCATCACTGGAAACCCCATCGATGCTCCCAAAAAGCTCTATCTTCCCCGTGTCCTTGGAGTAATTTCCCTTTTTGCCATTGAGCGTAAACCAGGGCCTGTCTTCAGGTTCCACTTTCAATTTGAAATCAAAAAATTCCACATTCTTTCTGTCTCCCGAAAGCCGAACTTCACGGGCATCCACAACCCACTTAATCTTTTTATCGGGGTTATCCTGTGTATAATGCACGTCCTCCAATTGGAGGCCTTCCCCGGACATGAGGTTTTTTAATAATGCGGGCGCCTTGATCAGGTCCTTGCCTGACTTGAAGAAATAGAACATCACCAGAAGTATCAGCGCACACAATCCTAAAAGAGGCCAGTGTCTTTTGAAAAAACTTTTCATAAACGGTTTTTATGATATCAACCGGTTAATTGTTCTGTAAAGTCGTTTCTGGCCCATTTTCCCTGACCTTTGAGTATCCATTCACACAATTCCCTGACAGCCCCATGTCCGCCTTTTTTGGTGGTAATCACATCGGCTCTTTCTCTGACTTCCTGAACGGCATCTCCAACTGCAACCGTCAGTCCCACCTCTCCGAACATGGTCAGATCGGGGAGATCATCTCCCATACAGCACACTTCCTCCCTTGATAGCCCTCTCTTTTCGATCATCTGCCTGCACACGTCCCTTTTATTGCCTATCCCCTGAAGAACATCCGTTATTCCCAACTCTCTTCCCCGATAGGCTACCGCGGACGATCTGCGCCCCGTAATGATGACAACCTCAACTCCTCCGGCCATCAGCATCTTCAAACCGAGTCCATCCCTTACGCTGAAAGCCTTCATCTCCTCCCCTTTATGGTTCAGAAATATTTGTCCGTCCGTCAGGACGCCATCCACATCAAGGATGAGGAGCTTTATTCCGGCAAATCTATCATCCATATCCATTTCCAATCAGCACCGGAGCAGGCGATGTATTTCCCTGACAATGCTCAAAAGGGGTTCGACTTCCTCAAGCGGCAAAGAATTAGGCCCGTCACAAAGGGCATGATCGGGATCAGGATGAATTTCCAGAAACAAGCCATCAGCGCCTGCCGCCACGGCAGCCCTGGAGAGATGGCCCACAAACTCCCTTTGGCCACCGGACCTTGTTCCTGACCCTCCCGGCAATTGTACACTGTGCGTCCCGTCAAAGACTACTGGAAAACCGAATTGTTTCAAGATAGCAATAGATCTCATGTCCACCACGAGATTATTATACCCGAAAGAACTTCCCCTTTCCGTTATCAGAATGCCGCTGTTTCCGGTAGAGGTCACCTTGCCGATGACGGGACCCATTTCCGCCGGCGAGATGAACTGTCCTTTCTTGATGTTGACGGGGACCTCGGACTTTCCAGCTGCCACAATCAGATCCGTCTGCCTGCACAGAAATGCCGGGATCTGAATGACATCAAGCACTCCTGCGGCCTGGTCAATCTCATGGATGCCATGGATATCTGAAAGTACCGGAAGCCCCGTCCTTTCTTTAACTTTGCGAAGGATTCCAAGACCTTTTTCAATCCCGGGCCCCCTGAACGATTCCAGCGATGTCCGGTTTGCTTTGTCGTAGGAGGCCTTGAAAATGGCCGGAATGGAAAGTTTGTCACTTAATTCTTTTACGAAACGGGCCACTTCAAGCGTGGTTGCCTCATCTTCAATAACGCACGGACCCGCAATAAAAAAAAAGGTTCTATCCGCTTCAACCGTGAACTGCCCGATGTCTATTTTTTTATTCATCCCAATCCCATAGGCCCATATAACAAAAAAGCTCCTCCCCTTCTGTATCTCGATTTCAAACAGGTAACACGGGGCTGAACTTCCTGTTTACGAAGTGACCAAAAGAGTATAGCACCGGGAATGGAAAGTCAAGGAATGTGAATTTTCCCCAGCAGTTCACGTTATCGATTATCTGCCATCTGCGGCCACGGAGTTCTGCTTCAAAATATACTTGTTTAAAATAGAGATAAGCTATAGAATGAAAACAATTAAATCTATTTCCCGGAGAGAAACTGAAAATGGCGAAAAAAACAATCACAAAAACCATTGAAGAGATTAACAAGAAGATAAAGCAGGGCAAAGCCGTTGTCGTTACAGCAGCCGACATGGTAGATACGGTTAAGACATTAGGGCCTGAAAAGGCAGCGGCGGAAATTGATGTGGTTACCACGGGAACCTTTTCACCCATGTGTTCTTCGGGAGCATTCATTAACTTCGGGCACACAAAACCCGCCATCAAAGCCGCTCGCGTCTGGCTCAATGGAGTTCCCTCCTATGCGGGTCTGGCAGCGGTGGATACCTACATCGGGGCAACGGAACCTACCGAGGATGACCCGCTGAACAGGGTTCATCCGGGTCAGTTCAAATATGGTGGAGGGCATGTGATCCATGACCTGATTGAGGGAAAGAAGGTGGAACTGAGAGCGACCGCTTATGGAACGGACTGCTATCCCAAAAAGCAGGTAAAGAAAAGAATCACCCTGCAGGATCTTCCCTATGCAGTACTCCTGAATCCAAGGAATGCCTACCAAAACTATAACTGCGCTGTAAATCTGTCCCAAAAAACCATATATACCTATATGGGGGTAATGAAGCCAAACGCGGGGAACGCCAACTATGCCACAGCAGGCCAGTTGAGCCCTCTTTTTAACGATCCATATTATCAAACCATGGGGCTGGGAACCCGGATTTTCATTGGAGGCGCCAAAGGACACATTATCGGCCCGGGGACGCAGCACAATCCCAACGCGAAAAGAGACAAGAACGGCATCCCGTTGACCCCCGCCGGGACCCTGATGGTCATGGGAAACATGAAGGAAATGAATCCCCGCTGGGTAGTGGGCGTAAGCATGTTGGGCTATGGATGCTCCCTCGCCATGGGAATCGGTATTCCCATCCCGATCCTCAACGCAGAAATAGCCAGGTTTACGGGAATTTCCGACGAAGAGATTTATACCCAGATCATCGATTACGGAATTGATTATCCAAAAGGCGCCGGCAAGAGCCTGGGCAGAGTGAACTATGCCGAGCTTAAAAGCGGCGCCATCGAATTCAGAGGAGAGAAGATTCCCACCGTGCCCATCTCTTCCTACGTTCGGGCACTCGAAATCGCGAATATCTTGAAGGGGTGGATTGAAAATGGCGAGTTCCTGCTGTCGCAACCACAGGATATGATTCCCGGTCCCAGTCAGGGGTAGCAAAAAGAATCAGACTCTCCCGTTTTTATTAAATGGGGAGAGTCTGACAAGCTGGGGCGTTCTCTGATCAGGCTTCCAGTTTTCCCATCAATTCGGCAGACACTTCTTTCACACCGGGCCTTCCATCCAGATTAATGATTTTCGGAACACCATTGTTTTTGGCCGAAATTTTCTTGAAATAGTTTACTCCCGCCATGGTGCCGGTCTTCTCATCATAATAGATGTTGTGGCG
This sequence comes from uncultured delta proteobacterium, assembly GCA_963747555.1. GTDB lineage: Bacteria > Desulfobacterota > DSM-4660 > Desulfatiglandales > Desulfatiglandaceae > DUZB01. The sequence continues at coordinate 126,956 of CAVVFZ010000017.1, forward strand.
CTGGTCGATGGCGGCTTCATCCTGGTCATCGGATCTGGTCTTCAGATCTCCGCCACATACCCTGCATTTATCCCCGTTGGGTTTGATGGCATCAATAAAGATATTGTTGGGATGATTGTTATCGTTGACACACAGCCTTCTGCCCATAATGCGGTTTTTGGCAACCTGCCTGTCCAAAACCATTTCGATCACGATATCCAGGGTGATGCCTTCCTTTCTGAGGGCTTTATCCAGCTCCTCCGCCTGGGTCAGATTTCGCGGAAAGCCATCCAGAAGCCATCCTTTTGCACAATCATCGGCTTTCAGACGGTCGAGGATCATGGGGATGGTAATCTTGTCGGGAACCAGCTCTCCTCGATCGATGTATCCCTTCGCTTCCTTGCCAAGGTCTGTCCCCTTTGAAATATTCTCCCTGAAAATCACGCCTGTTTCAATGTGGGGAATTCCGAATTTGCCTTTTACTATCGCGCCCTGCGTGCCCTTACCGCTGCCGTTTGGCCCAAAAAACAGTATCTTCATGTTCCGCTCTCCTTAAAGTGAATTTTTTGTGAAAATATTTCAACATAGGGGGCCTTGTCAAGCGGGAAAGTATTTTACAGCAATTAGAAATCGGTTTAAGCCCTTACCCTTTCTTCTCTTCTTCGTCTTTCTTGACGAGTTCCTGCAGATTGGTCATAAAGGCATCGTGACGCCATTTCGGAACCACAAAAATCCATGGGCTCAGACGATCATTCTCCTTTGCTGTTTTGGCGAGGAGATCAGATCGGTTTTCCTCTCCAGATTGCCCTGCCTTGGCAGCTCCCTCTTCTTTCCCCTTTTCATCCTTTTTCCATTCAGATTCTTTCCAGCTCACATCTATTTTCAAATTGCAGGGTTCCTGTTCCGCACAGTCGGGATCGGGATACACATGGTAAACCATTCCGTCAAAAAGCGTATAATCAATGCGACAGGCCTTCTTTGAGGATGGCGTACCCGTCTCTTTTACGGGTTCATCGGTTTTGGAGGGCGGCGCCCCCTTGTTCGGCGAGATTCGGGGTCGAATGTCCTCTATTTGAAACGATGATAGGGCGCCGGACAGACGATTCAGAGATGCACGGTCCACATTTTGTCCCGAGGTTGGGACTGTAAGCTTGAACTCCCCACCCTTCGCGTTTCGTTCAAAGACATATCTGGGCCCTTCACCATCAGGCCCCTCACAAGAAATTTTCGCGATGTTTCTACTGTTTATCTGGACTGGATTCTTGGCCAGCCAGGACGAATGTCCTGTTTCAAAGGAGGTAAAGATTTTATCCACGAGATAGACATTTTTATTCCCTTCCAGCATGACGTACTGCCCATCCGGCACGTCGCCCTTCCCTCCCCGCTTCCTGGTCTCTCCGATGAGAATTCCTGCAATTAATGCCCCTTTGTCATTTTTCAGTTCTATAAGGGTTCCACTCTTTCCCTCGGCAGCGGCGGCATCGACGGGAGAAATGAGATCGAGCCGCTTTCGGATCTCTTCGGTGGAATCAAAGGAGCGGCCGATCTTTGCATCCTTTACCGTATCCACGAGCTCTTTGATCCTCGAAAAGTCGGCAGGATATCGGTAACTTGTCTGTACCAGCCATCCCGTATTCCCGTTCACAAGCGCAATATTCTCCTCCGCATTCCGGATGTGGATGGCTGCGATATCCCCTGTGGGAATTCCCGGAATCATGGAGGCGCCCATTTTCAGCGAAGCCTTTGGCCCGCTCTTCTCATAAACAACCAGGCCGCCCGCCGCAAGAACTACCACCAGAATAGCCAATAAGATTAAAAAGGTTCTTGTTTTCATCTCTTCCTTAACTTCCTGTGTTTATAAATAGCAAAACCTATTCCCACCAAGGCAACCAGGAAGGGCATCAGGAAGATATTCAACCACTTGATCCTGGTTCCCAGATCTTCTATATCTGACCGCAGGTTCTTTCTCACTTCTTTCAGTTCATGATTGATCTTCTGCTTTTCCTCCTTGAATTTGGTGATTTCCGCTTCCTGTTGGGGACTCACCACAAGTTTCTGGGATGTACTTTTCTCTTTGTCAAGCTCCCTAAGCTTCTGGTTGGTGGCCTCGATACGGGCCTCCAACTCTTTTTCCTTGCTCAACCATTTTTTCTGCGCCTCCCTTTGAAGTGCAAGCACGGCAGTAAAAGGTCGCTCAAATTTCCCTCTGGAGCGCAGTTTGATCAATTCGTCGCTCCCTGTGAGGATTTCAGAAGCATTGGCCACAAAATTCAGATTGTCGTTAAACATCTCTGAGATGGCAAAGCCCAGAAGATTTCTCTGCTGCATGTAAAAATGATTCGCCAGCATATCCGCATCGGAAACAATAATAATGGTTGCCTCCTTGGTTCCTTGTTCAGCATGGGGTCTTTTTGTCTTGCTGTTACCAGCCGAGTTGGCGGACTTTTCTTCTTTGAGTCCTCCCGGAAAGGCGGTCTTGAACTTCCCATGAATACGAACCGCGATGTTGAACCTTTTCCCGGCAGGAACGAAATCTTTTTTGATGGCGTCAACCCCCATATAGGCTTTGAAGGCCTGGATGACGGCCGCATTCTCACTGGATACGACCAGTGGCTCAAACTGGAACGGACTGTCTTTCACCTGGGTTAACGCCCCGGCGATAGGGAAGAGCATACTCTCCAGACCGGAAGTGACAATATCCTCCTGGTTGAAGGAGAGGCCCCTGGCGGAAATCATGAGCGGATTTTCCTCCGGGGTGTTGTCTCTCGTCATGACGCGGGTGGCTTGATCAAAATCCGCAATGGCCATTTTCGGGTCCATAGAAATACCCCAGGCAGCAAAAAGCTTGGGCAGAGAAGCGCCCGCTGATCCCATGAACTGCTGGGGCCCCTGGTTTCTGTCGGAAACGCACAATGGATCTACGAAGACAAGGAGGTTTCCGCCGGAAAGGACGTACTGATCCACGGCGTACCGGACAGCCTCGGAAAGCGTTTTCGGATAGATAATCATAAGAAGACTCACGTCCGGATCTATCTCGGTTGACGAAGCCGGAATATTTCGCACATCGTAAGCCTTCTTCAATTCCTCTATGAAGAACCAGGGCCCTTCTGATTTCTGACCTGGCATCATTTGTTCCGCGGGGTTTCCGAAAACAGGCAGATCACTGATAACACCCACCACCTTTTTTTTGACGGACTGCAGATCCTGTATAATCCGGGTTACATTGTATTCCAGCGTCTTTTCCTGACTTGGGTCCAGCCATTCAATGACATCCTCCTGATCCCCCGAAACCAGGACCAGCCCGCAATAAATCTTTTCCCCCCCGGCGAGTTGAATCGGTTCCAACCCGTACCGCTGGGCCCATTCTTCTTCATCCGAATCCGGCTCGGGATCGTAAAATTCTAACCGGATATTGTTGTTGCCGGCATGCTCATATTCGGAGAGGAAGTCCTTGATCCTTTTCGCGTAAAGCTCAATGCTGGCAGGAATGTTCGGATTGCTCCGGGAATAAAAAAATTTGATCACCACCGGAGTCTTTATGGAGGCCAGTATGTTTTTGGTTCCTTGAGACAGGGAATACACGCCTTCCTCGGTGACATCCCACCTGAGGTTTGCGTAAGAGACAAGGATATTTACAAGAATGAGGATCAGCAACAAAATGATCAGTCCGGTGATGGACAGGAATGTTTTTTGACGACTGGAACTTCGGTTTTTCCCCATGGTCGGTTCTCCTTCAGGATGCCCTGCGATTCTGCAGAATCACACCGTTGGCAAAGAGCATAAAAAAAATGACCGACAGATAGTAACACAGATCCCTCAGATCGATCACTCCCCTTTCAATGGATGCGAAGTGGGACATGAAACTGAAACCGGAAACAATATTGACCAGCCAGAGAGGCGCCCATCCTGAGAAAAAGTCCGTCACCGGAGGCCAGCCTGCCAAAACAAAGAAGAGGCAGATAACAACGGACAGGATGAAGCTGATCACCTGGTTCCGGGTCAGTGACGATGTCATGCACCCCACGCTCAAATAGGCGCCCGCGAGAAGAAAGCTCCCCAAATAGGCCGCGAAAACGGCTCCCGTATCGGGATTTCCCAGATACAGCGCGGTCAGGAACGTAGGGAAGGTGAGGAGGAGCGCTATGCCGATAAACAACCAGGCCGCAAGAAATTTTCCCAGGATGACCTGCGTAAGGGTTACGGGAAGGGTCAGGATCAGTTCAATGGTGCCTGTGCGTCGTTCTTCGGCCCACAAACGCATCCCCACCGCCGGAACGAGAAAAAGGTAAATCCAGGGATGCCAGTCAAAAAAGCCTCGCAGGTCCGCCTGACCCGCTTCATAAAACTGACTGATCATGAACGTGAAAAATCCGCTCAAGAGCAGAAAGATAACAATAAAGACATAGGCGACGGGAGACCCGAAATAGGCAGAGAACTCCCTCCTTAGGATGTGTAACGTGTTGTGGTGAGAATGGTTCATTGGATTTCCCTCTCCGGCTGTTCCGCTGTGGTAATCATGCGGAACACCTCATCAAGACGACCCTGCTCCACATAAAAAGTCTCAATGGAATATCCCTTTTCAGCCAGAGCCATAAAAGCGGCATCCGGCCTGAATGCAAAAAGGTCTTCGGGAAAGATGCGAATGGTCACATCTGTGGGGCTTTCTTCCACCAGCTCTACGCGCAAAATGCCGGGCAGCATTTCCGTCTCCGTGATGATGTCTTTCTCCGGATCCTTTTTAGCGGTAAAACGCACGGCTCCGTGGACAGGGGATCTCGCCCGGAGACCCATGGGGGTATCATCAGCGACGATTTTGCCGCCTGCAATAATAATCGCCCTGCTGCAGACCTCCTGCACTTCTTCCAGAATATGGGTGGAAAGGATGATCGCCTTATCTCTGGCCATTTCCCTGATCATGGTTCTGACTTCATATTTCTGGTTGGGATCGAGCCCATCGGTCGGTTCATCCATGATGAGATATTCGGGATCATGAATAATACTCTGGGCGAAGCACACCCGTTGTTTAAACCCTTTGGAAAGGGTCTGGATAGTCTGAAAACGCACTTCTTTCAGGAAGCACTGTTCGAGGACCTCCTCAATCCGGATCTTTTTTCTGTGGCCGGTAAGCCCTCTGATTCCGGCTATAAAATCAAGAAATCCCCCAACAGTCATGTCCGGATAGGCAGGAGCGTTTTCAGGCAGATAGCCGATCTTCCTTCTTGCTGCAAGGGAAGCATCAAGAATATCGCTGCCTCCGATGGTTGCCGTACCGGATGTGGGAGGAAAAAAGCCGGTGATCATGCGCATAGTCGTTGATTTACCGGCCCCGTTAGGACCTAAAAAACCAAGAACATCGCCCTTCTTCACAGAAAAGGACACATCATCAACCGCAAGTTTTTCACCAAAAGCCTTGGTAAGGTTTTTTGCTTCAATCATGGATCTACACCATTTCCGATCTTATTAGAGGTTTCAAACCTGGCCATCCCCTGGATAGAAAAAATAATAATCCGGCAGATTTTACAGTCAAGGCACAAAATTAAATTTCTTCCGACATCCTTCTTTCATCCTCCCTGTCTGGCGTCTTCAACCTCCAGCCTGTGAAGATTTTCCCTCGCGAATTCAATGCCCTGATCCAGCTCCAAGGCCCATGCATAGTATCGGATGGCCATCTCCTTGTTGCCCATATCTCTGTAGTTGGACGCGATATTGGCGTAGTCAATGGCAGAGGAAGGATCAAGTTTCAGGACCTCTTGAAAACATTTGATCGCCTTTTCATGCTCTCCTAATTTATAAAAACAGAACCCTAACAAGTTGTAAACGTCCGTCCTCTCATCGTCGTATTGCTCTGCTTTTCGCAACACTTCTATGGCCTTCCCGTACTGTTCGAGTTCTTTGAAGCAGACCCCCATATAGGAGTAAATACTGGGGATATCCTCCTCTTTGGGTCCCAGCCTTAGGGCCTCGGCCAACTCGACAAGGGCCTTTTCATATTCCTGGACAGCAATATAAACCAGGCCTTTGTAAAATTTTATGTAATATTTGTCAGGCAGCAACCGGTCCATCTTCTCCAACTGGGCCAGTGCCCACAACGGATTTTCGTTCTGGGAGATAAGTTTGGCCGAGAACATTCCCACGCTGGTTCCCACCGCGCGCTCTCTGAAATAGGCCCCCGGAATGATGGTGTAAAAGGCCGGTATTTGAAGGGCTGGATGCATCACGTCGACGAGCAGCACATCCAGGTGGTTTTTTTCCAGGGCCGAAATACAGCGTTCCACCTCCACCCGGATATTGTCGTGTGAGAGATCCGGCAACGACGAAATATCGATGGTGGAGGCAGGTTGCATGACAAAATCGGCTTCGGAAAGCTCTCGGAACTTGGGCAGTCCGCTTGCCACATAGTTGGATCCTGAATTAAAATCTCCCGCCAACTGGGCTACCTCGGTAAGGGCCCTGCTCAATGCCTTCTGGGGATCGGGGGTGGTCCCTGCAGTCCACACGATCTCGCTTTTTCCGGGAAAGGTGGATGGATCGTAGGCCAGAACACCCACAGAGGGGATTCCCATGTTGCAGGAAAGATCCGAAATAAACAGTTTCACTCCCGCCTTTCGGTATTTCCCCAGCATCTCCAGGACAAGGGGATCCGTGACGGAATCCGGATGGATTGCAGGCGTCTTCATTTTTCCTCTGCTTACAATGGAACAGACATGTCTTTCAACCAGTTCGCATATCCCCTGGCTGATCGCCTCTTCCACACAGTTCCCGGCGGAAGGGCCGTTGAATTCATTGATGGCAAAAAACCAGTCAAAGGGGACAAGAACCTCTTTTCCCTTTGTCAGGTTATATCCCATGGTCCATTTAAGGGGAAGTTCGGAAAAGATCCGACGGCTCTTTTCCAACTCGTCGGAACTGTCGTGGACGGACTTTGCGATGGCCTCAAACGGAAGGGCTTTGTCTTTGAGATTTGCATATTCTCCCACAATAAAATTCCCGGCTGTCTTGGAAAAGCTGAAAAAGCTGAACCTCTCCGCAAGTTCCATGACCGCGCTGGCTTCTGCCTGTGCAGGGGTCCCGCCTTTTCCCATCTGTTTCTTTGTGCCGATCATCCGCTCCGCATCACGCCCGCAAACGCTGAAGTAAACCGGAATATCGAGACGGCCGTTATCGATCCTCACGGTTTTTTCCAGGATGTCCGCATCCACTTGCCGAAGCCTGTGTTTGAAGCGGGCAACCGTTTGTTCCGGCGTAACAACTTTATCCTGATCCAGCGTATATCCTTTGAATGCATCCTTTAAAACAATTTTTTTGCTCAAGTGTCGACTCCTTAGGTTTTTCTTGACTGTCTGATGGGTCTCTGCAAATATGTCTTCTCCGCGATCATACGACCGTTTTTTCCCTTTTTGCCCGGAAAGAAGCAGGTTCCCCGACGTGGAGATCCTATACCAATAAACTATAGAATCAATCAACGATCTTTTTTCGTATCTTATTCAAAAACCCTGGCAACATGGGCTGAAACCTTTATGAAACCGAAAGACACGTATAAAAAACATATTTACTGGATGAAAGCAAGTCAGGAGGCCCGCCTTGAAGAAGAACTTCTGCAGCAGAACATAAAGCTGAAAAAGGCAAAAGGGATCGTGTGTACCCCACTCGATCGGATCAATAAAATCGCCAGCGTCTCGCCTGCGGTATGGAGCGAGACCTGCGCCAGGCAGGGAAGCTGGTACAGAGAATCGGAAAGAAATGGACAGGTTCTAATCGTCAGTTCGTTCGAGCTGAAAGGTTATGAAAAAGAAAGATCCGCCATAATTACTGAAACAGACTTTGAGCCCCCGAGACTCGCCAGGGAGAAAGAGATAGAAGAACTTTTTCAAGAGAAAAAACTCAAGAAAAATATGCCGGAAGAGTGGGCAAAAGTGCGGGAAATGGAAAAGCGGATCTATCTGAGATGGTCGCGCAGACTGGGAGCCGAACCCGCGGACTATGATGCCCTCTACCGTTCCCATACGGTTAACCATGCAAACTTTATTCATCCCCGGTTCTTCATAGAGGACAGCCGCGGTCCGATCCCCTACTCCATTAACCGCAGTGCATGGCTCTGTTCGTGCTGCGTGGAACTCTTTCAGGTGCTGGGCCGCAATTTCCATAAAAAGCTGGTAGCGCCCTGCCCGGGAGCAACCATTTTCGCCCGTTTGGAACCGGACAAGTATCTTCTGGTGGAAAATATCGAAACAGAACAGGTCAGCACTTGACCACATTTAATAAGGAGAATTAGAACCCATGGATTTTAAGCGAAATATCCTGTGCATCGGAGCCGGATACGTGGGCGGCCCGACCATGGCGATGATTGCCCACAAATGTCCGCAATACAAGGTCACCGTGGTCGATATCAATCCGGAACGTATTGCCCGATGGAACTCCGATGACCTCCCCATTTACGAGCCAGGGCTCACTGAGATTGTGCGGAGCGCCAGAGGCCGGAACCTCTTTTTCTCGACAGGGATCGAAGCGGGAATCCGGGAATCGGAGATTATTTTTGTGAGCGTGAATACACCCACCAAGACCTTCGGAGCCGGGGCGGGTATGGCCTCGGACCTGCAGTATTGGGAGAAGACCGCCAGGCAGATCCGTCATAACGCCTGTTCGGACAAGATCATCGTTGAAAAGAGCACACTTCCGGTGAAAACCGCCCAAGCCATGAAAAGGATACTGACTTGCAAGGACGGCGATATTAAGTTTCATGTCCTTTCCAATCCGGAATTCCTTGCGGAAGGGACTGCCATCCGGGATCTGGAAGATCCTGACAGGGTGCTCATCGGATCCAATGAGACGCCGGATGGAGTAAAGGCAAGAGAAACCCTGGTGGAAATCTACGCCAACTGGGTCCCAAGAGAAAAGATCCTCACTTCCAACATCTGGAGCAGCGAACTCTCTAAACTAGTGGCAAACGCCTTTCTGGCGCAAAGGATATCCTCCATCAACGCCATATCCGCACTGTGCGAAAAGACAGACGCGGAAATAGAGGAAGTGTCAAAGGCCGTGGGCATGGACAGCCGTGTCGGCAACCGGTTTCTAAACGCAAGTATAGGTTTTGGAGGATCCTGCTTCAAAAAAGATATATTGAACCTGGTTTACCTTTGCAGATCGTATGACCTCAAGGAAGTGGCCGATTACTGGGAGGGCGTTGTCCGGATAAACGAATATCAGAAAGAACGCTTCGTGCTGAACATGCTCAATACCATGTTCAACAGCCTTGCCGACAAAAAGATATGCCTCTTTGGTTTCGCATTCAAAGCGGATACCGGGGATACCAGAGAGAGCCCTGCCATTTTCGTTGCCAGACGATTGCTGGAAGAAAGAGCAAACCTGGTGATCACCGATCCCAAAGCCCTTGGAAATGCGGCCCTTGATCTGCAGGATGTGTCGGAATGCATTACCTTCGAGGAAGACCCTTACAGAGCGGCGATCGATTCCGATGCCATTGCCGTCATGACCGAGTGGAGTTTATACAAGGATTTGGATTATGAAAAGATCTTCCGTTTCATGAACAAGCCGGCTTTTCTTTTTGACGGCAGAAATATTTTGGATCACAAGGGCCTGTTCCATATCGGTTTCAATGTCTTTCCCATTGGAAAGCCTCCGTTAACCCATTTTTAAGGGATAGGAAGGAGAAGAAAAGCATGCTTCTAAACCAGAAACGCGTCCTCGTTACCGGCGGCGCCGGATTCCTCGGCTCCCACCTGTGCGATCGTCTTGTTTCACAAGGACATGACGTCCTGTGCCTGGACAATTTTTTCACCGGAAACAAGAACAATATCATTCACCTGCTTGGCAATAAAAACTTCGAACTGATCCGGCACGACCTGGTGCACCCCATCTTTTTGGAGGTGGATGAAATCTATAACCTGGCCTGCCCGGCCTCTCCCGTACACTATCAGTACAACCCCGTCAAGACGGTAAAGACCAACGTGGTGGGCGCCATAAACATGTTGGGGCTTGCCAAAAGGGTTAAGGCAAAGATCCTTCAGGCCTCCACAAGCGAAGTGTATGGGGATCCCGCTGTGCATCCCCAGACCGAGGCTTACTGGGGAAACGTCAACACCATCGGTTTCAGATCCTGTTACGATGAAGGAAAAAGGTGCGCTGAAACGCTTTTTTTCGATTATCACCGGCAGAACAGGGTGAATATCCGCGTCGTTCGGATTTTCAACACCTATGGACCGAGAATGCACCCGAACGACGGCAGAGTGGTCAGCAACTTTATTGTGCAGGCTTTACAGAATCGAGAAATGACAGTCTACGGGGACGGATCCCAGACCCGCTCGTTCTGCTTTGTGAACGACCTGGTGGAAGGCCTTTTACGGATGATGAACGGAGACGATGGGTTCACCGGTCCGGTGAATCTTGGCAATCCCGGAGAGTTCACGATGCTTGCACTTGCTGAAAAGATTGTGGAACTGACAGGCAGCAGATCGCCCATCGTATTTCAACCACTTCCTCAGGACGATCCCCGACAACGCGAACCGGACATCTCCCTTGCCAAAAAATATCTCCAGTGGGAACCGAAAACCGATCTGGAAGCGGGGTTAAAGAAGACCATCGCATACTTCAGAGAATTATTGGGTTAAAATACCCTATTCGAAAATCCTGCCAGGAATGTAGCCATGAGGTCTTTTTCCTTGCCGCATCTTGGATAAACCCCCCAATATTCGATGGAGGTCCTTCATCGCGGGGTACGTTGCACAGGCCCTTTTTTTACCGCCTATGTTTAGCTGTACCCTGCAGGGAAGGACTTCTGGCGCCGGCAGAAATCAGATGCGGCAAGGAAAAAGACCTCATGTCGGAATGCTTAAGCTGAACCCACATTCCGAACCAGGGGAATTCGAATAAGATGCGGATTAAATCGAATTTTTTTGCAAACATGGGCTTTCTATGATACGGATGTATAGATGAAAGCAAAAGGTTGGGACGATCATTATGCCCGCCGGGCCAGGAACGAGAAATGGCTTGCCAGATCGGTTTACAAACTTCAGGAAATGGATGACCGATTCAAATTGATTAGAAGGGGAGATCATCTTCTCGATTTGGGATGTTATCCAGGATCCTGGTCCCAATACGGAGTCAGGAAGGTGGGACCGGAAGGCAACGTAATCGGAATCGACCTGAAAAAGCCGGATCGTTTCTCTTCCAGAAATTTTCATTTTTTTGAAGGGAATGTCCTGGAAATGGCGCTCGAACAGATCACCGGAGAAGTGCCCGTAAGGGATCTTGTCATGAGCGATATGGCGCCGGCCACGACGGGTGTAGCCGCTACGGACACCAGTCGGTCCATGAGACTGGCGGAACGGGCGTTTGAAATAGCTTGTGCAGTACTGAAAACAGGGGGCGGTTTCCTTTGTAAAATCTTCGAAGGGGAAGAAATCAAGGCGTTTCGTTCCGAGATCGGGAATCATTTCCAAAAAACTCAAACCATCAGACCAAAAGCGGTTCGAAAAGGGAGCAGAGAAGTCTATATTGTGGGGTTGTCATTTCATCCTTAAATTGTTCACAAAAAGATCGAATTAGCGCTTAGCCGTTATCCCCTGGCTAATCGCAGATTTTAAGAATACGGTTTCAGGTTATCATCAGGCAGGAGGGAAAACGCATGTCAGGGCATTCAAAATGGAGCTCTATCAAGCACAAAAAAGGCGCCGCGGATGCAAAACGCGGGAAAATTTTTACAAAACTGATTAAAGAAATAACGGTAGCCGCCCGCATGGGAGGAGGCGATCCGGATGGAAACCCACGCCTCAGGTCAGCCATATTAGCCGCAAAGGCGGAAAATATGCCCAAGGAAAACATCGACAGGGGCATAAAAAAGGGGACGGGGGAGCTGGAAGGAGTCAACTATGAAGAGGCCAACTATGAAGGATACGGCCCTGGCGGCGTTGCCGTTTTGCTGGAATGCCTCACCGATAATAAGAACAGGACCGTGGCGGACGTAAAGCACCTCTTTGAACGTCATGGGGGAAACCTGGGGGAACCGGGCTGCGTAGCCTGGATGTTTAAGCAAAAAGGGTTGATCGTGCTGGACAAGGAAGAAGTGGAAGAGGAACAGCTCTTTAACGTAGCCCTGGAGGCAGGCGCGGAAGATGTGAAAGATGAGGGCGATGAATTCGAAGTCATCACGGACCCTTCCGATTTCGAATCCGTCAGAGAGGCCATCGAGGGCGCAAGTCTTCCCTATACCATGGCGGAAGTGACCAAAATTCCGCAGAACATGACCAAAGTGGAAGGGAAAAAGGCCCAGCAGATGGTCAATTTGATGCAGGCACTTGAAGACCACGATGACGTAAGCCACTTGTATGCCAATTGTGATATCCCGGATGATGTACTGGAGGCCATGGAGTGATGCTGGTGCTGGGGGTCGATCCCGGTTCAAGGGTTACCGGTTTCGGGCTGGTTGAGAAAAGAAACAATGAGATCATCCATCTCCATTCCGGACTCATAAGACCCCCCGGCAAAAGTCCTTTCTATAAGCGAATTCATGAAATTTTTGAATCGATGGTCAAAATCATGGAGCATTACCAGCCCCATCAGATGGCTATCGAGGATATGTTTTATGCCAAGAACGCCCAGAGTTCACTCAAACTGGGTCATGCAAGGGGAGCGGTTCTCATCGCCGCCGTTCAATGCGGCATTCCTATCTTTGAATATTCTCCTCTGGAAATCAAAAAAGCGGTGGTAGGATACGGAAGGGCAGATAAAGAGCAGGTGCAGTGCATGGTCAAGATCATTCTGGGGATAAAGGCGGACCTGGCCCTGGATACATCCGACGCCCTCGCCACGGCCATCTGTCACGTAAATTGGTCCAGATTCGAATCGGTGGAAAAATGATTGCACAGCTAAGCGGGGAACTGACCAGAAAGACGACCCAGTCGGTTATCATTGATGTCTGCGGTGTGGGGTTCGAGGTCTTCATCCCGCTGTCGACCTTTTATGCGCTCCCGGAATTGCACCAAAAGGTGACACTCCGGATATACACCCATATCAGAACGGATATCCTGACCCTTTTCGGATTTCATACCACGCTGGAGAAGGAGCTTTTTTTGATGCTCATCTCCGTTTCAGGGATTGGTCCCAAACTGGGGCTGAATGTCCTTTCGGGGATAGGCCCGCAGGATCTGCTCCAGGCCATGGCCGGGAGTGACGCGGCCAGACTTCAAGCCATCCCCGGAGTGGGGAAAAAAACCTCGGAGAGAATCGCTCTCGAATTGAAAGACAGGGCCTTGAAAGCCTTGGGGAGCCTCGAACTGACGCCCGGCCTTGTCATGGAAGGGCAAGACAAACGGATGATGGAAGATGCTGTTTCCGCCCTTGTAAACTTGGGGTACGCCCCTAAAGCAGCCAAACCGGCCATTGAAAAGGCACGATTCAAGACCGGAGAAATGACACTTGAAGCCTTGATCAGAGAAGCGCTGAGACTTCTGGCCTGATAGCAGGAAATATGGACGAAAGAATCACAGACCCTGAACCCCAACCGGACGAAATCCCTTCTGAGATCAGTCTGAGGCCCAACTCGCTGGAAGAATATGTCGGCCAGACGGAACTCAAGAGGAACCTCAGGATTTTCATCGAAGCCGCCAGGGGGAGATCCGAGGCCCTGGATCACGTCCTTTTCCATGGCAGTCCGGGCCTGGGGAAGACTTCTCTTGCCAACATTATCGCAAGAGAACTGCAGGTAAACATCAAGACCACCTCAGGCCCTGTTATTGAAAAGTCCGGCGATCTTGCAGCGATCCTCACGAGTCTTCAACCGAAAGATGTCCTTTTTATTGATGAAATTCACCGCCTCAACCACGTGGTGGAAGAGATTCTCTATCCGGCCATGGAAGATTATGCGTTGGATATCATTATCGGGCAGGGACCTTCGGCGAAGACCATGAAAATCCCGTTGCCCCCTTTCACGCTGGTGGGAGCAACAACGAGGGCAGGACTCTTGACACCCCCTTTGAGAGATCGGTTCGGCGTTATTCTCCGGGTTGAATTCTACAGCCCGGAAGAACTTCACGAGATCGTTTCGCGTTCTGCAAGGCTCCTCAAAATCCCCACGAAGGGGGGGGCGCACTTGAGATTGCCCGAAGAGCCCGCGGAACCCCCAGGATTGCCAACCGATTGCTGCGAAGAGTGCGAGATTTCGCCCAGGTGGAGGCCGATGGCGTCATCACACAGGAAGTGGCGAACCAGGCGCTTAACATGCTGGAGGTCGACCATAAAGGGCTGGATAAGATGGATCGGAACATCCTTCAAACCATCATCTTGAAATTTGACGGCGGTCCTATCGGTTTGAGCAGCCTGTCGGCAGCCATCGGAGAAGAAAAAGATACCATCGAAGATGTTTATGAGCCGTTCCTGATTCAAAATGGGTTTCTCAAGAGAACATCCCAGGGAAGGGTCGCCACGAGGCTGGCCTGCCATCACCTGGGGATCGAAATAAGGGCGGGAAAAGGTCCGGTTCAAGGGCGGCTATTTTAGAGAGGGGAGAAAGAAAGCTTTTGGAATTTCAGAGTATAAAAGGTTTTAAAGACATCCTGCCGGGAGAATCCACCATCTGGCAGCAGCTGGCGGCGGAAGCGAGAAGACAGTTTGCCGCCTTTGGATTCGAGGAAATAAGAACGCCTATTCTTGAACGGACCGAACTTTTCAGCCGTGGCATCGGCCAAGAGACCGATATCGTATCCAAGGAGATGTACTCTTTTGCAGACAGCAAGGGACGAGGGCTTACCCTCAGGCCGGAGGCAACCGCTTCCGTGGCAAGGGCCTACATTCAGAACAGGCTTTACCTGGGTTATCCGGTTCAGAAGCTCTACAGCATCGGTCCCATGTTCCGGCACGAGCGCCCCCAGAAAGGGAGGTTCAGACAGTTCCACCAGATCAATGCCGAGCTGTTCGGGGATGCGGGCCCCAAGAGTGATGCGGAAATCATTGTCATGGCGATCTCGCTCCTTGAAGATCTGCCCTTGGGTGATCTCAGTCTGCATCTCAATTCTCTGGGGTGTCCGGAATGTCGACCGGCATTCAAAGAAACGCTCAAGAATTTCCTGCAGGACAAAACGGGCAACCTTTGCGTAGACTGCACGAAGAGGGTGGAATTTAATCCGTTGCGCGTGTTCGACTGCAAACTGGATGCCTGCAGGGAGGTCGTTTCGGAAGCGCCGGTAATCGTGGATTTCCTCTGCCCGGGATGCAACGAGCATTTTCATCGCCTGCAGGAGTACCTCAATGCTTATGGGATCTCCTACATCCTGAACAGCAAACTGGTGAGAGGGCTGGACTACTACAACAAAACGACCTTTGAAGTTCAGACGGAGCTCCTTGGCGCACAGAATGCGGTGGCAGGTGGTGGAAGGTATGATGGTCTCATTAAACTGCTTGGAGGACCGGACCAACCGGCCATCGGCTTTGCCATGGGAATGGAAAGAATTATTGCCTTGATGGAAATGGGCGGAACCCCCGATGCAAGGAGACCCGATCTGTTCATTGCCGCCATTGGAGAGACGGCGGACCGGGCCTCATTCATTTGGGCCGGTAAACTAAGAAAATCAGGACTCTGGGTTGAGGGGGATTACGGGTTGCATGGCCTTAAATCACAGATGAAAAAGGCGGGCCGTCTGAAGGCCCGAAAGGTCTTGATTGTAGGTGATGACGAAATGGCATCGGGAAAAGGCATCTTGAGAGATATGGCCGGCCAGGACCAGGTTGAGCTGGACCTGGGAAATATCGTGCCCGTTTTGGAGGAAATTTTAAAGAATGGATGAGCAAGGAAAAGAACCAATCGATGCCCTTGGAGACTGGAAGCGCACCCATGACTGCGGAGCACTTCGGCAAGACCACGTGGACGAAGAAGTCACACTCATGGGATGGGTCAACGGCAGAAGAGATCTGGGCAACCTGATCTTTATCGACCTGCGCGACAGGGGAGGGATTACCCAGGTGGTCTTTGACCCTCAGGGAAGCCCGGAAGCCCATGAAAGGGCCCATATCCTGCGGAACGAATGGGTCGTGGCAGTCAGGGGAAAGGTCTCTCTGAGGCTGAAAGGTCAGGAAAATGCGGGACTGCCCACCGGCGACATAGAGCTGAATGCCTCGGAACTGAAAATCTTGAACAGGACGGAGACCCCCCCATTTCAAGTGGACGGCACGGTGGACGCATCCGAAGCGCTGAGGTTGAAGTACCGGTATCTGGAACTGAGAAGGCCGCAGATGTTCCGTAATTTTCAACAACGACATCGTATCGCAGCCTGCATCCGGACCTTTCTGGACCGTCTCGGTTTCATGGAGGTGGAAACCCCGATTCTCACCAAGAGCACTCCGGAAGGGGCACGGGATTATCTTGTCCCGAGCCGTGTAAACCGTGGGATGTTTTACGCCCTTCCACAGTCTCCCCAGCTATTCAAACAGCTGCTTATGATGGCAGGCTTTGATCGCTATTATCAGATTGTTCGGTGTTTCAGAGACGAAGATCTCCGGTCCGACCGTCAGCCCGAATTTACGCAGGTGGATTTGGAAATGGCTTTTGTCCAGGAAAACGACGTAATGGGTGTTTTTGAAGAGATGATGAAACATCTTTTTGAAGAGATCCTGGACGTTCAGATCCCTTCGCCAATCGCCCGGCTCACATACCATGAGGCCATGGCCCGTTTTGGAACGGATCGGCCGGATATGCGTTTCAACATGGAGCTGATCGATTTATCCGCGGTGGCCTCACAATCCGATTTTAAAGTATTCAGAGGGGCGATTGAAACCGGGGGGTCCGTGAAGGCTATCTGCGTTAAGGGGGGGGCACAGGCCTATTCCCGGAAGTCCCTTGATGAGCTTGCCTCCGTAGCTCAAAACGCCGGGGCCAAAGGCCTTGCTTGGGTCAAGGTCGGTGAGGGCGGAGAATGGCAGTCCTCCATCGCCAAGTTCTTTTCTGAGGACCACAAAAACAGCGTCAACAAGGAGATGGAAGCCATGGCCGGCGATTTGATCCTGATTGTGGCGGATCAAATGAAAATCGTCAATGAAGCCCTCTGTGCACTCAGGCTCAAGGTGGCCAGACAACAGGGACTTATTCGGAGCGGGGATTATGCCTTTGTTTGGATCACTGAGTTTCCATTGCTGGAATACGATGAAGACGCAAAGAGATTTGCGGCCGTTCATCATCCGTTCACCTCCCCCTTTGAGGAGGATCTGGACAGGTTGGATAAGGAGCCTTTAAATGTCAGGGCACGGGCCTATGATTTGGTCTTAAACGGTTCAGAGATAGGCGGAGGAAGCATAAGGATACATCGCACGGATCTACAGGAGAAAGTTTTTCACGCCTTGGGAATCGGGTCCCGGGAGGCACAATCCAAGTTCGGATTCCTGTTGGATGCGCTGAAATACGGCGCGCCTCCCCATGGCGGGATGGCACTGGGCTTTGATCGCCTCGTCGCCATCATGACCGGCGCGGGATCCATTCGAGAAGTGATCGCCTTTCCCAAAACAACGAGCGCTGCCTGTCTCCTTTCAGAGGCCCCCTCCAGAGTGGATTCGGCGCAGCTAAAAGAGTTGGGTCTCCAGGTGGACCCGGAACTTTTGCAGGAGAACTGACCATTTCCGGTTTGCAACTGAAAAAAGAGAAAGCCGGCGGGGCATTATTTTTTTCGCTGGACCGTATAGATTTTTCTTGAAAAAGAAGATTTCATGTCAATATTACTTGACATTGGACAACCGGTCGGGCATAAGCGGCTGCGAACTTATTTTTCAATAGGGCTTTTTTGCAAAAGAAACAAAAGGCTGTAAAATTTCAGAAAGGACGTGATTAAAATGATTTGTGCAAGCGTAAAAGAGGGACTGGAATGTTCCTTTATGACCAAGACCGGCTGCGGTTTTAACGGCGGAACCTGTCACATCATCATCGAGGCATGTGAAGGATGTCAGAAAGCGACGGAGTATTCTTCCGGAAAATATTGCCTCGTATTTCCCGATCCCACCGTAAAATGGCGCCTGGGAAACTGCAACATGGCGACCCACATCAAGACAGAAGAGAAAAAGGCAGGAAAAGTAAATCCTCTGAAGGCGTCCAAGCGCGGTCATTAGACCGTTCTCCCCGGAATACCTCCCTGACAAGACGGAAGCCATCCCTCAAAGAAATGAGGGGCAATGGATTTTTCCGTCTTGTGGGGGAAAGTCTTGGAAAATTTACAGGGATGAAAAATCATCTTCAAGAAAGGGCCATCTTTTCGTTTAGACCAGAATTGCTTCCATAGCCCTGACGCATTGCAAGTCCCATTGCTTTCCTGCATTTTTTTCGAGGATTTCGAGGGCCGTTTCCCGGCTTCTTCCCTTCTGATAGGGCCTGTCCGTGGTCATGGCGTCAAAGGCATCGGCGACAGCCAATATTTTGGCCCCGAGGGGGATCTCATCGTCCTTGAGTTTTCTGGGGTATCCCTTTCCATCCGGACGTTCATGGTGACAATACACATATTCCACGGCAGGCCCCAAAAAGTCAAGATCGTGAAGGATGTCCGCCCCGGTGGTGGGATGGGAGATGATTTCCTTCACAATCTCAGGCGGATTTTTTGCGCCATGGGGATTAAAGAGGTCGTCTGAAAAGCCGATCTTGCCTATATCGTGCAAAATGCCGGCCAGACGCACGTATTCCGTCTGATCGGCGTCAAATTCCATGTACTCGGCCATCCTCCTGGCCAAGTCCGCTACCCTCGCCGTGTGGCCTTCCGTATAGGTGTCTCGGGCGGCCAAGGCATGGGCCATGGCGGAAACCACGCTGATCGTATTTTTCTTGATGGTCTGATTCAAGTTCTCCAACTCTTGAATCATCATCTCGAGACGGTATTCCCTTGCCTCAATTTTCACCATCATGAGCCCTACCGCCTCGGCAACGGCGCGAACCGGTTCGGGCTGATCCCCCCTGGTTAACTCCATGATGTCGTTGGAGTATTTCCCACCGGCAATCTCTTCGATAATCTTCACCAAGCGATTAACGGCCATGTCGATTTTCTCCTAAAACGCCCTGTTATCGGGTCAAATAAACAAGAAATTCCTGGTTGCCTTTTGGTCCAAGAATAGGTGATGGGATCGTCCCTCTCACGTTCCAGCCACACCCTTCAAAAAAGATGTTGAGACTTTCGACAACCTCTTCATGCAGAACTGTGTCCCTGACAACTCCTCCCTTTCCTACCTTCCCCTTTCCCACTTCAAACTGGGGTTTGATGAGCGCCACGATAAAGGATTTCTCTGTCAAGAGATCGGAAACAGGAGGGATAACCAGCCGGAGAGAGATGAAGGACACATCGATGACCGCTCCCTGGATCGGTTCGGAGAAGAGATCGGGCCTCAGATGGCGGATATTGGTTTTTTCCAGGATTTCCACGCGCGGGTCCTGACGAAGTTTCCAATGGAGCTGTCCATAACCCACGTCGACGGCAAAGACTTTTTTGGCGCCGCACTGCAGAAGACAATCCGTGAAACCTCCGGTAGAAGCCCCAACGTCCAGGAGGACTTTGTCTTTCACTTCTACCTGGAACTTTTTCAGCGCGGCATCGAGTTTGATCCCGCCGCGACTGACAAAAGGAAGGGAAGTATCTTTGACGGCGACAACCGCCGTCGATGGAAAAGCATGCCCGGCCTTTTCGGCCTTTACTCCATTCACCGTGACAAGCCCGGCCATAATCAAGGCCCTGGCCTTTTCGCCACTTTCGGCCAACCCGTTTTCCACCAGAAGGCGATCTAGACGCAACTTAATATTTTTCGGCCCTTTGACAGAAATTCTTAGCCTCCTTGAAAATCCCAGAGGAGTCCAATCCGTACTTTTTCTTCAATTCAGCGGGAGAACCCTGTTCCACAAACTTATCCGGCAGGCCCATCCTTCTTACCAAAACGTCGTCCAGGCATTCATCATTGAAGAACTCCAGGATGGCGCTTCCGAAACCACCGCTTCTGGTGTTTTCTTCCACCACCAGGACACGCCCGCAAGCAGATGCAATTTCAAGGAGTTTTCGATCCAGAGGTTTTGCAAACCGGCAGTTTATCACCCCGGCATTCAGGCCTTCCCCTGCAAGCATTTCCGCAGCGTCCAGGGAAGGGTAGACCATGGAACCAAAGGCGAAAATCGCAAGATCTTTTCCCTCTCTGAGCACTTCGGCCTCTCCCATGGGAATCAGTTGATACTCGGAATCCAGAGGAACCCCTACGCCATTGCCGCGGGGATATCGAATGGCGATGGGGCCTTCATGCCGGAGGGCGGTGTAGAGCATACTCCTGAGTTCATTCTCATCCTTGGGGGCCATGAGGACCATGTTGGGCAGACTTCTGAGATAGGTAATATCAAATTGCCCGTGATGGGTAGGCCCATCTTCCCCAACAAGCCCCCCACGGTCGATTGCGAAAATCACGGGAAGATTTTGCAGGCACACATCATGAACGATCTGATCAAAAGCCCGCTGCAAAAAGGTGGAATAGATGGTTACCACCGGCCTGAAGTCTTCCGTGGCAAGACCGGCCGCAAAAGTAACCGCGTGCTGTTCCGCTATACCCACGTCCAGGAATCTTTCCGGATAAATCTTCGCAAATTCGGACAGGCCGGTTCCTTCAGGCATGGCTGCCGTAATGGCAAAAAGCTTCAGATTTTCTCTGGCAAGGTCAACCATGGTGTCGCCGAAGACTTTTGTATAGGATGGTGGAACTTCAGGCCTGCCTTTTGGAGGAAAACCCGTCGGGATCTCAAATGACCCCACCCCATGGTAATGCGCGGGGTCTTTCTCGGCAAATTCATATCCCTTTCCCTTCACGGTCAGGACATGGACAAGAATCGGCCCTTCCAGGTGGCAGGTGTTGTTGAACGTTTCAATCAACCGATCAAGACGGTGGCCATCGATTGGTCCCACATATTTGAACTTGAAGGCTTCAAACATCATGCCGGGCGTAAAGAAAGTGATAAAGGAATCCTCGCTTTTTCGAACAAAATTGAGGATGTTTTCTCCCACCCCCGGGAGGGACTTGATGAAGTTTTCCAGATCCTTTTTCAGGTTCACGAATCTTTTTCCGGTCATCTTACGGCTGATAAAGGACGAGAAGGCGCCCACGTTTGGAGCAATAGACATGGCATTATCGTTCAGGACCACAATCAGATCCTTCTCCATGTGCCCAGCCTGGTTCAGACCCTCAAACGCCATACCGGCCGTCATAGACCCATCACCGATAACGGATATGACTTTGCGTTTTTCCCCCTTCAGCGCTTTCGCCGTGGATATGCCCAGACCCGCAGAAATGGATGTACTGCTGTGCCCCGTGTCAAATGTGTCATAGGGGCTCTCCGATCTCTTTGGAAAACCACTGATCCCTCCATACGTCCTCAGAGTGTGAAAACGGTCCCGCCTTCCGGTAATCAGCTTGTGCGCATAGGCCTGGTGTCCCACATCCCAGATAATTTTGTCCAAAGGAGTATCAAACACATAATGAAGGGCGATGGCCAGTTCCACCGTGCCGAGGCTGGGCGCCAGGTGTCCGCCGGTCTTGGAGGTTGTTTCAACGATTTTCTTTCGAATTTGTTCGGCAAGGTCCCGGAGGTCTTCCAATGACAGCTCCTTAAGATCCGCCGGGCTGTTGATGTTGTCTAAGAGATTTCCTTTTTCACTGAGGTCGGTCATTTCTTCCTCTCAATAATATATCGGGCAATTTGACGGAGAGGCTCTGCATTGTTGCCGAAACCCGACAGATCCCTGATGGCGTCCTGAATCAGGTCCGATTGAATTCTTTTTGATTCATCAAGCCCTAACACTGCGGGATAAGTCATCTTTCCTTTATTCTCATCCGCTCCGGTCTGTTTTCCAAGGAGCTCGCTATCCCCTTCTATATCCAGGATGTCATCTGCAATCTGAAAAGCAAGCCCTGCTTTTTGCCCATAGGAGCGAATCCGTCCGATAGCATCCTCTCCTGCTTCCGCAAGAATTGCCCCCGCGGTAACGGATGCCGTAATCAACGCGCCCGTTTTTCGGGCATGCATATATTTTACCGTCTCCAAATCGGGCTCTTTGCCTTCCGACTGGATATCCACGACCTGTCCCCCCACCATTCCCTCATATCCTGCGGCGAGGGATATCAGCTGAACGGCCTGAACAAGCACGGCGGGGGAGACCCTTTTGGAGATCTCTTTCGAAGTCATCATGCGAAAGGCCTCAGTCAGGAGGCCATCTCCAGCCAACAAGGCCATCGCATCCCCGAACACTTTGTGATTTGTCGGTTTTCCCCGCCTGAAATCATCATTGTCCATGACGGGAAGGTCGTCATGGATCAGAGAATAGGTATGGATCAGTTCCAGTGAACAGGCAACGTGAATCACATCTTCCTGGCTTCCTCCGACAGCCTCGCATCCAGCTATGCACAGGATGGGACGCAGTCGCTTGCCTCCCGCAAACAGGCTGTATTTCATCGCGGAAATCAGATCGGCAACAGGGCCTTCAGCCTTCGGAAACCAGGCCGTGAGGGCTCCATCCACTGCCGCCCGCTTATCACTCAAATAGGCCTTCAGGTTGAAAATGTTTTCATCCTCCATGGCCTTCATCCTCCACTGCCTTCATCCTCTACGTCAAAGATGGCTTCTCGATATTTCCCACTCTCTTTCTCAAGCATGGTCACCTTCTTCTCCGCGGATTCCAGCTCATCGGAGCAGAATTTGGATAAAGCCATCCCTTCCTCAAAGACTTTCAGGGAATCTCCAAGGGTCAACTCGCCTTCCTCCAGGTTTCGAACGATTTCTTCCAGTCTCGCTATAGCTTTTTCAAACGTTTTTGCGGCCATTCTTTTTCCAATGCCTAAAATCTTCTTTTTTGAGTATTTTTAAGTTCCTGCTTTTTGCCCCTGTTTCATTTCAAGTGGTTCAGTCATCACGGACAGAAACTCCTTTTCGAACAAGGGAGTATAGGTTCTTTTGTTTGCATTATCAAGGTTAAATTTCCGATGAGTCCGGATCAGCTCAAAGGGACACGGGCTTCACACATGCCCTGTAAAATTGGATATTTCGAACCCCCATTGATTCAAAAAGCAAAAAAGGTAAGAACCCCAAATTGCTGATAAAGGAGACGCCATGGGAATCATCGGCTGCGACCTCATCGAATGGTGCAGGGGCCGCCTTGCCGGATATAAAGTCCCCCAGTATATCGAATTCCGCGATATGCTCCCCAAATCCAAGGTGGGAAAACTCCTCAGGAGGAAAATCCGGAGCGAGGAAGAGCGCAGGAAAGGGGCATGATGATCCTGTCTTTCCTTGCACTTTTTCATTACCCCCTGCCCGGATACAGATCTTTACTTTCCCCCCTTTTTGCGCTATAGCGTTGCTCGAATCCTGCCGTTCTCTGCATCTCCGCGTGAGACGGCAAATGGGAAAGAAAAATAACGCTTATGGCCGCAAATTCCGAAACAGGGACCAAATGCCCCTCGCTGATCCAGGCGGAAATCACCCATTGTCTGCTGGAGAAGGATGGACATTCCGAGATCTTGTTTCATCTTTCCAATGATCCCGCACGCAAAGATTACCATATCCGTCTTCCGGTGGAATTCAAGGAAACCGCTCTCGTTACGGAGATGTTGCTACACAGGAAACCTGATCGGAAGGTACGGGCAAATTTCCTGCACATGGAATGGGTGTGTGGCGGTTTTGCCGTGCCGAATCTGCATTCCGGTTCCACAAGTCAAATCCCGCTTATCGTGTTGGAACCTCATTGGCTCATCAATGTGACCACACTCACCAATTTTGATTTCTGTCAGCGAAATTATTTCCTCGAACGCTACATGCTCAAGAGGCAGAATTCGCCCATGATGCGCGGAACCTTCGTTCATGAGGTCTTCGACCATATGGTTCAGTGCGGGAACGATGTTTCCGACCTGCGCCGGGAATGCTCCGCCTCACTCACAGACCAGGCGCTGAACCTTGCGTTCCTGGGGATATCCCCATGGGAGCTTTATGCCGATGCAAAAAACCATCTGAATGGGTTGTTTAAAGGTCTGCGGAACCAGGACGTGCTGGATATGAAGCAGATCGAAGAAATCCACCCGGAAAGATATATCATCAATCCCCAGATCGGGCTCAAAGGCAGAATCGATCTTATTTTCAAACACAGGGATGGGCGGAAACAGGCCGTCGAGTTAAAGACTTCAAAGCCGTGGGGAAGGGACGTACAGCCCGGCCATACGCTTCAAGTGCATGCCTACCACCTCCTCATGATGGAGAAGGGGGAAGAGCGATTGGCGCCACCCATGGTCATCTATTCCGGAGAAGCCGCAAAAAGAGTCTCCAATGGAGAAAAGATCCCGCGCGGTTTCTGGAATTACCTGTTCCGGGAGGCTCCTTTCACCAAATTTGATGCCATCGAGATGATGAATAAGCGCAACCTCATTGTTTCGGCCGATACGCTCATGCATCTGGAATTTGCAAAAAACCCCAACAAGTGCCGAGGGTGCGCTGGAATGGGAAAGGGAGTTCACTGCTCTTTTCTGCACGACCTGGGCCTCAAAGGAGGTCGGGAAAGATCTATGACCTTAACCCGCCCCCCCGGCGAACCAATGCAGGTTCCCGACAAGGAGACTGTAAAGTGGTTTATCCGATATAACGAGGCCTTAGCCTCAGAATTTGCAGCAGTAAAGGAAGAACCGGGACGGTATCTCTCCCTGCCGGAGGAAGATCGTCTGGAAACCGGGTTTTGCCTGCGCCTTCAAAAGACCGGTGAAATCGATGAAAAAGGTATTTTGTGCCTGGAAAGTTCGGGGAGCAATGAATCGGAATTAAGAGAAGGAGATCCGTGCCTTCTCAGCAACGAACACGGTCCGGTTCAAGGGGAGTGCCTTGAGGTTCATATCACGCAAGTGGACAATCGAAGGATTTTCATTCGAATACCCAAGAATATAAGGCGGCTCTGGTTTGAGCCGTGCTTTCTGGACAGACACCCCAGCGAATCTCATTTCGAAAGAAATTTTGCCTCCCTCTATGCCCTGATCAACAAAGAGGCTGCGAACTATGAAAATCTCCGCTTCCTTCGGGATTTTCTCATTTACGGCAAAAAGTCGGTTCCTCCCGACATACTGCCCCACATGCCTGGAGTCCCTGACTTTATTCCCGAAAAGCCGGATTTCCTCTTGCATCCGGCCCAGAAAGCCGCTGTGCAATTTGCATGCGGACCGGGAAAACTGCTTTTAATTCAGGGCCCTCCGGGAACTGGAAAGACCTGCACCGTGGCCCACATCCTGCGGGCCCTGCACGGCCAGGGAAAGCGCATCCTGGTAGGGACCTTTACCCACCGGGCCTCGGATGAACTGATGAAGAAGCTCACCGAATTCGCCCCCCATGTGCCTTTTGCAAAGCTTGGACGGGTTGAATCGATCACGGAGGATTTGCGAAGCCATGTATTGGCAGGGAACCTTTCCCGCGATTTGAATGAGAGAGAGTCAAACCCGGGAAAGGATGCCGTATGCTCTTGCGCTGAAATTGAATACCGGAAAGCGCGTGAACTGATCCGGGAACACACGGTTTTTATCGCAACCACACACGCCTGGATGTCGGGGAAATATGATGCCCTCGCTTCTCGGAACGAGAATGCAGACCTTTTTGATGTAGCTGTCATCGATGAAGCCTCTCAAGTCATCCTGCCGCAGATGATCGGCACATTGCGCCTGGCAAAGAAATGGATTCTCGTGGGGGATCATAAGCAGTTACCGCCTGTCGTCCAGTCCGCCAAAGCCGCGCTGCTGAAGAAAACATTGTTTGAAGAGTTGTTTGAAAATCTTCCTGATGACCCATCCGTCAAGATCCGTCTCCAGGAACAGCATCGCATGCCGGCCGTGCTTGCGGCCTTTGTCTCTCGTCAGTTTTACGACGATCGGCTTTTAACTCTGCAAAAAGACCGGAAACTGGCTGTGGTTCCTGGTCCCAAATTCAGGAATATTCTGGATGACACAAAGCGGATCATGCTCCTTCATGTCCCTTCCCCAGTT
Source organism: uncultured delta proteobacterium (assembly GCA_963747555.1). Lineage (GTDB taxonomy): Bacteria > Desulfobacterota > DSM-4660 > Desulfatiglandales > Desulfatiglandaceae > DUZB01. The sequence continues at coordinate 152,939 of CAVVFZ010000017.1, forward strand.
GGAGGAAACCGTTGTTACCGCCAGTCCTCTTCCGAAGCAGAACTGATCTGCAAAATGGTCAGGGAATATGATAAAGCAGCATTTGACTTCAGAGGCAATGGGACCTCCCGGATCGGGATCATCGCTCCTTTCCGCGCACAGGTCTCGGCCTTACGAAGGAGATTGGAGCAGACTTTCGGAGATCCGGCAATGGCACAACAGATGGTGGACACTGTAGATCGATTTCAGGGTGATGAGCGGGACATCATCTTTCTCTCCACGTGCATGCCTCCTCGAGAAAAAGAGATTCCACTTCTCTACCGGGACATGCGCCGGATCAATGTGGCGCTCTCCCGGGCAAGGGTAAAGCTGGTGGTTGTCGGGGATATGAATCTCCTCAAACGTATCGAGGTTTTCAGAAATCTCGTGGAGTATGTGCAAGACCATCCTGAACAATGCGGGTATGTGGATGTCGACGGCGTGGAAACAGACATCATGGCGGAATGGGGTGGCTAATCTTACTACATCCAAACCCTGTAAATTTTAATAGGACACGAAGGAGCACTGAATGATCACAGGAACCGAGTTGGATGTCTTTTTAAAACCGAAGTCCGTAGCGGTTGTGGGTGCAACGGAACGCCCCGGATCCTGGGGTTCTTTTATCATGGAGGGCCTTCTCTCCAGGGCCTATTCGGGGAAGATCTACCCTGTCAACCGGAAGGTCGATCATGTCTACGGTATCACGGCCTACAGTGAGGTCGGAGCGTTGCCCGATTCCCCGGATCTGGCCATCCTCACCATCCCGGCCGAAGCTGTCAGACATGTGATTGAAGCGTGTGGGCGGAAAGGCGTCAAAGGAATCACCATCATTTCAGCCGGCTACGGAGAAGCCGTTGACAATGGGAAGGAAAGGGAACAGGAACTGGTGACCCTTGCCCACTCTTACGGTATGCGCCTCTTGGGTCCGAACGTGAGCGGTACATTCGACCTGGAAGCGGAGTTTAACGGCTCCGCTTCGCCCGAAAGGCATCTGGTAAAAAGCAGGCTTGCCGCCGTTTGTCAGGGAGGCTACGCCATTTATGACCTGCTGGCGCACGCCTTTTTCAAGGGGATGGGCGTGGGAAAATTTGTCCATACAGGGAATGAATCGGATCTGACCACGACGGATTTTCTGGAGCATTTGGGACGGGACCCCGACGTGGAGGCTATTCTGATGTATGTGGAGGCCATCAAGGAAGGAAAACGATTCCTGGAAGTGGCCCGGGAGATATCCAAGACGAAGCCCATCGTAATGTATAAGGCCGGCAGATCGGGAGCGGCCTCGCGAGCGGCCAAGAGCCACACCGGCGCATTGTCCGGCGTTTATGACATCTATAAAGGCGCCCTTGCCCAGGCCCACATCCTTCTCTCTCCCACCATGGAACTCCTGATCCCCTTGGGGCATGCCCTCATTGAACGGCCTCCCATGAAGGGCAATCGGGTCGCCATCCTGACCATGGGGGGGTCGTGGGGAGTAGCCCTGAGCGATACCCTGGAAACAGAGGGGCTTGGCGTTCCGGAATTCAGTAAGCCGCTTCAGTCCGAGTTGAGAAGGTTGGGAATGCCTGTCCGGGCCTCCGTAAAAAATCCGGTGGACATCGGGGCTTCGGGGCTTTTTTTCAACAAGGAACTGCTTCTGGATCTGGGCCGCCATATCTTAAAGTCAGGCGAAGCAGACGCGATCATACTGCATGGCATGGGCCGACCTGGTATGTTGGACGAGAATGCGCCGGAACGTCTCCGACTGTTTTTGGAGATCAATAAAGAGATCATACGCGGCTACGGTAAGTTGGAAAAGGAATACGGCGTTCCCGTCTTTATCGGGAGTATTTTCGCCCCATGCGAAAGCCAGGTGATCCATGATCTCAATAAAGAGGGGATCAGGGTCTACGATCGGCTCGATGAAATCGCGCAGATCCTGTCTCTGATGTATCTATCCGATCGTCGCCAAAAGGGTGCTTGACTGCTTATGATCTATTTAGTTGCCGGTTTTATTGGACTGTATCTACACGAAGGATGTTTGGGACAGGCGAATTATTGTTTTTTTATCATTTCATGGACGTCCCGAAGGACGACAATAGCATAAGGAGCCGTCATGGATTTCATCATTCCCAAGGATTTGGCCGAGGAAGTCCGAATGTTCGATACCTTTCTCCACCAGGAAAGTACGCCCGGATTTAACGGCCTGGTACGAAGAAGGAGCGATCCCCCGTTCCTTGCATGTGGCCATGGGGGAGAAAGGCTGGCTGGGATTTGAGTTCAAAAACAATCGCCTAATCAAGTCTTCCGCCCTGAAAGATGCTCTGCTGGCGGAGCGGATGGCAGCTCTTTCGCCGGGACTGACGGTGGCGACCCTTGCCCACGCGGGTTTGGGATTACTAGGTCTTTGGCTTTTCGCCGGAGATTTCCTGATCCGGAAATATGCTGAAGCCGGCTGCCCGGGGCAAGACACTGCTCTGTCTGGGAAATACCGAAACCGGTGCGGGGAGCGATGTGGCAGGAGTTTCCATGAGCGCGAACAAGGTAGAGGAAGGCTGGATTTTGAACGGGACAAAAGCCTATGTCACCAGCGGATATCTCAGCGACATGGCGATCTTCACGGCGGTTTCAGATCCACAGGCAGAACGGAACGAACGAATGTCCATGTTTATGGTGGATCTCAACGCAAAAGGCGTTACCAGAAAAAAACTGCACAAACAGGTCTGGATACCATCCGACCTCACCAGAATCACGCTTGAAAACGTCTTCGTGCCGGATGACCATCTTCTGGGAAAGCGGGGCCGTGGACTGCAACAGGTGTTATCCATTTTCACCCACAGCCGGGTGTCCATCAGCGCGCTCACACTGGGAACGGCTCTGGGTGCTTTTGAAACAGCTCTGGATCATGCCCGAAGAAGAAAAATATTCGGGAGACCTATTGTGGAATTTCAGGCAAAGGAGTTTGAAATCGCGGATCTTTACACGAAGATGGAATCCGCCAGACTTATGCTCTGGAAAGCCTGTTGGGCCATGGACAGGAATGAGGATTTTCGACTGGATGCGTCCATGGCGAAATATCTGACGGTCATGGTCGCCAGGGAGGTAACCACCTGGGCCGCCGACCTCTTCGGTGGGGCATCCGTCATGTTCGAGCACCCCATTCACAAGTTCCCAATGGACGCATGGGCGGCATCCCTGGGTGAGGGGACACAGGACGTTCAGAAGTTGATTATATTTCGCGAGGTCATGAAAAGGTATCAAAAAGCCGTCCCTGCCTCCTGAGAATTGTCCGACAACATGTTGGTAATTCGCAATCCATTCGGATCGTCTTCAAGCGATTCCAGGATGTATCGAGGAAACATTCATTCTGTTGTTAGACAGTTAACAGTTGATGGTCCCGTAAAAAGTCAAAAATGGCAAAATCGGCATTAATAATATCAACGGGTTACATCAACACAAACAGTGAAAATCGGACTTTTTACGGGACCATCAACAGTTGAGTTCTGTGTAAAATTCACAAGAAATTTTTTACAATCCTCGTAAAGTTACTAATAGAGAGGGTTTCAAAAGAATGCATGCTGGTACAACTTTTCAAACCTTTATGTTTCCGGCTTGTGCGGGTTGTGGAAAATAGATAGATAGCAAGCAAGATCTGAACAAGAAATATGGAAAGGATCGAAACTCAGAAAATTCAAGACGTCCCACCACCCACAAAAAAGGGGCCACACTTTTTTGCGTAACCCCTTGTTTTTATTACTGGTGGGCGATGCGCGATTCGAACGCGCGACCTCTGGTTCCGGAGACCAGCGCTCTATCCAACTGAGCTAATCGCCCTTTGAGAGAGTTCTTATAGCATGCCTTTTTCGAACGGTCAAGAACTCCCTTGCCCCCAAATCACTTCTGAAGCAGGGAATTACTCACACCAGTTTTTCAATCTCTTCCAGGCCAGCTCTTTGAGCTTTTTTACGAAATGAGGAGAGCTTTCCTGAATATCCTGGATATTCCATTCAAGAAGTTCCGTCGGCCCCACCGCTTTCACAGTCACCGTTCTCTTGCCCTGCTGGCTGATAATGCCGACTTCGCCAATGACTTCACCCACACTCATTTCGGCAACGACAAAACCAGTTTCCGCGATTGCCTCCACCTTTCCGGAAGCAATCAGGGCAAAGATCCCCGCTGCCTCGTCTCCTTTGGAATAGATGGTTTCCCCGTCCGAAAATCTCCTGGGTCTGCCGCTCATCATAAGCCCGCCAAGATCATTCTGCTTTAGACCCGAAAAAAGCTCACAATTCAACATGGCGGTCCGCATTGCATCAATTTCCATCTTTTCCTCCTTCACTGCGACGCTATTGGATAAAATATTACAGGTCAAACCCGCACTTTTTTAAGGCTGCAACACCGCCCTGAAGGTTAAACGTATTATGAATGCCCAATGAATCCAAGGTAATCTGGGCTTCGTAGGAACGTGCCCCTGTGTTACAGATCAGGACCAGTCGCTTGTCTTTCGGCACCTCCTCAATACGCCTTCTCAACTCATCCTGTGGAATGCTTTTCCAGTTTTCCGAATATTTATTGACAAAATATTCCGCATTCCCCCAGCCGCGGCAATCCAGGAAAAGGGTATCCCCTGCGGCCCTGTTTTCCCACCATTGGGCAAACTGATTCGTATCGATGGCCCTGTTTTTCCCTGCAAGGATATTCTCGGCCGTATTGCCCAGGACGTTAACAATGTCCATGGCGGAAGAAAATGGGGGGGAGTAAGGGAATTCCAGATTGCTGATATCGGCGGCAGACGGTCGGTATTTGAGTATGGCCGCGATAGCGCTCACCCTGGCGAACATCCCGCTTTCAAGGCCTCCCAGACCATGAACTCCCAGCACCTTTCCCGTGCCTTTTTCAACAACAAGCTCCAGGTAAAGAAGATCTTTATCAGGATAGAAATGGGAGCGGTCGAATTGCACCACAAAAACACTTACGGGATCAAACCCCTCCGCAATCGCTTTTTCCATGCTGAGACCGGCGCTTGCAATGGACAATTCAAAAAGCTTAACGGCAAAAGTACCTACGGCGCCTTCAAAAACGGCATTTTCTCCTGCCAAGTTGGAACCGATCACCCGCCCCTCTCTGTTGGCAAGAGAACCGGAAGGGAAATACCCTGCCTTTCCCGTCAGAAGGTTCTGAATCTCCACACAGTCCCCTCCGGCAAAGATGTTCGGATCGGAGGTTGCCAGCCTCTCATCGACTTTTATTGCTCCCCGCGGGGACAGCTCAAGACCGGCTTCTCCCGCCAGATCCCCATTGGGTACAACGCCCACCGCCATAATCACCAGGTCGGCATCCAAAGCGCCGCTTTTCATCACCACTCGTTCCACCCTCTCAGCGCCTTCGATCCCCACAACTTCTTCGGCCGAATAGATCTTTACGCCTTTTTCCTCCAGGTGATGCCGCACCATCCTTGCCATTCCCGGACTGACAACGCCGGGCAGCACCTGGTCCGCCACCTCTATTACTGCGGTTTCAATCCCCCAGAGATCAGCCAGCGCCTCCGCCATCTCCAGTCCTATGGCGCCCGCCCCTATCACTACGGCCTTATCCACACGGCCTTGGGCGATCTCCGCCTTTATAGCCTCCGCTTCGTGAAGGTTGGAAACAGTAAAGACGCCGGGAAGCTCCGCGCCCGGAATCGGAAGTCGTCTGGGTCTGCTCCCGGTAGCCAGGACAAGTTTGTCATAGGAAAGGACCTGCTCTTTTCCATCGATCATATTTTTCACCAAAACCTTTTTCCCCACGCGATCAATGGAAACGGCACGCGTGTTCGTCAAGACTTCGATCCCCTTGGCTTCCTGGAAGAATTTTTTGTCTCGAAGCATGTGGAAACTGGTAGATTGGAGCTGTCCGATATCACTGACATCCCCGGATACAAAATAAGGGATGCCGCATCCCCCGTAGGAGATTAGATCGGTCTGGTCCACCATGACGACGTTTGCTTCGGGCTTCAATCTTTTCAGGCGACAGGCAGCCTTTGGTCCCAGGGCTACGGCGCCGATAATAACAATATTTTCAGACATCATACATAGACTCCTTCATGACAGTTTTCTCAGCAATTGCACCATCTGCTTTGAATATACTCCATGGTTTCAACCTTTTTCAACGTTTTAAAATCAGACCGCCATTTTCGGGTAAGCCTGTTTACACCCTGTAAAATTTTCGGACACGCAAGAGACGAGGCCAAACAGGCAGTGGCTCGTCCACCCTATTCCTTTGTTGGTTGAATAATGATTTTAAAATCAATCGCTTAATCAACACGGCAGCCGCGGCAAATTTAGAGATGGGAACCATTTGTGAACATAACTTATCGTGTTTATATTAATAATGATTGCTTTTCAATGGCCAATAGCACGTATCCTATTCAAATTCCTTGGTACTATGTTTGGATTCGACAAAGCCATTCCGCCACAAGGTCTTTTTTGCTGCCGCATCTAATTCCTATGGAGCACCGGTCCTTTTAGACTGGTAGGGAGAGGTCATTGAAAGCTCAGCATTATTTTTTGTACCAGTCTAAACGGACCTATCAACGGACCGTGAAGGTCGATCCAAGATGCGGCAGCAAAAAAGACCCTGTGACTCCATTACTGCCAGGGTTTTTGAATAAGATACAATAGCACTAAATATTCGATAGTTACACTGCCGGAGCACAGCCTATTCTGTTTTGGCACAAGGCTTGCTTGATATGAAAACCGAGATCAATCGTTTCACAAGACAAAGGTTTACATCCGTGATCATTAAATTCGCCCAAACACAGGAGGTGTCACCATGCTGGTAAAAAACTGGATGAGCAAACCGGCCATAACCATCGACAGCAACGATTCTATGCAGGAAGCCATGAAGGTGATGAAACAGCACCAGATCCCCATGCTTCCCGTCATGAAAAAAGACAAGCTTGTGGGCATTGTCACAGACAGGGATCTGAAGAGAGCGTCTGCATCGGATGCGACGACCCTCGAGGTGCATGAACTGCTCTTTCTCATCTCAAAAATTAAGGTAAAGGATATCATGACAAAGGATCCTGTCACCATACCTGTCGACTATACGGTGGAAGAAGCAACAGAGATCCTCTTGAAGAACAAGATCTCCGGGGCCCCGGTGGTAGATGCGAATGAGCAGCTCGTTGGAGCCATCACCAAAGGCGACCTGTTCAGGGTCCTCATTTCTCTCACAGGTGTTGGAAAAAAAGGCATTCAGTTTGCGTTTCAGGTTGAAGACAAACCCGGTTCCATAAAAGAACTTGCCGATATCATACGTAAATTTGGCGGCCGCATGGTCAGCATCCTGAGTTCCTATGAAAATGTACCTGAGGGACAGCGGAAAGTTTTCATCAGGATGTACGGAGTCGAACGAGAAAAACTTCCCGAACTTGAAGCAGAACTCAAACAAATAGCGAACCTGCTCTATGTCGTGGATCATCGTGAAAACAGGCGGGAGATATTCTAATCGCCGCTTCATGAGTTCCAATTTTTTCAATAGACTGATCTTTATAACAAGAAAGCAAAATCTTTCCTCTTAACGGTGTCCTCTGTGGATTCGGTTCCATTCCATGGAGTATGCGCACCAGCAGGGGCAAGCCCATGAAAAAGAGAAATAAAGATATTGCTCTGCTCCTGGAAATGAGCGACCTGCTTGCCGGACGCAAAAGTACCGATGAAGCCTTGCGGGAAGCCCTTTTAAAGGTGATGCAATTTTTTTCCATGAGAGGGGGAAGGATCTACCTCATGAACAAAACAGGGAGGGAATTGTCCCTTGTGGCCTGTCACGGCGTAGACCCGGGAGGCCTGGAAGAAATGTCCATTTCCGAAGGTTTTTCGGGAAAAGCAGCCAGGAGCAAGACGATTGTCGCCCAGAAGGTGATCGAGCTCGATGACGTAGATAGGGTGCAAATGCTTTCCAAAAAGGGGTTCGTATCAATTCTTTGCGTCCCACTCATCGCAAAGGACAAAGTGAGGGGGGTTATGAATCTCGGAACAGACAAAGAAATCGGGCTTGATCAGAGACAAACAGATCTCTTGATTGCTGTCGGGAATCAGATGGCCGTGGCTACGGAAAACCTCAGCTTGTATGAAGAACTTCAGAACAAATTCGAGGAAATCTACGAAAAAAAGGATGTCATCAAATTTTTTGCCTATTCCATTTCTCACGATCTGAAGAGCCCTGCCATTGGACTCTGCGGGCTGACCAACCGCCTGAACAAAAAATATGCAAAAATGCTCGATGAAAAGGGACGCGAGCTATGCAATCAGATATCCAAGGCAGCAGAACAGGTTCTGAAGCTTGTGGAACAGATCAATGTATATGTTACCGCAAAAGAAGCGCCTTTTGAAATGGAACGGGTGAACCTTGCCGAAGTCGTGGAAGATATAAGGAAGGAATTCGCCACAAAACTGAAAAAGCGGAAGGTGAAGTGGTTGGAACCTGAAAAACTACCCGAAATCGTCGCCAACCGATTCTCGCTTACGATGGTTCTGCGAAATTTCATGGACAATGCATTAAAATATGGAGGAGAAAGGCTCAGCAAACTCACATTGGATTATGAGGAAAATGACTCCTTCCATATTCTTTCCTTCACCGATAACGGAATCGGCATTCAACAGGAAGACTGCGAGACCATTTTTGATCGCTTCAAAAGAAAGGCGACGTCGAGGGGAACCACAGGATCGGGCCTGGGTCTGGCCATCGTGAAGGAGTTAGCGGAAAAACACGGGGGATCGGCATGGGCAAGGCCGGGAAAGGAAAGAGGCGCAGTGTTTCATTTCTCCATTTCAAAGGCCCTGACGGTTTCTTAAGTCACCCTTGCGAACCATATCTGCCATACTTTCAGCGGTTGCAAAGTTCACGGGAAGGACCGTGAACCAACAATCGTGAACGGTTACCAAAATGGATAGAGAGCCAACCATTCTAATAGCGGACCGAAATGGCCATGTGCGAGATTTTCTCAAACGGGAAATGCTGGCCGAGGGGTATAAAATACGCGTTGCAAAAAATGCAAAAGAGGTATTGAAGTGGGTTTACCACCATGACCCCATCCATCTGGTCGTTCTGGATCCGGACCTCCCGGATTCGGATGAAGTACCCCTGCTGGAAAAAATCAATGACAGGATCCCGACTCTGCCCGTCGTCATACACACCTTCTCTCCAAAAAGTTCCATCCCTCCCGAAATACTGAACAAGGTCATATTTGTGGAAAAGCTGGGAAACAACATAGAACATCTGAAGAAGGTCGTATCAGAGACACTGTTCATCAAGAAATTATGATCGGCAGACAGCAACCGGCGGCCGGAGTTTGCACATCACAGGTGTTTGCGCAGGATCATAATTCGGCGAGCGATGCTGAAACCGAAGCCTCCGGATTCTGTCAGGCGCTCAAAAGATATTGCTCAATCGCCACGGCGATGGTTTTGAAAACTCTGATAAGTGTCTTTTCATCCTTTTCGAGAAGGGTCACCCGAAAACCGTTCAAATCCGTTGCAAAAGAACTGAGCGGCACAACGCAAACTCCGGTTGATGCAAGCAGGTAGTACACAAAGCGCTTATCCGGCGCCACACCGGGCCCTGAAACCATTCCCTCCACCGTAGCCTTTACCTGATCGCTCACAATGGGCAGGGACTGGGTATGGTTCAACAGGCCCTCCAAGAAGACCACCGTCATATAGAAAGCCCCGTTGGTCCGGTTGAATTGGATCCCCTTGACATCTTTCAACAGATCACAAACGATATTGGAATACCTTTCGTATCTTCTGATTCTCTCCTCGAGGTAGAGGGAGTAGTTGGGATGGCTCTTTATCCTGGGCAGCACGGTTTGTGGCAAGGTAGTGGAACATACTTCGACCATTTTGGCGTTGTAAATAGAACTGATATACTTTTCAAACATGGGATCCCGGTGACCGTTATACACCTCAATCCACCCACACCGGCTACCCGGCCAGGGCATTTCCTTGCTAATGCCCCGCATACTGATGGCGGGGACCTTGTCTCCAATAATGGTGCAAAGGGGGACCGATTTGGTTCCGTTGTAGGTCATGTTCTGATAGACTTCGTCACAGACGATGAAGAGGTCGTTTTTCTCCGCCATGGCCACAATAGACCGCAGAATTTCTTCGGGGTATACGGCCCCCGTCGGATTATCCGGATTGATGATAAGAATACCCGCCACCTGTGGATTGATATTTGATATGGTTCTCAATGTCTTCAAGATCGGGGTACCACAGGTGATTGGGATCCAGAATATAGGTTACAGGCCGGTCGCCCGCATGGGCAGCCTCCGCGGAGGAATGGGTCGTATAACTCGGAGTAGGAACAATAACCCGCGCCGTACGTTTAAGGTAACCAAAGACCTTTGAAATGGCATCGCCCAACCCGTTAAAAAAGATAATATCGTCCGGGCCGACCTGGGCGCCTCCCATGGCATTGACTTCGTCGGCAATATACTCACGGGTTGAGAGGATCCCTTTGGTGGGACAATACCCGTAGGTATCATTCTCCATGACCGCCTGGGCGACGATTTCCTTCATCCACATAGGAATCTCCTCTCCCTTGGCCACCGGATCACCGATATTTTCCCAGTTCACTTCAATTCCCTGCTTTTGCAGTCTGGTTCCCACATCCACAATATTTCGAATTTCGTACGTCAGTTCGCCGGCGCCGAAATGAAGGATATTCGTACGCATGATCTTCTCCGTGTCCTGCATAGATTTTCTTCAGAAATAAGCTTTATAATTAACCCAATATATAAAACAGGTCAATGATAAAGAGACAATCGATCATGGCGTATCCCGGAGAACAGGATTTACAGGGAGGAACTGTGCCGGAAAAGTGTTCAATCTATTTACAACCGTAAAATCTATTTACACATTTCTCGCATAGGTGAATTTTTTAAAGCCAGCGTTTACAGGGATCTTTTTCCAAAACATCCGGCATAACCAATCAGCATTGTTGCTGTTTAAAAATCTGGATTTCAATAATACTGCGCGAAGCGATTCCATGCATACTATGGCACGAAATTTGCATTATCAGTATTTAAAGTTCATTTTTCATACCTACGCTTTTTTCTGTATTTTCTTCTTTAATTCAGGAAAAGTTGACGCCCCTCCAAAATGAGGGAAGACTAAATTTGGGAGTTCTAAGTGTTATGTGCATTTTTCAAAAAAATAAGACCGATGGATTCACCCTCGTGGAACTGCTCGTTGCCACCTGCATCTTTCTTGTGGTTATTACGGCATTATCAGCTACGTTTACCATGCAGCACAAGACCTATGCCCTCCAGGAAAAAATATCAGAGATGACACAGGGGGGAAGGGCGGCAATGAACATGGTGAGCACGGAAGTCAGGCAGGCCGGATACAATCCCATGCAGATCACCATGAGTGGAATACCCTACAGTGCCACCCAGCTTCAACTCTTTGCTGATCTGAACGGAGATGGAGTAACCTCCGACAGCAATGAAAACATTATTTACACCTACGATAACCAAAACCTCCGGATTAACAGAAATAATGTAAACTTGGACAACACTCCAGAACCATTTGCGGAAAACATTGAAAGCTATTCCGTCAAATACCTTAAAGCTGACGGGGTTACGGAAGTCACAGCTGTCGGAGAAACGGATCAAATCAGGAGTATTGGAATAATCATAAGCACGAGAACATCGGGCCCGGACCTGCAGTATTCCAAAAACAGCGGCTACCGAACTTTCACTCTTACTTCACAAGTAACCCCTTTGAATCTGGGACTCTAAAATCAGGAACCGCGCCATGAATGGACAAAAACAAAAATTCCAAACCCGGTTTACGCCCCCCCCATGTAGGAACGAAAAAGGCGCAGCTCTCGTTATTGCGCTGGTATTCGTCATTATACTCATCCTGATCGGGACCACTGCAGCCTTGATAACGACCACCGACACGAAAATCGGCAGTAACTATAAGGCCAGCGAAAAAGCCTTCTTTGTGGCGGAAGCAGGCGCTCAAGAAGCAAGAGAACGCTTGAGGGCCAGTGGTTTATATTACGAAATCACAGATGCTCACCCCACTGCAGCCCAGTGGGCAGCATATATTGGATCGGATATAAAGTCTCAGAAAAAAGGGTATGACAGCACCAACTCCATGCACAACCGGGTTGCAAGTCTGCAGACGGATTTGGACTACACCGTGAAAATATCCCATCAGTTGGAGGACCCGGAGAACCCATCCAGCAATGTTCTCTTCCTGGGAGACGTAGACGGGGATGGCGACTTTGAACGGCACACGGATACCACAAGAGGCGACCCGAACATCTATTTGATCAGTAGCTATGGGAATGCGGAAGGTGGAACCAGAGTCATCCTGATGGAGGTAACAAGGGTTCCGCCGATTGCGATCAAAGGGGCCCTCTATTCGGGTACAACTGTCGATATGCAGGGGAACGTGGAGGTAGACGGGACTGATAGCTGCGGAGGGATAGACAAGCCAGGAGTAGCCATGCGCCAGGCCAACAATGAAGCCGATCCCGATGACCCTGTCAGCGCTCCCGCAGGGGCGGTCACGGGAGACCCGGATGTTTCATATGGCGTGCCCCCTATAAATGTTCAATCAATAGCAAATTTTCTTAAAAAGTCGGCAGACTTCTCATACAGTGTCGCGAACGCCACCCACACCGCAAGTACCACGCCGGGCCCTGGGGATGGCTGGGGAACGCCCAATCTTACTGCTGCCCCGCCCACATGCAGTAGCTGCAATATTGTACATTACGATACCAGCGGTACCAGTATACACTTGAGCGGTAACATTGGGGGGTGTGGTATTCTTGTAGTCGAAGGCGATCTGGATATCAGCGGCGGTTTTGAGTGGTACGGCACGGTGGTTGTGACAGGGTCATTCCAGTTTACCGGTGGCGGCGGGTCAAAAAATATTATGGGTGCGGTGATTTCAGGCGGGTCGACGGACGGCGATTATATTGGTGGAACCGTGGATATCAACTACTGCAGCACCGCGACCGAAAGCCAGAATCAACATGCACTCGCCATCCTCAGTTGGAAAGAGGATTTTAATGAATAAAAGATGAATGAAGGAGAAGCGAATGAAACGGCTTTTCATAGCTCTGCCTGGCGGTTTGGATGCTTTTATCGGTGTCTAATTGCTTTGCGGATTTTATTATCGTACTTAAGAGCGGTTCGGAACTGAGAACGGATCGCTACTGGAAGGAAGGCAGTGAGATAAAATTTCAAACAAAAGGCGGGGTCACAGGGATCCCTGAAGATTCTGTCGCTTCCATCATGGAAAAAGCTTCCGATCAGAGCGAATCGGTTCCCCCCCCGGCTGAAATCAGGCAGGAAGGCACCGACCCCGAAAAAAAGGAAAGCAAAAAGACGGAGGAAATAAACCCTCTGCGGGAATTTTATGAAAGGAAAAAGCCGTTAGAGGTTAAGTTGAATGACGCGCTCAAGAGGCTTCGCGAAGCGACCCGAAGCAAAGACACGGCGGCCAAGGAAGAGGCAAGGCAGGACATGAGGAAGTTTTCCAAGGAGATCTATGCCATTACAGAAGAAGTAAAAGAAAAAAATGGGGGTGAACTCCCGGAAGACTGGTGGAAGGGCAAGCAGGAATGAGTGGTAAATAGCTGAAGGGTTTGTGGTGAATTAGCAATATAGCCACAAAAAGGAGCAAAATTTTATGGATTCCATGGTTCGCCTCCTTTTATTACTTTTTGAATAGCTCAGAATGTGAACCAGTTCTTTCTAAATACAAATCATCAGCTGTGATTCGATAGATTAATAGCCAGTCTGGTTCTATATGGCAATCGCGATGGCCTTCCCAGTTTCCAGATAACTGGTGGTCTCTATGCTTTGGTCCCAACAATTGTCCTGCAACCAGGTTTTCTATGACAGCCCTTAATTTAGCAAGGTCCTTATTTTGTTTCTTAATCTTTTTATGGTCCTTTTTGAATTGAGTTGTATAATGTAGATTCAACTATCAAGCTCCTGAAATAATTCATCAACAGAATCAACTTTATGAAGGTTTTTCCCATTCTCAGCGTCTCGAAGTGTTTTAGCTGTAAGCTTATTAGGAATCTTTAATTCAAAAGGGATTCCGTTATGTAGCGCTATTTGTGAAAGGTACATTGAAATAGCCTCCGACATTGATATATTCAATTTTTTCAATATCATTTGAGCATTTTCTTTTGTTTTTGGATCGACACGGGTCTGGATTATTGCTGTTTTTGCCATGATGTCCTCCTACTTACGGAATTTTGTATTGACAACTTCATTACAACTAATATGCATCTTATTTCGAAAATTTCAAGGCTATTTTCCCTCGTTCTCAGGCTCTGCCTGGGAATGCTTTCTTAGAGGCTCCGCCTCGGTTTTCGCATGCAGACAGGAATGAGCCCAGTAAGGTTTTATTCTAATTCGCGTCCTTTGTTTACCCCGTGAAATTCCGAAGGACAGTTTACCTGGTTAAATTCACGAAGTGACAGCATATGGCTTTCATCCCCACATGGGCAGTAATCTGATAGATCCCGTTGATCCTGTCAAAAACTGAAAGTAAGGGATGGCTGTAAACTTTTGTTACGATTGGTCTAACGCTATGCCCGAATTGAGCCTTGAAATCGGTTTTTTTATCGATTATAGTTAGCTATTTTGTGACAGTTAGGCTTGGTACAAACCTTGCTATAAATTAGCGACAAGAATACAGGCAATCGCGGCTGACTACGCAAGGAAGTCGCTGGATAGATAAAAATGAGAGCATCTCAGACGCAAAAGCAAAGGGAATGGGGATTTACCCTGATGGAAGTGATGATCGTCATTGTCGTACTTGGCATTATGGCCGCAATCGCCATTCCTTCTTTCATGTCCCTGCTTCCTGGAATGCGTCTCAACGGGGCTGCCAGGCAGGTGATGACCGACTTGATGGACGCACGAATGAAAGCCGTTAAGTTGAACCATAGAGCAAAGATCTATTTTACCAGCAGCTCTCAATACAGCATATGCGATGATGCAGACAATGACGGAACAGTGGCTTCCGGTGAGGGCGATGTTAAAAATAGAAACATCCAGACGGAATATTATGATGTGACATTAAGCGAGAGTGCTGACCCGGTCTTCCAATCAAGAGGCACTGCAACGGGAACAACCGTAACAGTTACCAACCCTTCCGGCTCTAAATATGTGAAGGTCGCCATCACCGGACGGGTTAAGATTGACTTAACACCCTGATTTGGAGAGAAAACGCCGTGTTAAAACCCAATAATGATAATGGATTCACCCTTATCGAGGTATTGATTGCCATTGTCATCCTTTCAGTGGGCTTGTTGGGAATGGCCTCTTTGACCGTAGGGATCATCAAAGGCAACAAACTCAGCAATGATCTCACCACTGCAACAACTCTGGCACAGGATAAGATGGAAGACATCAAAAGGATTAAGGAAACAGGCTATTCAAATGTTGTTGCAGAAACGAAAGCTGTGTGTTCATCCCCTTATACCGAATATAAGAGAGAGGTTTTGGTTACCAACGACAGTCCGGCAACCAATATGAAAACAGTGATCGTAAAGACTTATTGGGGAGGGACTTCAAAGGAAGATCATCACGTTGAATTAAAAACCATCCTTGCGAAATAATTGATGGGGCTCATGCAGAATTCCACACAAAGAACAGAAAAAGGGTTTACCCTTATAGAACTCCTTATTGCCATGGCATTGCATTGGTTATAATCACATCTTTAGCCAGTTCTTTTATCAGCCAGAGAAAGACCTACGATGTTCAGGAACAAATTTCCGAGATGACTCAAAATGCACGAGCGGCAATGGATATGATGAGCGGTGAGATAAGAATGGCTGGATATAATCCCACAGGTTTAATGCAGACATCAAACCCGGCGGCCTCAAATTTTGTTGGAATCCCTTATGACACAACCCAAATTGAAATTATTGCTGATCTGAATGGGGACGGGGATGCGTCCGATTCGAATGAAAACATAATTTATCTTTTCGATGCAACAAATCACCGAATTGACAGGAATACTGGTGGCGGGGATCAACCATTTTCTGAGAACATTAAAAGTTTCTCGTTTTCTTACTGGGATGGGGATGGGACGGAAATAACCTCTTCTGCTGGGCAAGCCGACATTCGGATGATTAAGATCACGATAGAGGCAAAAACAGAAAAGGAAGACCCTAATTACACTCATCCGGATTACAATGATGGTTACAGGAGTTTCGAACTGACTTCCAATATAATCTCCCCCAATCTTGGCTTTTAAGCAGGAGGTTTCAGTATTATGAAATTATCACTGAGCACGAAGCCTGGCTTAGCGCCAATGCGATCTACGTTCAATAATGAAAACGGCGCTGCGCTTGTTATCGGACTCATGTTCCTGGCTATCTTAGGGTTGTTGGGGTCCACCGCTGTTGTGCTGACAACAACAGATATGAAGATCGGCGCCAATCATAAGACCAGTGTGCAGGCCTTTAATGTTGCACAGGCTGGGATTGAAGAGGCGCTCTATCGCTTACGTATGGTTGATGATGGGGGGACTAACCCGCCACCTTATGGATCAATGATCAACATTAATGGCGTGACTTTCAATGCGGCCATAGGCGTTGATCCCAACGGTCTTTTGGCGAACAACAGTGATGATGATGGAAATGGGGTTGTAGATGACATCAGTGATTTAAATTACAATGGCACCTGGGATAACAGGAACTGGAAAACGAAAATAATGCTCAAGACCTCGGATGATACGGATACAACCACAACCATCCTTACACCCACCATTCAACCATCAGCAAGCTGGCTCGAATATTCTTCTTCAACAGATGATGGAAACGCTCTGACTATAGAGTTTTTGAAGGATACTGAGGACATGGATGGCGATAGCAATTACGATGAAATTGTTTTTTACGATCCAACTCTATTATCTTATAATGTAGAGGGGCTTGGTGGAAACCACGCGTCTGGAAAAGCAGTGGTAGTGATTACATCCACGGGTAAAGAGCAAGGATCTATGAAAAGGATAAAGGTCGCAGCTACGTGCATGCCGGTAGATCTTGCTGCCAAAGCTTCTGTTATGGTCAATATGTCACCTAATTTGACAGGATCTGCTCTAATATCGGGTTTCAACCACATGTTGAGTACAACCGATGCGGATGAGAAGGACGCGCCCTAAATGGCACGTGATGGATGGGACAGCAGGGGAGTCCAATTTTAACACAAACGGAGTTGATAATCATGGTGGAGCAGAAGTCTTCTTCTATTGGCCAGCATCAGGGGTAAAGACAGGGGTCGACGATGAGGATCATTTCGTTGATCTCTACAATATTGATTTTAACTTCGATGGCAAAAGGGAGAAGAGTTAGCTGAAGAGCCGAATAGCTTATGGTCAGAAGTTACGCTCAACCGGTCATGCCCCAGGAGTATGGACTCCCCTAGGGGTTGGGACTGTTTTACCGGATTCTGACGTATTCGGTGGATGTCCACAGGATTACCTGTATGACATCACACTTGACCTCGCGCAGACCCACACTAAATATTGGACCCTGCTACTAGCCAACATTGCTCTTTGATACTGTTCTTGGAAAGAAGAATTCACATTCACATGGATGAGCTTAGCGGACGTACTTGGTATCGATCAGGCAACATTGGATAAAATTCTTGAGGAAGCAAACGTCACTTATGCGGACGTGGACGGTTCCGGCCAGTTATCAGTTGCCCCGATGGGGGTTACCTATATCGACAACCTCGGTAAACTCGACCTGAAGTTAAGTAGTACTGGACAAGGCCTAATGTACATTACTGGAAATCTTAGCGTCCAATCCCTTAACTTCAAAGGATTGATCTATGTGGAAGGTGATGCGACCATTACGGGGGGGTTCTGGCTGTTGGGGGCTATGGCAATCAAAGGGACTACAACCGGAGATTTTTCTGCCGGCAACGGGACTTTTCTTTACAGCAGGGACGCTTTGAATACATACGTTAACGCCGCTATGGGATGGCGAACTTTATGGTGGGACGTTTTGGACTAAAGGTCGCTTATTGTCAGCGCCCTTCCGGAGCCTCTGCTTGCTCTTCTCTCTCAGGTTCAAACCACCATGGAGGAACTGACCCACTTTCTTTTTTCAGGTTGCCCACTAAAGTAGCCATCTCTTTCTCTGCATCTTTTATCTGTTGTTTAGCCGCTATTATTCCGGGCTTATCTTTTGCTTTTCTTGCCTCGCGCAATCCCTGCCGAGCTTTTCGATACTTTTCCATTAAGACTGTTTTTTCCTTTTTGTAACGCGCAATGTCTGTCTTTTTCTCTTCCTTTTCCTTCTCCTCTTTTCCTGTGGCTTTCTCCAGATCAGATTTATCCCCAGCCCCTTCCTCCTTTACCACAACGTCCTCACTCGCCTTTGTCTTTTCTGGAGCCTCAGGGGTCCCTGCTTTCTTTCCATTGTCCGGCTTTTCTGCCACCGAAGGAGTCTCTGGCTTAGCCGCCTCCACTTTTTCCTCAGGGACATCTTCTTTCTCTTCAATTTCCTTTACCTGGTCTTTTTGAATCCCAATAATCCCGCCAAATCTTTTAAACTTTATCTGCTCTCCTTCTTCCCAGTATTTATCAGCGACAAACTCTCTCCCGTCTTTCAGATGAATAACATAGGAGGCAGAACAGATGGAGGGGTACACCACAAAAACGACCGCTGCGATTGCTGTCAATATCTTTTTCATAGGAATTCCTTTTATGGGTTCAGGGGTTCGAAGTCCAAGGTCCGAGTTTAAAGTCGCGGCGAGTCAGATACCCTTTCAGGCCACTTGATAAATCGATGGACGAAAATGAGGGGTTGATATCGGTCTGCGATTAGCACGTGCTACTTCAAGCCATGCCTTTTTCGATTTCAGAAGCCTCCCGCAATGCTTTCTCCGGCGTTTTGCCAAATGCCGAGCAATGCTTTAAATCAGGAATGTCCGCAAGATATCCTTCGTCTTCTTCACTGTAAAAAACATTGACGTGGTAATCTTTCATTAAAAGGCTTCTCTGTCCGTCAGAATTTCATCCCTTCTTCTGTAATATTCTTCAAAATGGGAGATCCTCTTAACGGAGAATTCCTCATTTCATCCGTGGTAAAAAGATTTTCAAGACAGCACGGCGTCAGACGTCTGCTCCATGCTGTTGTTTGGCACATTGGTAGAGGCAAGTAATGGCGATTTATTTTTTTGAGTTATTCGAATTAAGAACCGTAAGGCTTCATTCACTGATTCAGAATCAGGAAACACTTCAGCTACATCCGCTTCTATACGAACTGTTGGTCCATAAAAACTCTTTCGCTCAGAGCCAACCTTTCTTACCTTTAAACCCCTTAGATCATATTCCGGGCGAAGTTCATCATCCTTTTCAATATTATCCTTCTTCATAATTCTTTCGCTCCTTTCGGGTAGCTTCTCGTGCACTAATCAAACGGATTGCATCCTCTCGTTCTGTATATGCTACGAGAATCAAGCGGTTGGCTATCGATTGCCCAATAATAATATATCGATGCTCATTATAGGAATGATCTGGATCAAAGAAATCGACGTAGAGAGGATCATTAAATACAGTCTTTGCTTCATCGAATGAAACTCCATGATTAGAAAGATTCGAAGCAGCTTTATCTTGGTCCCATTCAAATTTCATCAAAAAACTTAGCTCCGCTTCACTCCGCGTTAGGAGGGGAACCCAGATTCATCAGATGTGTCGAACAAACTGGGCTTTATGCAGGTGGCTTATGCATCAGTTCAAGACTCTTTTCAAGCAGGTCGCGTGTGTATGCTTCCCCCCGCATAGGTTAACCCCTTCGCATTGCATATCCGTTAAAAGCGGGATGTTTATGATTTTATGCGTTTCTCCCGTCTTTAAGATGAATAATATATGATGAAAAACAGACACAGGGGGATATTATAACAAAAACACCTGCTGCGATTGCTGTGAGTAGCCTTTTCATAATTGTTCCTTGTGAGGGTTCGAGGGCATTTAAGAGATAAACACCCGCCTGCCATACATCACAAACGATAGTGGTATGATCATTGTCACAGGGCCGATACGGGAGGACGTTCTACCAAGACCACCCGGCATTTGTTCATCGTCATTGTTGATCCAATCAAAAGCCATATCAAGCTGGACGATTAATCCGAATCAACAACCCCGATAGTGACGTGCAGGTTTTGACGGACTGATGTATTCGACGGGCTTGCCCAACATAATCAAGATCCATAGAGCAAACAATGATTCCGGCATGCTTTTCGTTTAAGTGATGCAACCGAACAAAATGTTTTCTATTGAGCGTTAAAACAGCCCGATTTTGTTCTTCCGCAAGATGCAAGACTTTTTCGTCAGGAAATTGTTGGTTCCCTCTGCCGGCTTCTTGAAGAGTTATCACGTCATACCCGAGCATCCGCAATTCCTCTACTACGGGTAGAGGGAGATTCTCATCAGCCAGAAGGCGATTCATCCCTACGCTTCCTCGTTTTCAGCAATTTGCTGATCGATGTCGGCCCTGTGCACCCGATAATATCCCCAGGCATTAACCAAATCCTCGGCACGCAGATCCGGATAATTATTCAACAGCTCAGCTTCACCGGCGCCCAATTTTCTGGCCTGAACGAGCACCCATACCGGTATTCGGGTGCGCAGAATGCACGGCTCACCGCCTGCTACTGCTGGATCACTTTCTATACCGGGAAATGCGCCATCGAAATCACGAGCTATCCATCGGAGCAATTGTGCTTTTTCACCAGGCGTCATCGAGGAAATAAGCCCTTCGGCTTCTCGCAAAGCTATCATTTCTTTTTACCTCTTAATTGATTTATCAAACTGCCTATCTTCTTATAAAGTTGCCGACGATACTCAAGTCCATTTTGTGGAAGGAGATATAAGTGCCGTTCCGCACTCTTTCTATATGCGTTAAGAGTTTAGCCTCTTCCAAAACCAAAGTCAAGATTCTGAAATCACAGGCGCATTTCCGATTTTTCTTTGACAGGAGCATGAACAAGGTTTTATTCTTTCGAATTGGGGCTTCTGCTTTCCCTTAGGCAGTCGCCAAAACCCCATCCAGCTTCAATTCTTTTTATCACTAATGCATTCCCCACGCCATGTTTGCAATTCCGATCTGCCTGATTTATAATTGAAAATAGCCAAAAAGACATGTGAAATTCTTTTATAGACGGCAGTCCTTATTAGAGAAATCCGCCAGGAAATAGCTCTTTGGTTTCAAAGAGAAAAACTTAAAGCAGAGCAAAGACGTTGAAGAAAAAAAAAGCCACCATCGACATTGCTGGTTACCCTTACACTGGGGAATACAAAGACGGTAAGAGACAGGGGGAAGTGCGTTATAATTATCCTGATGGCTCATTCTATGTGGGGGAATTTAAGGATGACGTCCATCACGGTTTTGGCACGTATTCCTCCTTGATGGCACGTAAACGGGTGAATGCAAGATGATGTGATGCATGGTAAAGGAACCTGGACCCATCCTGATGGGAGCGTCATCGAAGGAGAATGGGAGAACGGCAAACCGAATGGCCAGGGAACACACACCCTGCCTGATGGAGGAAAATACACAGGAGAATTCAAGGACGGCAAGTATTGCGGCGAGGGAACATACACCTATCCCGATGGCAGAGTGAAAAGGGATCTGGAAGAACGGCAAACTTTGTCTGTAAAATGGATGCCTGTCTTTTCAGGAAAAGATCGTCGACCGTAGTCATAAAGACTCAGGAATCGCCAAATGCATGGTAGGCCGTTTTGAATAATGATCAAGGACACAAAGGCTTCAACCTTGGAACATGGAAGATTATAGGGCCGTTGTAGAAAAGATGGGTCAGAACCGGCGCATAAAAGCCCGGTTTAGGCACTTGAAAAGGGATGAAAACTAACCGTTTCTCCATCCCAAAGGCACCGTTTCATCCAAAGGCACTTCTCTTCTTCCTCCATGGGTGGGGTAGCCTCAAAAAACGGAACCCTCATCGGATCATTATCATCCACAGATATCTCCTGATAGCAACTTCAGGATGTCCACCACCTCCGTGAGATGGCGGCACACAAAGTCCGGCTCGGGGTCTCCAGGCGCCATGGTTGTCTCCATCCCGTTGGTCAGTAATACGGTTTTTGCCCCCGCGCTTTTTCCGGCAATCACATCAAAACGAAAATCCCCCACCACAAGCAGTTCTCCCGTGAGAAACCCCATGGTGGAGGCGGCCTTGATGACCCCGTCGGGATTCGGTTTCGGAACGGAATTGTCGCGGGTGATCACCACGGAAAAATCGGTAATGGAAAAATGCCGGAAGCTCAACAACCCCATTTGAACGGATCTGAGACTGTTTCGGGTCAGGATGCCGAAAGGGATCTCCATTTTCCTGAGATCCAAAAGACACGCGGTGACTCCCCTGTTGGGAACGGATTGTCTCGCTGCCGCCTCCTCATGGGTTTCAAGAATTTCTTTGAGAAGGGCGCGCCTCTCGACAGGCTGCCGCTCGATATACTCAAGAACGGGCTGATCCAAAGGGCATCCTAAATCGCGCTTGATCGTTCTGAAATCAATCGCGCCGGGGACCGTCAAGGTCCCGTCGAAATCAAAGAGGACGGCCCTGATCGCACCGTTTTTATCCCCACTGTTTCCCAGAAGGACTTCTGTCCGGTATTCCCGGCGGGACAACACTTCTTCTTTCACAAGAACTCCTTTGACTTAGCGATCAAGATATTCTAACATTCGGGAACTTGCAATCCCGTTCAGCCGCTGCCCTTCCCTATTCCATAAATCCTGTCATTTCCAGTATCGGGAAAATGAAGGGGAGATTTAAACATTGGCCCTAATCATGATTAACGTCGGAAACCGAGATGTCAATGAAATTTCGTCCGTTAAACCGGTATGCTGCCCGGAAAGATATTTCACCGCACTTTCTACCTATCCGTTGAAAGGAGGCCGTTACATTGGAAGATAAACCGGCGGTCCTGCTGGTGGAGGACAACCCCGTCAGTCTCAAAGTAATCGCAGCCATATTAACGAAACAAGGTGTTCAGGTGACTACGGCCGTCAGTGGAGAGGAAGCGTTTGCATTCGTCAAGCAGAACCGCTACGATCTCATCTTCATGGATATCGAACTGCCGGGCATGAACGGGATGGAAACCACAAAAGCAATCCGGAAATGGGAGTCCGACCGATCAGACCCTCTCGCCCCGTATCCCACCCCTCACACCCCGCTGACTATTATTGCCATGACGGCCCATGAAAGCGAAGAAAACAGACAGGCCTTCCTGAATGCGGGAATGGATGCCGTGGAGACAAAGCCGCTTCCTTTGGAGAAGCTAAAAAACATCATGGAGCGTCTGAATCTCATAAGACCGCTTGGAAACGAAAGCGTATCCTCTCACATCATGAGCTTGCTGGAGGAAAAGAATGGCTCTGTTGGCTCGAAAAAAAGTCCTGAGCCGGAGGTGAGGCATCTGATGATCTTCAGACTGGGAAAAGAAAAGTACGCCCTCGACATGAAACACCTCAAAAAGGTCATGTGGGCGGAGAATATTACCCAGGTTCCCGGACTGCCGCCCCATATCCTGGGAATCATCAACATCCGTGGTGAAATCATTTCCGTAGTAGATATGAAAATGCTCCTTGGTCTTTCCTATGAAACAACCGAAAAGCCATCGATCATGATCACATCGGATCAGGGCGTGGAAACAGGGCTGCTCGTAGACAGTGTCGAGGCTATTGTCGACCTGCCGGCCCTGTCCATTGACCCGCCCATGATCACATTTGAAAAGGAGTATCTCGATCTTATTGACGGCGAAGCCAGAATGGATGAAATGCTCTTGATCGTCCTGAACTACGAAAAAATCATGAAATCTGAACTGATGGATATCCATAAGAAATAATTGCCCATGAACAGTCCGCAAGAAGACGGGAAATCCCCGGCCCAATCGTTTGAATTCATCCTGTTCAAGGTGGCCGATTTTCTTTTCGGGGCGCCGGCCGAACAGGTATCCAGGATTTACAACGGGGAAAAGATCAAACAGGAAGAATTGGGCCGGATGCCGATGGACCTGGGAGAGGCATTTCATATGCCCAAAGAAACATCGACTGCCCGTTCCTGCCTGTTGGAAGTGAAGACCGGAACCGGCATGGAGTTCTTCGAAGTGGATGTGGTGGAAGGCCTCACGAGACTGGATCTGTCCCAGGTACGAAAGCTGCCGCCTCTGATCGGATCACAAAAGACCAATCGTTCTTTTTGGGGGCTGGCGTTGATCGAAAACCGAATCGCTTGCCTCGTGGACCTTGAAATCCTCGGGATGGGCGAGGGATAGCCCATGGAATGCTAAACAACAGCGAGGCTTATTGAAATGAACGAATTACAGAAGAAAGTCGGCCTGAACCAAATCTTTTTTTTCCTGGGCGTAGTCATTTTCCTGGGCATTCCCTACATCCTGCTCACGATTGAAATGACCTCCGAACAGCTCACGCATGTTTTGACGATTTATGCGTGGGAGGGTGTTCTTTTTGGCGTGCTCTGCACCCTGCTGCCCATGAGGTGGGTCCGAAGCATCACGAAATCGAATCAAAATCGCCAACCGGCGACGGGCACATCGGTTCACCTGGAACGGCTGATCATACAGGCTTTTCGTTTTCCCCAGAAAGTCGCTTTGACCGTCTTCTTCCTGATTCTTTTCGCCTTCGCCATAGGTGTCCTGCAGGTTGTTCTTTTTGCCCATTTCAATGCTATCCAGTCCCTTGAGGCGTTTATTGTTGGGGTCATCATTGCCCTGGTATATGCGATCTGCTGTTTTCTCAACAACGAGCGCATCATATCTCCTTACCTGGCAGAAATGAACCATGACACGGTTACGGTTTCGCCTCCACTGGTACTCTCTATTTTCAAAAAGATCATGGGCGTGTGTCTCGCCATCATGATCGTAACCATTCTGTTTTTGGTGAGCATCAATTACTCCCATTCAACAAAGACCCTGGGGAGAGAACTTGCCGGCGCCGGCATTGAGGAATTATCAAGGCTCCAAAACCTGCTGGATGAAAACCTGCCTAAGGGAGACCCCTCGGGAATAGAGACAAAATTTCTCAAATCTTTGGGAACCGGAGGAAATGACCGGTTTTTCATTCTGGAACGAACGGGCGCCGTACTGTCCGGCCAACCGAATCAGCACTTCCCGTTGGAAGAGGACAAAGACCGCATGGCTCTTTTCGAACAATTATCCCAAGAATCCACCGCACGGGATATCCTGCGGAATCTGATCTATTGCGGGGTTCCAGTCAAAAACCAACCAAGTATGCTGGTCAAGGTAATCGACTTTGGACAATCCGGGAAGGGCGGCATGTCTCTTTTGAAGAGGACAATCCTTATCTCAGCCCTTATTCTGATCGTGATTTCTTTCCTCAGCTACGGCCTCGCATCCAGTGTTTCGAGGCCTCTCAAAGATCTGGAAGGAGCCGCCAAGAGGATAGCCAAAGGAGAGCTGGGGTACAGGACTGCCACCCTCAGCGGGGATGAAGTGGGAGCACTGGCTCACAGCTTTGCCATCATGGAATCGTCACTGAACAGGATTATCGGACAGGTCAAGAATGCCGTGAGGCATATCAGCTCCGCCAGCATTGAAATCGTTGCGGCCTCAAAGCAGCAGGCTTCCGGGGCGGCTGAACAGGCATCGAGTGTTGGCGAAACAAGCGCCACCGTTGAAGAACTCTCCACCACCGCGCGACAGATTGCCGAGAACAGCGAGGCCCAGGCGGGAATGGCCGAATCGACATTGAAAAATGCGGAGGAAAGCAGGGAGGCCATGGACCGAGCCGCCGGAGTAATGGAGGACATTCGGCAAAGGACCGAAGCAAGCGCCGGAAAAATCATGAAGTTGGGAGAAAAATCACAGAAAATCGGAAAGGTCCTGGGCATCATCAACGAAATCGCCGCCGAAACCAAGATGCTTTCCCTGAACGCCGCCATAGAAGCCAGCAGGGCCGGAGAAGCCGGGAAAGGATTTTCCGTGGTTGCCGAGGAGATAAGGAAACTGGCGGAAAGCGTAGTGAAATCAACGGGCGCCATCGAAGAATTTCTTCAGGAAATTCAAGGCGCCGCCAACGTATCCGTTATGGCGGCTGAAGAAAGTGTGAAGGTAGTCTCCACCGGCACAGGGGAACTGGAAAAAGTGAAGATGGCTCTGCAGGAGATCGTCTTTCTTGCCGAACAGACCACGGACTCGGCCAAACAGGTTTCCATGGCAACAAGCCAGCAGAAAGTGGCCAGTGCCCAAACGGCCACGGCCATGCGGGAAATCTCGGAAGTCACCAGGCAGATGGCATCCGCTGCAAGCCAGACGACCGCTTCGGTAGAGGGTCTGCAAAAGTTAGCCTCGGGACTGGAAGATCTCATCTCTGTTTTCAAAAACGTATCATAACGGTTCACGGCTGGAACATATCCGGCTATTCACGAGGAAACAATGAGCAAACTGCAAAAGAAAGTTGGTTTACATCAGGGGCTGTTTTTCCTGGCAACCGTAGGGATTCTTTTCATCCCCTATATCCTGCTCACCCTTGAGATGACATGGGAACAGATCAAAACCCTTTCCCTCATTTATGCATGGGAGGCCCCTTTTTTTGGCCTCATCTGCATCTGGATGCCCGTGCGATGGGTGGCTAAGCTGCCCCTTGAAGAAGAAAACCCGGGGAATGTTTCAGAGACATCGATATCCCGGCTTGAAAAGGTCCTTGCATCGAGTCTTCGTCTTCCCTTGAAAATCTCCTGGTTTATGTTGGGCATTCTGATCTTCGGCTTCGTCATCGGGATACTGCAGCTCATCCTTTTTGCCGATTTCGACCGTGTCCAATCCATTCAAGCTCTCATGATCGGCATCATGATTTCCCTGGTCTATTCCGTGTGTTGCTTTTTCAATAACGAAAGGATTCTTGCCCCCTATTTAGGCAATTGGGTCAAACATTTCGGGATGACGCATCCTCCAAAGGTCTTGTCGCTCTTCAGCAAAATCCTGATCGTTTCCCTGTCCATATTGATGGTAACCATCCTGTTTCAGGCAAGCGTTTCCTACAGCCATTCACAGCGAATCATCCAAGACGTCTACGAGGAAAACAGCAGGCACGAACTCCTGAGTTTGCAACGTCATCTCAAAGGCCTGCCGGAAATTTCAGAAAGCGATGCGTTACAAAAAATAGTGGATGAAGGCTCCGGCAACAAGGATGCCGCGATATTTTTTCTCCATAGGACCGGCAGAATAATCAGCAGTGAAAAAGCCCCTCTCCCGAATTCCGCAAACATGGAGGCATTCAAGTCCCTTTTCAAAAATCTCGTGGGTGGAACCGCGGGAAAGGATGGAAGCACCTCTCACAAAGACATGAATGAGCAGAAAATTTATATTGCCGTGCCCAGCGGAGACGACAACTGGCTGATGGTGAAAGTCTTCAGCTTCGCGTCGGTCAGAAAGGAAATGTCCTCTTTTCTGGTCAGAACTCTGTTGTCCTCCCTTGTGGTCCTGATCGTGGCCTTCTATCTCAGTTACCGGCTCGCGAAAAGCGCTTCGGATCCCGTAAGTAAGCTGGAGATTATCGCCGGAAAGATCGCGGACGGCGAACTGTCCTTTCCTGTCAATGTGGTGAATGGAGATGAAATAGGCGCACTGTCCTTCAGCTTTTACAAAATGCAACAGGGGCTCAACAGACTTGCGAACCAGGCCAACGGCATTGCCATGGGCGACCTGACTTCACAGGTCGAATTCAAGGGGGTCCTGGGTGAAGCCTTTAATCAGATGAGAATCAACCTCATGGAAATCATTGTTCAGGTAAAAGAGGCCGTTTTGCAGATGGGAACGGCCTGCAATCAGATCCTGGCTACCGCGGAAGAGCAGGCATCAGGAGCATCCGAACAAGCGGCCAGCGTGGGTGAAACCACCGCGAGCCTTGAGGAACTCTCCGCGACGGCCGGGCAGATCTCGGAGAGCAGCCATATCCAGGCCGGCATGGCCGAATCCACCCAGGAAAATGCCGAAGAAAGCGCCCGGGCCATGGCGGAGGCCGCAAAACTGATGGACAGGATTCTTATCCAAACAGAGACCGGCGCTGAAAAGATCCTGTCTCTGGGAAAAAAGTCCCAACAAATCGGCAAGGTTTTAGGGATTATCAACGATGTGGCGGCCGAGACCAAAATGCTTTCTCTGAATGCCGCTATCGAGGCCAGCAAGGCGGGGGAAGCAGGAAAAGGATTTTCCGTGGTGGCCTCTGAAATCCGAAAACTGGCGGAAAATGTCGTCAAGTCCACGGGGACCATAGAAGAGATTGCCATGGAAATCCAGTCCGCGGCCAACACATCGGTGATGGCGGCGGAAGAAAGCGTGAAGATTGTCAAAACCGGGTCCGAAAAACTTGAACTGGTTGAAAAAGCCATGCAGGAAATTGTTTCCATGGCCGTACAGACCACCGACTCGGCCAAACAGGTTTCCATGGCCACCGGCCAACAGAAGAGCTCAAGCGATCAGGTGGTCGTTACCATGCGGGAATTGTCCGAAGTGGCAAGACAGATGGCAGGCGCCGCGGAAGATACCACCAAGGCTGCAAATGGATTGAGCCAGATGGCCGGGAAGCTCAAGCAGATCATCTCCAGGTTTCAACTGGAGGGATAGAGAAATAAATGGACATTAGCGACGACGATCTCCATCCAAAAGAAGGCTGCATCCTGCCGCCCAATATCAGGGAATTTCTCCCGGGTTTTATTGAGTCGGCGCGGGAGCATATCGATGCCATCAACCAGGGGCTGCTTCGCCTTGAAAAGGAAGGTCCGGGGGATTCCCAATCCCTGTCCGGAATTTCCAGAAATGCCCATAGCCTCAAGGGGGCCGCCATGACCATGGGACTGGGCAACATCACATCCCTGTGTCACCATATGGAAGACATCATTCGGGAAATTCGGGAACAACGGATGGCAACGGGCCCCGAGACGTTCGATGTACTGTTTCAGACCAACGATGTCATCAGCGCCATGGTGGAAGGCCTGGCCCATACCCCTGTAGAGAATGCCACCTTACTGAACGGCCTGCTTGAACGAATAGAGGCATTGACGTCAACGACAGGTGAGCCCCTTCCCTCCAGGCCCATTCCGAAAAAAAAGCCACAGATTACCGGAACGCCTTCCCGTAAGATCGGCAACGAAACCGTTCGGGTTCCCACGGAAAAAGTGGACCGTTTTCTTAATATTGCCGTAGAATTGGTGATTACGCGGAATCGAATGCAAAGCCTGCTGGATCAATTGGATAGTAGCGAAACATTCCAAAGAAAAGAGCAGAAACTCCTGAGCGTCCTGGAAGGAGACCTCACGGATACATCCGTAAGCCGGACGCCCTTTCAATCCGCTTTGAAGGAGCTTATCCTGCAGAGGTACAAAGGACATCGGATCGTTGAACAATTCGGGGAAGACTTTCACGAATCCCTGGAAGTGTTGAACCGGCTTGTAACGGAAACCCAGCAACTCGTCATGGATATCCGCATGCTTCCCGTTTCCATGCTTTTCAACGCATTTTCCCGGCCGGTTCGCGATCTTGCAAGGCAGAAGAACAAAAAGGTGGAACTGATTATCAAAGGGGAAGAAACACGCATAGACAAAAGGGCCATAGAAGAGCTGAGCGATCCCTTGATGCACCTTTTGCGAAATGCCATCGATCACGGCATTGAATCCCCCGAAGAAAGAAAGCAAAAAGAGAAAGACGAGACAGGTACGATTATCCTCAGCGCTTTTCAGGATATCGACAAAGTTATCATTGAAATCATGGATGACGGGCGCGGCATAGACAAAGAGCAGATCAAGATGAAGGCATTGGAAAAAGGCTTTCTATCGCACGATGAAGCCAAACGCCTGTTGGACGATGAAGTCTTCGATCTTCTTTTCCTTCAGGGCTTCAGTACCGCGGCCATGGTGACCGAACTTTCCGGCCGGGGCATCGGCATGGAAGTGGTGAAGAACAACGTGGAAAAACTCAACGGGAGCCTCGAAATAACCAGCGTCCCCGGAGAGAGAACAAAAACCACCATCTCCCTGCCGTTGACATTGGCCACAACCAGGGCTTTTCTGGTCCGTTGCTCCGGACATACGCTGGCTATCCCCGTTTTTTCCGCCATACAGGTCCTGCGCCTTTCACCAGACAGCATCCTTACCGCCAAAGGCCGGGAAGCCGTTTACCTGCAGGGCGAAATTGTGCCCTGCGCACGACTGGACGTCACCTTGTCCTTTCCCAAGCCGGAAAAGGAGGATGCCGGTGAAAAGCTGTCTGTCATTCTCCTCAGGCACAGTGGGAAGAAAATTGCCTTTCAGGTGGATGAAGTGGTCGGCGTGGAGGAAATTGTCATGCGCAACCTGGGGACCCATTTGAAAAGGCTCCCCGCTTTCTCCGGGTCCAGCATCCTGGGCACGGGAGAGATCGCCCTGATCATCGATGTTCCCAGACTGTTCACCTCAGCCCAGATCAAGGCGGGAAACATATTTCTGGAGAGAGATGCCTCCATTGAAAGGAAAGAAGGCAGGCAGAGGATTCTGTTAGTGGAAGACCAGATGACGACCCGCCTTCTGGAAAAGAGCATTCTGGAAGCAGCCGGATTTGAGGTGGAAACGGCGGCGGATGGCCTTGCAGCCATAAACAGACTCGAGGAAAATCCTTATGATCTGGTCATAACAGATGTTCAGATGCCCGGAATGGACGGCTTCACCCTCACAGCCACCCTGAAAAATGATGATCGATTCTCCCACCTGCCGGTCATCATTGTCACATCGCTGGAGAGTGAGGCGGAAAAAACGCAGGGTCTCCAGGCCGGCGCCGATGCCTTTCTCCTGAAGAAGAGTTTCAACCAGCAGTCGCTGATCCAGACCATCAAAACTTTGATAGGGTAAAAGTTCCGGATAACCCGGCAGGAACCGACCAAAAAACCCACGGAAAAAGTGCCATGATAAAAGTCTTAATTGTGGACGATCTCAAATCAGCCAGGGAAATGATCCGGGACATTCTTGTTTCCGACCCGGAAATCTCTATCGTGGGTATGGCGGAAGATGAACCGGAAACCCTGGAGATTATAGAGAGGCTCCAACCGCATCTGATCGTCCTGGATTCCTTTCTGAGACAGACAAGCGGCTACAAAATCGCGGAGAAGGTCATGCGGATCAGGCCAACTCCGATCATCATGTTAAGCACTTCTTCCGATGAACTCACGGATCACACACCGCGAATTTTTGATTGCGGGGTTCTCGACGTCATCCCCAAGACGGATCTTTACAGGTGGAGGACACACCCCGAAGTGGCGAAAGCGTTCATTCGAAAAATCAAATTGCTGTCAAAGGTGCGTCCGGAATCCTTGAAGGAATGTGGAGTAAGAAAGAGAAAACGTACTGAAAGACCAATCCGGGACGTAGATCTCCCGTTGAAAGAGGGGAACGGCCGAATAGTCGCCATTGTTTCTTCCACGGGAGGACCGAACGCGCTCTTCCAGATTCTTCAGAAACTCCCTCCGGATCTCCTGGTTCCCATACTGATCGTACAACATATGAGCAGCGGATTTATCAAAGGACTGGCGGAATGGCTGACAGGCAAGGATCATCTGCGGGTCCGTGTGGCAAAGGAGCACGATCTCGTGATTCCCGGCCGAGTACTGTTGGCTCCGGACGATGTCCATCTCACGGTAACCTCCAGTAAACGGATAAGACTGGTAGATACGCCCCCTGTCGGCGGCCACCGCCCTTCGGGGAATCACCTATTTCAATCCGTTGCGGATCACTATGGACCCGGGGCTCTCGGAATCATTCTCACGGGGATGGGAAGCGATGGCGTCGTCGGTATGGAATTTCTTAAGGCTGCAGGCGGAAAGACCATCGCTCAGGATGAAGATTCGAGCGTGATTTTCGGAATGCCCAAGGCGGCTATCGAGCGTGGCATCGTTGACCGGATTCTTCCCGTGACAAAAATCGCTTCCGAAATCATTGCATTCTCCGCTTCGGGAAATCTGCAGTCAGAGGATAGCCGAAATGGATAAACGGGAAACGAAAGAATCGGTTCTTTTTCCATTCAGTTCCTATTTAACGGAAAAGACAGGGATTACTTTCGAAAAAAATAGACAGGAACCCCTGAGAAACGCCATTTCGAACCGTCTGCTGGCTCTCAAGTTGACCGACCCCGAGGAATATTTCCTTCTTCTGAAGGGCGCCTGCGGGGATAACCTGGAGTTCAGCATTCTCATGGACCTGCTCACCATCCGGGAGAGCTTTTTCTTTCGCCACAAGGCTCAGTACGAGGCGCTCAGGAAGCATTGTCTGCCGCGAATTCTTGAAAGAAAAGGGCGTGAAGGGTCCATCAATATCTGGAGCGCCGGTTGCGCCAACGGAGAGGAGGCCTATTCCATCGCCATGGTTGTTCGGGACCTGATCCCTGAAACAACCGGGCGAAAGGTTCTCATCAGGGCCACGGACATCAGCGGTGACGCCCTGATTCAGGCAAAGAAAGGGGAGTATTCCGAACGCGCCATCCGTGAACTGGAACCCTCACGGGTGGATCGGTTCTTTTTGAAAAAAGGTTCGCGATATTTTCTCAAAAACGAGATCAAAAGCATGGTTCACTTTGAATACTTCAATCTGGCCGAAAAACATTTTCCGCTGGAAGCCATGCCCCCGTGGGACCTCATATTCTGCCGCAATGTCATCATCTATTTTGCAGAAGAAACCACAAAAAGGCTTCTCCATAACTTCTACCTGTCTCTGACGGATGGAGGATACTTTTTTCCTGGATATTCCGAGACGCTACGCTATTTGAATACCGATTTTCTTTCTCTCGAAAAGGAAGGCGCTTTCATTTATCAGAAGAAGCTGCATAAAAGGGAAAGCCGTGGGGATGCGTGCAACCTGGACGAAAACGGAAAAGGAGAAGAGATTCACCCGCCAACGAAGGCAGGCTTCCGAGTCCGCCCTGAAAACGGCGTCCGTAAAAAAAGAAAAGAAAAAGGGCGGATCTTTTCCTTCAAATTCTCTCCATGTACCGGGGATGCATTCCGCGATCCCCGAAAAGAACGATTCAGACGAGAAAGAAACAGGGGGGGGAGTCATGAGCCAAGCAGACACCATCCTGGCCGTTGCCCTCCAAAACGCCGATCAGGGGAAGAGCATGGAGGCCGTAGCCTTGTTGGGGGAGCTGATTGATAGCGACCCCCTCTGTGAAAAGGCCTACTTCCTCCTGGCAATGATCTGTCGCAACACGGGAGATCCACATCAGGCCATCGTGTATCTGAAAAAGGCCGCCTACCTGAATCCAACAGATCCCGTGGTCCGGCTGCATCTTGCAGACGCCTACAAGGAGGCCTCGGAAGACCGAAACGCCACAAGGGAATATGCCAACGTGATCACCCTGCTTGAAAATACAAACGAAGAACAAACCGCCTTTTTTTCGGAAGGATTCTCAAAAGAGGCGCTCATGGAAACAGCCAGGGCGCATCTTCGAACCCTGCATGGCCAACAGCCGGACACGATCTAACCCCTATCAAATGGTTGGAGCTTCAGAGCAAATTTTGGCACCTACCATATCATATGCCCATGTAGCGTTTCCCGGTTTTCCATTTCTATAGAAAATTTTCATCATTACATGATAAGAGCCCTGCAAATTGTTCTATGAAAGCGAATTTTGTGACTTCGAGGCCGGCATATGTAATCTTGCGTTGGACACTTCTCAATTTTTCGGTTTACAAGGGGGTGAAAATAGGCCTAAATTTGCTCAGGTGACGTACAAGGCTTATTCAAGCACCATTTTCCCATAACCGGATTGGCATTTCTTGATGGGCTGCAAAATAGCTTAAAGCTGATGGCTTAAAAAACATCTTCGAGTAAAAACCGTTTATAACAGCGTGGGTTGTATTCTTGGGAGGTAGCACGATGGCTCAATTTAAAGTACATACGGAATTTGCGACAGCAGAACGTGCTTCTGTTGAAGAGATTCAGAGACAGCAGCAAATCTTTCAGGATGTGCCATTGATGAACCAGATGCTTGATGCCGTGCCAAATATTGTGGTCGTGCTGAATCACGAAAGGCAGATCGTATTTGCCAACCGAAGCCTGTACAATACCTTAGGCATAAAAAATGGAGAAATGGATCGAGTTATTGGAAGTCGTCCCGGGGAGATTTTGAGATGTGTACACGCATTTGAATCGGAAGGTGGCTGTGGTACTACTGTTTTTTGCAGTACCTGCGGTGCGGTAAAGGCCATTCTTTCGAGCCAGAAAGAGAAAGCAGAGGTACAGGAGTGCCGCATTATTCAGGATCAGACAGGAGATGCGCTGGACCTGCGCGTCTGGGCAAATCCGCTGGTATTGAACGATTTCCTGTTTACGGTTTTTACTGTGATAGATATCAGTCATGAGAAACGGCGTGAATTCCTGGAGCGCATTTTCTTTCACGATATTCTAAACACGGCAGGTGGGCTCAGAGGATCAGCCGAACTGATCCGAGAAGCCGGTTTGGAAGAACTGAATGAATTTCAAGATATTATTCTTAGGCTTTCCAATGATCTGATTGATGAAATTCAGGCCCAGCGGCAGCTGGCCGCTGCGGAAAACGAGGAATTGGCGGCACATCCGAGTGGGTTTATTACGGCGGATATCCTGGCGGAAATTGTGGATCTATACAACGGGCATGAAGTGGCACGGGGGAAACACATTCGGATTGACGATAAAGCCTATCACGGCAGGTTGATAACCGACCGCACCCTGCTTCGCCGCGTGCTGGGAAACATGACGAAGAACGCTCTGGAGGCGTCCGGGCTGGGCGATACGGTAACGCTGGGATGTGAAGCGATCGACCAAGGCGTGTCGTTCTGGGTGCATAACCCAGGTTTGATCCCAATGGATATTCAATTGCAGATTTTTCAACGGTCCTTTTCCACAAAAGGTTCAGGCCGTGGATTAGGCACTTACAGCATCAAATTGTTGACTGAACGGTATTTGAAAGGTCGTGTTTCGTTTGGGACGTCTCTCGAAGAGGGAACGGTGTTCCGGGCGGTTT
This sequence comes from uncultured delta proteobacterium, assembly GCA_963747555.1. Lineage (GTDB taxonomy): Bacteria > Desulfobacterota > DSM-4660 > Desulfatiglandales > Desulfatiglandaceae > DUZB01. Next base: position 187,993 of record CAVVFZ010000017.1, read on the forward strand.
GTCCCAATCTGCCGCTGGAAGAAATGTCGTTACCCCATGCTGTTTTTTCTTCTCAGGAAAAAAAATCCCGCGTCCTACGCATTTTGATCGCTGAAGATAACCCTGTAAATCAGAAACTGATGAGCCGAATGATTGAGAGACTGGGTCACACGGCTGTTGTTGCCGGCACCGGAAAAGCCGCACTGGATGCCCTGGCACATGAACCGTTTGACCTGGTGCTGATGGATTGTCAGATGCCTGAGATGGACGGTTTTGAGGCTACAAAAGCGATCCGCAAATCACATCTGACCCGGAATTCAAACATTCCTATTGTGGCAATGACCGGTCATACAGAGGAGAAAAGCCGCGAGGCATGTTTGGCAGCAGGGATGAATGATCATGTATCCAAACCTGTGGGAAAAGAACTGCTGACCGAAATCTTGGAGCGATGGGCGTGAAGAAAAAGCCCCTTATGCAACTTCATTTAAACCGGGCCAACCCCGGCAGGTTGCCGCATTACAAAACCGGGATCGGGTGCTTTTCATGTTTCGCTTTGCCAGCATTAATTGGCTTTAGTAAACAGCATGTTATGCGCGTTCACTCATTATCCGGGGCCAGTCGCAAAGAATATTCGCTGCGTCCATCTCGCCGAAGCAGTATTCGTGAATCTATTTTGAAATTTGCTCTCTTGGTATCAAATTCCCATGAGCACCTATGGCATTCATGCCCCAATTGGGGTAGAAATGTCCTACCCATTTCTGCCCCATATCTTCTCCTTGGGCATGACATCCTTCTTTAAAACCCATAAAAACAGATAGATACGATTTTTATTCCTTCTGGCGCAGGGCATGCATGTCTTAATAGCAGGCAACCTGTCGGCCAGATTGAAGAAGAAACGAAGTCAAATTTCCGGCGGCATCCAATCTTGTGCATACAAAGCAGTGGACGGTGGCAGTAGGCACCGCAGCGCTACTGAATACCTTCAAGCCTATGCAATCACAGATCCAAATTATGGTATTCGTGTTTGGAAACGCGGCTCTCGGGGTAGTCCTTGCAGTGTTGCTTACTTATCAGTTCTTCGTCAAACAGCAAAAGCTGAACAAGGCGCTGAAGGCAACGCAGCAGATCGCACGCCTTAGCTTGACCTCAAGGCCAAAATGCCTTGGTATAAAAGGCAAATAAAAATTTCTAAACGTAGTTTATCTTTAATTAACAAGATGATACGTAAAATATCCGAAACATGACACGAACCTTGCATAACTATTTGACCATGAGAATGTGTGCAGGCGCAGCTGACAACGTAAAGAGGTTGCTGAACAGGAAAATGCGAGTATCTCAGACGCTAAGGAAAAGAGACTCAGGATTCACCCTGATTGAAATGATGATCGTGATTGCCGTGCTTGGCATTATGGCCGCAATTGCTACCCCTACCTTTATGAAGCTTTTACCTGGGATGCGGCTGAACGGATCGGCAAGGGATATATTTGTGACTATGAATCTGGCCAGAATGCAGGCCGTTGCAAAAAATTCTACTGGGAATATTAAATTTAATTCAGGTACTACCTATACAGCCTGGGTGGATAACCCCTTGTCGGGAACCAAATATGCGTTGGATAACGTCGATACTCTGATAAAGAATGGCTCAACGGAGACAGGCGTTACTATTGGCTACGTATTGGCAGATGGTGGAAATACATTCGCATATAACAGCAGGGGTTTACCTTCAGGAACCTCAGGCGCAAGTACAATTACATTGACAAACTCAGAGGGCGCGGTGCAGACGGTGGTGGTAAACGCCCTTGGGATAGTTAAGATCCCTTAACAAAACAGATCGATGTCTATTTCCTTGTGCATGTAAAGATAGGGTGAAATGTCATGACTAATAAAGCATCCAAACAAAATTCAGTTGACCCCAAAAAGGCGAGGCAGGGCTTTACTCTAATAGAAGTCTTGATAGCAATTGTAATTCTTTCAGTTGCTTTATTGGGGATGTCTGCTCTGACAGTAGGAATAATCAACGGAAATGCGTTTAGCAAAAATCTTTCTACAGCTACAACCTTGGCGCGGGATAAAATGGAAGACATCAGAAGATTGGGTTACTCAGGTTCGCCAACAACGGAAACACCCGACACCGAAGCTTATGGTACTATCACCAATGCTTCTGGTGATATTCTTCCGGAGTATGCGGCATACGAGAGGGTCACGGTAGCCGACATGTACACCGCTGGGACCGTTTGGCCGCCAGACGGCATGAAGGCTGTAACGGTAACCGTTAACTGGAAAGATCCTAAGCAGATTGTACATTCGGTTATACTCAAGACAAGCCTTGCCAAATAAGAGGAAATCGATGCGTTGTTCCAGAGAAAATAGCGAACGTGGGTTCACACTTGTTGAATTGCTCATTGCCATGGCAATCTCACTGGTTGTGCTAACATCTTTATCCAGTGCGTTCATGAGCCAACGTAAGACCTACGCTGTGCAAGAGCAAATTACCGAGATGATTCAGGGCGCAAGGGGAGCCATGGACATCATCAGCCGGGAAATCATGATGGCTGGGTATGATCCAATGAGAGCGGGTATCGTTGGTATCCCTTATAGCGCGACTCAGTTAGAAATCAAGGCGGATTTAAATGGAGACGGAGATACGATTGACTTAAATGAAACTATAATCTACACCAGCAGTGGAACAACGATCGAGAGGCTGGATGAACAGGTGGATCTAACAACTACTGTAACTCTTGCCGAAAATAGTACGTTTGGATTTACATACTGGGAAAATGATGGGACCACAAAAGTCATATCGGCAGCAAATGAGGGCAATATCCGTCAGATTGATATAACAATAACCACCAAGACTTCAAAACCAGATCCCAATTACTCTCATCCAGTTAACAATGACGGTTACAGGACTTATACCTTAAGCTCACGTGTAACCCCGCCCAATCTTGAGCTTTAGACGGAGGCCCTGGTATTATGAGGCTATCATTGAAAACAAAATTGCGATTATCACTTATACAGTGTGTGTGTAATAATGAAAACGGTGCCGTGCTCGTTATCGGGTTGATGTTTATGGTGATTCTGGCAATGTTAGGGATCACCGCCGTAGTTATGACAACGACGGACATGAAGATTGGAGGAAATTATAAGGCCAATGAAAAGGCCTTTTATGCTGCCGAGGCAGGTGCCCAGGAGGCGAGAGAAAGATTGAGACTAAAGCCAGATACTGATCCTGCACATCTGGACATTGTGAGTGATGAATTACATACAAATGCCGCCGATTGGACGTTCTATATCGGTACCGATGAGAAGACCCAGAAGAAAGGATATAACAGCGGCAATCCCATGGACGGAAAGGCTCCCAGCTTGCAGACTGGTGTTGTTGAGCCATCCTTAATTATGGAATACACCGTGGTCATCACCCATCAAGTTGATGGGAGCGGCGCTGTTTTGTACTGGGGCGACTCAAACGGGGACGGTGATCCCGAGCGCCATACTGATGATGCCAATAATCACCCGAACATCTATTTGATCACCAGCTATGGCAGTGCCGCGGGCGCCAATAATGTGGTCCAAATTGAGGTGACGCGGATCCAGCCGATCCCAATTGAGGCTGCCCTTTATACTGGCATAGGGGCCAAGCTTAACGGAAATGGTTTGCTGATAGACGGGAACGATATGTGCGGAGGTTCAAAATAAACCGGGAGTTGCAACTCCCCTCCCACCCATTGACGCCGATGAGCCCATTAATCCGCCCCCCCACCCCGAAGTCATCACGGATCGGGAAGGAGCAGTCCCGGATGTCAAATATAATGCGAATGCTATACCTGTTCATTCAATAATCGCTTCTCTCAAAAAGTCGGCAGATTTTTCGTATCCGGGCGGTGGCGTTCCTAACGGCGGCACCACGCCGGGGCCTGGAGATGGCTGGGGCACACTGACTGGTATGTCGACCCGCCCACATGCAGCACCTGTAATATTGTATACTACGACAGCGACATCAAGTTCACCGGTACTGTTGAGGGGATGTGGAATTCTTCTGGTTGATGGGGATTTAGACCTCGCCGGTGGCTTTAACTGGTATGGCACAGTGGTTGTTGCAGGAAAACTAAAATCTACCGGAAATGTGAAAATTAGGGGTGCCGTGCTTACAGAGGGCGACACCCAAATAGATTTTATAGCGGGAAGCGTCGATTTGGCCTACTGTAGCTCCGCTACTGAAGCCCCATTCAAATATCATTCCCTCAATGTGCTTACATGGAAAGAGCTCTTAACCGAGTAAAAAAAGTTTTAGGAAACTGATCACAGGCAGACACGCCCCGAAGGGCTGACTGCGATCTCCCTCTTGCATTTATTGGCTTTCTGTGGGAGCGTTTTTTTGCCGCGATAATTCCCGAGGAGTCGCGGCGAGGATGCCGCTTGACAGGTCGCGTGTGACTGGAAAAGGCCTGGCAGAAAGCACCCGAGCGAGACTTGTCCACCTGACGGGCTTGGAACCGCCGAAGGCATCGAGAGGTCTCCCTGTGACCACTTACCTTTTTAGTTCACTATATATGTTCTGGATTTTACACAAGTTAGCACTGAACTTTGAGCTTTTTAGGCATTTGTAAAGTTTAACTCTTCAGCGTGCTCAATCCTCCGACCAGAAATCCGGTAGTTTGCCATTATTCATACGTTTCACCTCATCGGTAAGTCTGTGTATCTCTTTGGTTATTTTCCTTACCTCCTCGATCATCTCTTTCTTTCTGGCAAAGTCTTTATTTTTAGAAGCCTCACGCACCTTTTCGATAGCCGCATTCAATTCAACCTTGAGCGCCTTTTTCTCAGCCCAGCATTCGTATATAGGCCTACTTTGTTCTGCCTTGTTCTGTTTTGTATCAGCCACCTCCTCAGGCTTTCCGTCTCTTTTTCCTCCATTTTTTCTTTTTCCTTTTCGTCCCCAAAAGCTCCTCCCTGCTTTCCGGCTTCGTCCTTCGCCGTGGGCGCTTCTGCTTCAGCGGGGGGCGCTTTTTCCTCGGGCAAATCCTCTATCTTTTCAATTTCCTTTACCCGGTCTTTTTGAATCCGATGATCCCGCCAAATCTTTTAAACTTTATCTGCCCTCCTTCCTCCCAGTATTGATCAGCAACAAACTCTCCCCCGTCCTTGAGATGGATAATATACGAGGAAAAACATATTAGGGGATAAAACAGAAACAAATACCAAAAATGGTTACAAAAGATTTTTTCATAATACCTCCGATGCCGAACTCCCAAGAAGCACTGAAAAAATACCCTTGACTACAGGAGTTTGAAAACAGCGACAATCGATTATCTTACATCGAGACTTATGCTACCACAATTTCACTGAACTTTCCAAGGTTCAGAATGGTACTCGTCTATGGCCCCCTACCATAGAAGTAGACCGAGGAAGTGAAAGGAATGTTATCAAGGCTGGCATATCCATTCTTGCATTGAGAGCCTTTCAATTTCTGGCCCATAAAATCCTTGAAATCTATTGGAAACTGGTCTATTCCCGATGCTGACTTAAAGAAAGCATCCTTCTTCTGTGATCGGACAAACCGAAAATTGGTCAACCCCAACATATTGGTGCGCCACGAGGGCCCAAATTACCAGCGGGTGAAAGTCCCGTCCGGGAAATTGTCGGTACATCCCGGTAGCTCCCAGGCATTGAGGCAGGGAGACCTCCTTGGTGAAGGCCTGGGGACAAATGTAAGCTTTTAGGTTGCAGCAACCTGACAGGCCGTAACGCGAGTGAACCTTGAGCGGGCCCCGAAAGTACAGTCGTGGAAGTCGACCCGCCCAATATTCGGGGAAGGCCGCAGCGAGATAGGGAACGCGTACCGCTCCGGCCGCAGCCGGCTTGACAGACGCCAACATCATCCATTTGTTTCCAAGCCGTTATTCAATCAATAATCATAAATCGGCAATCATAAATCCTTAAGGGCTCCCTCAACATATGGAGTTTCCACCAAATATTGAGGCCAAACGAATCTTTTCACCTTTTCTACGCTTTTCCTCCATTTATCTAATCCACCGTTATTACAGAAATATTAGGGACTTTTGAGTTTCCTTCGGTTGTTGGCAGGCCTTTTGCAATTACGATTTGTTATAATCCTGTTCACCTCTCCTAAAAGGGAAGTCTCTATCATTTTATTGGGAAGGGGGTATTACTTAACGAAGGGCTACGGAAGTCTTTTACAGAGGTGAAAATAGGGAAGGGGATAAGCAGTAGGAGGTTGTGAAAGATGAACTCCCACATTGAATGCATAAGAATCTAAGGTGGGCTAAGCCCGCAACCCAAAATGAGAAAAAACTACCCTCTTCAAAAGCCGTCAAGAAGCCTATTGTACGCAGAGCTCCAGACCTTCCGGAAAATTTTCGTGTTTTTTGTGACAGGTTTTCGGGCAATAAGGCACTAAAAAGATGCCAAAGGTTGTGGTCATATTTGACCGTTTATCATATTTGACCACCATTTCGATTCCTCCACCAACCTTTGGATGTTGAATATTAATTGATAAATCAATTTTTTAGATCAAATAGGGGTGCGCTCATCCAGCTTGGCACAAGCCTTGTGTATATCTTTGATTTTAAGACCGCAGACAGGTCAGAGAGATTTCTGAATTTGGGAATATGCCTTGATCATCACCATGGAATTTAAGGAGTAACTGCTATGAAAAAGAGAAATATCGTTATCCGCTTTTTACTTTTTGGAACAATAATTTGCTCATTGGTACTTTTATCTCATATTCCGACGATGGCAGTGGATGTGAATGTGAATGTAGGCGTGAATATTCCGCTGCCTCCCGCTATCGTATTTTCAGCGCCTCCACAATTGGTTGTGATACCTGAAACATATGTATACGCCGACCCTGACGTAGACGTGGATATCTTCTTCCACAGTGGTTGGTGGTGGCGTCCGTGGGAAGGGCGTTGGTATCGCTCTCGAAATTATGATTCAGGTTGGGGTTACTATAAACACGCTCCACCTTTTTATAGTCAAGTGCCTTCACATTGGAGGGATGACTATAGGGAGCATAAATGGAAAGGGCATAAATGGGACCACAAACCAATACCTCACGATCAAGTTCAACGGAACTGGAAAAAATGGGAACATGACAAACATTGGGAGAAGCAAAACACTTGGGACGTCAGAGATTTGCGGCGCGAAGAGAACTCCCAAGGACAACATAAAGAGGTACAGACACAACACCAGCCAAAACAGTCTCAGCCTCAAGATGAAAAATCTGATAAAAAGGATAATGGAAAAGGTAATAAAAAAGATAATAAAAAAGATAATGGAAAAGGTAATGGAAAGTAGGATGACAAAAGATTATCCCACAATGAAAAGGCTGCCGTAAGGGAACTGGCCACCAAACTTGTCAATGGCGAGTGACCGAGATGACGATCATCTACTTGCTTTATACAAACGGGATGGGTATTGGGTGCGGTCAGCAAATCCAACTTTGTCGGATTGCGCTTCCGAGAGCCGGTGTATCGGACATTGCGAGAGTTGGTTATGTCATACTTTGAACTCTATTTTAACGTGTCGCGAGAAAAGACTTTGCGGGGCTACACGGTGCCGCTTAATCTGAAAGCGTTTGACAAGGGGAATTGGATGAGCGTTGATGAGCCACTGGAAAGCATAGCGAAGCATTTGGACGAGATACGCCAAGTCCCAGTGCTGAAGAAAACAATGATAGCCGAACTCTCCCCGATGGATGAGCGTTCGTACAAAGCTGGATTGTTGGGGGTGAATGAAGCAGGCTTGCATAGACCAGCGCATTCGGACCGATAGAGTCCATGCCACACCAACAGCCAGTACCCTCCAATCACTGCATGCATGTTGAAGTGTTAAGAATACAGATGATTGCGCCATATCTCAGGCTCGACCTCCATGATTGTTCTGTCAGTGTTGCACGGTTTTAGGCAGCTTGGTGTGATGGCTGAAGCAAGGAATGTGGAATCATAGGCTCCCATAAGAAAACCTGAATCGATAGTCCCAAACCAAAGCTGAAGATTTCGGGTGCAAATCATGGTGATCTGACATAAACTCTTGTTTCGGTGAAGAGAAATCTCTTTTGAAAGCGTGATCCAACCAAGGATTGGGGGGATAATGACGACTGCAAAGGCTCGTACTCTGTGTCAACGACGCAAAATGTATGGGCTTTTTCATTTTGATGATATGTAGAGGATTTTCTGATGGCCGCAAAACCAACCTACGAAGAATTGGAACACGATAAAAATCGATGTAACAAGGAGACGTTATAAAATGAATGACAATGAGCAGGAAAAACAATTGGGGGAACTGATCAAGCTTGCGATGGACTGTATGGGGGTTGCCGTCACGATTATCGATACAAAAGGAACACTTTTATACTATAATCAGCATGCAACGAATATTTTGGACCGGAAACCGGAGTACATCGGAACGGATACCCATTCACATCACAAAAAGGCAGATAGTAATAAAAAAATGGATCTGATGCTCAAGGAATTTAAGGAGGGAAGAAAGGCCCCTTTTCGTTACGAGGCAAAACCCTATGGAAAAATCATCTTCGTGACGGTTTCACCCATTTTAAAAAATGGTGAGTTCGTCGGATGTGTTCAAACTGCAAGGCCTAATAATACTGTAACAGAGAATGAATCCCTCTAACCTCAGAAACAATGCGATTTGCTTGCATGCGTAAGCATCCTCCGGCATAGCCGGAGGCTTTACGATTGCTGGCCCCTCGAAGGGGCCTGATCGCAATCGGCAAAACAAAACCGAGAACCATACATAATTCGGGCTTTGGTTCCCCAGTTTTCCGTTTCTGGAAACCCAGAATCTATAGGTACTCGGTGGAACCGTTGAGCTGGGGCATTTTTTAGTGGCAAGACGTCTGCCCCTTGGATCGCGTCTTACATCTCTCGAATGACCGTGCTTTAAATCCCGGAACTGTCAAACTCTGGGAGTCCACCGGCACAGCCGGTGGTTTACCCTGGATTAATTATAAGAGGCTTCAGGCCCCAGGGACTTTTTTGGAGCAATTGCCATGCGACTCACGCGGAAGGTATTCCACGACCTTGCTATCTGGATGGCGGGCTTCGGCCTGTCCATAGGTATCATGTTTCCATTCTTTGTGATTATGTTAGGGATGCCGCGTGATATAGCGCTTACGCCCCTTTTCTTTTCTGCCTGCATGGCCGCGGGGATTCTGGCAGCTGTCATCAACTACAGCCTGGCCCGCTGGGTAGTTGGTGTTCGTCTGCGTCTTCTTGCTACAGGCATGGGTCACGTAGAACAGAACTTACAGTCCATGTCATTTGACAACGATCTATCCAGATGCACCCCTGAAAACTGCTCTATTGCAGTGGATTCCGAAGACGAAATTGGTGAAAGTGCCGTGGCCTTCAATCGCCTCGTTGAAGCCTTGGCGGTCTCAATGAGGACGCAATCTGCGGTCAGGTCGTTCTCGGAAATGCTGACCAGTCAGTTGGAGATAGAGAGCCTGGCCGATAACGCCCTGCGTCAGTTCTTCGAGCACACGGGAGCAGCGGGTGGCCTTATCCTTTACGAATTGGCCGGCGAACTCAAGATCGCGGCATCGCGCGGCTTGCGAAATCCCGAAACCGTGCTGGAGAGCGATCACATCCAAGTCGTCATTCGTACCGGAGAAAGGCAAGTCATCTCGATTCCCGAAGGAGTCCGGGTCGAAGGTGTTCTAACAGACTTTCGGCCCAGCGAGATCATCGTGTTCCCGATCACCTACAAGAGCGTTCCTCTGGGCATCATGGTCTTGGCCACCGGCGGTACGTTCGACGCGGACCATCGAGCGCTTATAGACCTGTTCCTGCAGGGACTTGGGCTGGCTCTGAATAATGCTTTGATCCACGATCGTTTGCAACGCCTGGCGGCATTGGATTCGCTGACTGGAATATACAATCGCCGTTTTGGTCTCGGTCGTCTGCACGAGGAATTTGGTCGAGCGGTTCGTGCGAACACGCCCATTGGGATTCTGATGCTGGACATCGATCACTTCAAGGTTGTCAACGATACATACGGCCATTTGGTCGGGGATCGTATCCTGAAGTCGGTCTGCTCCATAGCCCGCTCCGCGCTGCGTGAAGGCGATGTTTTTCTTCGTTATGGCGGCGAGGAGTTCCTGGCGGTCCTTCCAGCTGCGTCTGCAGATGACCTTCGAATAGTTGCCGAGCGAGTTCGCAGGTCGGTTGAGGACAGCTTTCTGGCCGAAGGCGAGATGTCGGTAAAGGTTACCCTGAGCGTAGGCGGGGCGGCCTACCCTAATCAGAATGTCGAGAAGGAAGATGGTTTGATCCAGTTGGCAGACGAGGCGCTCTATCGAGCCAAGGAATCAGGCAGAAATCGCGTCGAGATAACCGGTTAAACGTCCTTGGACAGGCTGTTGAACACTTCCAAGGCTTGAAATGGCAGTTTTCACAAAATGAAGGCTGTTCGGAGCCATGATGAGCAAGAAATCCTCTGTCCCCATCTACCGCTTGGTAGAAAGATGGTGGTTGTAAAGTTGACAGTTACGGCCTGGAAGAATGACAGCGGTCGGCCTATTGAAATTCCCCCAACAGAACAGGATCTTGCGTGGTTGTTCGAAAAATCAGTGAGGAAATGATGGGAACGATGAAAGATACGTCTGAGATTTCCGAACTCAGGCAGCAGGCGGAAAAGTATCTTGGCATAGAGCCTGACGACACGGAACTGTCTTCCGAAATGTCGCCTGAAAAGATGGCGAGTCTTATCCACGAACTTCAGGTTCATCAGATTGAGTTAAAAATGCAGAACGAGGAACTCCGCCGCATACAGGATGCCCTTGAAAAGACGCGGGACAAGTATTCTCATCTGTATGACTTTGCGCCGATCGGCTATTTTACGGTGGACCAAAAGGGCATCATCGATGAGGCGAATCTCACCATCGCCTCCATGTTGGGCGTAGAGCGGGACGTCTTGCTCGGACAGTCTTTTACTCGCTTTGTCCTGCGAGATGACCAGGACATTTTTTATAAATACCGGCAACGGCTTCTGGAAACAGAGACACCCCAGCCCTGTGAGTTGCGGCTTGTGAAAAAAGATGGTCATGCATTTTATGCCCGTTTAGAGTGCATTGTCATCACAAACAAGGGGAACGATTCTAAACAGATCAGAGTGGCAGTAAATGATATCACCGGGCGTAAGGAGGCGGAGGCGCTGCGGGAGTCGGAAGAAAAGTACCGGGTACTTTTTGAGGTAAGCACCCACGGCATACTTATTACCGATGTTGGAACGGGGCAGTTTGTAGATGCAAATTTATCCGTCTGCCAGATGCTCGGATATTCAAAAGCCGAGTTGCTTCAGCTGGGTATAGTGGACATACACCCAAGGGACTCGCTGGATCTTGTGTTCTCAGATATCAAGCTTATAGAACAAGGTGGGAAGCCGGTGGGTCACGCGATTCCGTGCTTACGGAAAGACGGCACAGTTTTATATGCTGATATCGTTGGTTCAAAAACAATCGTCCACGGGCGTAGATGCAATGTGGGCTTCTTCACTGACACAACCGATCGCAAGCTGGCAGAGGAGGCACTGCGGGAGAGCGAGGAACGCTATCGGTTTTTAGTTGAGGAATCCAATGATATCATTTGGACTTTCGATTTGTCGTCGATGACTTACACTTATTTCTCAAATTCGGTTGAGAGGATTCTTGGTTATCCTCCAGAAGCGGGGCGTGTTGTCACATTGGATAATGTTTTTTCCTCTACGACCAAAAAGCAGGTGATGTCTGCCTTCAGCAAATTATTGAGTGCCGATAGTGATTCAACTCGGATTTTATTGGAGGCGGAACATCTATGCAAAGATGGCGGAACGGTTTGGATGGAAATTAATGCTCTTTTGCATAGAGACAGCCTTAATCAACCGGTATGCTTCACAGGTATTTCACGCGACATAACCGATCGGAAGCGCGCAGAGGAGGCGCTGACGGAAAGTGAAGCGTTTTTGAAAACGCTGATTAACGCGATCCCGATTCCTGTTTTTTATAAAGACAGGAATGGAAAATATCTTGGATTCAACAGTGCTTTCGAGACGTTTGTCGGGGAAACAAAGGAGAGGCTGATAGGCAAATCCGTATTCGATATTAATCCTCCGGAATTAGCGGAAATATATCATACCGAGGATGACAAACTCTTCCATGGTGGAGGGATACAACGTTACGAGTCTCAGTGGAAAAATGCCCATGGAGAGTTGCGTGATATCATCTTCAACAAGGCAGTTTTTACTGACAGTAAAGGAACCGTTACCGGACTGCTCGGGGCAATTACCGACATCACCGAGAGAAAGCAGGCTGAAGATGCGCTGAAGGAGAGTGAAAAGAAATTCTCCACACTCTTTAAAACAAGTCCTGTTTATATTGCCTCCATAGCTCTTGATGACGGGTACTTTCTGGATGTAAACGATGCCTTCACAAATATTACAGGTTATCAGCGAGATGAAGTATTGGGACGTACCGCAGTTGAAATAGGTTTATGGTTTGAGCCGGAAGAAAGGGTCAAGTTCATCAAGCTTGCTCAGCAACACGGAGGCTTTCATGAAGAGGAGGTGAGGTTCAGGAGAAAGAATGGCGAGCCCCTATTCGGAATTTGGTCCGCTGAAAAGATCGAATTAGGTGGTAAGGCCTGCCTCATCAGCGTGCTTGTAGACGTTACAGAACGAAGGAAAGCTCAGGAGGCCCTGCGGCAAGAAAGAGACAAACTGCGTATTGCCCTTTCTGAAATTAAAACCCTGAGCGGATTAGTTCCAATCTGTTCCAATTGTAAAAAAATACGAGATGATCAAGGATACTGGAATCAGATTGAAAAATATATCGGTGAGCATTCCAACGCGCAATTCTCTCATGGTATCTGTCCGGAATGCGCGAAAAAGCTTTATCCGGATTTTGAACTTTATGATGATGAAGGCAAGCTCATTTAGTAGGTGAAAGCACTCACTTCCTATATACAACATTCGTTTGATTTAACTGGCAAATAAAGTAAGATTGATCTGCCAGCCTAAAGCGATTTTGGCCGTTTTGCGGTGAGGTATCATGCAAGAAAGTTTCAAAATCCTTGAAGCTGCGGACTGGAAAGATGACTTGGTAACCTTCACCTGCTTAACTTTCCAGGTTTGAAATGCTAACCTTCACAAACAATTTGTTTGTTCAAAAAAAACATTCCTTTCTCAAATTACCCCAGCGCCATTTTTCAACTACCTGATTTGATTTGTAATATTTCAATAATGGTGAGCAAATATACCTATTTCATCCCCTTGAAAATCCCCCTTTACATCCATCCAAGACAGTGCTTTTTAGTCTATAGATATTGATCGTAAAGATTCTCACCCAAATCTAAATCGACTGTAATTAGGCCCTATACGTAAAATTGTCCATATTTAGAGCGTTTTTTCATATCATCCTATTGTAGGTATTCCCACCAATCATTCAAGCTCTATCCAGGAGGTTGGCGCATGAAAAAACATGTCAAGATGTGCATGCCTTGCTCCCAATAGGGTGCAGTAGAACCCGTTGGGAGTTCAAATCTTTTCTACATAAAGCCAAGCCCACCGTGATCAGTGTTCCGAGTGGGATTGGAAATGGGGAGTCTTTGACCTTTCAAATTACAGCGACGGATATCGGTGGCCTGTCATCTCAAGACGCCTGCACGGTGTTAGTGGGTGGAAACCAGTAGACGCAACCGTTACACAATCTATAGGAGCCTAAAACTTTATTCAAACAAACCTTCCAAAAAGCGGATTCTTAGTAAAAACAGAAAAAGGGGGTAAACGATGCCATATATTATAACGACTTCATTGTATCCAAGTCATAAAGCTTCCGAAGTAGGAAAAAAGTACCTCGAAGCGATGAAAAAATTTCCTCCGGATGAAAATTTGGGGACCCATGTTGTGCCATCTGCTATAAGGGCAACAGAGCAAGGCATAAAGGTCGTAGGAATTTTGGAGATAAAGAAAGGGAAATTTGAAGAGTCTTTCACTCGTGTTGTAAATTTTATGGTGATGTTCCGGGATATTCCGGGATTTGAATATACAATTGATACCTATCTTACGGTAACAGAAGCCCTTGCAACGCTAGGCATGAGCATACCTGAATAATTGTGTCTGCCCGAAAGGGATCAATATTCTTTTCCTGCTAACGAGTTAAGAGGCAGGGCCATCTTGGCTCTGCCTCCCTTATCTTTGTCGAGAACTGACTATATTATCCCATCGACATACGCGACATATTTACGTGTTCCAGACCTCGTTAGGTTAAAAATTTTTCAGTTCCAAAATTGTATGGGGATACAATCGCTTCAGGCAAGAAAACCATGTTTTGGAACAGAATTGGACAGTCTTAATTTTTACGCATTGAATGATATCAATTCGTTGGGCTCTGTAAGCACTCACGCGATTTGTCGTATGATAAATCACGAGAGAAGTATGCTTACCCATTAATTGTAATAAGAAAGGAGGCAGAACAAATGATCAAAGTCAGCGTGTTTTATCCGAATGAAGAAGGAAAAGAGTTCGACATGGAGTACTATCTTACTAAGCACGGAGCCTTGCTTCAACAAAAGTTGGGGCCTGCATTAAAAGGTGTGGCTGTGGAACAGGGATTGGGGGGCGTAGCGCCAGGATCGCCAGCGACTTATATTGCAATGGGTCATCTATATTTCGATTCGGTAGAGGCATTTCAAACTGCCTTTGGGCCACACTCGGAATCAATTATGGTAGATATCCCCAACTTCACTGACATCCAGCCCACAGTACAAATCAGTGAAGTGAAAATGTAGTAAGGCTGGCGCTGTATGCTACCATTAGCCGGTCGGTGGCCGTTAAAGAAAGAAAGGCGGTG
>CAVVFZ010000018.1:0-15104 GCA_963747555.1 uncultured delta proteobacterium
GTCCAGGGAATGCTGCCTTTTTGGGATTCGTGGAATTTTCGCAGAACGAACTTCCGGGGAAACCCGGGGTCCAGAAGATAGCTCCCGCTGTTTTTCAGAAAATCGTCCACAAGGCCTTGAAAGCTCTCATCTTTATCTTTTTCGTGAATAAACTTCCTTTCCCGAACTACCTCGAAAAGCACGGTCCTGCCTAAGGTTTCCATCAATTCAGCAACGTTACATGTCCGGAGATCTTCCGGTGTGAACATCTCTTCCTCGATACGGATTTCGGCCCTGAAAAGGCCCTTTAACTCCCAGATATCTTTTGTGATATTGTGGGATAGATCGTGAATTTCAAGCAGATTGCCCCCTGCAATAGGGATCGTTTTTATTGGTTTTTCCATATTCTCCGTTCCTGATGCTGTTATCCTCTGCACACAGCGGGATCACGATTAGTAACTTTGTTCATGGGTTTCAGTGTTCAGGTTTCAGGATGTGCACCCCCGACTGCCTTCGGGAGTTTCCTGAAACCTGAACACTGAAACCTGGCCTTTTGAACGGTTGCTACTATTGTAGCATCTTCAGTAGCCGTTGATGGATATTGTCAAAGCCGCCGTTGGACATGATCAAAAAGACGTCCCCCCGTTTTGCCGTGTTTGCCATGGCTTCCAGCAGACTGTCGGTATTTTCAAAATAGTAGGCGGACTTATCCCTTCCGCGGAGATCATTCACAAGCCGGTGGGATGAAAAACGTTCGGCTTCCGGGATTTTTTCCATGAGGGGCGGTTCCGGGATCATGATTACATGGGCCATTTCAAATGCTTGGGCGTAGGTATCCTGAAAGATATTGCGCCTGCTGGAATTGGACCTGGGTTCAAAAACGGCTATCAATCGTCGATCCTGGTATTTTTCTCTCACCGCCCGAATGGTTTCTCTTACGGCCGTGGGATGATGGGCAAAATCGTCCAGGACGAGGATCCCGTTTTTTTCTCCCACGATCTCCTGTCTTCTTTTCACTCCCCTGAAGGTCTTTGCGGATTCTACAAGCCGATCGATTGGGATGTCTAAGAACATGGGCCAGAACGGTCGTCGATAGGAGGTTGCAGATGTTGTGCCTACCGTAAACAGGCGTTTCCAGGGTGAGGTATTTGCTGCCGTCCTTCACGACGGTTACTCTGGTGGATTTATCATCCACAACCAGGTCAACCGGGCGCCATCGGTTTTTACTGGAAAAGCCATAGGTCTCCACCCTGCACCCGGCCGCTTTTATTTCGGATGCGGTGGTCGGATCATCCCCGTTGGCGATAAGTACGCCTTCCGGCGGGATGATCCCGATCAGTTTTCTGAAGCTCCGGACTACGTGATCCAGATCCCGGTAAATGTCCGCATGATCAAATTCTATGCCCGTAAGGATGGTTGCCCATGGCTTGTAGTGGAGGAACTTGGGACCTTTGTCAAAAAACGCCGTATCGTATTCGTCTCCCTCTATCACGAAATATCGTCCCGTTCCTGACTTGAAATTTTTTTTAAAATTGAGCGGAATGCCGCCTATCATGAATCCCGGGTCCATTCCCGCTGTTTCCAGTATCCATGCCGCCATGGAGGCTGTAGTGGTTTTTCCGTGCGTTCCGCTAATCACAACGGACCGTTTGTCTTTCAGAGCAAAATGTCCAATGGCCTGGGGAAAGGAGAGATAGGGGAGTCGCAGACGTCCTAATTCAATCGCTTGCGGATTGTCTCTGCTAACCACATTTCCCACGATAACCAGATCCGGGGCGGGATGAAGATGCCCGGGAAGGTATCCTTCAAGGATCGGGATGTCAAGGGAGTGGAGCAGATCGCTCATGGGAGGGTAAATATTCTTGTCGGATCCGGTCACTTCATAGCCTTTTGCCTTGAGCATTCCGGCAAGCGAAGCCATGCCGGTGCCGCAAATGCCTATCAAGTGAATATGATGAAGGTTTTCGGGTGCATTATTCAGGGAGGCTGAAAGGCCTCCCGGGTTTGGGTGATTTTCGCATTCAGGCAATGTTTCCAAGACCTCCCGGCAAACAGTTTGGGTCGAAAAAATTAATGAAAAAATACTTGATGTTCTATTTTTGATGTTCTATACTTCAAGATTCTTAAAATTTCCATATTAAAGGAGTCTCCCATGTCGAGAGTATGTGATATTTGCGGCAAAAAACCTGTTGTTGGATACAGTGTAAGCCATGCCCATAACAAAACCAAGAAACGCTGGTATCCCAATCTTCAAAGCGTGAAATGTATCCGAGATGGACAAACGGTTAGAATTCGGGCATGTACAGCATGCATAAAATCGGGACAGGTGGTAAAACCAAAAAGAATCCTTGCCCAGACAACCTAAAGTCCATTCTGTTTTTATCCAACGTTTGCGAGACACCTCCTTTTTGCCGGGCTCTCCATGGGTCGGCAAAAAGGGGGTTTTTAGCGAGCCCCTTCCGTTTAGATCCTCTTCACGATCAACACGCTTCTTACCCTTTTTAAGGCGCCCATGATTTCCTGAAGTTGACGGTAGCTTTGCACCTCAATGGTAAACAGGGCAATCCCTTTGTTGTCCACGGTGCTCTTGGCTTCAACATGGATGATATTGGCGTCTTTCTGGCTGATGACCATACTGACGTCCGCCAGCATTCCTTTTCTTTCTATACTGATGATTTTCAACTTGGCCGTATAAACCTCCTTATTGGAGGTGTCCCAAGTGACATCCACAAGGTGATCGGAATCGATATCTTTCAGTTGCGTGCATATCTTTCGGTGGATCGATATCCCTCTCCCTCTGGTGATAAATCCTACAACCTTTTCCCCGGGCAGGGGGTTGCAACAGTTGGCAAAACTGACCAACATGTCACTCATCCCGTCAACCTTGATGCCGTGGTCTTTCTTAGGCCGTTTCAACCGGCTGACCACTTTGCCAACAATGCCCTGGGGTTTGTCCTTTTCAATCCCTAATCTGGGTTTCAGCCTCGTGATAACCTGTCTCGCCGAAATTTTGCCGAAGCCTATCTGGGCGATCAGTTCTTCTGTAGATTGAAAGGAAAGCTCCGCAGCTACCTGTGCTACATATTCGCTTTTCAACAGGTTTGTGATAGGGATATGCTCCTGTTGAAGGGCCTTCTCCAGGATGCTTTTGCCCAGGTTTATGCTGTCTGCCTTCTCTCCGGTCTTGATCCAGTGCCTGATTCTGGTCTTGGCTTTGCTCGTGTTAACGAAGTCAAGCCAGTCTTTGCTCGGGTGTTGTTTCGGCGAGGTAATAATTTCAACGATGTTTCCCGTTTCCAGTTTGCAGCGGATGGGAACCATCTTTCCGTTGATTTTGGCCCCCATGCATTTGTCGCCCACTTCCGAGTGTACACTGTAGGCAAAGTCGACTACGGTGGCGCCTTTCGGGAAAGCCTTGACCTCTCCGTTTGGAGTGAAGACATAGACTTCATCGGGGAAAAGATCCATTTTCACCGTGTCTAAGAATTCCAGCGGGTCTTGCAGGTCCTTCTGCCAGTTCAAAAGCTGTTTCAGCCATTCGAACTGCGACTCGTCCGTCTTGCCGGCACCGCGTCCTTCCTTGTATCTCCAGTGGGCCGCAATGCCGGATTCCGCAACCCGGTTCATATCCCAGGTCCTGATCTGAACTTCCATCCTCTCTCCAAAAGGTCCGATCACGGTTGTATGCAGGGATTGATACATATTGGCCTTGGGAACGGAGATATAGTCCTTGAACCTTTTCTGAACCGGTTTCCAGAGGGAGTGGATATGACCTAAGACCTCATAGCATTCCTTGATGGAATTCACGATGACCCTGAACGCGATAACGTCGTACACCTGGTTCACATTCAGATTCTGGTCAATCATCTTCTTGTAAATGCTGTAAGAATGCTTCTGTCTTCCCGTAATAGTCGCCTGGATGCCTACTTCGGTCAGCTTTTCGGAGATCCGCTTAATGACCTCCTTTATAAATGTGTCGATTTCATCTTTTCTTTGGGAAGTCTCGTTTTTGATTTTAGTGTAGATTTCAGGTTCCAGATAATAGAGGCACAGGTCTTCCAGCCCCGATTTAATCCAGTGAATACCCATCCTTCCCGCCAGAGGGGCGTAGATATCCAGTGTCTCCGTGGCAATCAGCTTCTGTTTCTTTTCGGACTGGAAGCCAAGGGTCCTCATATTGTGTAGCCTGTCCGCCAGTTTTACCAGGATCACCCGGATGTCGTTCGACATGGCCAGGATCATCTTCCTTACATTCTCAGCCTGCCGTAATTCACGATTTTTGAAGTGGATCTTGCTGATCTTCGTGACCCCATCCACAATATTGGCGGTTTCTTCTCCAAAGAGGTCCGTGATTTCTTGCAGATCGGCGGGTGTATCCTCAATGACGTCGTGCAAAAGTCCTGCTGCAATGCAAACGACATCCATCTTCAGCTGTGTGAGAATATAGGCCGCTTCCAGGAGATGGGACAGATAGGGCTCTCCGGAAAGCCGGATCTGGCCCTGATGTACCTTGGCGGAATAGACATAGGCCTTTTCGATGATGTCTATATCCGCCTTGGGATGGTATTCCAGTACCTTGGAGGTAATGTCAGTTAAGCGAATCATACAGGGATTTTATTCTCTCCTTCATGTGAGAGGCGATGTCGAGGTATGGGGATCAAAATGCTTTCCGTTTCGGTCCTTTGTTTTACTTCAACGGTCCCTGTTTTGATTCCTCTGGATCCTACCGTTATCCGCAGCGGGATGCCTAAGAGGTCGGCGTCCTTAAATTTTACCCCCGCCCGCTCATCCCGGTCGTCCAGAAGGACATCCATGCCCAATTCGGAGAGGTTGCGGTGAATCTCTTCAGCGGCTTCCGTCACAGCCGCATCATGCATCTGCAAAGGAAGAATGGTTACTTCAAAAGGAGCGATGGGAACCGGGAACACGATGCCGTTCTCATCGTTGTTTTGCTCAATGGCGGCCGCCACGATTCTTCCGACGCCGATTCCATAGCATCCCATGATAATCGGTTGCTCTTTTCCCTCTTCGTTCAGAAAAACCGCTTTGAGAGCCAGGCTGTATTTGGTCCCCAGTTTGAAGATGTGCCCCACTTCAATGCCCCTTCCGAAGGCGATGTCTCCACCGCATCTGGGGCAGCTGTCCCCCGGCATGATGGTCCGGACGTCTCCGAAGAGATTGACCTGGAAATCCCGATCGAACCTTACCTGTTTCAAGTGCAGATCTTTCCGGTTCCCCCCGGTTACGAAATCGTGCATTCCCTTAAGCGCGTTGTCGGCGATAATCCTGATTTTCAGTCCCACAGGTCCGGCGAACCCCACAGGCGCCCCGGTGATTTCCCGCACAACCGATTCGGCCGCCAGTTCAACGCTCTGTGCACCAAGCAGGCTTTTCAGTTTTGCTTCGTTCAACTCATGGTCTCCCCGGAGAAGCACGGCCAGCGGTTCTTTGCCATCCACGATGACGAGGAGTGTCTTCACCAGCTTGTCTGGTGAAATATGAAGAAATGACGTGACTTCTTCCACAGTTTTCACATCCGGGGTTTGGACTTCTTCCAACGGACCTGTTTCCCCATGGTGGGCGGTATCGGAGTCCTGTTCGTCATAAGCGACTTCGGCCCTCTCCAGATTAGCGGCGTAGCTGCATTGGGCGCAATTGATGATTTGATCTTCACCGGTTTCCGCCAACACCATGAATTCGTGGGAATAGTTCCCTCCTATGCTTCCCGTGTCCGCCTCAACAGCCCTGAATTTGAGCCCGCATCTTTCAAATATCCGCGAGTAGGCGTCAAACATCTTGCGGTAGCTGTCGTTGGCCCCGTCTTCATCCACATCGAAACTGTAGGCGTCCTTCATGATGAATTCACGGCCTCGCATGAGTCCGAATCTGGGTCGTATTTCATCCCTGAACTTGGTCTGGATCTGGTAGAAGTTTATGGGCATCTGTTTGTAGGAATGGATCTCTTTTCTCACGAGATCGGTGATGACCTCTTCATGGGTAGGTCCGAGACAGGCATCCCGGTTATGCCGGTCTTTAAATCGAAGGAGTTCTTTCCCGTAGTAATCCCATCTGCCCGACTCCTGCCATAATTCGGCCGGTTGCACGGCGGGCATGAGGATTTCGACGGCGCCAGCGCGATCCATCTCTTCCCGGACAATCTTCTCTACTTTTTTTATACACCTGAGACCGGCGGGAAGGTAGGTGTAGATCCCGGAAGTCAGCTTTCGGATCATTCCTGCGCGAACCATCAACTGGTGACTGATCACCTCGGCATCTGACGGCACTTCTTTTTGTGTGGGGATGAAATATTGTGAAAAACGCATAGTTATTCGGTCCTTTCCTTTCCATGCTTTACAAGGTCCATCACTTCGGCGATCAATACGTCCGCCAGTTCATTTTCCGGAATTTTTTTCACCACTTTTCCCTTCTTGAATAAAATTCCCTGTTCCCTTGCCCCGGCAACGCCCACATCGGCTTCCCTTGCTTCGCCCGGTCCGTTGACGACGCAGCCCATAATAGCCACCTTCGGGGATTCCCGCAGCCCCGAGAGGGCGGTCTCCACTTTTTCCACCAGGGAAAACAGATCTATTTCACACCGGCCGCACGTGGGGCACGATATGATTTCAGGACCCCTGGCCCGCAATTCAAGGGAGCGCAGGATCTCATAGGCGACCTTGATCTCTTCCACGGGGTCCCTGGTGAGCGATACGCGAAAGGTGTCTCCAATGCCATGGGCAAGCAGGTATCCGATCCCTATGGCGCTCTTTACGGTTCCTGAAATCAGGGTGCCTGCCTCCGTAACTCCCAGATGCAGCGGATAAGACACGCGTTCGCTCAACAGTTCATAGGCCGCAATGGTGTTTCGTACACTGGAGGATTTGAGGGATATCTTGATCAGATGGTAATCCAGACTTTCCAGATATTCCACGTGCTCCATGGCACTTTCCACCATGGCTTCCGGGGTGGGACCTCCGAATTTTTTCAGGAGTTCTTTGTGAACGGAACCTGAATTTACCCCGATCCTTATGGGGACACTCCTGTCGCGTGCAAGATCCACCACTTTCTTCACCGCTTCACGGCTCCCGATATTTCCGGGATTAATCCTCAGACCGTCCGCTCCGGCCTTAAGAACTCCGAGAGCGAGACGGTGGTCGAAATGGATATCCGCAATTAACGGGGGTTTTACTTTGGTCTTGATCTCTCGAAAGGCCGAAACGGCTTCCTGGTCTAGAATGGCCAACCGGACGATTTCACATCCGGCATCCGCCAGTCTTTCAATCTGATGAACGGTCGTCGGGATATCTCTCGTATCGGTATTTGTCATGGACTGTACGGCGATGGGTGCGTCTCCGCCGATAGGGATGTCTCCCACATGAATCTGGATCGTTTTTTTTCGTTCTATTTGTAACGGCATCTATTTCCTCTATTAATACAAAAACATCGGCTTGCCGCTCACGTGCATCACCTTCGGACGGTATTCTCCCACGTCGTAGAGTTCCCTTACATCCACCCGCTTTTGCCCGGTGGTGATGATGCTGAGCGGAATGTCGGTGTAGGTGCCGCGAGTCAGGGCTACAAGCCGGCCGAAAGTGCCTTTCAAAAACAGGTCCAGGGCCATGTTCGCATAATTGACGGCAACCATCAGGTCCAGGGAATCGGGTGCTCCGCTTCTCATCAGATAGGAAAGCCTTTGGTTTAACACATCCTCGCCGGTGAGTTTTTTCAGGATCTCCCCTGTTTCCTCCCCGATGCCGCCCAGTCTTCGGTGACCATAGGCGTCCGATTCTCCGGTCATGAGCATGTCGCTGCCGGTCATTTTTGCGCCTTCCGATATGGTAATCATCACATAGTTTTTCGGGTTGGCCTTTTTGTCTTTCATGATCAGCTTGGCCAGTTTCTCCGGGTCGAAGGGGACTTCGGAAATAATGGCCCTCTCCACGCCCGCTAAATAGGCGGAGATCAGAGATGTCTCGCCGCAATAGCGACCGAAGAGTTCTATGACGGCAATCCTCTCGTGGGAACCGGCACAGGTCCTGAGTGCATGGATGAAGCCGACGCCCCGGGTAATGGCCGTTGAAAAACCGATACAGTAGTCGGTGCCGAACACATCATTGTCCATGGTCTTGGGGATGGCAATGACGGGAAACCCTTCACGGTGCAGGCGTTCTGCAAAACTCAGGGTGTCATCTCCACCTATGGGGATCACCGCGTCAATCTGCAGACTTTCAAGGTTTTTGATGCAATGGGCGGTGAAGTCGTGTTTCTCTTCTCCTTCTGAAAAAGCACCCTTGAGAAAATCAGGAGCATCCTTCTTCCTGGTTGCGCTGGGATTCGTGCGTGATGTGTGCAAATAGGTTCCTCCGTCCCGGTCTATGGTCCTGACCTCCGGAGGAGTGAGTTCCTGAATACAGTTCTTCATCGATTTTTTATCGTCGGGATTGTATTCCAAAAGGCCTGCCCATCCTCTTCGTATGCCTATGGTTTTGATCCCTTCGCTTGCGGCTCGGTAGACAACAGTTTTTATGCATGGATTAAGGCCGGGAACGTCGCCGCCTCCGGTCAGAACGGCAATCACCGGTTTCTTTTTTGATCCTGTTTTCATGATCCATCCTCCTATTCATATTTTAAGCAGAATGAAATACCCCAAACATATCAGAGTAGAAAAATGGGGCAACCCTGTCAAGATGATTCCGTGAAGTTCAATAGCCCCAGTACATATAATTCCAGGGGCCCCAGGGGCTCCATGGTCCGGGCATGGGATACCAGAAGTAGGGTTCCATGGGGCGAGGCTGCTCAGCCTTTTTCCACAGGTGAATTTCCCTATGAAGGTGAAAGAAAATATTCCCGCCAGGACCTGATCCTTTTGGCTGTTTCCCCGGATACCGGTTCTGAACGAAGAGACACGGGCTTAAGGCACTTCTCCCAGAATCCGTTGAGTCCGTCCGTGAGGACAGTTACTTTGGGAAAGCCCATTCGGAACAACCCGTCGCGGGCCTCAGTCTGTTGGGCAATGTTGTTGGAATAAAGGACTATCATTCCTTTTCCCCCGTTTTCCGCCACAAAGGTGGGAAGATCCGACAACTGCACATTCAAGGCGCCTTTGAGATGAAAGGTTCGGAACTCCGATTCCGGCCGTATATCCACCACTGTTATGGTTGTATCCCGATTCAACAGACGGTCAGCCAGTTCTTCCGGGCTTATGGATTCCTGGACCAATGAAGGATCCGCTTCAGAATCCGCTGAAAGGATATCGGAGGAAGCCTGGGGTTCGGAATACTGGAAAGAGAGCAGGGGCAGGCTGACGGCAGCCGCCAGCAGGAGGACGCAGAAGGACTTGAGGAACGGGCTGTTCCAATAGGCTCCCCCCTTTTCGGGATTTTTTGTTTTCTCCACGTATTCCGCTACCCAGAAACAGAAAACGGCCATGGCGGTAAAGAGCAGGAGAAAACTGTTTTCAGATATCCTCAAACTCTTGTAAATGAAAGCAAGACCCGGTTCATCAAAACTGGTCTGGGTGCTCTGTCCCCAGGTATAGAGGGGTTTGATGACCGGAAAGAGTTCATTGAACAGGATGCTTCCCAGAATGGCCCCTCCGAGGTAAACCAATGCATCCATTTTTCCGGAGGCGAGACCCACCATGGCGGTGCCGGGGCACCATCCGCTTATGGCGAAGCCGACGCCGAAGAGCAGACCGCCGACGACGAAGGCGCCATAGAAAGTTTTCAAGGTATAAATCTGGGTTGAAATGTCCAGTAGTCCTATGAAGGAAAAAAAAGACAGGCCCAGCATGGCCACGATCAGTGCCGTAAACATGACTTTGAGCACGGCCATGTCCGTGAAATAGAAAATACCGCTGATCCTTCGCGAGCTGCCGAAACCGGCCCGTTCAAGGGCCAGGCCGAAGAAAAATCCGATTACCAATGAGGCGAAAAAGGCCTCTCCGCTGTTTAGTGCATCAAGTCCGTAGAAGGTATTCATCAGTGCCACTGCCTCCTGACAAAATAGGCCGCCATGTACCCTCCCGCGAAGATGCAGGCCATGAAGACCAGGCTGCCGGTAAGCAGAAGGGCACTCCCCGAAAGTGCCTGTCCGGAAGTGCATCCTTGCGCCAAGCGGGCTGCAAAACCTGAAAGGATACCCCCGATAAGGGCGAGGCTCAACCTGAGGCTTCCCGACGCGGTTTTGCCTTTTTCAATGCCAAAGAGGACCCGCCGGGACAGAACCGATGAAAAAAGACCTCCCAGGAATACCCCCGCAAGCAGGTAGACGAGATAATAGGAAAGAGGATCCTCCCCCCATTTTCCGAAGTAGGCGCTGGAAAGGGTATGGGTCCTGGCAACCATTCCTTCGAGGAATGCTCCCAATCGCGCTATGCCGCCGGAGGCGCCCAGTCCGGTTCCCAATACGAGGAATGCGGATAGAAGCGTCAGCCCCAGCAGTACACCTGCCAGATAGGGATTTCCGTATGGTTTGGGGTTGGGCCGTTTTTGTTCCATTTTTGATGTCTCCGGATCTTCTCTGAAGGTTAACAACCTGCGTCTGGTCTTTCTGGTCTTTCAGGTTTTTTAGCCGGAGGTTTTGGCGGTTCCTCTGTTTTTTCCTGAGCAGGAGAGACGGTTTCGGCCGCCGGTTTTTCTTCCACGGCCGATGCATCGGGTAATCCTGTCGCCGCGGGTGCAATGCCTCTGGATTCGGACCAGTAGGCTTCGAGCCCGCCATAAAGCACCTTGATCGGTCGTTGCGTCTTCTGGGAAAGGATGCCGCCGACGGCCATGGCGATCGATCCATCACGATCCACCAGGACGAGTGGCCCCGCTCCCACAAGAAACCCCGGGTCCGAAATCAGGTCCGCCACATGAACGTTCAGGGCGCCCGGCAGATGATAATCGGCAAAGTGCTCCGCGGGCCGGATGTCGACCATTTCGAAGGAGCCGGGCAGATCCATGATAAGCCGTTTGAGTTCCGCGGCGGAAATCCTGTCGGGGAGTCTGACTTGCTTCTTAGGCGCCGGGCCGGTTTCGGAGCCATTTTTGGCCGACTCGTAGACCGGCAATCCTGCATCGATCCAGGCCTGGCTGCCTCCCCTGAGGTTACGGGGCATCTTGAAGCCTTTTCTTTCGAGGATGCCCACGGCCATGCTGGAACGGTAGGCGGAGTTGCAGACCGTGACCACCGGCTGAGAGGGATCGAGCTGGCTGGAAAGTTCCGCCAAATGATTGAGAGGAAGATTCAGCACGGTTCCGATCCGCAAGGCCATCCACTCCGGAGGAAGACGAACATCCACGATGACCGGCGCCTCTCCTTTCTGCATCAATTCGTAAAGCTCCTTCGGGGTGATGGGGTTGCTTACCGTGACCGGCAGACCTGCTTTTTTCCAGTCTTCCATGGTGATAATGTCAGGCGAGTACCCGATGCGGTGGAGCCTGAAAAGCCCTTCTTTCAGCTCTTCTTTGCTTCCCACCAGGACCAGCCTGGCGCCCCAGGGAACCATGATCCCCGTCCATGTCTCCAGTTTTCCCCGCAGTGCGATGTTGACGGCGTTGGGAATGTGTCCTGCCTCGTATTGGGAAGCATCCCGCAGATCTACGATGTAAAACGATTCCGGTCTTGACAGGTCCATGACCGGAGATATTTCAGCGGGCAGAGGCGCATTCCATTTGATCAAGGGTGGTCCCTGTTTATTCATGGCGGCGTTGTGTTTGAAATACTGGGGGGCTTCCGGGAGGTCCTGGATCAGGGCGGCTATGAATTCGCCCCTTTTCTTATTCTGAAGGTAGGGGTTGGAGGCCTTTTCCGCCCCGATGGTGCTGAAAGGTTTGTCGGAGAGGTGAGCACCGCAGAGCGAACCGGCCCCGTGGGCGGGGAAGATCTTGACGCCGTCACCCAGCTTGGAAATTTTTTCGGTCCAGGAGTCAAAAAAGGCGGAAGCCAGCCATGCGGCGGAAGCGGTTCCCCCCATGAGATCCGGTCGGCCCACGCTGCCTACGAAAAGCACGTCTCCTGTAAGTACGAGTTCCGGAATGTTCGGGTTATCAGGCCCGTACACGAGTCCGCACATGCCGTCCGGCGTATGCCCGGGGGTTTCGATGAACTTGACGACAGCTTTTCCGACGCGGATCTCGCTGCCCTCTTTTAACGGTTCAAAAGGATATTTTACGCCGCTGATGTGGCTCTGGTAAATGGGACATTTTACCGCGTTCACCAGTTCCATGTGACCGGCTACAAAATCTGCATGGGAGTGGGTCAGGTATACCCCGATGATTTTGAGCCCTTCTTTCTTGGCGATGTCCAGGAAAATGGAGATATCCCGGCATGGATCCACCACCAGTGCCTTCCCTTCGCTTACCAGCATATAGGAATAGATGGAAAGCACGGGAAGTTCCAGCTGGATCAATCGAAATCCCGGAAATTGGTAGGTATCCACGGTGTAATATTGGGACGCGTCCACACCGTGCGTGGCGGATTCCGAGTCCTTGATCTCTTTGGCCATAACGTCGGGATGGAGCGCGAAAAGCAAAAGCAGGCAGAAAAGCAGAGAGCCGACCAGGTTGTTGCGGTTTAGCATGTCTTGTAACCTCTTTTATTTATCCTTGGATTGAAAACATCGAGCCAAGTTCCCATCATAATACACAACGCATACAGGTCAAGAAAATTCAGACCCGCAAGAAAAGACCCGGGGAGCTATTCTAATGGCTCGACAATGCCGCTGATCGTGGCTATTTTTTCATGACTTACACCGATCGGTTTCGGTGAGGATAAAGGAAAGGGCTGGAAACGCGTTGCCAAAGGGGGGAAAAAATGAAACGTAATCAGATTCGTGCTGCACTTTTTTGCCTGTCCGTTTTTGTTATGGCAGGGTTTGGAATGACCGTGGGGCAGGCCGGTACGATGGATCTCATCAGTACGCTCACCAATACCTTGGGGATTACGGAGAAGCAAGCCGAGGGAGGGACGGGCGCCCTGTTTCAGAATGCAAAAGAGAACCTGAGTGCGGAGGATTTCAAGAAGGTGGCCGAAGCAGTTCCCGGTATGGACCGCTACCTTGCTGCCGCGCCAAAGGCCGAGCCACAAACCGGCCTTGAAGGGGCTCTCGGAAGCACCCTGTCTTCTCTCGGAGGCGGCGCTGCCAAGGCGGGAAGCCTGTTGGATTTGAATAGCGCATTTTCCAAGCTGGGAATGGATTCGAGTACCCTTGGGAAATTTGTCCCCGTAGTCCTCGATTTTGTACAATCGGAGGGCGGGCAGAATGTGGTGGGGCTCTTGAAGGGGTTGTGGCAATAGACGCTGTTTTTACTGCGTTCCCACATAAACCGGTCTGAAAGACGCTTCATCCCTTAGAAGAGCTTTTTTGAGAACGGACAACATCCTGTCCCTGTCTTCCGGCATTTTGCCATGGATATCCACATAGTTGGTATAGTGGTCGCTTGTGATTGCGGACGCGACTTCCAGGCGGCGGATAATTTCCATGGTTTCCCGGATCACTTCGTGGGGGGAGAGAACCTGAAAGTCCCCTTTCCGAATCTGATGAAGCAGCAGCGTGTTGATCTTCGGGAGAAAGGTGCGAAACCGGATATAATCGGGGTTGATGGCGTTTAATGTACGTGTTGTCTCCGCTGCGTGCGCTTCGGTTCTCTCTTTTCCTCCAATCCCGAGAATCACATACTCGCTCAGAGCGATACCCGCTTCTCTTACCCAGATCCCTGCCTGAATCTGCTCTGCCGAGACGGTTCCTTTTTTTATCCTGGCAAGCACTTCATCGTCGCCGCTTTCAAGTCCCACGTGGATGCGCGTGAGCCCCGCATTTTTCAATCGGAGAAGATCGGCAGGCCCTTTCAGATAGATGTATCTCGATGAACCGTAGACGGTAATCCGTTCGAGGCCGGAGAAAAGGGTGCGTGCATGGGAACAGACCTGGGCCAGGTCTCGGGTGGGCATGGCGATCGTGTTCCCGGCGGGCAAAAAGAGGGTCCGGATGCCGGATCCAAAGTTTTTTTTTGCTTCCTCCAGGTCTGACAAAATATCCGGTACGGGGCGTACCCGGAAATGCGGTCCTTTCTTGTAAACCATGCAGAAGGTACATTTGTTATGAGGGCATCCGATGGTCGCCTGAATGAGAAGACTGTCCGCTTCACTCGGTGGTCGATATATGGGGCCTTCATAGCGCATGGCCAGGTTTGCTATCTCCCTGTTCTTCGGCGGTGGGCCCGTCCGTTTGGTCCGTTTTTTCTTCCGAAAGGAAAAACTCCGTCAGATTTGTCAATTTTCCGTAGCAAATCAACCTGTCTCCAGGGTTTATGGTGGTGGAGGCATGAGGGAAAGGGATGTTCCCATGATCTCTTTCGATGGAGAGCACCATGATTTCGTGGTTGCTCAATTCTGAATGCCGCAAATCCTTTCCGATGATTCGGGACTCAACCCCCATGAGAATTCGGGCTACACCATATCCATCTCCCTGGTCAAGCACTTCTTCCATGAGCATGTCCTGCATGTGAAGAATTCTTCTCACCAGCCGACTTAGCCTTCTCCTTAATCTTGTGGCAAGGGATCTCTGAGAGGCAATCTTGTAAAGCAGGAAAATGGATCCGGCGATGATCGCGAGATTCATGGGAATATCGATCGCTTCTGTCTTTCTAAGGGAGGAAGCAAATGTGGCGATAAGCGATACGAGGCCTGCATTTCCAAGAATCATAAGCGTCATGATGATTTTGCGCCTGCGTGGATGGTTCACCACCGTTTCCGCTTCCCGGGTGGTAAAACCGGTTCCGGAAAATGCGGAGAGGGCCTGGAACTTTGCGCGGGATTTCTCCAATCCGGTGAGTTGCAGGGCGATTCCGCCCATAATCACAATAATATAAATAACGCAGATGACGATGATCAACAGGGCGATATGCATGACGATCCTCCTTGAAGTGGTCCGAACATTGCTCGGACCTTCGGATAAAGCTCGCCGACAGGTGTGAGAAAATCCCTCTCCCCCAGCCCCTCCGACAAGGGGTGGGGGTGCCCTCTGTCCCCTGATTCCACAGTAAGCCGTAATTTGAAAATCTAAGTCTACGAGAGTTCAAGGTCAAGAAAAACCCTCTCACCTTGTGATGAGTTGCTTGAAAGAGCATCCTTTCTCTGCT
>CAVVFZ010000019.1:0-312235 GCA_963747555.1 uncultured delta proteobacterium
CAAGGTCTTTCTTGTTAAATGAGCTGAGAACAGCCGGATTCCGAGCACTCGTGGACGATCTTGCAGCACGCAGATGCGTTCGGCCATTTTCATGATGGTTTTCCTGGTTGCAGGCCTTTTTCTTGATAAAATGGGAGGCTCTCGCAGAGGATGTCATTGTGAGGTATAAACGGTAAAATATTGCCGATAAATAGGATTATAACCATATAAAAAGCAAAAAATTACCATTTACATGATTGTGCTTGACTTGTCATATAATTAGTAAGATATTGCTGCTTAAAACTTCCAGTGGAGGTTAATAAGCAAGATATGTCTTATAAAATAGATTTCTTAGTGGCAACGAGTAATCAGATCGAAGCCGCCCTCTGCAAGCGCTTGGAAAGCATACGGCTTTCCCGTAACATAACCCAAGCACAACTCGCTGAAGAAGCCGGCGTCTCGCTGAGAACCATCGGACGGCTTGAAAAGGGCCAAGGTGTTTCCCTGGATACTTTCATTCGGATTATGATGGCGCTTAGCATACAACAAAACCTTGAAGCCCTATTGCCGGATCCGAATGTGAGACCAATCGAACGGGTTGGCTTGGGTGCCGGAGAGCGTCAGCGCGCGCGTCCTGTCAAATCTATTGATGAACTCCCAACCTGGTCGTGGGGTGACGGGGAGGACGATGATGAATAATGATGCACGCGTCATTCTATGGGGTAGTGTAATTGGCGCCGTCACTTGGCTTGAAGACAGGGAGATCGGAGTCTTCCAATACGCGCCCGACTTTCTCCGCAGCGGCATACAATTGGCGCCCATCATGATGCCGCTTGGCGAGTTTCCCTATGAGTTCCCGGCGCTTGCGCGGAACACCTTCAAAGGATTGCCGGGATTGGTTTCGGACTCACTTCCCGACAAATACGGTAATGCGATCATTGACGCCTGGCTTGCTTCACAGGGAAGAACCGCAGCGAGTTTCCATCCAGTGGAACGCCTCTGCTATGTCGGCAGTCGCGGCATGGGGGCTCTCGAGTATCAGCCGGCAACACTCGGACCGCCAACCAGCAGGCGAGCAGTTGAGGTCGCGAGTCTGGTCGAGCTGGCAAACCAGATCCTTGATGAACGTGCTGGATTCGGTGGCGTCTTCTCCGGTGACGATGACCGAGAAGCAATCAACGATATTCTCCGAGTCGGGACTTCGGCCGGCGGCGCCAGGGCTAAGGCGATTCTCGCTTGGAATGAAGAAACCAACGAATTCAGGTCAGGCCAGGTTGAGGCTGGAGCGGGCTTTGAGTATTGGATAATGAAATTTGACGGAATCACCAGCAGTACTGATACGGAAATCGCCACTCCGAAGGGCTACGGTAAAATCGAGTATGCCTATCACCTAATGGCCGTCGAGGCCGGCATTGAGATGACGACGTGCCGCCTTCATCATGAAGGCGGCCGTAGCCACTTTATGGCGAAAAGGTTTGATAGGTCCGCGAACGGCAGAAAATTGCACATGCAGTCCTTGGGTGCTATTGCTCACTATGATTACAGGCAGCCTGCGAGCTATTCGTACGAGCAGGCGATTCAAATCATTCGGAGGATGGGGCTCTCTCGAAGAGACATGGATCAGCAGGTGCTGCGCGCCATTTTCAATGTGATCGGACGGAATTGTGATGATCACGTCAAGAACATAGCCTTTATCATGAATCGACGGGGCGAATGGCGCCTGTCGCCTGCCTTCGATGTTTCCTACGCGTGGAATCCCAGTGGCGAGTGGACGAGTCAGCACCAGATGAGCGTTAACGGTAAGCGAGATCGGTTTGAACGTGAGGACTTGTTAGCCGTTGCCAAGGCGGCCGACATCAAGAAGGCACGCGCGGAACATATGATTCAACGCGTTATTGAAGTCGTGCGCCGTTGGCCCGATTTCGCCGGAGAAGCCGGAGTTAATGATGAACAGGTTAAGAAAATACAGGGTGGTCACCGCACAAGCTTATAATCCGATATGTGGACTGACGTCCCCAAAAACAATCATTCAGTTTGTAGAAAAATTCGCAAAGAAAGGAACGCACTATGAAAAAAACCCTTGGCAGTTTTTACCTTGTCTTGGTGATGGTCATTTTCGCTGGAGGCTTTTCCGGGTGTTCAGACGAAAAAGCATCCAAGGATGTCAAAGCCCTCAAATCGAGCATTGAGAAGATAGAGGGGCGGCTTGCAAACCTGGAAAATTCCGTCAAAAGGACAGGGGCTCTGGAAGCGGAACTCCAAAACGTCCGGCAATCCATGGAAGGCTTTGAGCGCGATATTATGGCGCGTCTCGCTTCAATCTCAGAGAAAAAAGCCGAATCTCAGGCGAAAAAGGTCGAGACCCAAAAGAAAAGCGTGCAAAAATACTATGTCGTCAAGCGGGGTGACAGCCTGTTTGGTATTGCCCGGAAACACAAGATGACCACGGATCAGTTGTGCAACCTGAATAAAATTACCATAAAAGCAGTCCTGCATCCCGGTGAAAAACTCCTCGTAAACTAAATCATAAAATCCTGCCTGGTCGGCAGGGACCTCGGGGTTTTTTTGTCGTGACTGGAAAGACAGGTCCCCGCCCGCCTTCGTGAAATGGGAATAGAAATGATGTAAGGTTTTAAGGTTTCGCTTTTACGTCCCATTTCAGATGATAAGATGACTGTGAGCAATCAGTTGTCATCCCGACAGGTCCGCAACGCCTTGACAATTTATCCTCCTTTCGATATCCTCCTTTTGAAAAGAAACGCATGGAAGGGGGGAGGAATCATGCAATCGGTCGTTACTTCAAAATATCAGACAACTATTCCGAAGCGCATCAGGTCGCAGCTCAAACTTTCGGTCAGCGATACCCTGGAATGGAAAGTGGAAGACGGCAAGGCAATCGTGTTGCCGGTTCACAAAAGATTCCTTGAGTACAGAAACACCATCAAGGTCGGCGAGGGCGACATTGCAGAGGATATTGATTTCGCCAGGAAGGAACGGGCCGAAAAGTACAGATGCTAACTTGGTTGCCTTGCCGGGCGCTCATATAATCCATGAGCTTGACTTTGAAACCCTCCTATAAATATGGCCCGATGAAATTCGTGATTTCGGTGATGCTATTGTGGCGGTTGTATGCAAATCAGAAAAGGATGCCACGGTGGCTACCTTTGACAAAAAATTTGCTCGATCCCTGCGCACCGTTGGGTTGAGTTCTGTCCGCTGGTAATCCGGACACAAGGCCTGGTATCCGTTTGACAGCAGGCCTTTCTCAAGAGGAGACGAACTTCTGTCTCCTGCTTTCCAAAAAGAAAACGGCTATAATCCAACAAACGTCAGGTGGAGAGTCCATTTCCAGGGCTACGATCCACATACGCCTTGATAAACCGGTCAAAGAGGGTTGGATGACAGCCCATGGTTCCGAAAGAGGGAGTGTGTTTCAAAGGGCGTGAAGGAAATGTAAACATCTTGTAAGGGTCCGGAGCGTGTTGTCTTTAACCCAATTCATTGAGTTTTTATTATGAAAAACCATACGTTGCCAATTTTGTATTCGATATTTCCGATAATAGTTTTTAGTCTTCTCCTGTTGATCCCCTGTCAAGCCATGCCACCGTTAGATCTAAAGACTCTGCCTGCAGCTCCGGATTATACGGCGCCGGAAGGCTGGCTCGTAAAACCTGCAGCCCCCACGGCCCCGGTTGATGTTTTTTTCGTTTATCCAACGGTCCTGTTTAATAATACTGATTGGATCATGGATACGAATAGGCCGGACATGCGTGCTGCGGCCATGGAAACGGTAATCACTCAGGCTTCTGTTTTTGAAGGACAGGCGAATATCTACGCCCCAATGTATCGCCAGATGAATTTGGCTGGCCTGGGTTTGAGTGACGCAGACGCCGCACCCTTGCAAAAAATCGTGCATAACGATGTCTGGCGTGCCCTAACCCATTACCTGAAATATGAAAACAACGGCCGCCCTTTTTTCTTGGCAGGGCATAGCCAGGGTTCCATGATCTTGACGGATCTTCTATTAGATCATTGGGGCTCTACCGGTGCGGAAGACCGATTAGTTGCTGCTCTGCTTCCGGGTTGGTCTTTGACACCGGCGGACCTATCTGCTCACTCCTCTGTGCGCATGTGTGAACGTTCAGACCAAACGGGATGCGTTATATCGTACAACACAATGGCTGAAGGACGACAATCGGTTGCACCTACCCTCAAAAAAGATGCTCTAACGGTAAACCCCCTGTCTTGGACTATGGATAGTGCCTTCGTCCCTGCTGAAAAGAACTTTGGCTCTGTCTTCTTCGATAACGCCGGTACGCCCACCACCTATCCACATTTCACTTCGGCTCAGATTGTGGACAGCGGATTAGTTGTCCAGCCTGAGAATGTAGACCTGGTTACCGTTAAAGGCGGTCATTTCCCGGATGGGGTCTACCATGCCTTTGACTATTCGCTTTTTTTCGAGAACCTTAAGGCCAACATTGCGGAACGTATTGATGCCTTTGTCCGTTAGATGCGTGCTGTGGGAGACAAAAATGGCATATATCAATGCTGATTCAAACCGCCGAAAAAAGCCGCGTGGCCGCTCTCGTAAGGTGCGGCAGGATTTGCAACCGCGGTCCTTGCGACGTTTAGACGCTTTAGATCAGGCGGAATTATTGACAGATCTCAATGTTCCGGGCTTCAATTTCCACGGCCTTCAAGGAATGCCGAAGCGTTACAGCATTCATGTCAATGGCCCTGGAGTTTGGTTGCGTATGCAGCAGGCTTATGATTTGTGGTATGCTGAGAATAGGATTGCAATAGAGCTTTCAAAAATTAAGACCGTTGAATTGGACAGGCTCGAAGCTTAGCCATTCCTTCCGACGGTATGGAAGACATCGTCAGGCTGTAAAAAGAAGCCATTGTGCAAGGAAGAAAAATGGTTTTTGTGGCATCAGGATTAGGTGTGAGAGAAAAGGTATGGCGGAATACGGTAAGTGGAATCGCAAAGGGGCAACCTGTAGCGACATAGCGGCCAAGTAGGAATTCGGCGTGGATCAGGACTTCATTTAACCTTTAGTCGGCTTCAGCCGATCAACGAACCCACCGTCTTATAAACGGTGGTCGTTCAGTTGGCAACCATTCAACGGAAAACCCGGGATCTTTCTCGGCAGCGTTGCAAGGCTGAGTTTTTATAAGAATCTACCCGTTATGCAGATAGATTAGAGCGAGATCCATATCATCGGCGCTGGAATCATGAGGCTGGAAGGTGTAGTGGTCCGAAATGGCGGGACCGTGCTGACCGCTGATGCCAGAGGGTCGATGGCGATGATCAGCTTGGCTGGGAAGAACTCCCTCCTTAATTCATCGGAAATAAAAGAAGCTGATCCTGATGATCCCTGGTTTCCCATACTTGACGACCTTAAATGGTAGTGGTGGATGATGCAATGAAATCTCGAGAGGAATTATTGGAATATGCAAAAGATCCGAAATATATTTCCGGCATATACAATTATTGTGACAGGTGGTGTGAGCGTTGCCAGTTCACTTCGAGATGTCTAAATTGTGCGCTTGTCGGGGAGCAATTTGGCGATCTTCAGAAAATCGACGCATTTAACGAAGAATTTTGGGAAAAGTTCTCTGAAATGCTCCAAAATGTTTTTGTCATGGTGAAGGAAATGGCAAAAGAAGAGGGTATCGATGTTGATTCAATGGATACTGAGAATTGTTTTGATAACGGAGAGATCAGAGAAGAAAACGCCTTAACGGAGATTATTTCCCACCTCTCAAAAAAATATGCAAAATCGGTCGACGATTGGTTTGATTCCAAAGAATATTTATTTTTTCAAAAAGAAGATGAAATGAAAAAAATTCGTCTCATGTCATCGCGAAAGAATCCTGCGCAAGAGGCGGCTGATATCAATGACGCCATCGAGATTATTCGGTGGTATCAATACCAGATTCATGTGAAGCTTGTCAGAGCGTGCGAAAGCGCATTGGAAGAATTAACAGATTGCGACGACTTCCCAAAAGATTCGGATGGTTCAGCGAAGGTTGCTCTAATTGGAATGGATCGTTCGATTACGGCATGGAAGATTTTATCGGCCTATTTTCCAGAGCACGAAAACGAAATGGTTTGTTTTATCGAAATCCTTCAGAATTTGGAAAACCGGATGGAAAACCGGTTCCCCTATGCAAGAGATTTTGTGAGACCGGGCTTTGATGAGATGGAACAAAACGACTGACAACTACTCTGCCGGACAGCTGTAATCTTGTGATGGACTGGGATGGCGTAAGTTATTAAGTTGGCATGGGGTACCTGAACTGATATTTTCTGCGTTTGCAGGGACGTCCCTAAACAAGAGGCAGATGTCACTTGTCCGCGTTTCCCCAACGGGTGCGGACCCAAAAAAGGAGGATGTGATGATTGATGATGTGGTACGAAGAAGCAGAAGCTACAGGAGGTTTTATCAGGAAACCGCGATAGGAATGGATACGTTGAGGGAACTCGTGGACTTGGCAAGGTACTCTCCGTCAGGGGGTAATTTGCAACCACTGAAATATATCCTCTCGGCTGATCCCGAAAAGAATGACCTGATTTTTCAGAATCTTGGCTGGGCCGGTTATCTCAAAGACTGGCCGGGTCCGGAAGAAGGGGAGAGACCATCCGCCTATATCATTCTGCTGGGCGATACCCAGATAAGCAAGTCAGTTGCCTGGGACCACGGGATATCGGCCCAGACGATAATGCTGGGCGCCACTTCGAGGGGTTTTGGTGGCTGTATCATTGCCACAATCAACAAAGAGAGGCTTAGAAGTGCTCTAAGCATCCCTGCTCGCTACGAGATACTTCTTGTTCTGGCCCTGGGCAAACCGAAGGAGACTGTCGTAATAGATCCCATGGGGCCTGATGGAAATATTAAATACTGGCGTGACGACAAGGCTGTCCATCATGTGCCAAAACGACTGTTGGATGAAATCATAATCGGCTGAAACAGCAACCCCTAAACCAAAGAGAGATGTCTGCAGTGAAAATCATCGTTTTTGTAATATCAGGGGTAAGTGTGAGAGAAAAGATATGGCGGAGCACTGTGAGTGCAACCGCAAGGGAGCAACCCTTAGCGACATAACGGCAAAGAAGGAATTCGGCGGGGATCGGGACTTCATTTCGAGGAACAGAGATGGCAAAACGAATGTCCGGTGCTGGTGATATTTTGGTCCGCTTGGCCAAAGATGTGTCATAAGCGAAAGCGATTGCTGGAGCGTTATTCATTATGAAGTTAGACCATGACGAGATCCGTATCATCGGTGCGGGAATCATGAGACCGGAAGGTGTCGTGGTCCGAAATGACGGGACCGTGCTGGCCGCTGATGCCGGAGGCCGGATAGCAATGATCAGCCCGGAGGGTAAAACCTCCTTTTACGGTGATCTGGGCGGTATTCCCAATGGCATCTGCCTTGATGCTGATGGAAATTGCATCATCGCCAACATCGGCAATGGTCAGTGCCAATCCCTGGGCATAGACGGGACTCACACGATCTTAATGACCGACGCGGAGGGGAAAAGGATGCCCACCCCCAACTTTCCCTTTGTAGACAGCAAGGACCGTCTCTGGGTTTCCAATTCCAGCTATCGGAAGGATATCGAGGACGCGATCCGGAATCCGGCCCCGGACGGATGTGTGGTGCTCATGAAAAAGGGGCGAGCCCGCATCGTGGCCGAAGATATCTGCTTCGCCAACGGCATAGCGCTGAACGCCGATGAGAGCAAACTATATGTGGCGGCCACCATGCAAAGGGTCGTATTGCAATACGAAATCAAGTTCGATGGGTCCCTGACATCGCCGGAGATTTACGGTCCCTCTCCATTGGCTGAATTTGGGTATCCGGACGGCATTGCCTTTGATGAAGCAGGAAACCTGTGGGTCACTTTTCCCGCTTGGAATGCCATTGGCTATATAACACCCGAGACGGAACTGGTGATGGTTTTGGAAGACCCAAGAGGGAGGTTTCTCAAAAGGCCCACCAACATTTGCTTTGGATGGGAAAATTGCGAAACCGCCTTTATCGGCAGTCTGGGCGGGACGGGCATTGTCTATTTCCAGGCCCCGTATCCCGGGATGAAATTAATCCATCAACAGCCGGATTAGGCCGGGAGTCAAGACCGTGGGGCTGCCGCTCCATGTCCAGACCGTTAAGAGGTCAATATCCGATAGGAAATAAGGACGCTGGTAGGTTATTAAGTTGGCGCGAGGCCCTTGAAATGATAATTTTGTGCCATGGCAAGGAGATCTCGGATGATTGCCGCCGACATCCTGCACACATTATGGCCGGGGGCATTGGAAGAGGGAAAACATCTCAAAGGAAATGAATTTTAATTTCAACATCTTGGGGTAGCCCGCAGTTTATTGTGTTTTTTGGGAGTTCATGAACTGGGTGACCCACAGCGGTGAATATAATGGGCAATAATCCATTTAAGGATCAATTTCTGAAAAAGGGCCTGGTGACCCAAAAGCAGGCCAATAAGGTAGTCAATGAGCAGCATCTTTCCCGCTCGAAAAAGGGGAACAAGAAAACGCAGGAAGATGATGAGATTCAAAAAAAGATCCAACAGGCCCGCGATGAGCAGGCTGCCCGCGACAGAGAGCTGAATCGTCAACGAAATGAGGCCGCTAAGGAAAGAGAGGTCCAGGGCCAGATAAGGCAGATAATCAAGCAAAACCTGATGGAAGTGGAAGGAGATATCCCCTTTCATTTTGCCGACAACAGGAAGATTAAAAAACTCTATGTCAGCAAACAGATTGCTGAAGGTCTCACCAAAGGGAAGATGGCCATTGTCAAACAGGATGAGCAATATTCCGTTGTCACGGCAAAAGCAGCCAGGCAGATTCAGGATCGCAAGGCGCAATCTATTATCCTCCTTAATTCATCGGAAATAAAAGAACCTGACCCTGATGATCCCTATGCCGAGTTTCCCATACCTGATGACTTGGAATGGTAATGGTTACGGGGAACTTCAGTTTTAGAATTTCTCGAGTTTTTTGTAATCGACAGCGGATGCGTAGTCGATGAGGTCCTGCTCGCTAACGCCTTCACCTTTGATGAAGAGCATGCATCTGTTTTCGATCATGACGGTGATATCACCGTCACGGGTGTCCGGAACATATTTGATGATCGCTCTGTGTCCTCCGATCCGTTTAAGCCTGCCGTCGCCCGTGGCCGTAAACATGAGGTTGGAAAACATGGACATAATACTCTGAAGGGCCGCCGAATTACTAATCTCTATGGTCACGCGGCTTGCTCCTTTGTGATAGATCCGTTTTGCGGAAACAATTCCGCCAAGCATTGCCAAACCTGCCGATTCCGTTGTAGCTTTTTCGGCGGTCCAATCGGGAAGCGGTTCGGGCAACAGTGTTGTCAATATTTCTGAACGTTTCTGCCGGATCAACTGGGATGCATAATCGAGGCTGCCTACAGCATCAGTGTAGCGGCCGTCCTTGTAGAAATTAACCGCCTCGTTGATGGAATCAATCACCTCATCAGCGTAAACCGGACTTGCAAGGGCAAAGGAGAACAGGATCGGCATCAGTCTCAAAAATTTAGATATTCTTTCTGTTTTCATAGAGTTAATCCTTTCCATTGGTCACATGGGTGGCATCGAAAACCAGGGGATTGAAATTGCTCCGAATGTTATGCGGCAGTGAATGGCTGAATTTTAGAAAGTTCGTAGTGAAAACATTGCTCGGAATCCCACAACTCCAAAAAAATTCACTATTCATGGCTTATTCGTAAAGTGTTGCGTGACAGTTGTCAATGGATGATTTCTCGTCAACAACCTCACCGTGTATTGGCCTCTACTCATCTGAATGTGTGGTCACAATTCGAAAAGTTGCCCTTTGACAGATAACGTATAGCGATATATGATGATGTCAATACGAAGGCATGTAATGATATCATCTTCATTTCCCCATAATGCCTTCCCGCCAGGGCTATTAAAATCGGCAGCAATAAATTTGATCCAAGGGAGATGAGATGTATCCGTTTGTTAAAAAATTTCCAAAACAGGGCGAAAAGGAAACACGGGTGGTGACGGTTCTATCGCAAGAAGCAGGAGGCCCTCCGCCGGACCAATATGGCTTTGTTGAATTGTTCTGCGAGGAGAAGGAGTGCGATTGCAGGCGGGTGATGATATCTGTCCTTGCGAGTCGAACAAACAAAATCGTGGCCACTATCAATATGGGTTTTGATTCGGATGATGTCGATGCCGGGCCTTTTCTTGACCCCTTGAATCCGCAATCCGAATACTCTCGCTATTTCATTGAAATATTTACTGATATCATTAATGATGATCCTGCATATCTGGACCGGTTGCAGCGGCACTATGTCATGTTTAAGGAAAAGATGGATCGAACACCGTACAAAGGAAAACCCTTTGAAGAAGCGAGTACGGTGAAACGCGTCCCTGGCGAGCCTCGTCCATGGAAGTCTCCTGCTCCTTCGGGGGCGCCGGGTAAGAAAATCGGACGTAATCAACCCTGCCCGTGCGGTTCAGGAAAAAAATACAAGAAGTGCTGCCTCTTGAAATCCTCGAGTGGACCCGGGAAGATCGTTGATAAGGAAGAGACCCAAAAGGTGACGGCCTTGAAAACTAAAAAAAATGAGAGGTCGGACTTGGGGATGCCTTTCAACGAGGACGACCTTCGGCAAGCCGAAGAGCTGATCAATACAATCGTTAAACGCATGAATAGCATGGTGGAGCAGGATCTTTTCAGCGGAGATATTCAGAGAACCCTGGAAACAAAACCTTCATTGACCTCGGCCTTGCTCCATCTGCTGCTCAAGTGCCACGGGGGGAAAAATCGCCAAAGAGATGGTGATACCCACTACCGGGCCATCATGACCCTGCTGGAAGAGGCGTTGACCCAGTTGCGCTACTGCGTGGAGAGAGGGCGTGCGTGGGCCATAGCCGCGAGTGAAACAATCCAGGAAGAGATTGCCGAAAAGGCTTTTCAACTTCATGTGGATGTTGATGTGCAAGCCGATTTGATGCAGGCTCTTTACAGTTCAAAGCTCGAACTCCATTCTCGGATAAAGGAGAAAAATGAAGAGATTGCGGAACATTACAATCGATTTACCTTGCGGAGCGGTTCACCGAATTTTAAGCGTATTTTCGATGATTTGATCAAAGGCGGTCCCCAAAGTCCTTTTGAACTGTATGAGCTGATGATGGCCGAGCTGGCGGCGCTTCCCGCCCAGGCCCTGGTAGGGGCGGCGGGGGAGATGATTCGATCAGGCAGCCCATTGATATGTGAAGTAGCTCTGCTCCTTCTGCTTCACCCCGACCCACAGGTGCGGAAGGGCGTTTGCGGCCTGTTTAATGAACCTGAAAATCCGGGGGTCATCGCTTCGAAATCGTTCCGGCGATTGATCGGCCTGCGCAACTGGCTTCCCAAAAAGGAGAGGCCGTCTCTGGACAGGCTTATCAAGTCCGTGCGCCTTGCCCGTATTGAATGCGCACCCATGCCCCGGGTTACAAATAGGGAAATCTATATCTCCCCGTTTGACGGAGCCGGCATGCAGGCGGTCTGGGGATTATGCCTGAATAATAGGAAGTCTCAAATGAGCAACGTTCTGGTGAAACAGGGGGAGGGAATTCGAGAAACGTGGGTTGACCCCAAGTTCAGGAAAGGGGAGAAAAAGTCCCTGGTAGCCAGGCTCGTGGAAAAGGCGGCATCCCTAAAGGTGAAGGAGGACTATCTCCATCTTCTCGTTTCCCACTTTATCGCGGTGGGCCACCTGAAGGAAGCGGTTCCGCCTCCGGGCCTCCTCTTAGTCGCTGAAAACCTGGCAGGTGTGTACTGGCCTCCAAAGGCGCTGGATTTTCAGGAACAGATGAAACTCCTGGGAGAAGAACTGGATAAATCTTTTACAACCCTGACCGTCGTCGATGAAATACTGACAGCGAGCGGGTCCTGGCCGGAAATGCCGTTTGGCGAATCCTGGTTTGAAGACGATTCCCATGTGGACGATATTGTTAAAAAACATGTAGAGCTTCCTTTTGGCAGCTCTTTCAGCATAGGAATCGCGGCGGATGTCATTCTTGAGGAGATCCTGAAGGAAAAGCGGGATTTGTGGGGCGAACGTCTGTTCTGGATGGCTCTGCGCAGCAGGTTATCCATTGGAAAGAACAGATTGCCATGGCAGGCTTTCTTTATCGTAGCCAGGGAATTGCTGCGTGGTGCTCCCCTCGAAGGGATTCCGTTGATGCAGGCAGTAGCCGAACGGTCCGTGTTTTCATCCCTGCAACGGCTTCGGGAGTTTCCCCGATGACCTTTGCGATTCAATTCCTGAAACCAATACCCGTGAATGAATATTATTTATTTTACTTCATGGTGTAGGAGCCTGCATGGTACTGGTACTAAGGTTTCAGGTGTCAGGTTCGGGTGTCAGGAATAATGCTTGTCATTCTTCTTTTAATGAAGGGGGACGGGGATGTTGTCAACTCTTAAAGTTTATGGCACAAGGAACGCACAGGAAAAGAAGCAGATTTCGTCTGTCCGCTTTTCCTTATAATGAAGGAAGAACAAGGAAGGCAACAGGGCAAACATATACCTCAACCTTGCTGAAAGGAGATGGCCATGACATCAATTGACAAAGATCGCAGAAACTTCATGAAAAGCGCCGGAGGATCACTGATTGCAGCCGCTGCGGGTTCAAGCATAGTCCTGTCCGCATTAAATGCGCATGCCGCCCAACCCTATGTGACCCAAAACAAACAAACCCAGGAAGCGACAACACCGCAAAAGGCCCTGCAAATGCTCAAAGAGGGCAATACAAGGTTTGTCCAGGGAAACATGATCAAACGCGATTATATGCAACAGGCCAAGGCGACCGCGACCGGCCAGTTTGCCTTTGCGGCACTTGTGAGCTGTATTGACTCTCGTGAATCCGCACAATTGATCTTTGATCAGGGTATAGGCGACGTCTTTAATGCACGGATAGCGGGGAACTTTGTAAACGATGATATTTTAGGCAGTCTGGAATTTGCCTGTGCGCTGGCGGGCGCCAAGTTGATCGTTGTTATGGGCCACACGGAATGCGGCGCCGTCAAAGGGGCCTGTGATGATGTCGTCCTGGGGAACCTCACCCATACGCTGGCCAATATCAAACCGGCCGTGGCAGCGGTATCCGGATATGATTCCGACAGAACATCAAGCAACCAGGCCTTTGTTCAAGCAGTAGCGAATAAAAACGTGGCGCTTACTGTTGAGCGGATCCGTGAGCGCAGTCCCATCCTGAGAGGAATGGCCGACAAGGGGCAGATCGGCCTTGTGGGTGCCATGTATGACGTTCGAAGCGGCAAAGTGGCTTTTATGTAGGCGGAAAACTATGAGGGACGTCCCTCAATCCTCTCATACAAAAGACAACATAGCCGAACGGATAAAGGAGGAAATGGGCACATCCTGAAGTCTCAATGCGAGGTCCTTAAATGGTGCATATTTGCCGTATTTAATAATTCTG
Organism: uncultured delta proteobacterium; assembly: GCA_963747555.1. GTDB lineage: Bacteria > Desulfobacterota > DSM-4660 > Desulfatiglandales > Desulfatiglandaceae > DUZB01. Next base: position 13,483 of record CAVVFZ010000019.1, read on the forward strand.
AAACCTCAACCTGATTTCCGATGAATCCTGTACTGATCGACGAAACATACCGCCGTGCTGTTTCCATATTATGTGTGCAAGAATCAAGTTTTGCCGCGGTTGTGTCAAAATGGGGGGACCCTCCCTTTTGGACCCATGCCCGCGGTTTTCCCGGTATTGTCATCGCTATTTTGGCTCAACAGGTCTCCCTGGAATCGGCAAAGGCGGCGTTCACTAAGCTGGAGAATGCCGTCGATTCATTCAACCCTGAAGAGTTTCTTTCTTTAAATGACGATACATTGAGGGCCATAGGTTTTAGTCGGCAGAAGGCCTCGTATGTTCGGGGAGTGGCCCGCGGGATCATGGCCGGCGAGATCGATTTGGAAGCCCTGGAGTCAATGGTGAACGATGAGGCCAGGAAATACCTTATGAAATTGAGGGGAATCGGGGCGTGGACGGCCGACACCTATTTGCTGTTTTCATTACGCAGGGCGGACGTGTGGCCTTCGGGCGATCTTGCATTGGCAAAGGCCATCCAAGAGTTGAAAGGGTTGGCAACAACACCCGGTTCGAAGGATGTGGACAGAATCGCACGGCATTGGAAGCCATGGAGGGCCGTAGCCGCGAGGATCCTTTGGCATCACTATCTTTGTGAACGCGGTCGAATCGCATCAATTCCCTGTCTCGTGTAATTGCCATGAACTCTGCTTGACATGCAAAGCCGATTCTTCCTATAGTTCCTCCCCTAAACGCAAGTTCACTTCCAATACAGAGAATATTTTATGAATGAGAACATCCGCCCTGAGCTGGCTGCCTTGCAGGCCAGGCTTGCCCGCACTCTCGATGAAGTGCGTGGGAAAGCGGCAGACAAACGCCATGCGAAAGGCTATCGCACTGCTCGGGAAAATTTGGCTGATCTCGTTGATGCGGATTCCTTCGCCGAGTATGGACAGCTGGCAGTGGCAGCCCAGCGCAACCGTTATATCTATGAAGATCTACAGATCAGAACGGCCGCCGACGGCGTGATTACAGGGGTGGGGACCATTAACCGGGATTACTTCGGCAAGGACAAAAGCCGCGCGGCCGTTGTTGTATACGATTACGCGGTATTGGCGGGTACGCAGGGTTTCTATCACCACAAAAAACTCGACCGCATCTTCGAATTGGCGGAGGAGTGGACACTGCCGATGGTTATGTACAGCGAAGGTGGGGGAGGACGTCCCGGGGATACGGATGTCAAAACTCATGTCGCCGGACTCAACCTCAAATCTTTTTATGCCTGGGCCAGGTTGAGCGGCCTGGTGCCGCGCATTGCCATTAACAACGGTTACTGTTTTGCGGGCAACGCCGCCTTGTTCGGGTGTGCCGACATCACCATTGCCACCCGGAATTCCTGGATCGGAATGGCGGGTCCCGCCATGATCGAAGGGGGCGGCCTGGGGGTTTTTGAACCCACTGAAATCGGCCCAATTGACGTGCAGGAAAAGAATGGCGTTGTCGACATAGTGGCGGAGAATGAGGTAGACGCAACAGCCGTTGCAAAAAAGCTGCTGGGCTATTTTCAGGGGACATTAAGGGATTGGTCTTGTTCTGACCAGACTTTGCTGAGGGATATGGTGCCGGAGAATCGGCGCCGGGCTTACCCAGTGCGACGAGTGATCGAGGGACTGGCGGATGCGGGTTCCTTTATCGAGTTGCGGCGCCTTTACGGACGGGCCGTTGTGACCGGCTTCTTTCGACTGGAAGGCAGACCAGCAGGCTTGATTGCCAATGACTGCATGCAGCATGGAGGGGCAGTGGACGCGGAAGCCGCTGAAAAAGCGACACACTTCCTTCAGCTTTGCGATGCCTTTCAACTGCCGGTTATCTCCCTTACCGATACCCCCGGTTTTATGGTTGGGCCAGACAGTGAGAAGCAGGGCGCGGTTCGCCGTATGTCCGGCCTGTTTGTCGCCGGGGCAAAGATGACTGTGCCCGTCGTTGCCATCTTCTTACGCAAAGGCTATGGCCTGGGCGCCATGGCCATGGCCGGGGGAAGTTTTGTGACCCCGGTCTATTCTGCTGCCTGGCCCACCGGGGAGTTTGGCGGCATGGGTCTGGAGGGGGCCGTAAAGCTGGGCTACAAAAAAGAACTGGAAGCGCTAAAGGATGAAGCTTCGCGGCAGGATTTATTCGAAAAACTGGTGGCAAAGATGTATCAGGCCGGCAGGGCAACCGAGGCTGCCGCGCATCTTGAGATAGATGCGGTTATCGACCCGGCCGATACCCGAAAGGTCATCGTGAGAGCATTAAATGCTGCTTCCAAGGCAAAACCTCCCCATGGCAAACGCCGTACTTGTTTTGATGTGTAAACGGGACGGGACCCCTGTTCGGCTGATGGAGCCAAGACCAATTTAGAGAAATTCAAAGTATTCATGTCAACCGGGATTTTTGAAAAAGATACAAATAGCCGGTCTATTCTTTTATTCAGGAAGGGGGAGGGAAAACAAAAGGATGAAAAATACAAATTTTTCCTGTAGCCAGTGCAGCAAGACCTGGCAAAAAAGAGGCACGACCCATTGCTGGAGCAATGATCCGGAAACCATGCCTCCCAAACCGGGTAATTGTCCTTCAAAGGAGCATCTGGAGGTGATCCAGGACTGTTTTGAACTGTATAAGGGTGACAGCGAAGATGCCAAAATGGCTCGGGTGGCGGCCAAAGTGGAAGGCCTTTGCTACCAGCCTATTCCGGGAAGCGCGGCGCTGAATGCACGCTGGACCAGGGTTGAGGACACCATCGCCTTTGCCAAACTCATGGGTTACGAAAAGATCGGTATTGCTACTTGCATCGGCCTGCTTGAAGAAACCGATAAGCTGGCCTTGATCTTCAAGGCCCAGGGCCTCAACCCGGTGAGCGTCTGCTGCAAAGCCGGCAGCATCGACAAGCTGGAATTGGGACTGGAAGAGTCCGACAAGGTCCGGCCTGGCACCTTTGAGCCTGCCTGCAATCCGGTAGCCCAGGCCAAACTCCTGAACCGGGCCCGGACCGATATGAACGTTATTGTCGGCCTCTGCGTCGGCCATGACATGCTGTTCAGCAAATACTCGGAAGCGCCGGTCACCACGTTGGTCGCCAAAGACCGGGTTACCGGCCATAATCCGGTAAGTGTCCTGTATGGCCAGAATTTCTATTACAAAAGGCTTCAGGTGGAACCGGTTAAGGTTGAAGAGTAGAACGGATTATGAAACTGCTCTTGCAAAGTACTTATGGCTCGCCCAAAGAAGACATGCCCGTCCGGCGTTACAGGCCATTTACGTCAGCCCCCGCCCCGACGCCGTTATGCATGCCATTTTTCTCTCCGAAAAGCAGGACATGTCTTCGGCAGCAAACTGAAGAAATAACTTGCGGCGTTTTACAAAAGTAGATAGCATTATCCGATCTCTAAAATTGCGTTCCCCGGGGAAATAGGGAGACCTGTCGATGGACGATAAATGCCATAACTTTAAAAGGTTGTGTCGTGCTCAATCGGTTGTTGCGTGCCTCGTGCTGGCGATTTTTTTCTTTATCCCGGCGTGTAAAAACAAGAGCGAGCCGCCTTCGCCGGCAGTGCCCGTTGTCTGGGTCATCGAGGTTGCCCGGAAGGATGTCCCTGTCGTCTTTGAATATGTTGCCCAAACCCAAAGCTCGCATCTGGTCAACATTCAGGCGCGGGTCAGCGGCTTTTTGGATAAGCGCATGTACACAGAAGGCTCCATGGTAAAAGAGGGCCAGGTTCTCTTTCAGATGGACCCGAAGCCTTTTCAGGTTCAGCTCAATCAGGCGAAGGCGGCCCTCGCTAAACAGGAGGCGGCCAACGAAACGGCCCGCCTGGATCTTGCCCGCGTCAAACCCCTGACGGAACAAAACGCCCTCTCTCAGAAGGATCTGGATGATGCGAGGGGCCGTTATCTTTCCACGTCCGCGGCCGTTGCCCAGGCCCAGGCCCAGGTCGACTCGGCGAAACTCAACCTTTCCTATACCACGATTCTCTCTCCCGTAAACGGCATCAGCAGTTCAGCTATACAGACCGACGGGACCTATATCAATCCCCAGAACAGTCTGCTCACCACCGTGGCGGTGCTCTCCCCCATGTGGGTGAACTTCAGCATCTCGGAGAACGAAATGCAGGAGTATCGGCAGCAGATGGCCAAGGAGCTGCTCCGTCCACCCCCGGACCACGAATATCAGGTGGAAATCGTTCTGGTGGGCGGCTCGGTCTTCCCCTACAGGGGACGGATGACCTTTGCCGAACCATCCTATAACCCGCAGACCGGAACATTTCTCATTCGGGTCAGCGTGAAGAACCCCAAAGGAATATTGCGCCCCAACCAGTATGTCCGGGTGCGTCTGATAGGCGCGATTCGACCCCATGCGATCCTGGTGCCCCAGCGGGCGGTCCAGCAGGGATCGAAAGGACAATTCGTCTGGGTGGTGGGGAAGGACGGCAAAGTGGAAGAACGACCCGTTACGGTAGGGGAATGGCACGGAAACGACTGGTTCATATTCGAAGGACTGAAAGCCGGAGAGCAGGTGGTGGTGGATGGCGGTCTCACGCTGAGGCCCGGCGTATCCGTTGTGTCAAAGCCTTATGACGCCGCTCAGGCATCCAAGGCAGCCGGTTCCAGCCCGTCCCAAAAGGGATCGGCGGCGGCCGACAGGTGAAGGAGTCTTGAGCCGTGTTCTCTAAATTTTTTATCGATCGTCCCATCTTCGCCACGGTCGTCGCGGTCATCATCTGCCTTGGCGGCCTTGTAGCCATGACGGCCCTTCCGGTGGAGCAGTATCCGCCCATCACCCCTGTTCAGGTGACGGTAACAGCCACTTATCCCGGCGCCGATTCCCAAACCGTTGCTGATTCCGTGGCATCGCCCATCGAGGCCCAGATCAACGGCGTGGACAATATGCTCTACATGTCGTCCACCAGCTCCTCCACCGGCCAATTGACGCTCACCGTCTATTTTTCGCTCGATACCGATCCTGACATCGCCCAGGTTCAGGTGCAGAACCGGGTCAGCCTCGCGTCTCCACAATTGCCCCAGGCCGTCGTGCAACAGGGTGTTTCAGTACAGAAAAAGGCGTCCTCCATCATGATGCTTATCGGCATCTTCTCCCCGGGAGAGCGCTACAGCAGTGAATACATCGCCAATTACGCCAATGTGTACGTTCTCGATGCCATCAAACGTGTACCGGGCGCCGGACAGGCCCAGATCCTGGGGATCGCGGATCAGGCCATGCGTATTTGGATGAATCCCGATAGAATGGCATCACTGGGTATCACCACCACTGATATTCAGCAGGCGGTCGCGAGTCAAAACGCTCAGTACGGAGCTGGCCAGATCGGGCAGGAACCCACTGCGGGACCCGTGCAGTTGACGATTCCGGTGGTGGCGCAAAAGCCCTTTACGGAGCCCTGGCAGTATGAAAATATCATTCTGCGTGCCAATGCGGACGGCAGCAGCATCGTGCGATTGAAGGATGTAGGCCGCGCTGAGGTCGGTTTGAAACAATATGTGACCAACAGCAAGTTAAACGGAACCCCGGCTACGCTTATTGCCGTCTATCAGCAGCCCGGGGCCAACGGGCTTCAGGTGTCCAAGGCCGTCCGAAAGACGCTGGAAGAGATGAAACCCCGTTTCCCCAGCGGCCTGGATTACATGATTTCCCTGGACACAAACGACTTTGTTCGTCTTTCCATTAAAGAGGTGGTTCACACGCTTTTCGAGGCGATTCTGCTCGTCATTTTCGTGGTGTATTTCTTCCTTCAAAGCTTTCGCACGACCATTATCTGTTCCGTTGCCATCGTTGTGGCCCTTGTGAGCACCTTTGCCGGCATGCTGGCCCTGGGTTTTTCCATCAATCTGCTTACCCTCTTCGGACTGGTGCTGGCTATAGGGATGGTGGTGGATGATGCTATTGTTGTGGTGGAGAATGTGGAGCGCAACATGGCCAGGTATCACCTGGCGCCCAAAGAGGCTACTGTCCGTGCCATGGGAGAGATAGGCACTTCACTCATCGCTGTCGTGCTGGTGATGGCGTCGGTCTTCATCCCCGCGGCCTTTCTTCCGGGAACCACAGGTCAACTCTATAAACAGTTTGCCATCACCATTGTTATTTCGGTTACGGTCTCCGGATTCGTGGCCCTCACTGTGACACCGGCCATGTGCGGAATTCTGCTGAAGCACAGCGCGCCGCCCACCCGGGGATTCTTTGCCTGGTTCAACCGTCAGGTGGATGCCATCACTCGAGCCTTCGGCCATGCCGTGGTGTTTGTCATCAAACGGATGCTGATTGCCTTCATGATTCTGGCGGTGCTGGTGTGGGCTATCGTCCATCTCTTTGAGGTACTCCCCACGAGCTTTGTGCCGAACGAGGATCAGGGGTATGTGATGGCGGCCATCATCATGCCGGACGGCGCCAGTCTCAATCGAACAGAGGCGGTTTCCGACCGGGTGGATCGTATTTTCGAAAAGCTCCCTGGTGTGGACACCCGTACACAAGTCCCGGGATACAGTATTCTGGACAGTCAATTTAAGACGAATGCAGGGACCTTTTTTGTAACGCTTAAGCCGTTCGAGGAACGCTACGCCTCCATAAAGAAGGCCAAGGCGGAAAACGCCCGGGCGGTTCTGATGGGCCTGTACAAGGACACAAAGGGTATTCAGGATGGTCTGGTGATCCCCGTGGCCCCGCCGGCCATACCCGGGATCGGGACAACCGGCGGTTTCGAATTCTGGATACAGGACCTGGGATCGGGTGACACTACCGTATTAGGGGATCTCACGCGGCAGTTTATTGCCAAAGCCCGCCAGCGGCATGAACTTACCGGCATCAACAGTACCTTCAGGGCCAATACCCAGCAGTTAAGTGTGCAGGTGGACCGGGAAAAGGCCAATCTTCTTGGTGTGTCCGTAAATGATGTGTATAACGCCATTCAGGCCCAGTTCGGGTCGCTCACGGTGAGTCAGTACAACCAGTACAGCAGAACCTGGTGGGTGATTCTCCAGTCCGATCCCAAACACCGTCAGGCCCCTGTTGATCTTGGGCGACTCTATACCCGGTCGAATCAGGGCGATATGGTTCCGCTCTCCGCCCTGGTAACGACCCGGTGGGTGAGTGGACCGGACCTCCTGCCCCATTTCAATGGATTTCCGGCAGCCAAAATCAACGGGAACGCCGCTCCCGGATACAGTTCCGGACAGGCTATCGCGGCCATGGAAGCGGTAGCCCGGGAGGTGCTGCCTTCAGGCTATACCTATGCATGGTCCGGGCTTGCCTACGAAGAAATAAAATCCGGAGGCACCTCCATGCTTGCCTTTGTATTCGGACTCCTGATAGTCTTCCTCGTCCTTGCCGCACAATACGAATCATGGACTCTCCCCGGTTCGGTTATGATGGCGGTTCCCTTCGGGGTCTTAGGGGCACTGACAGCGGTCTGGCTGCGCGGCCTTGAGAATGATGTCTACTTCCAGATCGGCCTTTTAGTGCTGATCGGGCTGGGAGCAAAGAATGCGATTCTGAGGGTCTCCTTTGCCACCGAACTGCGCAGGGAGGGGAAAACGATCATGGAGGCCACGATAGAAGCCGGCGAACAGAGATTGCGGCCCATCATCATGACCTCCCTTGCCTTTGCCTTTGGCGCACTTCCCCTCGCCCTCGCCATGGGTGCGGGGGCCAATGCCCGTCATTCCATCGGAACCGGCATTATTGGAGGTATGATCGGCGAGACCACTCTGGCCATGCTCTATGTTCCGCTACTTTTCTACCTCTTTGACCGGATGAGCGAACGATCCAAAGAGAAGAAGGAAGCGAAATCGAAGGCCAAAGCCGCTGCGACCGACGCCGCGGAACAATCGGCGCCCCCTGAAGAGGCGGAGGGGAACTGATATGCGCATTCTTGCGATCCTGGGACTTCTTGTGCTTTTTGGCGGCTGTATGGTCGGCCCCGACTACGAGCGGCCCCGGCTCGATGTGCCTGCCGCTTTCCAATATGAGGATTCAGAAGCCCGGCAGACCGTCAATATCAACTGGTGGAAAGAGTTTCAAGATCCGGCCCTCGATCAACTGATCGCCGAGGCTTTGGCCGACAACCGGAACGTCAAGATTGCTGCCGCCAATATCGAGCAGGCCGCGGCAGTACTCACTCAGGCCCGTGCCCCGCTCTTTCCTCAGATAGGATACACTGGAAAGGATGCAAGGGAGCGCATAAGCGAAAACAGTATTTCACCATATTCTTCGCTTCTGCAGAATCCGCATAGCTCCTATCAGGCCTTTGCCAATGTGAGCTGGGAAATCGATCTGTGGGGCCGCATTCGGCGGCTCTCCGAGTCTGCACAGGCGACGCTTTTGGCTACTGAAGAGGCGCGACGGGGCGTTATCCTGACCCTTGTTTCATCGGTGGCTGCCGACTACCTCCAACTGCTCGGTCTTGACGACCAACTGCGGATTGCAAAGGAGACCCTGGACACCTATGCCCAGTCTGTCAAGCTTTTCGAGCTGCGCTTCAAGTATGGCCAGGTTTCCCAGATGACCGTGGAGCAGGCACGCTCCCAGTATGAGACAGCCGCTGCCCAGATCCCGCAGATCGAGTCTCAGATTGCACAGTTGGAGAACGCCATATCCATCCTCTTAGGGCGCAACCCGGGGCCTGTGGAGCGGGGAAAGACGCTTCTTCAATTGCAGCTCCCGCCTGTCCCCGCGGGCCTGCCTTCGGATCTCCTCGTCAATCGTCCGGACATACGCCAGGCCGAACAGAATCTCATCTCCGCCAACGCCCAGATCGGCGCTGCGAAGGCCCTTTACTTTCCGACCATATCCCTGACCGGCGCCCTCGGATTTGCAAGCTCGGACCTCACCAGCCTGTTCCAGGGTCCGGCCAGGATCTGGAGTTACGCCGGTTCCATAACCGGCCCCATCTTTACTGCAGGAGCCATTCAGGGACAGGTCAAAGAAGCTGAGGCGGTGCAGAAGGCGGCGCTCCTCAATTATGAGCAGACAGTTCAGAATTCTTTTGCCGACGTGGAAAACGCCCTGGTCGCCCGGAAAAAGCTGGTGGATCAGATTCAGGCCCAGGAACGTCTCGTGAAGGCAAACAGGGAATACGAGCGTCTGGCCCGGCTTCAGTACGAAGGGGGATATTCGCCCTATTCCACGGTGCTTCAGGCCGAACAGCAACTCTTTCCTTCGGAACTCAATTATGCCCAGTACAGGGCCGCGCTTTTCAATGCGCTTGTGAGCATCTACAAGGCTATGGGCGGCGGATGGATAACAGATGCGGAACGATTGACGCTTCCAAAAAAAGCGAAGGAGAAAGCTGTTCCCTGAGATTCTGTACGGAAAGAGGAGTGGGCCATGAAACAGAAATTGAAATATATGACGAAGTGCACCGTTCCCTGGGAGGAATCTAATCGGTGCATCAGAGCACTGGGGTGCCTTCTGGCAGCTTTCGAGTAGATCATGTCAGGCTGGGTCCTCTGCTATTGGGGAGTGAGGGCAACCGGGTGCGGAGATGTCTTCTATTGATTAACATCCGGAATATCGATTCGGTCTGTTGAGGCATCCGTAACCGGTGCCTGGAGGATTTCAGATGCAAAAGGGTACCTTTTCGTGTAAATTTAGAATCATAACGTTCCCATTTTCGTGAAAGGAGATTATCTATGAGTATCTTGAAGATCGATATGAGTAAGAAGGAAGTCGTTAAGGAGGCTTTTCCCAAAGATCCTCTCGTAGGCGGGCGGGCCATGATCGATTATCTCATGACAAAATACGGTTCTCCGACCGCACACGCTCTGTCTCCCTCAGCCCCGTTTATTGCAGCCCCCGGTCTGCTGGCCGGAACCAGTGCGCCCCAATCGGGGCGGATGTCTTTTGGCGGCAAGAGCCCGCTGACCGGCGGCATCAAGGAAGCCAACTCGGGCGGAACGGCAGGGGACAAACTGGGTCGTCTGGGGATCCGCGGGATTATGGTTCAGGGAAAATCGGACCAATGGCAGGTGCTGAAAATAAATGCCGAAGGCGCCGTTCTCGAACCGGCCGGAGACATTGTGGGAATGGAAAATTATCAGGCGTGTGAAAAGCTCCGAGAGCGCTACGGTAAGAAAATATCGGTTATCATCATCGGGCCTGCAGGGGAGATGAAGCTGGCCAACTCAACGGTTGCCGTCACCGATCCGGAAGACCGGCCTGCACGCCACGCCGGAAGAGGGGGTGTGGGCGCCATGATGGGGTCGAAGGGGCTCAAGGCGATCGTGGTGGACAGTGCCGCCGTTCCTTTACGAAAGGCGGCCGATCCGGATGCGTTTAAACAGGCAGTCAAGATGGCCGTGGAAACCATCCAGAACAATCCGCTTAGGGAGGTCTTCCATTCCCTGGGGACCAATGTCTGCATCGATGTGGACGGCGATCGCGGCAGCCTTCCCACCAGGAACCATCGGCACGGTGGCTTTGAGAAACGAAAGGGGCTCAATTCCAACACCATGATTGAACTCAACAACGCCCGGGGCGGTTCCATGGGCAATGCCTGCATGCCGGGTTGTATTGTCCGGTGTTCGCCGATCTTCCACGATGCTGACGGCAACCATGTCACCTCCGCGCTGGAATATGAAACCGTGGCCATGCTGGGCGCCAACCTGGGTATTGACGACCTCGATGCCGTGGCCCGGATGGACCGTCGATGCGATGAACTGGGCCTTGACACTATCGAGGTGGGCTGTGCCATCGGTGTGCTTAACGACGTGGGGCTGTTTGAGTTCGGCGATTCCGCCAGGGCTGAAGCCTATATCGAGGAGATTGCGAAGGGAACACCGATGGGACGGATCATCGGCAGCGGTGTAACCCAGACGGCCAACGTATTCGGTATCGACCGTATTCCTGCGGTCAAGGGACAGGGAATTCCCGCCCATTCGGCCCGGTCTCTCAAGGGATGGGCCGTCACCTACGCTACCAGCCCGCAGGGGGCGGATCACACCGCCGGAGTGGTGGAAGACGATCCCCTGAATCCGGTGGGCCAGGTGGAGCGGTCTCGGATTTCACAGATCGTCACGGCCGCGCTGGATGCCACGGGTCTTTGCATGTTCACCTTCTTGAGCGCCACCCCGGAGATCATTGCATCCATGGTTGCGGCTCTCTACGGTGTCGGTTGGACCGCTGCCGATTTTGAGGAATTAGGAAAAGAGATGCTTCGCCAGGAGCGGGCTTTCAACATCAAAGCCGGCATCGGACCGGAAGCAGATGGGCTCCCGGAGTGGATGCGGACCGATCCGCTGCCGCCCACCGGTTCCGTGTTCGATGTCCCACGGGAAGAGATTGCTCAACTGTTCAACTTTTAGGCTCGTATCCTGGGAGGCCCTGGGCGCGGAGACGATATTATGCAAATCGAAATAAAACTTCTAACCCAGTTCAAACAGTATCTCCCCGACCCCGATTCGACGGGGAACGTCCGGTCCCTCGAAATCGCCGAACCCGCTACGGTGAAAGACGTGATGGAAAAACTGGGCATCCCGCCGGACATGCCCAAGGTAATCATGCTCAACGACCGCCAGGGCGCCATGGACGGAGAAGTTGCCCCCGGAGACCGGGTGACAATTTTTCCGCCGGTGGGCGGCGGATAGGGGTTTTGACACGCATAATACGCCTGAGGGGGATGAAAGGGTCCTCCACTCAAACATTACGCCCTATTCACCTCCAGCCTGCATTTTTGCCGAGTGCCGGATGTCCCGCATCCCTCACTGCGCCTGACGGCCAAAGGCATCTGCCATTCGGATGGCATCGATGATGCGTTCGGGGTTCAGTTCAAATCTTACATTGTGCAGATAGCTCTTTTTGTTTTCAAAAACCGGATGAATGGCCGCATTCAATTCGTGGTCTGTAACCTCTTCCAGACCGATCTCCGCCAGGGTCGTGGGCAACCCAATTGAACTGCAAAACGCATAAACTTCTTCGATTGTAGATTGGGGTCCGGCTTCAAGAAACAAGCCGGCCAGTGTGCCGAAAGCCACCTTCTCCCCATGGTAATAATCGTGCGTACCTTGCAGATTGCAGAGGCAGTCATGAATGCCGTGTGCGGTGGAAAGCCCTCCGGATTCAAATCCGAGACCGCTCATCAGGGTATTGGCTTCGATAATGTATTCAAGGGCTGGACTGACCACCTTGTTTTCACAAGAGATCTTGGCTGCCTTGCCGTATTCCAGAAGGGTCTGGTAGCACAAGTGGGCAATGGACATGACGGCCTTGAGATTGAACCCTCCGCAGATGTTCTTAAAACAGGAACGGTCACAGGTTTCCGCCTCAAACCAGGTAGCGAGCGCGTCCCCCATCCCGGAAACGAGAAACCTTACCGGCGCCTGGGCGATGACCCTGGTATCCACCAGGACATAATCCGGGTTGCTTGTGGTGAAATAGTCGACAATTGCGCCGTCATTGTTATAGACCACACAGGCGCTTGCGGTTGGCGCATCGGTAGCGGCAATGGTGGGCGCCGCGATATATTTTACGCCCAGCTGTTTTGCAACCACCCTGGCCGTATCGATGGCTTTCCCGCCTCCCAGGCCCATAATGAAATCAAAGTTACCGTCTTTTGCGATTTTGAGAACCCGGTTGATTTCATCCCAGGTGCATTTGCCTCTGAATTTCTCATATTCGATGGTACAAATCTGTTTCCAGGAGGATAGATTCTCCGGGATGATCTGCTTCACAGCAGCATTTGTGGCAAGAACAAAGACCTTCTTATTTTCAAATTCGCTGATCCCCCCGAGATTCCCAAGGATATCCTTTCCCTGGAGATAGCAGCGCGGAAATATAGCCTTTTTTATCATAACCGACCCTCCTTGTGGATGGACTCAATGTATATTCACTCTTTAACCCTCAGCCGCAGGACGATCCGGCAGGAGAGTTCTCATCATTCCGGATTGCGGTTTGCCCCGCACCAGCGAAGTCCACGTCCCGAGAAAACAAATGAGTGCGGCGACCAGATAGGCGCGGTTCATCCCATGCATGAATGCTGCCAAAACCGGGGCCCTTTGGGCCACGGAATCACCGGCGTGTAAGGCCTGAAAGGAGGCGTGTCCGGTAACCTTGACCATTGTGCCGGCCAATATGGAACCGGCCATGGCGATGCCCACAACCTGCCCGATATTGCGCATCATGGAAAGAAAGCCGCCTGCGATTCCCAGATTTTCCCGCGGGACTGACCCCATGACCGAACTGTTATTGGGTGATTGAAACAATCCCTGTCCTATCCCCAGTAGGACCAGCCTTGTCAAAACGTCATGATAACTGGAATGGGCGGTCAACATGGCAAGCCAAAACATGGCGCATGCGTTGATGGCCATACCAAGAGTTGACAGAATGCGTGGATCCATTCTGTCGGAGAGCCAGCCGCTTATGGGGGCTACTATGGCTATGGTCAAGGCCGTGGGAGTCATCAGCAAACCGGCTTCAAAGGGGTTGTAGCCAAGGGCCAGCTGCAGGAAAAATGGCATTAGAAATGCGTTGGTTGAAATAGCCAGGAAAGAAAGAAAACCCGCCAGATTCCCGAAACTGAAAAGGCGATTATTGAATAATTTGAGATCAATCAAGGGTTGCAGCGTCCTGGCTTCCCAGATCGGCACCAGGGTCAAGGCGAACGCCGCCAAGGCCAGTTCACAGATGACCAAAGGGGTTTCCCATCTACCCGCCTGGCCGGTCGTCAGACCCAAAAGCAAGGCCGAAAGGCCGATGATGATCAGCGCCGCACCCGGAAAATCGAAGCTTTTCTTTTGTCCCAACGTCGGTGAAACCAGCCGCTCATTGAGAATATAAGTGGTCATGATGATTCCCATCAGCCCCACCGGGATATTGATGTAAAAGATCGACCGCCAGCCGAAAGCGGTAACCAGGAACCCTCCCAGACTTGGACCCACCGTGAAACCGGTGGCAACTACGGTTCCTACAATGCCGAGGGCGCGACCTCGTTTTTCCGGTGGGAACACGGCGGTAATAATGGCAAAACTGTTGGACATGAGCATCGCGGCGCCTACGGCTTGAAGGGCTCGGAAGAAGATGAGTTGGGCAGGGTTTTGAGAGAGGGCACAGAGACCCGAGCCGAGACTGAATATAACAAACCCTAATCGAAATACCTTCTTGCGGCCGGTCATATCGGCCAGCCGGCCGAAAGGCAGCAACAAGCCGGTGATCACCAGCAAATAGGACAGGATAATCCATTCCGATATAGCCAGACTGGCCTTGAAATCGGCCATGATCGTCGGGAGGCTGATGTTGACGATGCTGGCATCCAGGGTGGCCATGAAAATCCCGATGCTTACGGTTCCCAAAACCCACCAATGGTGGCTATTGCTATTCAATTTGATCTCCTTGGAATTTCCTTTGTATCGATAGGCAAGCGGCTGGTCTGTATCCAGTTTACTGTATCCTATTCAAAGTCCCCGGTACGATGTTTGGATTCAGAAAAGCCATTCCGCCACAGGGTCTTTTTTGCTGTCGCATCTAATTCCCGTGGAGCACCGGTCCTTTTAGGCTGGTAAGGAGAGGTCGTTAAAAACTCAGCATTATTTTTTGTACCAGCCTGAAAGGACCTGTCAACGGACCGTGAAGGTCGATCCACGATACGGCAGCAAAAAAGACCCTGTGACTCCATTACTGCCAGGGTTTTTGAATAAGATACATACTATTTACCTTTATCGTTCCAAAATAGTCATGGGTTTTTGTATCGAAAGAGAAAAGGGCGTTTATTTTGATAAGACCTCGCAATATTTTCTTTCAGAACGCAGGTAAGCTCTTTCAGACCACGTGTCGAAGATTAGGGGATTATCCAGGATGCGTTTATGCGATTATCTTCCCAATGAAACTTTGCCCGGATGTGGCCTGTCAATTTCAACAGCAGCCAGTCCATTTCATCGAATCGGCAGACAATGGCGGCAAAATTCTTGCGGGCCTCCGGGTGGTCAATCAGTTTGGGCGCTTTATGGCGGAGGAAGTCCGGCAGACCGGAAGTCGGTTTTTCCGTTGGCGAACCCGGCGGGATTTGGGCGCAGTAATTTATTCGATTGGTCAAGCGCACTTTTTCCCAACGGGATTCAGCCGTTTTATCGTCGGTATGAATCGAAGCGGTTCCGGAGAGGCGCAGCTGCATCCACTTTTCAGGATGATAGAATAACCAGCTCACATTGGGATTGTTCTGGATCTGTAGGACCTTGGGACTTCGGACATCACAGTTGCATATCAATGTCCGGTCTTTTTCTGAAAATTCCCTCAGGATGACGGTTCGCGTCCGGGGCTTGTTGCCGTCCATGGAGGAAAGGGTTGGCCTGTGAAACGGATGTCTGTCGTTTTGAACGCCGTTTTGGAGAATTCTCCAACTCGATTTGAGAACATCGTCCAGTGTTGAGATCCTTTCCTTTTTTTCAAATATCATATGAATTTTCCATGATAAATCAAAGTGGATTCCCAAGCGGATTCCGCTTCCCCTGCTTTTTCTTTTGAATGGCATGGTATGTCAATGGCTGGCCCTGATTCCGCTAACCTCATTCTAATCGTTTGATCTTTGTTTCGTAGTAATGCGGGCAGATCCCGTGAGAGGGAAGGGCGCCGGAAACATCCATGACGTATTTCTCTGCCGAGACCCACTTGCCTGTATTTTCGCGGAGCTTCTCGCAGTAGCAGCAGATCGGATAAATCTTACTTAAGCCATCAAGTAAACGGTCTCGACGGTCTATCATTCAACGGGAAAGATTATATAGAAAGTCCCTTGTCGCTTGCGGTTTGTCCATCAGGTGTGTGGCCTCAATATCGGCTATCGACTAAATGCCTCGATACGCTCCCCAATGTTGGCTTTGCGAGCCAAGCTCGCGGTAACGCATAATCGGGGCCGTCCGGAACACTACTCAAATTCAGCGGCGGTCAGTCGTGGGTTTCGTCCCATTCAGCCTGGGAAAGGATCAGCAATGTCTGAACCGTGCCGTCGTTGACCATGTCGCGGATTTTTTCTGAAAAAACACTATGATATTTGGCATAATATGGCGATTTTTTGGAAAAAGCCACGTACATTTTGAACGCCTGCAACCGCCTTGGAATAGGCTCCAATTTATCCCATAATTTAAGCTTCTTTGCCTCGGAGATGCCGGGATACAGCCCGACGATCATGTAATCGGCCTCCCCTTGCAACAGAATCCGATAGCATTTATCTACCCCATCCCCGCGGATCACATCCAGTTTTTCGGCCATATATGCGTCAAATTTCGGACCATAGCTTTCGCCATGATTGGTTACTCCCTTCTTGCCGACGAGATCGGACCATTCACTGAAATTGAAGGACTTTCCTTTTGGAACCATAAGAACTACAGGGTCAAGCATGTACGCCGGTTCTATATAATGCATGTATCCGGCGCGATCATCATTAAAATAAATACCGAAAATAATATCGGCATTTCCTTCCTTTATGGCTTTCTGGGCATTTTCCCACGAGCCCATGGATTTGGATTCAACAGGTATTCCCAGATCGCGGGCAATCAATTTGATCATTTTGGCGGAGGCTCCGAGAATGGTCCCTCCTTGCTCCCAGGACACAGGCGCATAAGAAGGATGCCCCGTGAAAATCAGCTTTTCGTGACTTCCGGCAAATACTGTCTGTGCTGTCAATAAAAAGAACATAAAAGAAATTTTCAGAACATGTTTATTCACAACAATCTCCTTTTTTTACGATCGATTAGTGTTTGTCATTGACCCGGATAACCAATTTTCCGAAGTTCCGACCATCCAGCATGCCGATAAAAGCATTCGGTGCATTTTCCAACCCATCAATCAGATGCTCACGGTATTGTATCTGTCCCGTGCTCAGCCATTGAGACATCTCTTTTGCAAATTCGTCGTAGCGGTGGCCATAATCATCAAATATGATGAAACCCTGAACCTTTAATCGTTTGACTAAAATTGTACCCATAAGAAGAGACATGCGGTCCGGTCCATCAGGAAGCTGTGTCGCATTGTACTGGGAAATAAGCCCGCACACCGGAATCCTGGCCTTTGTATTGAGCAGCGGCAAGACCGCATCGAATACTTTCCCCCCTACGCTCTCGAAATAGATGTCAATTCCCTTGGGACAAACCCGGGTAAGTTGCCGGGCGAAATCCGAAGACTTGTGATCCAGGCACTCATCAAAGCCATTCACTTCTTTTGCATAGTTGCATTTTTCGCTGCCGCCGGCAATACCGACAACACGACAGCCTTTCAACTTCCCTATTTGTCCTACCGTTGCACCAACAGGACCTGTGGCGGCAGCCACAACCAGAGTCTCCCCTTGTTTGGGCCGGCCAATATCCAATAACCCCATATAGGCCGTAAAACCCGGCATGCCCAATATCCCCAATGCATAGGAGGGGTTCCGGGGGGATTCCCCCAATCGGGTCAGAAGCGAACCATCAGAAAGCGCATAATCCTGCCAGCCACTATACGCAAGGACCCACTCACCTTCCTTGTAATCAGGGCGCCGGGATGCTTCGACCTGAGAAATTGTTGCACCTACCATCACTTGATCAATCTTAACAGGTTCCGCATAGGATGGCGCATCGCTCATCCTGCCCCGCATATAAGGGTCAAGGGAGAGATACTCGGTGCGCAGCAGCACCTGGCCTTCAGCCGGTGTCGGCACAGGTGTGTTCACCATGCGGAAATTCTCGGGAACCGGAGCGCCGTGGGGGCGCGCAGCGAGCACGATGGAACGATTGTGTTCTCTATTTTGATGCATGATTTACTCCTTTATGAATTAAAGTGGATTCCCAAGCGGTTTCAGCTTCTATAAAATAGTCTTTTCTTTAAGGCTTGAAAGCACCTCTTCATTGATCTCATCCGTAGCGGAGAGCCCGTGAGTTTCCTGGAACTCATTCAAGGCCGAACGGGTAAACCGCCACATGATTCCGTCAACCGTTCCCGGATGGTGCCAGATTTTAAGCATATTACAGAAACCGAGAGATATGAAACCATTTCTCAAGGGTCTGGAGCATGCCGAATACATCATTAAGCGTCTGCGGGGGTTTGGAAACAAGTGAATCCCTCAGCCGAATCTCGGAAAAGTCAATATCGCTGTATCTCCGGGTTTTGGGCACGCATAACCGTTATAAACTCCTGCGCAACAATGCCATACCCGCAGGTTGTAGGATGCACTCCATCCAGTGCGATGATCCCACCATTCTTGATCCTTCCGCTCGACTCAATTTCAAAAAACCTGATCGTAAGATCCTGTAATTCCGGCGGCAAGGCATATGTCGGGTTTCCATGGTTTCTTCTCACGGCAAGTTTGTCGAGCACGCTGCACGTATCAACCACATGCCACCCTTTTTCCTCGGCATGGGATCGAATCGTGACATTGAATTCATCAATGTAGGCGTCAATCTTCTCTGCTTCATTTCCGGTGAGATAAGGATCCTTTTTAGGGTCAAAGTTTTTGTCACGAATAAAAAAGCGTGTGTAATAGTCATAATATTTTCTGCCCTGTGGCAGTTTGCCCCGGTTTTTCATCACGCCTCGCGTAATGGGAGGTATGGTTACATGGGGTACCGTTGCTACATAGACGTTTTTCGCCCCAATCGCCTGGATCTGGACTGCGAGTTCATCGTATTCTTTTTTAAATGCGGCTGGTGTCCAGAGTGTCTTATTTGAGCATGGACCCGGCGAATCATCACCGGTCTCATCAATCTTTAAGTTCACAACCGTACCGAGGCAGTTATTTGCCCCGAGCCATACAATGAGGTTCTCGATTTCACCATCCCGCTCCCTGATTCGTTTTGCCACCGCTATCTGGGTGTCCTTTGCCCGTTCGGGCAATTGAGCGGGATTTAACACCCTGTATGCGGTTCGTAACCGAGGTTCCGAAGGCGGTCGAAACCAATCATCCTTGGAATTTGTGAGGGCTTCCTTGCACATATCTGAATTGATAGCATAGGCATCCGCAACCTCAAAGCCCCATACGGCCAGGTTATGGTAGAGCGAGTCTTTCTTCGGTTGCGCCCCTTTGCCCCGCTCCCAATAATCTTCAACATCGTCCAGCAGATCGATAATATGATCGGTAGCGAATGGCCATTCAAATATACTGATGTCTTTCCCGTATGTTATCTCCAGTTCCCTGGAAAGCCATTCTATGTTGAATGGGAGCCCGCCTTTCCCCATAAAATCCGGTACTCGAAAATCGGTGATCGGTATTCCCAAACATTCAGCAATCATGGCAGGATAGGATAGGGTGGTTTTCTGAATCGCCAAGGATTGAAAACCCTGCGTCAGACTGTCTCCGATAGCAACTAACTTGGCCATTTTGGCGCCTCCTTTTCCATTAAAGGTTTTGGCTTGGAAAGTCTTAAAAAATCAGGGAAACATGGAGCTACGATCGACTCGAACAACTATAATTTGTCCGCTGAATTAGGATACCGGAAAACAATAAGAAAACCGCTTGTGCATTACTAAGTCTGTTTGCTATCGTAAGCGGAAAATATTTGTGATATATGCCCGCGTGAGCAATAAATGATCCAAGGAAGTCATCGGTCCATTATAAAACAAAGATCGGAAATAATAAAGGAACAAGGGGTTGACCAGCAATTCTCATTTTGGATTTTCTGCAATCTGAGGCCATGGGGGTCTGTCTCGAAATGGGGCCAATGGTCCGCTTCGGACACCTTTTGCAGAGGCATAATTCCATTTTAACATTACACAACAGGCGGTAAGACGGTTTTTGCACAGGATTCCTTTTACAGGTGTCTGATCTTAGCCAAATTTTGAAGCTTTACCGCCGTGCCATGGAATGATCAATGGATTTTGGCGCCGTTTTGAGATAGGCCCCCATGGCCGGTTTTAGGCAAAAAACCAAAATGAGAATTGCTGGGGTTGTCGATGCTTCATGAATCTGTTGTTTTGGAATAATCATATCAATGAGAGGTAGTGTTCGTCATGGATAATTTTAGGATTGCAGTGGTTGGTATTGGTGCAACGGGGGCTGTCTTGGCTGCGGCCCTGCTAAAACAGGATCCCGATACGATGCTGGTGGATCCCAGACCAGGCTTGGGGGAGGAGGTTCGGAAGAACGGACTCAAAATTTCAGGGGAACTCGATTACCATGTACCGGTCCGTCACTTTTTCGAACGGATTGAAGAACTGAAAGACCGACGTCCCAATCTCCTGTTCATTTCCACCAAGACTTTTCATCTCCCTTCGGTGCTGGAGGCATTGAAGGAGGTGTTTGAAGAGGGAACCAGGATTGTCAGCACTCACAACGGCCTGGGGACGGAGGATCTCATTGCTGATGCATACGGGGCTGAGGCGGCATTTCGAATGTCGCTCAATTTCGGCGTTTCATTGAAAGGACCGTGCGAGGTTGCCATGGCATTTTTCAACAGGCCGAATCATCTGGGCGCTTTGATCCCCGAAAACCGGGAAACGGGTTTGAAAATTGCGGAATTGTTCTCTGCGGGCGGTCTGGACACGGAGTTTGTTGATGACATCAAGTTGTATGTGTGGAAAAAGATGATCATGAAATGCACCATGGCGTCCATATGCGCCGTGACGGACAGAACCATAAAAGAGGCCCTTTCATTTCCTCCCACCAGAGAGATCGCGGACGCCTGCTTCCAGGAAGTGCTTGCGGTGGCCAAGGCCAAAGGATATGACCTGGGGGAGGACTACCTTACCCAGGCGTTCGGCTACCTTGAAAAGGTGGGAATTCATAAAGACTCCATGTGTGTTGATATTGCCAACAGGACACGTACGGAAATTGATTTCCTTGGGGGAAAGGTGGTTGAATACGGAAAGCAGGCGGGTGTCCCCACCCCATGCTACGCAACCATGGCGAACCTGGTCAGGGCGATGGAAGACAAGTATCTCGGACACTAATGGAGCTTCCACGGGGACAACAACGGGCAAAATAGTCCACAGATTGCTCAAAAGGTCCTACGAACCCCTATCCAAGAATTTTGAATAGGATACGGCTAATTACCTTTCCAAATATCCAGGAAAAGCTGTCTCAGGTTTTCTCCTTTGCACTCGCAAGGGGTAGTGAACATATTTGGATCTTTACTGCCGAGCAGAACCAGCCTATCCAAGCCTTCGTTCATCTGCTCTTCCGTGACGCCTGCGTCCTTCAGGCACAAGGGTTCGCCGATTTCTCTTTCCAGCTCCCTGATTTTTTTGATAAATTTCCGGATCGCATCTTGATCGGAACCTGCCTCAATCCCAACGAACCTGGCGGCAAATGCAAGCCGTTCCACGGGGTCCGGCGCGTTTGGGGAAGGTGGATTCGAAGAGATATATTCAAGGGTATAGGGCAGGGAAATTCCCACTGCCCGGCCGTGAGGGACATGGAAAAGGGCGCCCACCGAATGTGCCATGGCATGGGAAAGTCCCGTATTGCTGTTCCCGAATCCCAGTCCGGCTATGGTGGCGGCATTCTGCATTTTTTCCCTGGCCACCAGATCATTGCCGTCCCGGTATGCCTTGGGAAGCCACTCAAAGACCATTTTCATGGCCTGCAGGCAAAGTCCGTCACTGAAGTCGGTCTGCTGTTTGGATGTGAAGCCGTCCACGGCATGACCCAGGACATCGACGCCGGTGCTTGCAGTCAGTTCCTTTGGCATTCCCATGGTTAACTCAGGGTCCAGGAGTGATATGTCGGGCACGATGTCATTATGGGCCAATACCTGTTTTTTCTGCTTGACCGTATCCGTGAGGACCGCCACCCAAGTTGCATCCGCCCCGGTGCCGCTGGTGGTAGGCACCGATAAAAACCTCGCCTTTTGCCTCAAATTCAACCGGATCTTGGGTATAATCGGTTCGCCCGCCAGCTCCGGTCTTTCATAGAAGATCCATGCCGCCTTAGCGGTGTCTATGGCTGATCCACCGCCAAAACCGATGACCCATTGGGGTTCAAAATCCAGGAGGACTTTGCTGCCGGCAAGTGCCACATCAACAGAAGGATCAGGCTCCGCCCCCGCCCAAATCTTGACTGCAAAACCCGCATTTTCAAGAATCTCCACAAGTCTGTCGGCAAATTGAACCATGGTCTTATCGGTTATCAGCAAGGCCTTGCTGCCTTTCCCTTCCATCTCCGACCCCAATTTTTTCAATGAGCCCTTGCCGAAGAGTACTTTTGGACTGATAAAATATGACATTTTTTGATCTCCTTCATAGCGGGGTATTTTTTTTTGAATATGGGAGTTTTATATCATGAGGGATACGGGATAGCAACCGGAATGCCTCGCTTCTGAAACGGAAACTGGACCAGAGTGATTGAGGGTGATCTATTTTCTTGAAGACGGAGTGGCTGGGCATTTGAAAAATTCTGAGCCAAATTGCGCCACGAGGTCTTTAATGTTCTTTCGGCGAGACTTAGTTTCCTGATATAGTCGCTTGCGTGGGCAATCCAAAGTCGGGCATTCAGGGCCCGGAACTTTCAGCCATTGTTGCGCCTCCCCGGAACATGATGAAAACGAGACGAAAAATCATCTGGACCTTTTGTGTTGGGCTGTTTCTCGTCGTGTCTGTCTCGGCAGGTGTCATCTGGTATGCCTACTCCCATCCGCTTCTCATCAAGACGTGGGTGGAGGAATGGTTTTCCCGTTCTTTTGGCGCCACCCTCTCCGTCGGGAAACTGGAATATTCCTTTGAACCTCTCAGGATAGCCGCCAAAGGAGTCCGTTTCAGTTCCGGGGAAAAACTCAAGGGTTTCGATTTCACCGTCCCTGATTTCAGTGCGACGTTTTTTCTGGAAGGTCCATTCGGAAATCGGGTGCTGGTTTGTAAATCGATCACCCTGCACTCTTTTTCCGGCCACATGGGCTCGGGCGCTAATTTTCTTCAGGGAGATAATCCTTCCTTCGTTTCCTCTTCCGGGGGCGGGATTCTTTCCCGCATCATTTCCATTGTTCTCTTCAAGAACGTAAAGATTCAACAAATTGAAATCGTTAACGGTCAAATGGTTTATGACGCCGAAGACCTGCATGTTAGCCTGAATGGAATTCAATCGAACCTGTACCCGGACCATACCGCTGAACTCTCTTGCGGCATCGAGGCGGGGTTGCCCGCAAAAAAGATGAAACTCACGATTCCTCAGGCCTCCTTGAAAACGGATGGACCTGTTTCTTTCAGTGATTCCGGGATGGTCTGCCTGTTAAATATTGAAAACGCCGGTTTTGAAAGTCCCGAGGGAACCATCCATGACCTGATTGCGAAAGCGAAACTTTTCTATGACCATCCCACGGGTAAACTGTCTTTTTCGGGACTGAAGGTCGCCTCTGAGAAAGTGGTTGTAAAGGAGGCCTTCACAGAGGAAGAGATCTTTTCGGGATTTTCTCTGGACTCTGATGGGGAAATCGATCTGAAAGGACGTTCTCTGCGGGCGGACCCGGTGGAATTGAACTTGACGGATCTCCTGCACCTCAAAGGGAAACTTCGTGTGGGGCTGGGTACTCCAAGGCGTTTTGAATCGGAAGTGTCCGAAGGAAGGATTTTCCCGGAGCGTTTGCTCCCCCTTATTGCCGGGAAGATCGCTCCTCTTTCCGCAACGTTTTCCGGCCCCATCTCGCTTGGAGGTGATGTCGACGGTTTAGAGGAAGGAGGGAAATGGGTTTGGGATTGCGGCCTGAATGCTTCTTTTGAGGAGAACAGGGTCTCGCTTGTACGGGGAAACCGACGATTTCAGGGAAAACTTACCGGCGAAGCAAAAGCGAATGGCCGGTATCCTAATATTGAGGAGGCCGTCCGTTTGCATGTCCAGGATGCCTCGTTTTCGGGCAATGGGGTCTTGTTAGAGCCCATTGACGCCACTGTCGATTTCAGTGTATCCCATGCCCAGTGCAAGATGAATGAATTGTTCATTCGGATTCCGCATGCGGGTATCTCCTCCGGAAAAAACGCCTTTGCCTTATCCGATGTGACACTGAAGGCCAGAGAGGGGTCTTTCAATGTGGATACCGAGTCTTTTTCCTTTCCTGAAGTCTTTTTTGATTCATCCCTTTTGAAAAACATCCGACTCTTTCTGAAATCGGACCAAAACGGAACGGCCGTGTCGGTCACGGGCAAGCAAACAGGACTGCTCCAATCAGCCGGCAAACTGGGATGGCTTTCCCCGGACTGGACATTCGGGGGCAAGGATCGGCTTGAAATAAAGGTCGATCTCAAAAAAAGCGGGGAATGTCTCGTGACCTCTCAGGCTGTTTTCCAAGAGACTTCATTCCAGAGCCCCGATGGAGATCACGCGGGCGATAAGATCTCTCTCACATGGCAGATGAGGGGAAAGACCGATCTGTCTCTTGCCAGAATCGCTTTTGATACCTCCATAGCCTTGGAAAAGGGAGAGGCCCTCTGGGGCCGTTTCTATCTGTCGTTTACGGACCATCCGATGAAGGTCCATTGCGATGGCCTCTATAAGTCGGCCGGCCGGAATCTTCGCCTCTCCAACTCCGCATTCAGTCTCCAGGGGATTTTAGGTGCGAAGATGGACGGAGATCTTTTTAAGGGCGGCTATGGTCAGGGACTTGACCTTCGATTAACGATTCCTGTCACTCCCGTTGAACCGCTGTTTCGGAATCTCGTGAAAGAACCGTTCCGCATGGAAAAACCATTCCTTGCCGGTCTTGAACTGAAGGGGCAAATATCCGCGAACCTTCGATTGAAAACCGATTCTGTCGATCATGAGGTGAAAGGCCGTGTTCTCTGGCGTGAAGGTTTGCTGTCTTCTCCAGATCACGGACTCTTGCTGAGAGATGTGGATCTATCGGTTCCCGTCTGGTATCGCAGCAAAGAAGGTAGGGACCGATCTCCCGAGCGGATGGAGGGAAACTTGCACATGGGATCAATGAAAATTCCTTTTCTGCCCGAGCAACCGTTGGGTTTAAAGCTTATGGCGGGGCCGGACCGGATTTTCGTGGATACACCGACCGTACTGATGGTTCCCGGAGGAGAAGTCCGGATCTCCCCCATCCGGATACAAAATGTTTTCGGATCGGATCTGTCTATGAATACGGGGATTGCCATGGATGATCTGTCATTGGAGCCTATCCTTACTGGGCTATGGCCGAATCCAGTCAAAGGGTCCCTCTCAGGAACGCTGGAGCCGATTCAATTTAAAAAGGGGACCTTGTCTACCGAGGGCGAACTGACGGCCCACGTCTTTGGCGGAGAAATGGTTCTGTCCCATGCAGGCGCCTCGGGCCTGTTTGGTCCCGCCCCGGTTTTTCGAATAGATGCCCGATGGAGAGATTTGCAGCTCCTGGAGCTTACCGCCGGGACCCCATTCGGAGAAATCGAAGGGGTGCTGAATGGCTATGCTGATCATATCGAAATCAGCAACGGACAGTTGCAGAGGTTCAATCTGTTGTTGGAAACAACGAAAAAGAAAGGGGTTTCTCAGAAAATCAGTGTAAAGGCGGTGGATAATATCGCCCAATTGGGAGGAGGCCAGAGTCCGTTTGTGGGGATCGCTGGGATATTCATGAGCTTTTTCAAGCAATTCCCGTATGATAAGATCGGTATCCGCGCGTCGCTGGAAAATGATGCCTTCAGAATAAACGGAACGATCAAGGACGGAGGAAAGGAGTACCTCATAAAAAGGGGTTTCTTCTCGGGTGTGGATGTGATAAATCAAAATACGGATAATGACGTGAGTTTCAAAGACATGCTAAGTCGGATAAAACGAATAACCGCGGCAAAGGGCGCGCCGGTTATCCAGTGAGCATAAGCGTACCCCGTCAGCTGACGGCTCATTGTTTTTCTTACGTGCAATGTTTTTTCGCTTTTAAGGAGGATGCCATGAAAATTACCAGGAAGGCGTTTTGGTTGACGGTATCGTGTTTGTCTTTCATGATATTTGCCTGTGTTACCATCAATATCTATTTTCCGGCCGAGGAGGTCAAGTCTGTTGCGGGCAAGATCGTGGACGACATAAGAGGGACTCCTCCGCCAGAAAATACGAATCCGGGCAAAGATCAGAACAGCTTTCTCTATCGTAAATTCCTGGCGGGCTTTTTCTGTCCCCAGGCCTTTGCTGAAGAAGCTCTGAACGTATCCAACGCGACGATCCGCTCCTTGAAGCAGCAGATGAAAAGCCGGTATCCTCTTATGAAACCTTATTATCAGAAAGGGATTTTGCAGGAACAGAGCAACGGCTACGTTGCAATGGCCGATTCCGGCGGGTTGAGCCTGAAAGAAAAAAGAGACCTGCAAAATCTTGTAAACGCTGAAAATGGGGATCGGAAGTTGCTCTATGCCGAAGTGGCCAAGGCCCTCAAAATTGACGCCAGCCAGGTGAATCGGGTGGCGGAGATTTTTGCCAAAGAGTGGCAGAAGTCCGTTCGATGAGTGATGGGGCGGGAAAACCAGTGAACAAGAGGAGATGACCAATCATGGAGATCAATCCGAATCTCGCCTCGCCTTGCGGCCTGTATTGCGGGGTCTGTGCCATCCGTATGGCCCATCTTGATAACAACCTGAAATTCAAGGAACGCCTGGTACAACTCTATCAGGGAAAGATGGAAGGGAAAGGAGTCCTTCCAGGTAGTGAAAGCCTTTCCGTAGAAGATATCCGGTGTGAAGGGTGCCTTTCCGACGATCGTTTCCTTTATTGTCAGCGTTGCGATATTCGCGATTGTGTAGAGGAAAAGCGGCTTGCCGGATGTCACGAGTGTGATCTGTTTCCCTGCCGGCACATTGAAGAGTTTCCCATGACTGTCGGCAAAAAGGTGATTTTGCGAGTGATTCCCTACTGGCGGGAGGTGGGGACGGAGCGCTGGATTCAGGATGAGAAAGCGCGGTATGTGTGTCCGGTTTGCGGCAATAAGGTTTTCCGGGGCGCTCAAAGATGCAATCAATGCAAGGCCACGCTGGATCTGGACTAAGATGGTCGATATAGTCTGAAGGTTCTATGTCTGATTTTCTAATTACGGGCATTATCCTGGGTCTGGCCGCGGGATTCTCGCCCGGCCCGCTTCTGACGCTTGTCGTTTCCGAAACACTGCAACACGACATCCGATCCGGTGTAAAGGTAGCGCTTGCTCCAATCATTACCGACCTGCCCATTATTCTCCTCACATTGCTCCTGTCCACGCAATTGTCCCGTTTCAAACCGATACTGGGGGGATTCTCCATCGTGGGCGGCTGTTTTGTGTTTTTTCTGGGAGTTCAGTGTCTCCGAACGAAGGCCGTGGAGATCAACCTGCAGGCAGCGAAACCACGATCTCTGAGTAAGGGGGTCATCGTAAATTTTCTGAGCCCGCACCCCTACCTTTTCTGGTTGAGCGTGGGCGCTCCGATTGTAAGCAAGGCGATGGAAGCGAGTGTTTTTGGTCCTGTAGCCTTTATCGCCGGATTTTACGTGCTCCTTGTTGGATCAAAGATCTTGCTTGCCCTCCTGGTGGGAAGATGGCGGGGTTTTCTTGCGGGAAAGGGATACATATACATTATGCGTTTCCTGGGATTGGTGCTGTGTGTGCTGGCTGTTTATCTCTTCCGCGATGGCCTGAAACTGATGAATTGAACCGCAAGGCGCCTGTCTGCGTGCTCGCACAGGCAGGCGAAGGCCGCGAAGCTATTTATGGTTTTTTCTGATCGGAGTTGCCGATTACTAAAAGATCCAAGCCTCGTGCATAACTCCCTTCATCGAAATCGGTATCGGGATCGGTTCTTCCTTCGAATCCTGATCTCTTCATGGCTTACAGGAGGAATGATAATGAAATTGCGGATCGATCACATTGTTTTTAATGTGGAAGATGAATACGCGATGGTGGCTTTCTACGGGAAAGTCCTTCTCCTTTCCGGAGAACGGTTGGAAGAGTATCGGAGGGGTGATGCCCCTTTTCCGTCCATCCGGGTCAATAAGGACACGATAATCGATTTTTTTCCGGAGAAGATGTGGGCATCCCATGCGAACGCAGGCGGGATGGGGAAGACGAATCTGAATCATTTCTGTCTTGCCATGGATAAACCGGAATGGGACAGTCTCCGTGAAAGACTGACCTCCTTCCATGTGGCCATTGAAGATGGGCCGGTTACGCGATGGGGCGCCTGGGGAAAGGGGATTTCCATCTATTTTCGTGATCCGGAAGAAAACCTGATTGAAGCAAGATACTATGAGGCTGGTTGAGCCGTTCACGGCACTACGATATTTTCTTCAAAAACAAGGGCAGGAATAGAATCCAAAGGTTTTTTATGGCAAAAGGCTTGACAGATCCGTAGAAGATATTTATTATCGTATATCTACGATTAACGATTAACGATTAACGATGAATGAGTGAACTCCTGCGATTATCTTGCGGGACGATGGGGTTTTTATGAAGGAAAGCCTGTTGCAACCCATGAATCAGTCGACGGAATGCGGGAACTTTGGAGAAAACCCCGTGGAAGGCAAGAAGAAGAGTCTCTCCGAGCTTTCAAAGGGGCTCGCGCACCCCGTTCGGGTGGAGATTGTTCGAATGCTGGAGAATAAACCCGCCGGGCAGCGTTGCGTGTGCGGTGATATAGTAAATGCCTTCCCTCTGGCTCAATCCAGCATCTCCCAGCACCTGAAGATTCTCAAGGAAACAGGGTGGGTTCAAGGGGAGATCGATGGACCTCGGGTCTGTTACTGTACTGTAGATGGCGTTTTTGAGTATTATAAGAGTCTCTTGGAGCGTTCTATTCGCGGAGAGTCTGACGGATCGGAATAGGAGAGTTGAGAAATGAGTCTGGAAAGAAAAAGCGTTTTGGATGGCGGGTCCGATAATGCAGGTGGCGTCCTGTTCCCCATGGGACCTCCTCCTTCGGAAAAAACCTCCAGCAGTTGCTGACCTTCAAAAGTAAAGGCTCAGTTGAGCCTCCCGTCGACGGAACAACCTTTTGTCCTCGGAACCGTTACCACCGAAGTGGGCCCCATTCCCCGTGTATCTCCCACATTGGCGGCTGCGGACCACTGGGGTACAATCAAAGCCAGGTGGGGCGTTAAACGAATGGAATATACGGTTGATCCCGGACTTTATGCCTTAGGGAATCCGGGAAAATCCGATCCTGTTCTGGTTACGGCCAATTACAAGATGAGTTTTGACCGGTTGCGGGAATCTCTTCCCGGGCGGGACGCCTGGATCCTGGCGTTGGATACCGACGGTATAAACGTTTGGTGTGCGGCCGGAAAAGGCACTTTTGGCACGGAAGAACTGGTTCGGCGTATCGGTTTCAGCCAACTGGAGCGCATAGTGGATCACCGGGAGGTGATTCTGCCTCAGCTTTCCGGTCCGGGAGTTGCGGCGTATCAGGTAAAGAAACTTTCCGGTTTCAAGGCCATATACGGCCCCATCAATGCGACGGATCTGCCGGCCTTTCTGGAGGCGGGCATGAAAGCGACTCCTGAAATGCGAAGAAAGACGTTCTCTCTAAAAGAAAGGACCGTTCTGGTCCCTGTTGAATTGGTAGGGGCCCTCAAATGGACGCTGATCATGATTCCGGGATTTTTTCTCTTGGGCGGGCTGGGTGGTGATGCGGGATTCTGGTCGGGAATGCTCCACTACGGACTGTTTGCAGTTCTCTGCCTTTTAGGCGCCTTGGTTTCAGGCGCTGTTCTGACTCCGATCCTGTTGCCCTGGCTCCCCGGTAAGGCCTTTTCCGTGAAAGGGCTGGTCATGGGGTTGATTACCGCAATCCTTTTCGCGGCCTTTCGAACAGGGTTTTTCAGCAACTGGAGGGATTGGCCCGAAGTTCTGGCATGGGTTCTGTTGATTTCCTCTTTTTCCGCCTACCTGGCTATGAATTTCACCGGCGCCTCCACCTACACCTCCCTTTCAGGGGTCCGAAAAGAAATGAAATGGGCGGTTCCCCTGGAGATTGTGGGAGCTGTCGCGGGTTTCTGCCTGTGGCTGGGTTCCCGGTTTGTTGCTTAAGGAGAAGATGTTATGGGAAATTTGATCTACCTGAAAGATGTGGTTACCCTGCGGCTGGATCAGGAAAAATGCGTGGGATGCGGCACATGCCTTACGGTCTGTCCCCACCAGGTGCTTGCCGTGAATAACGGCTGTGCCGACATCGTAAGGAAAGACCTGTGTATGGAATGCGGCGCCTGCGCAAAAAATTGTCCGGTAGAAGCCCTGTATGTGAAGGCAGGAGTGGGGTGTGCTGCGGCGGTTATCAATTCCCTTTTGGGCCGCAAGTCATCCTCCTGCTGCTGTGTCATAGAACCCGATGATGATGCAGGAGTGAAAGAGGCGGGAAAGAAAGAAAAGCTTGGCGCGGGTTGTTGTTGAATATCCGGCTGTAGTCTGTTCGCTACATTGCCTTCCATGGAAGTTCCGTCCCCTGCTCGTTTAGGCGGCATGCCGCAGGTGGTATATTCAAGATGCGGTTTCATGGTTGACAATTGCGCAAGACAGAATAACAATCCCCTCAAGAAGAGACGAAAATGCATTCAGTCATTCAAAAACATATTGGGGCCCTGGAGGTGATCTTCGGTGAAACCGAGGGGATCATCTCCGCCTACCTTTTCGGATCAGTCGCCGATGGTGTCGATAACAAACTCAGCGACGTGGATATCGCTGTTCTGCTAAGGCCGGGGTTGAGCGCCATTGAGAAGCACCGGATTCGAATGTATCTCACCGAACGGATAGAGCAGGTCCTTCAAAAAGAGACGGATGTGGTGGTGTTGAATAATGCCTCGTTAAAGATGCAGCATCAGGTGTTCAGCCGTGGAAATCCGATCTACATAAAAAATGAACCAATGGAAGAGATGTTTCGGCTTCACAAACAAAAGGAATACTTCGACTTTCAATATTATATGGAAAAAGAGCGCAGGGATCTCAGGGCATTTTATGATTGCTGAAAACATAGGCAAATCAGTAGACCACACGGTGGTCGAATCCAAGCTGCGATTTTTGAAGGAGTACCTTTCGGATCTCGCGGAATACGAATCGATCTCTCTGTCGAATTATCGAAGAAACAAAAAAGACCAGCGTTTTGTGGAAAGAACCCTCCACCTGGCCTGTGAGTGCTGCATGGACACCGCGGCGCATATCGTTTCACGATTGGGGTTGAGAGAACCCCGCGACAATAAGGATTTGTTTAAAATCCTGGCTGAAAACAACATCCTTTCGGAATCGGTTTGCGGTGCAATGGTCAACCTGTCCAAATTCCGAAACATTGTTGTTCACGATTATACCCGCATCGATCCCGAAATTGTTGTTGGTATCCTCCGAAATAATCTTCAGGATCTCAAAAGATTCGCCTCTGAGGTCATCCGTTTTATGGATACGCTCTCGGTAGCCGAACCAAATCAGGATTTCCGATGACGGCCCAGGGATTGACTCCGGTGGTGGACGGTCGTATCGACAATCGGGTTGAACTGGCTGGTCCACAAGTTCGGTGAAGGTATCCCAATCAATGGCGTTTCTGTGTCGTCTTCCGGTTTCGAGGGATGGTTCCGTTCTTTCAGGAGGCGCGATGGGCAACAATCTTGATTTGGATATTGATCATGTCAAAAACCAGGTGCATCCCGAGGTGTTCAAAAAAGCGGGCGGACCCATAAATAATGCCCCATCGTGTTCGATCAATATCGAACTGGGTCTGGGCCACAAGCAAACCTTCAGCAGGTCTTGTTATGGTTGCTGAAAAGGTCTGTTCCGCTTCTATCCCCCTCAAATTCAACGTTCCGGTTAATTCATGGTTCGGGCTGGTGAGGATCGGGTCCTTTGCGGGTCTTGAATTCTGGATGGTGAAAAAGGCTTTCGGAAAATTTTTGACAAAAAGAAAGTCATCCGACTTCAGGTGGGCGACCAATACCGGCTGCAATTCATTCCCAATCAGGTTGATATTTTCGAGGGAGTTCAGATCCACTTCGAAATGCCCGCTCAGGAGTCCATCTTTTACCGTAAGCTCTCCCTCTGAAATTCTGAGTGTGCCGAAGTGCTTGTTGTTTGAATTCCTTCCAATCCATTCGATAAGGCTTTGATCGGTGTCTACCCGGTAGAGGCCGTTTTCAAGCGTAAGGGTGGTTTCAGGATCATCAGAATCAAGGGGCGCATTTCCTTCCAGGGCGAAACCCAAAGCCCGCCAGCTTTCAAGGCCCCCGTTTAAAATGCTGATCTGTATGTACCCCTCCCGGTTCAGCTTTTCGGCGGCTTTTATGGCATCCATGCTTTTTGCGCTTGAACCGTAGAGTATGATTTCCGCATTCTTGTTCTGTGTGATTTCTTTGAGTTGTTCCATGAAGGTGACTTCAAAGACGCAGGCATTTCTTGCGTGCGGCAGGTGCACTTTCTCAAAGTGATCGTGCGTAAGCGTGTCGATCAGAAAAAAATCCATGCTTTCGCTGGTCCTGCGAAGGAGATCTTCCGGAGAAATAACATTGAATTTATGTTCAATTTTCACATGCGGCTCCCATACTTTATTAAATTGGTATTTTTGGGTCAGATCCTACGAAACCAATGATTGCTTGTCAAGCAGGGACTGCATTCTTGAGGGGTTTTTCCTTCTCTTGGGTCGGGATATGGTATGATCACCTTGCCTTGACTCTCAAATGACTTAATTTTATAATTATCTATGGTGTTTTTTCCGGACAAAAGGGAATCATTCATCAATTTTTCCAAGGGGGTATCATGGCGGCATTTATAAAAGCGGCTACGCTGGAAAATAATTTCGAAGCGCAATTACTGCACAGCATTTTAGATGAAAGGGAAATTCCTCATCGGATGCGATCTTATCATGATACGGCCTTCGATGGTCTGTTTCAAACCCAGAAGGGATGGGGTGATGTGAGCGGTCCGGAGGAGTATGTCAAAGAAATCATGGAGATTGTTGAGGAGATCAGAAAGGGTGAGGGTGTGAATGAGGAGGAAATGATTTGAGTTATGTATCTTTGAAGGACTGGAGAATATTTACAAACCTTTTGCTGTTCCTGCTGATTGGCGGGTCTTTTTCAGGATGTCTTGAGGGCAATCTCGACCTTCAGGTCAGGTTTGACCGGATTGACGGGCTCAAAAAAGGCGACCGTGTCTTTTTTCAGGACAACCCGATCGGACGTGTAATGGGTGCATCCTATCTCAAGGAGGGCTATTATATTGCTGATGTGGAGATTAAGAAAAATTTCAAAAAGGCTGTCACCGATTATTCCCGTTTTTTTATTGTTCCGGATCCGGTGAAGCAGGGGGCAAAGGCCATTGAGATGCTGGAGATAAAAAGGGGCGGGCTTGCTCTGAAAAATGGGGCTGTAGTGAACGGTTCCACAAAAATCTCCGCTGTTCTTGAAAAAATGGGCAAGGAGTTTGAAAAGGGAGTGGCTGTTCTTGATAAGCAGTTGGATAAATTCTCGGAAGAGATGAAAAGCCTTCCGGAAAAAGAAGAGGTTAAACGATTTCAACAGGAAATGGAGCGGTTGTCAAAAGAAATGGGTGAGGCAGTTTCCTCTTTTCGGCTGGAGATGCAGGAGGAATTGTTGCCCAGAATTGAGAAGGAAATTGAAAAATTGAAAGAAAAACTCAAGAAGTCCGGTCGCGAGAAAAAGGCGGAACCCCTTCAGACCCAGATGGATCAACCGAGGAAAATATAAATTATGGACGATGAGATCCGACATTTTCTACGAAAAGAAGCCACGAAAAGATTCCTTCGGTACGTAACGATCAATACCTCCTCGGATCCGGAATCAGGGAGTCACCCTTCCACCGATGGGCAGTGGATGCTGGCAAAAATCCTGAAAGAGGAGTTGCTTGCCCTGGGGTTGCAGGACGTGAATCTGGACGATTTCTGTTATGTATACGGAACACTTCCCGCTTCTGCCGGTTTTAACGGTCCCTCGGTCACCCTTTGCGCCCACATGGATACATCCCCTTCGGAGGCGGGGTTTGATGTGATTCCCGTTCTTCACTCGGATTATGATGGAGAGACCATTCGTTTCCCGGGTAATGAGGGGCTCGTTTTGACCCCTTTGGATGCCCCCGAGCTGCAACAATTCCTGGGGGAGACGATTATTACGGGGAATGGCAGGACGCTTTTGGGAGCGGATAACAAGGCTGGGGTTGCGGAGATCATGGCAGCCCTGAGCGCTCTCAGGACCTTTGATGGGTTGCGTCACCCGGAGCTCAGAATTGTTTTTACCCCTGACGAAGAGATTGGGGAAGGGGCCGACCATATCGATTTAAAGCGGCTCGGAAAGTTCGGTTATACCGTGGATGGCGGGATGATGGGCGAGCTGGAACAGGAGTGCTTTGATGCCTGGAAACTCTCTCTTGTCTTCCATGGCAGGAATATCCATCCCGGCTATGCGAAGAACCGGATGTTGAATGCGGGAGCTATTGCCGCGCGGTTTGCGGCATCCCTTCCAGAATACGAAACGCCGGAACATACCTCTAACAGGGAAGGCTTCTATCATCTTATGGAGATCCATGGAGATGAGAACAAGGCTGTTCTTCAATTCATTATCCGTGATTTTGATTCTGCCGTGAATCAGCGCCGCATGGAATACATCAAACAGGCTGTACGTTCTTTTGAATTGCGGTATACCGGGCTCCAAATCGAGTTTGTCGCCAGGGACCAGTACAATAACATGCGCGAAATATTGGACAAGTATCCCGATGTGGTGGAAAAGGCGCGAAAAGCGATTATCGCCGCAGGTCTTACCCCGCGGGAAAAGCCCATTCGGGGCGGAACCGACGGCGCGAGGTTCTGTTTCATGGGGGTTCCCACGCCGAATCTCTTCAGCGGGGCCATGATGGTCCACTCCAAAACGGAATGGATCGCGGAGCTTGCCCTTGAAAAAGCCGCCGAGGTGGTCCTTCATCTCTGCCGCCTGTGGGCGGAATAGGGTGGCCTGATCAAGAAAGAAAAGCTTCAGGTATGGTCTCGCGCGGAGGCGCAAAGACGCAGAGACGCAAAAGGTCATAAAAACGATCCAACACTCAAAAATTATCTTTCGCTCGAGCCTACGCGGAAGCGTGGGAACGAGAACTGCTAAACGGTAACTGCAAACTGACAACTTCCTTTACCTGAGCTTATTCACGCGGGCCCACTCCGCCACGTCAATGGGAGATGTGAGCATGGTTACGTCCGCCTTTTCCATCGCCT
Source organism: uncultured delta proteobacterium (assembly GCA_963747555.1). Lineage (GTDB taxonomy): Bacteria > Desulfobacterota > DSM-4660 > Desulfatiglandales > Desulfatiglandaceae > DUZB01. The sequence continues at coordinate 48,512 of CAVVFZ010000019.1, forward strand.
TCCGCTTGCCTTCGAAGGTGCCCGAAGAACCCCGCACGATGGCTCCGGCGTGCCCCATCCGTTTGCCCTGCGGGGAAAAACGTCCCGCAATATAGGATGCCACAGGCTTTTTCATGCGGTCCCGGATGAATTCGGCAGCACGCTCTTCTTGTTCTCCGCCAACCTCTCCCACGATGACCACCCCATCTGTTTCCCCATCGGATTCAAACTTCTCAAGGATTTGTGAGAGATTCGTCAGGACCACAGGATCCGCGCCCATTCCGAGGACCGTGCTTTGGCCCACATGGACTTCGGAAAGGATTCCGGCAAATTCGTACGAAAGGGTGCCGCTGCGGGAGATGATGCCTACACGACCGGGCGCAAAAAGGGATGCCGGCATAATGCCCATCTTCCCTACTTCCGGTACGAGTATGCCGGGGGTGGTCGGCCCCAGGGCAAATACGTTCTTTTCTTGGGCGTATGCCCTCATTTTCATGACATCGTGAACCGGAATGTGTTCCGGAACTACCACGATGAATGGGATACCTGCGTCCACCGTTTCGTAAAAGGCGTCCAGGACGAAAGGCGCTGGAACAAAGAAAACGGAGGCGTTGGCGCCGGTTTCCTTTACGGCCTGTTCTACGCTGTCAAAGACGGGCAGGCCTTCAACCTCTGCCCCGCCTTTTCCCGGGGTTACCCCTCCGACCACGTTTGTATGGTAGTTAAGCATCCATTTGGTCTGGACGCTGCCGATTTTTCCTGTGATGCCCTGGACGATAACGCGGGTATCTTTATTAAGAAGGATGCTCATTTTGTCCTCACTCTATCTATTAGTATTGACGAATATTTCAGTTGTTTGCCCCCAGGAGTTCGCAAAGGTGATCGATCGCCTTTTCCGTCGCGGCCTCGGTCACCACGTGTACCCCGCCGTCCCTGAAAATTTTCCAGGTCTCTTCCTGAAGGTTGCCCAATGCTTTCGCGACAATGGGAATCTGGACGTTGTGTTCTCTGATGTAGCGAATAACGCCCTTCGCGCCCTCATGAATCGGATTGATCCCGCCATAGATGTTGATAAATATCGCGCGGAGTCCTTTCTTCATCATAAGCAGTTCCATACACTTATAGAGCAGTTTTTCCGTGATTCCTCCTCCGGTCTCCAGAAAATTGGCTGGACGAAGGCGTTCTCCAATGATGTCCATGCTTGCCATACCGAGACCGGCGCCTGATGAAATAAGACCGATGTCTCCGTCCAGATCTACGTAGGTGACTCCAATCTCTTTTCCTCGACGTTCCAGAGGATTGTCAATGCGTCCCAGGAAATCGGGGATGGAATACTTTATCCGAGAAATCGCGGAATTGTCGATTTCAAGCACCGCATCTACGGCTAACAGGCCTCCGTTGGGTTGCACAACCAGGGGGTTGATCTCGGCGATGAGGGCTTCATTTTGCACGAACACTTTGTAGAGACGAACGAGAATGTCGGCGCAGGATACCAGCTGACGATTGCTCATCTTGAGTTTGCGAAACAGTGTTCTTGCCTGGTAGGGATAAAAAGTCCGGCCCTGGTTCCACATGAACGGACGCAATCTTTTCCGGAGCTGTCCGGGCTGTCTTTTCGATATTCACGCCGCCTTCCGTACTGATTACGATCACCGGCTTCCCTGTGAATCCGTCCACGGTAATTCCTATGTACAATTCTTTTTCAATCGCAACCTGCTGGCTGATCAGGATCTTGTTTACAGGCAATCCCTTAATGTCGGAGCCCAATAAACTATCGGCCTGCGCTTCCAGTTCCTGGGGCGATTTTGCCGTTTTGATTCCACCTGCCAGCCCTCGGCCCCCCACCAGAACCTGGGCCTTGATCACTACCGGATACCCTATTTCTCCCGCTGCGCTCAGCGCTTCCCCGGTTGTTTCCACGACGGTCCTTCGCGGTACGGGAATGCCGGCCTTTTCGAAAATATCCGCGGCTTCATATTCCTGCAGTCTCATGTCTCCTCCTCCCCTTCGTCCTTAAATTATGAAAGCTTTTCAGATGCTTCCTGATGTACATACGCGTTATGGCTCCGCGCATTCGTGTTTTGATTCCAATCATCGCCTCATTTATATATCGGGTCTTTTGTCGTGAAGAAAGTCGGCGAAATACAGATGTAATTAAAAACAGCTTGACAATCGGGTTATATATGTAATTAAATAATTAATCAAGTTTTTAATTGAACCTATTTTTCATAAAGAGTATGGCGAAACCAACAAAAGAAAAAAGTTCAGACCAGAACGGGGAGCACAGTCAGAAAGCCTACAAGGGCATTCGGCGGCTGCTCTATTTAAAGGAACTGGTCCCGGGTCAAAAAATTTCCTGCCGTGAGGTTGCCGACAAACTGGAAATGAGTCTGACGCCGGTCATCCAGGCGTTGAAGCTGATGGAGATTCAGGGCTTTGTCCGCCATGAGCCCAACAGAGGCTTTTTCTTGACCCCCTTCAGTATGGAGGAGGTGAGGGAAATCTACGAGCTTCGGCAACTGATTGAGCCTGCGTTGCTTCCTGCGGCCGTATCACGTGTAGGCGCTGCAGAGAAGAAGAAGCTGAAGGCAGCCCTGGATGCCCATGCTTCTGCCGGCCAGGGGCCATGTATCCAGGATCGTCTGCTCCGAAATGTTGAATTTCATTTGACCCTGGCTTCACTGTCCGGTCAGGAAACGCACATCCGAATTCTGAGGCAACTCTACAACCTGCTGTTTTTAAAATACGGTGGAAACTATCTCCCCGTGGCCTTCACGAGATCCGTGAACGATGATCATCAGAGACTTTACGATGCGGTCTGTGCCGGGAATGTGGGGCTTGCCCAGAAAATTCTTACGGGCCATATTGTGGATGTGAAGGAAAGGGTTCTGGAGAGCGCAAAAAAGATGAATGGTCAGGTGGATGTCCCTGATTTCTGATGGCTGGTGGGCCAGTGAATCAGATGAGACCCTGAAAACTTTTAATAAAATGAAAAATCAAGGAGGATGTAAAGATGGCCATAATGACCAAAGACGAATATATCGAGTCGTTGAGAAAATTTAATCCCACCGTGTACATGTTTGGGGAAAAGATTACCAATGTAGTGGATAATCCTCGGCTTCGGGCGGGAATTGAGGCTACGGGGGCGACTTATGAGGTCGCCAATATGGAAGAGACGCGAGGTATGGCGGTAACGAAAAGTCCTTTGATTGATGAGCCCGTCAACCGGTTCACGCTTCCGCCCGCATCCATTGAAGACCTTGTCGCCAGGGTCAAATTGAATCGAAAGCTGGGGAACTACGTGGGTACGTGCCACCAGCGCTGCACAGGACTGGACTGCCTTTCCACGTTGTCCATTGTGACCTATGATATCGATCAGAAATACGGAACCCATTACAATCAGAATTTCCTGAAGTTCCTAAAATATGTGCAGGAAAACGATCTGACCTGCAATGCGGGCGTTACCGATATGAAGGGCGACCGATCCGTCGCGCCCAACGCCCAGTCCGATCCGGATATGTATTTGAGGATCGTTGAGAAGAGGGATGACGGTATTGTGGTGCGGGGAGCCAAGGCCCACCAGACGGGGTCCCTGTCTTCCCATGAAGTCATCGTGTTGCCCACACGCGCCATGAGAGCGGGGGATGAGGATTACGCGGTCTCTTTTGCCGTTCCACAAGACACCCCGGGTCTCATCCATGTGGTCGGGAGATCCACGCTGGATATGCGTGAACTGGACGGGTGCGATATGGGTAATGTGCACTACTCCAAGTACTGCCCCACGCTGATTTTCAATGATGTTTTTGTCCCCTGGGACAGAGTTTTCATGTGTGGCGAAACCGAGTTTGCCGTGGATATGGTGGTCAAATTCTCGTCCTTTCACCGACAAAGCCATGGAGGATGCAAGTCCGGGAAGATCGACTGCATGATCGGAGCGGCCCTGTCCATGATGGACTACAACGGCACCAGCAAGGTAGGCCATCACAAACAGAAGGTTATCGACATGATCCATCGGGCCGAGACTCTTTATGGATGCTGTCTGGCTTCTTCTTACGAAGGATCACAACAACCGTCGGGGACCTATTTTATCGATACGGTGCTGGCCAACGCCTCTAAGATTCACGAAGGCAAGGAACTGTCGGAAGCCATTCGGCTGATGGTGGACATCAGCGGCGGTTTTGTGGCCGATATGCCCTCGGACCGGGATTTTGAAAATTCGGAAATCGGTGCTCTTCTGAAAAAGTACATGAAAGGCGCCGAGGGCGTGCCGGTGGAAAATCGGATCAAAATGTTCCGGCTGGTAGAGAAAATGGCCCTTAGAGAGTGCGGATACCATCTCCGACATCCATGGAGGCGGATCTCCGGAGGCCCATCGCGTAACGATTTTGCGGGAGAGCGATCTGGAATCGAAGAAGAAGGCTGCCAGGCGTCTTGCGGGAATTGATGCCTGATTTTTTTTGTAGTTGAACCTTGACCCAAAGCGCATTCTTCCATATATAGCGGAACATGGAAAATGCGCTTTGTTGATATCAGGTTTCAGGAAAAAAGGAATATGACAAAAAAGCATGATGTGATCATTATCGGCGCGGGCGTTGTGGGCAATGCGATCGCCAGGGAGCTTTCCCGCTTCGATCTGAATGTGGCGGTGGTTGAGAAAGAACTGGATGTCGCCATGGGAACCAGTTCCAGGAACAGCGGCGTGGTCCATTCCGGGATTCATTATAAACCCGGAACGCTCAGGGCGCGGCTCAATGTAGAAGGCAATGCCATGATGGCGGCCCTGTGCCGGGAACTGAAGGTGAAGATCCAATACATCGGAAAGCTGACCGTGGCCCAGGATAATGCCGATGTGAAAGAGCTGGAGAGGCTGAAAGAACAGGGAGAGACCAACGGAGTGCCCGGTCTGGAGATCCTTGAGGCCGGAAAAATGCAGCAGCGACAGCCGGGTGTCGGGGGAATAAAGGCATTATGGTCTCCCACAACCGGCATTATCTGCCCCTATGGTTTGACCATCGCCCTCGCTGAAAATGCCGTGGCCAACGGCGTCACCTTTTACCTCGGGCGTTCCGTGCAAGCCTTATCGCGGGCGAATGACCAATTTTCCCTGACTGCCTCTACGGGCGAACATTTCACGGCGCCCATCGTGATTAATGCGGCCGGCCTTTATGCCGATCAGATCTGTCGCATGCTGGGGATTGAAGAGTATCGCATTTACCCCTGCCGGGGAGAGTATCTGATTTTGGACAAACGGCTGGAAGGCAGCCTGTCGGTCCTGGTCTATCCCGCGCCACGAAAAGGAAAGGCCGGGTTGGGAATCCATCTGACCAATACGGTGGATGGAAATATCCTGATAGGTCCCAGCAACGAGTATGTGGGCGCGGCCAATGACTATGCCTGTACGGCGGAGATTATGGCACAGCTTAAAAAGGAAGGTCACGAACTGCTTCCGGAGCTGTCCACATCGGATTTCATACGCAATTTCTCGGGCCTGCGTCCCAAGCAGGTCCCGCCTGAGGTAGGTGGTTTTAAGGATTTCGTTATTGAGAGCCGAACGGATTTTCCCGGTTTCATCAACCTGGTTGGGATTGAAAGTCCCGGGCTGACCTGCTCACCGGCCATCGCCGTTATGGTCCGTGAGATGGTGGCGGAGAAAAGAGCCATAGTACTTAGGGAGGCTTTCTTATCCGAGAGGCCCGGGTTTTCAGGGTTTTTTTCGGAGCGATCAGCCGAGGAAAAAGCCGATCTGGTGGCGCAAAACCCGAACTACGGAGAGATCGTCTGTCGTTGCGAACAGATTACGAAGAAAGAAGTGCTTGATGCCATTCAAAATCCATTGGGCGTAAGGACCATTGCGGGCATCAAATATCGTTCGCGGGCTATGATGGGGAGGTGCCAGGGAGGATTTTGCATGCCCCGTATTGTCCAGATCCTGAAAAAAGAGTTCGGTTATCGACCGGAGGATTACCTGCTGTTCAGTGAGCATTCTCCTCTTTTTTCAGGGCGCATCAGAGAGGAAAATAGAACCCATGCATAAGATGAAACGAGATCTGGTGATCATCGGCGGAGGACCGGCAGGAATGGCCGCGGCCATTGCCGCCAAAAAAAATGGATGTCGCGATGTGGTCCTCATAGAGCGGGATAAGAGGCTGGGTGGTATCCTGAATCAGTGCATTCACGACGGTTTCGGGCTGCACCGGTTCGGGGAGGCCCTGACCGGCCCGGAGTATGCCCAGCGGTATATGGATGAATGCCATGATCTGGGTATTGAAGCGATGCTGGGAACGATCGTGTTGTCCATGGATAAAAGTCGCGGCCTGCAGGTGAGTTCGAGAAAGGGTTTCTTTCAAATAGATGCGGGCGCTATCGTGCTGGCCATGGGGTGCCGTGAGCGGACGGCTGGAGCGATTTCCCTTCCGGGGACACGCCCCGCCGGAATCTATACGGCCGGGGCTGCGCAAAACATGATCAATCTGCAGAACATCATGGTGGGGAAAAGGGCGGTTATTCTGGGTTCCGGGGATATCGGCATGATCATGGCCAGGAGAATGATTCTTGAAGGTGCCGCCGTGGAGGCTGTTTTTGAGATCCTTCCCTATCCCAGCGGGTTGCAGCGAAATATCCAGCAGTGTCTGAACGACTACGGCATCCCCCTTTTCCTGAGTACTACCGTCACCGAAGTCCACGGCACGGATCGACTGACCGGGGTCACCGTGGCCCAGGTGGACGAAAGAAGGCAGCCCATTGCGGGAACCAGCCGCTTTGTTCCGTGTGATACGCTTCTCCTTTCTATCGGGCTGATTCCGGAAAACGAATTGACCCGCCAAGCCTCCATAGCCATTGCCCCGAGGACCAGCGGCGCCCTCGTGAACGACGCCCTGATGACCAGTATCCCGGGAATCTTTTCCTGCGGCAATGTGCTCCACGTGCATGATCTTGTCGACTGGGTTTCGGAAGAAGCCTCCCGGGCGGGTACGTTCGCTGCCGCATACCTGGATGGGGATATGCCGGTAGAGAAGACTTCCATAAAGATTGAGCCGGGCAGAGGAGTGGGCTACGTGATGCCCCAGGAAGCAAGCGGGTTGAAAGATTTCACCATTTCCCTGAGAGTCTCCGAGCCGGGCCGGGATCAGTACGTAGCGGTTCGGGATCATGGCCGTAAGATCGTTCGAAAGAAGAAGGTCTGTCTGCATCCGGCGGAAATGGTCCGTATTGAGGTGAAGGCGGAGAAACTGGAATCCGCCAAGGTTCTGGAGGTGGGAATCGAATGAACAGGAAAGAACTGATATGCATCGTCTGCCCGAACGGATGCCGGCTTGAGGCGGAGATCGAAGAAAAAGACGGGCTCAAGGTGGGAGAAGTAACCGGGAATCTGTGTGAGAAAGGGCCGATCTGGGCCCAGCAGGAACTGACAAACCCCGTGAGGACCATCGCCAGCAACGTGCTCGTTTCAGGGGGAGATTTCGAGCTGGTAAGTGTTCGTACGGACAGGGCCGTCCCAAAGGGAAAAATCATGGACGTTATGGCTGCCGTAAAGGCGATTCAGGTCGCCGCGCCTGTAAGGATCGGCGATATTTTGATAAAGAATCCGGCCGGAACAGATTGCAACATTATCGCTACGAGGCATGTGAACGCCGCGTGAGGCGGCTTCAGGTCTTCATCCCTTCCTGCTGGAGTTCCACGGTGATGCCGTCGGCTGCTGCTCCCGCCTCAAGAATGATCATGCGCACGCGGCCTACAGCCACCAGCCTTCCCCGGTCGTCTTGTACGCGCCCTTCCCACACATGTGATCGCCTTCCCATAACCAGGGGTCTTACGGTGCAGCGAAGGGCGCCCGATCGGGCTGCCCTGAGAAAAGAGGTGTTGTTTTCCAGGCCGACGGCGCTTTTCCCTTCGGCAAATACGTTCAAGGCCGAAGCGGTGCTGCACGACGTTTCTATCATGCCGGCATAGACGCCCCCATGCACCAGTCCGTAGGGTTGCAGGTGGTGCTCATCGATGACCAGTTCCGAGATGAATTCCTCTTCCGTAGCCTTTACAAATCGAAGCCCCATGGCATTGTTGTAGCCTCCCAGGTTCCGGTTGATCATCTCCAGTACATTTTCAGGAAATTCAGGCATGTCTGTCCCTCAAAAGTTCTTTGCGGCTTTTTCAATCAGTTTTAAGGTAGCCGGGGTGAACCAGCAATCCAGAAATTCCCTGATCTTCTGCTCCCTGTTCTTTTCGTAACGGAGTCGGATCGGTTCTATCCGGTTGGATTTCATGGCTGCCATGGCCGGCCCGGAGAGTGAAGCCAGTCTGGCGGCTTCCTTCACGGCCTCCTTTTCCAGTTCTTCGGGAGCAAAAAGTGTGTCCACCAGTTGCACCTCCTTTGCCTCCGGCATGGTCAAGAAATCGCCATAATAGAGTATTTTTGTCGCTGCCCCATCGCCGACGACCTGCCTGAGAACCATATCGGGCAGAAATGGCACGGGGAGACCCAACTTTATTTCGTTCAGGCCGATCTTTTTCGGCAGGTTTGCGGCAAAACGAAAATCGCAGCACAGGGCAAAGATCGTTCCTCCGGCGATGGCATTGCCTTCCATGGCGCAAATGGTGGGAAGGGGGATCGTGAAAAGCTCGAAGGTGAGATCTTCAAATTTCTGCCAGAATTCGGCCATGGCGTTTCGATCAAAATGTTTTAATCTGGGTAGATCGAGCCCCATGGAAAAAAATTTGCTTCCCCCTGCCAGGACCATGCCTTTGAATTCCTTTTTGATCCGTTTCAGCGCCTGGATGAAATCATCCACAAGCTCGGGGCTGATGGCGTTGATAACGCCGCTTGCCAACCGCAGCAGGGCTACCTGGCCTCGTTCTTCGATTGTTACATTGGACATTCCAGTCTCCATATCTGTTGTTGGGATGAATGGTGGTAAGTGGTATGATACTATGATAAAGTATCTGATCTGATATCACAACATCTTCTTTGGTCGGGATGACAGATCCGAACGGTTTTCTCCGCTTAATCGTTATCCATATCCAACCGAATTCACCCCAGCCAAGACCTTCCCCATCAGAAGGAGGGAGTGCGGAGGGGTGGCATTTGGAGGTCATTCCGCGATGGCCTATTTTCCCTTGAAACCGATTCGGAGTTGGTCTATCGTCCCTCTGCTGAAATGTGAGTTCTTATCGGAGAAAGGAGCGCCGCTATGGATTTTGGAGTACGATTGACTGTTCAGGGAGAAATGGGGGCACCCGGCGAGGGGTTGGCCCGGTATGCGGGCAATATGGCAGTGAGAGCGGAGGAACTGGGGTATGATTCTGCGTGGATTCCCGATCATCTCAATAATGCGCGTCTTGCGCCGGGAGAGCAGGGACCGAGTCTGGAGTGCTTTACCTGTGTGACGGCGCTTCTTATGCAGACGAAGAAGATCGTCATCGGTCCCCATGTGTTCTGCAACACGTTCAGGAATCCCGGCCTGCTTGCCAAGATGCTCGCGACCCTCGACGAATTCTCTCATGGCCGTATCATCCTCTCCATGGGCGGGGGGTGGTTCAAGGAGGAATCGGTGAGCTACGGATATCCCTGGGACGATGATCACGATATCAGGCTGGAACAGGTGCGGGAGGCGACTTACCTCATCAAAGCTCTGTGGACGCAGAACAGGGTGACCTTCAAGGGGAAGCATTACACGATGGAAAATGCCTATCTGGAGCCTAAACCATATACGAAACCCCATCCGCCCATATGGGTTCCGGGAGAATCGGCTCCTGCCCGTGGGATGGTCAGGGAATTCGGAGATGTGTGGCTCATCTACTCCAAGTCGCCTGAGATTGTGGCGCGTATGAAAGAGGAAATGTGCGAGTTTTGCGGCCGGGAGGTCCCCCTGGCCATATCGGCGGTCTTCGTGTCAGATCCCGTGGAAGAAAAGGCCCTGGATCACGCGAAGATGTTTCTCAAGGAAAGGGAACACCGGTTTGCCGTAAAACCCACCCTCGAGGGCATCATGCAGCATAACATCATCGGGACCCTGGATGAATGTCGGGAAAAGGTGGAGGCCTACCGAAACGCGGGCGTGGATCACCTCATCATTCAACCCATGCCGCCACGAGAGAGGATGGAGCTGTTCGCGGATGAGATCATGAGCCATTTTCGTTCATAGCCGAGATTCAGCGAGAATCCTTTTCGAACTGCCTCCTGATGAATTCCACACGCCTGCGGTTCTTTCCCAGATCCGAATATCCGATGCGGGAGGCCGACCGCACATGGCAGACCTTTTCTTTCCTGTCCCAGAAAAACTCAAGGTCATCCACGAATCCCAGGAGCAAGCGACCGGCATTCGGCGTATAGATAATTTTTCTCAAAAGTGATGATTGTAACTCCGGTCATGCTGCGCAGAATCTCATGAATCCTTTCCATTTCCCTTGCGGGATCAGCTTTGAAGGAGAAAGGAGTAATGGCATGTTGCCTGTCTGTGGCCTGGCTGAGAACGCAGTTGGGCGTGTTGGGGCAGGGAGACAGTGCCCCTCCATGCATTCCCAGATCGGCAGGTCTTTGGCCTGATAAGAACATTATTCTCCTTCAACTCGTATTGTTTGATAACATAGGCGAAAAGTTCTTTCTGCAATCCCTTCAGCCTTCCTTTCTGGTTCGCATCCAAGGTTGGATCACTGGCGAAATCGGTTTGTAATTTCTTTACCAGCTCAAGTGGCAGGTCTTTTTTCATGAAAAGTTTTTCGAAATCCTTGCGGGACGTTTCTGTAATTTTTTTCAGGACCTGGTTCAGTTTATTGTTCAAGGGTTCAAAATCGCCGGTTTGGGCCGCGCTATTGAGCCCTTTCAGGTGTTTGTCCAGGATCGCCTCAACCTCCTTGCGCAGTTCGTTGCCGCAGGCGTCATATTCACCATCCGCCAGATAGGCCTGGGCCTTTTCAATGGGCGTCCTGTCTTGTTTGATGACCGGCGATTTGTTCTCATCCTCTTTGCCCTGAAATTTGAGGTATTCCCACAGGTGCGGGGAGGTGTGCCGTTTCACCAGTTCATAAAAACCCCGATCGTGGGTGAGGATGATTTTCTGGAAGTCATCAAAAAAATGCAGGTCCGGGTCATTGTCCTGATTGAGGATGATCTTGATAATGGGTATCCGGTTGGACATATCCAGGCTGATGAGCATATCATCGAGGACGAGAATCTTGAAATCGGTTGTCTGGACGCGGGTCCGCAGAGCACCGATGCGGATGCCGATGGCAATTCTGGTCAGTTGCGCCTCATTCAAAAAAGACTGCACCCGATGCACCGGTTTCCAGCCGCCACCGTTGTCCTGAAAAATCTCCACCACCAGATTGATTTGCAGCTTGCTGCAACGCTCCGTGTCCTTGCCAGGCTGCCAGAGCTGCTGTTTTACCTTTTCGAAAGTGAATTGCTTGGCAAATTGCAGGGAGAGACGAATGACATCTTTGTTGTTGAATAAGTGCTTTTTGATGAACTCATTGGCGTTGGTCTGGATCTGCGCAAGCAAGGTCTCGATTTCGGTATTGAGCGCCGCCAGTTCCTGTTTAACGGCCTCGGCCTTTTTCCCCCGCACGGGACGGCCGGATTTATTACGCGCCACATCTGAAGTTGTGGTGATAATCTTATCCAACATAACCCGGTTAGCGTTATCGAGCAGAAAGGGGAAAATGTCGCGTTCAAACACCGGCCATAAATTGACTTCCTGCTTATGGGTGGCGACATAAAAATTATGGAGAAGTTTGTAGTTAATGAAATCGCTGGCCTGGTTGAGTTCCCGGATCAGGATGTCGGTGTCCCGGTTTGTGTTGATGGTTGTTTCTGAAATGGAATAGATATCTTTCTTTCCGTTATCATCGATGGTGGTCAGTTCGATGTAGGAATCTTCATCTTTATGGGTAAAAACATTGAGCAGGCTCTGATGGGTCGTCTTGTTCGATTCGACAAACTTCTTGAAGTATTTCTGGATTTCCGTGTCTTGTTTGATGCTGCTCTGGGTCAGAGTATACAGGGCCCAGAACAGAGAGGACTTTCCGGAACCATTGTTGCCATAGGCAAGAACGTTCTTACCTTTCAAATCAAAAAGCTGCTCCTGCTGGAATGCCTTGAAATTTTTTATCTTGATCTGGGAGATTCTTTTCATAATCAATCGCGATTCAGGGCAATTTTATCGAACATTATTCATAATCAGGGAACAATGGCTCATGGATTGATTGGCTCGACTTTGGCCCATGGTTCAAATATCGCCAAATAAAAAACTTTGTAAGATCAGTTTGTTACGTGCAAATGAGCCAACTTGAGCCAAGTTCAATGCCTCGATAAGAAGAGATTTGAGCCAAACCGGAAAGGATCATACCCTGTCAGATATTCTGTAACGAGCGTCGCCACGAACTCCATCCATGATCAATTTCCCTTCCTCGACTAATGCCGCCAGCATTCTTTTCAGCTTGGAACGATTGATTTCCATGCCAATCCGCTGGTGAACCTCTCCGATCTTTGACAGCGGATAGCGCCGCAGGTCCTCAAGGACAAGCGCCTCTAATCGATGCGGTTCGATACGGGTCAAAGTCGTCGACAGGTCAAGATTACTGTCACGCAACAGCGCCGGTGCGAGGAAATAGCGTTTTCCCAATGTACGCCTGGAACTCTGCACCAGGTCGAGTCTCGGCAGACGTCCGAACCACGATTTCAACTCATCCACGCCACCAAGTTCAAGAAGAAGGGACAACTCTTTCGCTGTCATTCCTTTTGATTGCGCTAAAACACCCAGGGAAATCCTTTCCCGTTGAGTCAGGTGGAATCTTTTATCTGCTTCTTCCATAAGGCGTATAACTTGCGGTCTGACAATTCGCCTAAAAATGGTCACACGTACCGAATCCGGCCCTTCAGTAAGCACCGGCACGGGCCTGCCGGTGGAAAGCATCCGGTCGTACATCAGGTCAAAGCCACTGCCTTCCCGCTCCATCAGCCCCAAATCATGGAATACCCTGGCCAGCCCGTCGTTTCGCCTGCGGCTGGCGTGAAAAAGATTAAAAAAAAAGGGACAGGTCAATCGCTGATGTCTATTTCAGTTGCTTCGCGAGGAGGCGCTGGGAGAAATTTTTATCTGAGGAATAAGGAGTGAATAGGGACAGAGGCATTTCAACCGGAGATCTGGAAACCATATTCGAGGAGTTTTACCAGATAAATAAAAGGCTTGGGTGGCAAGACCCCCGGAACCGGACTCGGGCTTTACCTGGTTCAGCAGATGGTGCCCCTGCATTAGGGCCGCGTCTGGGCCAGGAGCGATGGAGAAGGAAAAGGGAGCGCGTTCAGCTTTGTCATACCGGTGGAGGGACTTGGGACCTGAATTCCTTTGTCAGCAGCTATTCAAAGGAGGGCTTAAGCGTTTGTCTAACATATTCAAGGAATTCGCTTATGGCGGGCATAGGTTCATCCGCCAAATGACTTGGAGCGACGGTCTGTTCATCGCCGTTATGAAAATGCTTTGGGAACGTTTTTATTTCCGGGTGATCAGGCGCGTTATCGTGGCGGTGTATCAAACCTCTCTTGGCTCTCTGTTCCCAGTGAAAAGAATACTTCCCTGTTTCACTGAGCCAGATGTCCATGTATGTGTGATCGTGAAAGTGGAGGCGTAGCTTGGCAGATCCCGGCGATCGCTTATGAATTATTTGGGAAGATGTGACAATATCCGGAAATTGAGCATGGGCCATTTCCTCAATCTGTTTGTACTGCATCAGCATGGTCCCATTCTCCTTTGATAATGGCCTTTAGCTGGAGGATGTGTTTTTCTGCGTTCTCCCAAATGATGAGATCCTCCCATGCGGGATGACTATGGATATCCTTGTTGCGTATTCTCTCTTCCAGTTCTTCCTTGGAGGTAACAAGATATTTTTCCCGGACGTCCGCAATATCCAATTCAGCGAGACGGATCTCTCTCTGCAAAAAGGCCTTGATGCCCATTTGAATGATGTCATCCGGAGGAATATTGAGCTTTTGTGATACATTATCGAGCAAAGAATGCATGGGTTTTCTCCTTTATTGAACGGGTACTTGGGGGAATGTCAAATAGGATATATGACTGGGGCGTAGCGGTCAAGTTCGTTGTGCTGCGCTCTGGATAGAGGAACGATGAATAGGGCCAGGCGAATTATTCTTGCTCCATGTAGGGTGTCGGTTGCAGCGTAAAGTGGGGAGACCTCCTTCAGTAATTGTATCTACCGTGGTTACAGAGTCTTACTGAGAAAAGAGAAACATCCATGACAGGATAGCGGATATGTGCTGTCTTATTTCGGCAAATCGCTTCGCGAAGCCCGAAAGGGGGACCTTCAATATATCGAAGCGGGGATTAAGCAGGGAAGGCGGCCGACGCTTGTAGGCGGTGGTTTAATATGGAGTTTCGGTGGATGACAAGCCGTAAAGGATGCTCGTTTAGTTGTCAGGAAAGGATTAAGGGTGAGCATCGGATATGCTGTGCGAAGGGGTGAGCGAATCGCCACAGAAAAGAATTGTAGATTGATGGATTGAGTTAGTTACTTGATGATACCGTCCCCCACACCAGATTCGTGGCGACATGCTCATCTCTGAGGCTATGGAGTAATCCAATCGTCCAACAAGCGGGTGAACTTGATGCCCTGAAAGCGGGCGCAAGTTACCTTTGTCGTTCGCCCGGTGTAAGCCGTCCTCGGCGACGGCCAAGTCCCGGAATCCCACTCTGTCAGGGATAGCTATTTTCAAAAAGAAATTGGGCGATGAAGAACGCAGATTATTTCTGATTTCTTATTTTGAATAATTATCCGCGCCTATCTGCGAAAATCCGCCTCCCCGAAACTATTATCTTGAAACTATTTTATCGAGACAGATATATCTTGCTCCCGACGCTGTTGAGCTGGAACGCTTCCGGCATTTCCCGGGAAAACTTCCAGATGGCGTTGAGCCCGGTGCAGTGCATGGGGACAATGACTTCAGGCGCCAGCTTTTTCATCGCTTCCACGGTCGGCTCGATGGATGGCTCCATGGCGGGACCGGTCAGGTGAAAACCTCCGATGACGGCGCAGATCTTTTCCATTGCGGTCAATTCCTGAGCGTAGAGCACGGAATTGACAATTCCCGCGTGTGCGCAGCCGGATATGACCACCAGGCCCCGATCCCCAAGGCTGATGACGAGGGACTGGTCGTCCTGAAAGGAGTCGGACTCGACTCTTCCGTCGCATTTTACACAGGCGCCGGGAAACCCTTTTTCAAATGCGGTTGTGCGGGGAATCTGACCGGTGACCAGGACGGTGTTGTTGCAAAGGAGAAGAGGGCCTTTGTTCTCCACCACTTCGGCGCCCCACGACTGTATTTCTTCTTTGGGTGGAAACGGGGGAAAGGCGAATTCCATCCCATTGGGAAATTGCAGATAGCGGGGGAGAAAGACGGCAGGATGAACGATGACTGTCGCGCCGGGTCCGATCTCTCCTATCATTTCTTTTAGCGACCCCGAATGATCCATGTGGCCATGACTCATCACAATGCCCTCAATCTCCTTTGCATTCAGCCCAAGAAGTCTCAGGTTATGAGGGGCCGCCACATTGCTGTATCCGGTGTCCAGCAAGACGGAATGGGTCTCCCCGTTCACATGGACTTGAACCAGGAGAGAAAGACCATGTTCCGCCAGGAGGGTGTTTTGGGGGATCACGCCGTCTTTGGCAAGGGCCGGGCGAATGACGGTTTCGTTTCCCGGCAGGAGCACGTCCGAATAGTTGTCTACAAGGCTGAAAACCTCAACCAGGTCTACGGGCCGCAAATCCAAGGGAGTATTCGGCATTTCTTTTCCTCCTTATATAAGGTTGGCTATTATTCACTTTAGAACGTTCATTCCTTCCAAGCCGTATTAAACAGCGTGAACAGATGGTTGTCAATAGTGCGGTGAAGGGTCCTGTAGGGCTGGCCTCCAATGTGGATGATGCTCACTTCTCTTCCCATCTCCTTGACTTCAACCTCCTTCCACGCCGAAAACAGGGTGATGCCCAGTGCTTTTGCCACAGCTTCCTTTACTGTCCATACCAGAGTGGATCCCTCCATGGCTGTAAGAGATGAATGTTCCACCAATCTTTTCTCTTCTTCCCGCATGTACATCCTGCGTGATTTCATGGCCCTTTCTCCGATCTCTTCCACATCCACGCCTACAGCCGTTTCGGAGGAAACAGCAATGACAAACCTTCTGTCGTGTGAAACCGAGCAGGGAAAGGTCGTCCCTCCGGTCGTTGAGGGGCAACAGGGCCGGATATTATCGGAACAGGTGGTCGTTATGTGGGAGGAAGGTGTCGTCCGATCGTTTCCCGAAAGACGCCTGGAGACATTCTTACAGCAGAACCGAGCACCCAGGTAACTCGTTTTTCGCCGGTCGCCCATCTTCTTGAAGCGTGCCATTTCGGGAGGGGACAAGGCCGTTTCTCCAGTCTTTAGGACGGTTTCCAGTTCCATCACGGAGAGGGCCGTGCATTTGGCACGGAGCGGTTTCAACGGATCATCGTGGGCGCCGGCCATGATCCAGGCCGGGGATTTAATCCTTCCTCGGCTGATATCCAGCATGCGAACCCCAAGGGCCGCTTCGTAAAGAACGCCTTCTTCGTCGTAAATCCAGATGTCGAAAAGGATCAGGCCTGGGGCCCGGTCCCCGGGAAAGATTCGCGTAATATAGGTGCAATCCGGGGAGGTCCCTTTGAAAATAGTTCTCGACGCGAACCCCACGGGAAAGCCCACAAAGCCGCCGAAACGCTGGCACCACGCGCAGGCGCAGTGGAATGCCGCATCAAGAGGGAAGGGAGAGCCCAGGCGAGATCCTTCCCCCGCGTTTACCAGCGATTGCAGGGACGCAACGGCCCCGTTTTCACTCAGATAAAGTTTGCCGGTTACATTGTGGTAGGCGGGCCCGAAGGGCACAAGATCGGCGTAAAGGTCTTTTGAATCCACCGAAAAGGCGATGCCTGAAAGCCCGAAAAGCTCTTCGGCCGGAGGGACGGGAGGAAGTTCGGTCTGTTGAACAAAGCGCACGCTCAGGTGCTCTTTGGTCCTGGTGATGGGGCTTTTGGGAGAGGTTGTCTTCGAAATGAGCGTAGCGATGATGTCGCCGCTTTTTTCAATCCGGATCTCGTTCGCGATCGATTTCAGGTTGGGTTTCTGGTCCAGGTAGAGAAATTTGTCAAAATTTCCATCGGCCATGTTCGTAACGGAAGAAAAAGGCGGTTCCCTCGGCAGGGAATCGGCAAGGAGTGCGACAGCTTCCATGGCCGAGAGTACGGCCCTTCCTTGGAACTGATGATCAAGCATGTGAGGCTTGATCTCCAATTCCAGAGGCCGTCGGCACTTTGCACCTATTCGGGAAAGCTCTTCCATAGATGACGCGTCTTTTCATCGATGCCGACAGGCCTTCCCGAGGCATTGATGGCGCAATGACTGGTAAACCCGATGCAGACGATCTCTCCGGTCGTTCCTTGGGTAATGACGTAATCGAACCGGAGTCTGACCCGTTCCAGTTTTCCGGGCCTTGAATGGATCAGCATGGGATCATCGTAATGGAGTGGCGAATGGTATTTAATGCCCACTTCAATAATCGGGTAGACGTACCCACCCTTTTCAATTTCACGGTATGTATAGGCCGTGTCCCGCATCAACGAAGCCCGACCCAGTTCGAAAAAGCGAAGGTAGTTGGCGTGATAGACGAATCGGGATTGGTCCGTATCCGCGTAGAGGATGCGACTTTCGCACCGATGCCATGTCTTGCCGGTGGTTCGATCCTTTACGTATTTCGGGTTGTCCGTATCTTCCGGTAAAAACGGTTTCGGTCTCATTGGCATCATACCCCTCTGAACACCACGCAACAGTTTGTCCCACCGAAACCGAAGGCATTGTTCATGATAAATTCAACTCCTGCCTTTCTCGGCCGGTTCGGTACAAAGTCAATTCCTTCAAATGCCGGATCGGGGATAAGGTTTACCGTGGGCAGGAGAACCTGTTTTTGCATCGCCTCAATGGACAGGGCGGCTTCAATGGCGGCTGCCGCCCCAAGGGTATGACCTATCTGGGACTTGGTGGAGGAGACGGGAATTTTCTCTAAGCGGTCCCCGAAAACCGCCTTCAGGCATTCCACTTCCGTCCTGTCTCCCCTTGGTGTGGAGGTGCCGTGGGCATTCACGTATTGAATGTCCGCGGGAATCAGGCCGGCATCATCGATGGCTCCCCTGATGGAGCGGATGACGGTTTCGGTGTTGGGTCTCGTAAAGTGGTATGCATCCGAAGTCCAGCCTACGCCCAGGACTTCCGCTTTGGACCTTAGGCCGTGGGCGGCAATCATCTCCTCGGCCGCCAGGACAAGGACGCCGCAACCTTCGGCCAATACGAAGCCTTTTCTGTCCACGCTGAAAGGGCGTGATGCCTGACAGGGGTCCGCATAGGCCCTGTCGCCGGGAAGAATTTTAATCGTGGCGTTCATGTTCTCGAAACCATGAATGATCTCCGGGATGATGCAGGTTTCCGAACCGCCCACGAGGGCAAAATCACAATCCCCGTCCCGAATCATCCGGGCTCCTATTCCCAAGGCGTGGTTACCTGAGGCACACGCCCCCTGGGGAGAGAATACGGGGCCGGTAAACCCCAACAAGCATCCCCGCCTTTCCGGAGGGCAGGTTGGCGCACAGGTTGGGCAGGAGGTAGGGACTCACCCGCAGAGGTCCTCTGTGGGTATAGTTGTCCATGGCGATCCGGAATGCGTCGGTTCCGTTCAGGGCGGAACCGATAAGGCATGTGGTCCTGGGGCCTGTCTTTTCATCCATGATGAGTCCGGCGTTTTCCATCGCCTCCTTGCACACGGCCATGGTCAAAAGAACGTGCCCCGCATTCCAATTGTAGGCCTCTTTGGCGTCCACGAAATCCAGATCCGTGGGATTCCAGTCGGGGATTTCTCCCACCACGTTGCTCAAGGCGGTCACCTGGCAACGGGTGACTTTTCGAAACCCGGATTCGGCATTGATAATTCTCCTCCAGGTCCTTTCAAAGGTCTTCCCCAGTGGGGTTGCCGCTCCGTAGCCAATCACAAATACTCTTCTGTTTTGAGGCGCTTTCATGAGTTAATCGATCCTTTGAAAGACAACACACGCGTTGCAACCCCCGAAGCCGAACGCGTTTTTCAAAACGAATTCCTGCCTGACGGTTCGTGCTCCTTCTGTTACACAATCGAGAGGAATTTCCGGATCGGGGGTATAATTGATGGTGGGCGGCAGGGTATCTTCCATCATGCCCAGAAATGCAAAAATGGATTCAATGGCGCTGGATGCCCCCATGGCGTGACCGATAAGGGATTTGTTTGCCGAGACAGGAGGAAGATCATTTCCGAAAACGCACTTTATAGCGTCGGATTCCACTTTGTCCCCCACCTTTGTGGAGGCCGCATGGGCGTTGATGGCGTGAATATCAGAGGGCTTGATTCCGGCATCCCGTATGCTTTCGTCCATGCATCGTTGGACCGTTTCCAGTCTGGGCGCCACAAAATGGTGGGCGTCCGAGGTCATGCTCCATCCGGCGATGCTTAGATGACTCCGCAGTCCCCATGTTCTGGTAAAATCACGGCTGGCGATGATAACGCTTCCCGCCCCTTCCGAAATGACAAACCCCCTTCGATCGAGAGAAAAAGGCCGGCTGGCCCGTTCCGGGGAGTTCCTGCATTTGTCCGTCTCTGGGTCTGTAGGCGCCGTTCATGGTGGCAAACCCCGCGACGATCGGCTCCACCAGGGCGAAATCGACGGCGCCGCATATCGCCACATCCGCTTTTCCCTGCTCGATGAGCATCGCCCCCATGAGGATGGAGGTGAGGCCCGTGGCGCAGGCCGTGATGGTCGAGACGATCGGTCCTGTCGCGCCCGTGAGCATGGACACCTTTCCCCCCACCATGTTGACGCACGAATTGGGGTTGGTAAAGGGATGGGGCATTTTCCCTTCTGCAATCATCTTCCTATCCGCACGGAGAACCGCATCCTGCCCTCCAACCGCGCTGCTGAAGGTGACGGCAACCCTCGGAGAAATCTCCGAAGTGATCTCTAGGCCGCTCCGTTCAAGCGCCCGGTGAACTACAAGCAGGGCATGTTTAAATACGGGTGACGTCCAGTTGGCCATATTCCTGGGAGAAAGGAAAGGGTAGGGGGAGACGTCGAAATCCGCCACTTGGCCGGCGACCTGCACGGGAAACGCATCGTCCACAGGAAAACGGGTCAAGGCGCCGATCCCGCTCTCCCCTTTCACAGCCCGTTCCCACTGGATTTTCAGGGAGGTTCCGAGAGGTGAGACGGCGTCATATCCAAGGACCAGAATGTCTCCTTTACCAGGGGATAAACTGGTACAGCTTCGCGAACATTTCATAAACTTCTATCCAGTTCTTCAGGTCCTGTTCCGTCCGGATATGGGCGCGCTTATTAACCATCACCCAGCTCATGTGGGCTGCTCCGTCCTTACAGGTGGAACAATCGCGGGTCTCGGAGGTGCAACAACGATGCATCGTTTTCAAGTCGGAGGCCCAGCGAATAAAATGGATCAGCCTTCTCGGTTCAGGGTCTCTTTTGTCCAGAGGCTCCGTCACCGACGGGCATTCGTCCCAGCCGAAGACACGGTCGAACATCTTTCCCGTGGTGATAATTTCGTGGTAATACCGGCGAGGAGATGACCGTTTCCGGATAAGCATCCAGCACCCCATCCATTTCGGCCCGGATGTCGGACAATTCGTTCCCGCTCCAGTAAAAATTTGCAACGCCCTCGTCGTTTGAGAGCAGTTGCATGTGGACTTTCAACCCGACGTCCCTGATTTTCCGGATGATTCTTTCCGTTTTTCCGATCTGCTTCGGCGTGAGGGTATAAAGATAATAGGCATGAGGGTCTCCTTCATAGTTCCTGCTCGATATGGAGAAGGCGTCTTTTCCCCTCAGGAGTTTTTCGTCCTCCTCATCCCCCCACAGGGAGATGCCCACCATCATATCCGGAAATCTTTCCCTCGGGACCTTGATCAATCCATTTGTTGCACAGAAGGTGGGCAGTCTCTTATAGAATGCCTCCAGCCGGTCAGGACACAGGGTGGGTTCCCCTCCGATGAGGATGGCGAGATTTACTCCCCGTCCCATTTCCCTGTCAATGAAATCCTCCCATTTCCGGATGTCCATTTCTTCCTTTGCGACCTTGTGTTCATCAGAAGAAAAGAAAAAGCATCCCTTGCAACGCAGGTTGCAGCGATTGGTTACATCATAGATGGAGCTTCGAATGTTCAGTTTTGAGATGGCCCGGTATCTTTCAAGCCACTGCCCATCAAGAAGAGAACTCACTGTTTCCATGTCTCTTATTCCTCAGTTCGCGCCGGTGGATCCACAGGATGGTCGCAGAGGTTTTTCCCCTTTTCATATCCCATCACCCAGACGGACAGGTAGGTGTCCACGTAGTCCAGCCACGACTTGAAAAGATCCGGATCGGTGGCATGTCGGAACAGCCTGGCTGTTACAATGGCACTGCCGGCGGCATAGTGCCGACAATCGGGGCAGTCCGTATCCGGCACGCAGCAGGCAGCACTGCGATCCCAGGAAAGATCTGTTCGGTATTGCCTGAATGAGCGTCCTAAACCCATTTCGGCGGAAGGGTTCATTCGCGGATAGGAGCAGCCATAGAGATCGTGAAGACCGATAGGGCGGCTGTGGGCTACGGCGTTATAAGGGGAGAACAGAATATGTTCCGGATGGTCGGAGAGAAGCTGCATCATCGTATTAAACGTCTGCTTGAGAGATTCGTCCGTATGTCTCAGAGGGCCCCGGTATCCCACGGGCGCGGAAAACATGTTGAAGGTGGTTTTGCAGCCATGCAATGATAGCAGATCCACCACATCGTAGACGTCTCCGATGTTGTCCCTTGTGAAGGTGTAGACGAAAACGGCCCTTTCATCTCCCCGGTAGTTTTCGATCTGGCGAACAAGCATGTTGTCGGCCCGCCTGATCCTCTTGCTGGTCTCATCATTGCCCCACACGGAGACATGGATCTTGTAGCCGACCGATTCGGGTATCTTCTTCAGCCCGTTGGATGCGATGGCGCCAAGGGAAATTTCTCCGAAACATACCTCACACAATTCCGGGACCAGGGAGGGTTCGGCGCCGGCAAGCACCACATAGGTGATGCCCCGGGCCTTCTCTTCCTTCAGGAGCCTGCGCCATGCCTCCGGGTCCCTGTTTTCCGCTGCAGAACTGTTTATCCCCTTCAAAGTAGTAACAGCCTTCACAGTGAATGTTGCAGCGGTTGGTCATGTCGTAGGTGGATTCACGCAGAAAAAAATATTCGCGGACCTTTTCCCACCGCTCCTTTATCGCCGAATCCGCCAATAGATCGGAGAATTTGCAAACCTGCCTACATGACATCCTTGTCGCTCTCCTCTATGGCCTTATCGATCTCAGCCTGCAACTGTGGAGGCAGGCCCGGGATATCCACGCTCAGGAATCCGCGAACAATGGTGGAGGTGGCTTCCTCTTCCGAGAGGCCCCGCGACATGAGGTAGGAGATCTCTTCCTGGGCGATCTTCCCCACAGCGGCCTCGTGCGACATCTCCACGCCGTCCACATGCCCTTCCAGTTCGGGAATGGCATGGATGAGTCCGCCATTGAGAAGAAGGCCTTTGCATTCGAGGTGGGCCTTTATGTCCGCCACTTCTCCCACAAGATGGCCCCTTGCGATGATCTTGCCGCCGTTGCTGATGGTGCGCGCTATGATTTCGGCGCGGGTTCCAGGCTTTTTGAGGATGACCCTGCCCCCCAGGTCATATTCCGACCCGGGGCTTCCCACGATGATGCTGTAAAACCGGGCCACCGCATTATCGCCCACCAGATGGGCCGTGGGGTACATCTGCAGGGAACGGACCGGTTTCATGCAGATGTAGTTATTGAGGAAAAGCCCGCCTTCTTCCACCCTGGCCACCGATCTGGGACGCACCACCATCTCCTCCGCCCAGTTGTGGATCATGGTGAACGATAATTTGGCGTTCTTTTTTACAAAGAACTCTGAAATTCCCACATGAATGCCCTTTTTCATGTGGGGAGAACTCACGCATCCGCTGATGATATGCAGTTCCGAATCCTCTTCCGCCACGATAATATTGTGCACGTTCTGTTGCAGATTGTTCTTGTCTAAGTAAAGGCAGGCCTGTATGGGATAAATCGATTTGCTTCCGGGCAGGGCGCGAATCACATACCCGTCGTGAAGCCCCAGTTCCACCGCGGCCGTATATTTGTCCGTATCCACTGCAGCCAGTTTCCAGTAGTATTCCTGAATCCAGTCGTATTCTTCCAGGGCCTTTTTGATGGGGATCACTTCAATGCCGTCCTGGCTGGAGTGGCAATGAACCACCTGTGTGTCTTTTTGGAGATAGGTTCCCCCTCTTTCCTTTTCCGTGACGTCCAGGCCGGACATGAGTAATTTGCTTTGCTCCGCTGAGGGGAGGGCGCACAGGTCTTCATCCGCCATATAGGAATGGGGTACGGGTGCGGGATCAAATTGCTCCAGATCGATATCCGGCCCCAGAAGGCCTGCTTTATTCAAGGCCGCAGTGGCTTTTTGCCTCAGTTGATCTCTGTCATACATCTTACGCACTCCTCGTATCCCGATTTACCCACACACCCTAAAATTTCTCTTGGGTTGCTGACGCAGCTTAATTTGCCGTTAAACAGGACCTGCCCCTTGTCCGCGGAAACGTAGTCCAGAATGTAGCCGGTATGGGTGATAATCAATCCCATTTTTGTCCGGTTGAGCTTCGCCTGCATTTTGGATTTAATCTGTGCAGCACCGCCGTCTTTCTCCAGAAGAGCGGCAATGGTGTTGCCCACGAGGGTGATGTTTTCCATGTCCACGCCCGATTCCGGCTCATCGAAAAGCATCAGATCCGGTTCCTGGGCCATGAGTTGCAACAGCTCGGAGCGTTTGATCTCCCCGCCGGAGAACCCCGCGTTCACATCCCTGTCTAAAAAATCCCGGAAGTTCACCTTCCCTGCCAGGGCTTCTTCATCCACATCGTGCTTTGCGCATAGCCCGATCATCTGCCGGATTTTCAGCCCGTTAATGGTGGGGGGGCGCTGATAGGACATCCCGATGCCCATCTTCGCCCTTTCGTCAATAGGAAGGTGGGTGATGTCTTCCCCTTTGAATTTTATCTTGCCTGCAGTAACCTTGTACTGGGGGTAGCCCATGATGGTCATCAAGAGAGACGTCTTTCCTGAACCGTTGGGGCCAAACAGGATGTGCGTCTCTCCGGGTTCAATCCGGAGATTGATCCCTTTCAGGATCTCCTTCTCTCCCAGTTTTACCTGAAGATCTTCAATCTGAAGCATTTACTTTTCTCCTTTTCTCTTTCTTTAACCACGACCGTCTCAGGCGAAGGGAATTGCTTACCACCGAAACCGAACTCATGGCCATGGCTGCCGCGGCAAAAGCCGGATTCAGGAGGATTCCGAAGAACGGGTAGAGAATTCCTGCCGCGATAGGGATTCCCAGACTGTTGTAAAAGAATGCCCAGAACAGGTTCTGCTTGATGACTTTCATGGTCTGAAAAGAAAGTCGTATGGCCATGGGAACGGATTCGAGATTGCCGCTCATCAGGGTGATGTCGCTTGCTTCCATGGCCACATCCGTTCCCGCGCCTATGGCGATGCCTATGTCGGCCGTTGTGAGGGCCGGCGCATCATTGATGCCGTCTCCAACCATGGCAACAATTTCGCCGGCCTCCTGCAGTTTCAAAACCTCTTTGGCCTTGTCGCCGGGGAGCACTTCGGCCAGGATGGCGTCTATGCCGACCGCCTGCCCGATGGCCCTTGCCGCATTTTCGTTGTCGCCGGTAATCATGGCCGTTTTGAGCCCCATTTTCTTCAGCTGTGAAACCGTGTTTGCCGCCGAATCTCTCTGAACATCCGACAGGGCTATAAGGCCCATCACCGATCCGTCCAGGGCGACGAAGACCGTTGTCTTGCCGGCATCGCCAAGTGTAACATGTTCTTCCTTCAGGCTGTCAACCGGAATTCCCATTTTTTCCATGAGCTTCAGGTTGCCTAACGCTACTTTCTTGTCTGCTATAAGCCCTTCCGCTCCAAACCCCGACAGGGAGGAAAATCCGGTGATTTCCTGGAGGGCCACATTCGATTCTGAGGCTTTTTTGACAATGGCTTCGGCGAGGGGGTGTTCCGAGACGGCTTCGATGGATGCGGCTATCCCGAGAAGTTCTTCGGGCGTCTTTCCTTCAACAGGCAACAGGTCGGTCACCTCGGGTTCTCCCTTGGTAAGGGTTCCCGTTTTATCGAATACAACGGTGGTCAGCCTGTAGGCCTTTTCAAGGCTTTCTCCTCCCTTGATCAGGATTCCGTTTTCCGCGCCAAGACCCGTCCCAACCATGACGGCCGTGGGAGTGGCCAGACCCAGCGCGCAGGGGCAGGCGATAACGAGCACCGAAACGAAATTGAGGAGCGCACGGCTGAACAGGGGGTCCGGAGCAACAAAATACCAGATGATAAACGTGAGGGTGGCTATTCCGAAAACAATTGGAACAAAAATGGACGCTACTTTATCCGCCAGTCTTTGGATAGGTGCTTTACTTCCCTGGGCCTCTTCGACGAGCCTGATAATCTGGGCAAGGGCTGTCTCCGCGCCGATTCGGGTGGCTTCAAAGGTAAAGCTGCCACTCTTATTGATGGTGGCTGCAAAGACGGCATCTCCCTTCTCTTTCGGTACAGGGAGGCTCTCTCCCGTGAGCATGGACTCATCCACGGATGAAGACCCGGATATGAGGTTGCCGTCCGTGGGAATTTTCTCCCCCGGACGGACGATAATCCGATCCCCCTTTATGACGGTTTCTATGGGGATATCCGTTTCCACGCCGTCCCGTACCACGCGCGCGGTCTTGGGTTTGAGCTGCATGAGGCGCTTGATGGCTGCGGATGTCTTCCCCTTCGCCTTTGCTTCCAGCAACCTGCCGAGAAGCACCAGCGTGATGATCATGGAGGCGCCGTCAAAATATACATGGGTGGCCATGCCCGACACCGAGAACAGGCCGGGAACGAATGTGGCAAGGGAGGAATAGAGATACGCGGAAAAAGCGCCCACGGCCACCAGCGTATTCATATCGGTGGTCTTCTGGCGGGCGGCCTTGATGGCGCCTGAAAAGAACCGGCTCCCCACCCAGAAGACAACGGGAGTGGTGAGGGCAAAGAGGATCGGGAGCATGGTTCGTCTTGGAATCTGGGTCAAAAATGGGAACCATCCCTGCATGGTGCCCATGAAAATGATCACGCTGAGGACGGCGCCCGTAAGAAATTTAGCGCGTAACTGTTGAATATCCCTCAGGCGCGCGGCCTCTACGCGATCTTCCAGATCGGACTCGGGGGTTCCCAGGTATTCATAGCCGGTTTCCGTGATGATGGTCTTGAGCGCCTCAAGGCCACCCCAATCCGGTTCGTGGCTTACCGTTGCCCTTCCCGTGGCCAGATTCACGGCGGCCTCCGTGACGCCCGGTACGGACGAGAGGGCGTTTTCCACCCTCCGCACACAGGCGGCGCAGGTCATTCCACCAACCATAATGGTGGCCTTCTGTGGACCGCTGCCGGCGCCTTCCTCAAGGCCCACAACTTCATACCCCAGCTCGGTAACTTTTTGAGCCAGTTCGTCGGGGGCGAGCTGAGACCGATCATATTCGACCGTCGCCTTTTCCGTGGCGAAATTTACATCCGCCTTGGAGACGCCCTCAAGGTTTGCCAGGCCCTGCTCCACCCGGCGAACGCAGGCGGCGCAGGACATGCCGTGAATGCGGAGAACGGCTTTATCCGACAACTTCGTACCCAGCCTTTTTCACTGCTTCCGCAATCTTGGCCTTGTCAACGGGAGATTCTTCCTTGTAGGATACTTCGCCCCCTTCCAGCTTTACCGTGGTATCGTAAACTCCGTCAAGGCCGTCCAGCGCCTTGATAACCGCTGACGCGCAATGATTGCAGCTCATTCCCTTTACTTTGATGGTCGGCATAATTTCTTCTCCTTTTTTGGTTGAATAATTCCAGGGGCTTCAGAGAGCCAGCTCTCAGAAGACTTCCTTTACCTGATTCAGGATACCAATGCCCGATCTTTGGTAATTGGTAACCGGCAATTGGTCATAAATATAATCCCTCTTTTCCTTGAAATCGAGAAATAATTTCCAATGAATAAAAATTGTGCATTATATTTAGCTACTTACTGTTTGATGCCGCTTTGTAATGGAACATGGAATTGGCATTTCTGGACCGTTGCCTATCTCTTCAGTACTTTCTGACGAAATCTTTGAGTTTATCCAGCCCCTCCATGATGTTTTCATTGGATGTGGCGTAGGAAAATCGTATGTGTTGACCTTCCCCGGGCGGGGGCGATCCAAAGTGGACGTCGGCCAGGACGGCTACGCCTGCTTCATAGAGGAGCTTCTTCCTCAGTTCCTCGGAATCTTTTGCGCGTACCATACGGCAGAGCTCCGTTACATTCGGCCAGGCGTAAAAGGCGCCTTTGGGCAGGCGACAACGGATTCCATCCACTTCGTTGAGACCATTTACGATGAGGTCCCGTCTTTCCTTGAAGATCTTTATCATCCGGTCCGGTTCTTCCTGGGAACCGGTTAACGCTTCAACAAAGGCCCATTGTGCCATATGGTTGGGGCAGGAGGTGGTATTGGTCATCCAGGTGGAAAAATAGGGAGCCAGCTTTTCGTTCACCGCGTAACCCAGTCTCCAGCCTGTCATGGCCCAGGTCTTTGAAGCTCCGTCGCACAGGATGGTTCGTTCACGCATGCCCGGGATGCTTGCGATGCTTTTAAAATCGCCGTCATACACGATCCTGGAATAGACCTCGTCCGAGTAGACCCACAGGTCATTTTTGATGGCGATTTCCGCAATCCTCTCCAGATCTTTTTGGGAAAGGATGCCTCCGGTGGGGTTGTGGGGAGAGCAAAGGATCAGCAGTCTCGTCTGTGGAGTTATGAGCGATTCCAGTCTGTCCACATCAAAGCTGTATTCCCGACTCTCAAGGAGATGCAGGGGAACCGGGATCGCTCCGTGGGCGATAGTCTGGGTGGAATAGATGGGAAAACCCGGGTTGGGGTACAGAACTTCATGGGCTTTTCCGTTGTCGGTAACGCTCAGGATGGTAAAGGCGATGAAGGGCTTGGCCCCGTTGGCCACCACCACCCAGTCGGGTTTGACCGTGATGCCGCGCGTCCTGGACACATATCCCGCGATGGTTTCCCGCAGTTCAGGAATACCCGCACTGGGGGTATATCCGTGCTTCCCGTCCCTGATGGCCTGTATGGCCGTATCGCAGATGTTCCGGGGCGTGGGAAAATCGGGCTGGCCGATGCAGAAATTGATCACCTCTTTCCCTTTTGCGATGAGCTCATTGACCTCTTTCAAGACAACAAAGGCGTTTTCTGTTCCCAGGCCGGATGTCCTGGATGATATCTGTGTCACACACAACCTCCTTTTTTCATCAATACTCTATGATCCGCATCTGTTTCCATTTTCCATTTCCGTAGCGAAGCATAAAAGCGGTTCCTAATGAGGCCACGTAAACGGTTGCCAATATCCATACCGTATACAGACCGGCTCCCATGACTTCTATTGCCAGGTAAACCGGAATGATCATAAGACCAATGGAAAGGGCGCCGATGGTCCACATAATAAACCGGGTGTCGCCCGCACCTTTCAAGGCGCCGGAAAAAACGAGATTCAGGGCGTCAAAAAAGCAGAACAGCGCCACAAAACGCATGAGGATGACGCCCACTTTCAGAATTTCAGCAAATTGCGCAGTGCTGTAGCGATTGGATTGAAAGAGATGGAGAAGGGGCTTGGGCAGGAAAATGAAAATGGCGGCCACGATCATCATATAAAGCAGGGTGATGTGAAAGGCGCTGATGGTGGCATAGGCCCCTTCCTCCGGCCGGCCTTTTCCCATGGCCTGTCCCACAAGGGTAACGGTCCCGATGTGAAAGCCCACCATGGGAAGAAAGGACAGGCTCTCAATGGACAGCGCGATGTTGGAAACGGCCAACTCCAGGTTCCCTAAACGGCCTAACATCTGGATGAAAAAAGTGAATCCAAAAATCTCCAGGAAAAACTGTATCCCGCTGGGAAGACCGTATCGCATGAGTCGCCGGAAAAGTTCGCGGTCGAATTTCCGGTTGGCCCAGGTTCCGAAATTCTCACGGTTTTTCCGACTGAAAATGAGAAGAATGAAAAGGAAAACAATGGCGGCGGATGCCGTTACGGTGGCAATGGCGGCGCCCTGTATGCCCATTTCGGGAAAGGGGCCCATGCCGTTGATCAGGCAGTAGTCCAGCGGGATGTTCACGGCGGCGCCTGCCATGTTCACGAGCATGACTGTCCAGGTCAGTCCTCTTCCCGTAAAAAAACAGGCCATGGCGGAACTGGCAACGACCAGTCCGGCTCCCAGCGTGAGGATGTTGAAATATTCCACCTCCAGTGCCTGGATATGGGGTGAGTGGCCTATGGTTGAGAACAAGGGCCCGGAAATAAAATACAAAGAGGCCAGAAAACAGGTAGAGAAAACGGAGAACCAGATCCCCTGCCAGACGGCCGCCCCGACACGTTCAAAGGCCCGTGCACCGGTGTACTGGGCGACAAAGGCGTTTGTGTAGGTGGCCACGCCCATGAAAAAAGCGATGAAGGTAAAGGAGGCGATGCCGGCAGGCATAGCGGCCGCGATGGTGTCAACGGAATAGTTGGCCAGGAAAACCCGATCCGTAAACTGCATCAGGGTAATGGATCCCATGGAGGCCACCAACGGGAGGCTGATGGCCAGCACCTGGCGGTATCCATTGGGTTTCGACCATCTCTTCAGCATAGGTAAGGAAGCCTCAATAATTTCGATCCCGATAGCAATTTCGGTCCGGAATATCCATCGCAGGGACCTTGGATCAGCAAAGAACGCAAACATATAGCACGCGGAAGCGCGAAGAGCCAGATTTTTCCCTTATTCATTGACAATTGACCATTGACCATCCAGAATAAAATCTTGAACGACTAACGTTAACCGGAAAACGAAACCTCTTTTGGAGATTTTTGAAATATGATCGGTGTATTTGATTCAGGCTTTGGCGGGCTTACTATCCTCAGGGCCTTACTGAAGAAAATGCCTGAATATGACTATATCTATTTTGGCGATAATGCGCGAACCCCGTATGGGAACAAATCCCAGGAGGTGATCTACCAGTATACACGCCAGGCGGTGGAGTTTCTTTTTAAGAAAGGGTGTGTCCTGATCATCCTGGCCTGCAATACCGCCTCAACCAAGGCACTGAGAAGAATTCAGCAGCAATTGCTTCCTATAAAATATCCCGACAGGCGTGTCCTGGGCGTCGTCATTCCCCTCGCGGAGGCCGGAGTTGCGTCGTCCCGATACGGCCGTATCGGAGTAATCGGGACCAGGGCCACCATTGAATCGGGGGTATACGGGGAGGAATTGAGAAAGCTGGAACCGTCCCTGAAGATCTATGGCGAGGCCTGTCCACTTCTGGTTCCTCTCGTGGAAGAAGGATGGGCGGGCAAGCCGGAAACCATCATGATTCTCAAGAAATACCTGCGTCGTCTCAAACGGAAGAAGATCGACTCCCTGATCCTGGGCTGTACCCATTACCCCTTTCTACAGAAGGACATTGAGCGGATTATGGGAAAAAACTGCCGCGTGCTGAACGGGCCTGCCATTGTTTCAGAGAAACTCCAGGACTATTTGGACAGGCATCCCGAGATGGAGGAGCGGGTTTCCCGGAATGGCGGCATAACTTTCTGTACCACGGATGACCCTGATAGGTTTCAGGTCTTCGGGCAGAAGTTTCTTTGCCGGAATGTCCGAAACGTGGAACTGGTTACGCTTGGGCATGGGGATGAAAGCGAAGAAAAGCGATCAGCCATTAGCGGTTAGCTATTCGCTCCGCAGTATCCGTTTATATGAAAATGAAGAATTCGGTATGCGGAATTCAGTGGTCGGAAGGCGGATGGAATGTCTCGCTATTCTCGTGTGAAACTTCATTGATTTTTGGTTTCAGGCGTCAGGTTTCGGGTGTCAGGTTTACCGTGCCTCCGCGACCCTGCTCGATACCTGGTGTTTTTCAAGGTTGTCACTGGTTGCTCGTTGCTGGTTATTGGTTCTCCTGAAACCTGAACACTGAAACCTGAAACCTTGTTGAGAAGTTTTTGTCTCGATCTTTAGGCCAATGGCTAAGAGCTGAGCCCGGTTTTTTTACGGACAAGGTCTGCCGAGAATCCGGTATACTCTTTCCAGGAGTTCTTTCGGATAAATCTGTCCTGTGAGATCTCGGGCCACCTTGCCGTTGATATCATAAAACGCCTGTAAGTCATCCCCTGTAGGCATGGGGGTGATTTCCAGGCCGCTCTTTTTGATGATTTCCACGGCTTCCCTGCTCTGCTTTCTCAACTCCACGGTCATTTCAGCCATGGCCTTGACCACGGTACTTTTCAGGAGTTCCGCCAGATCTTTGGGAAGCTTCCGGTAGTATTTCAGGGAGATCAATATGGCGCCGGTTGAATGCACGAAAGGCAATGTGGTCATATATCGAAGATTTGTCTGCCATTGGAGAGCCAGAGCGCCTATGGGAGGGGCGTAGACCGTGTCGATCATGCCGGTGTTCAGGCCCGTTGTTACATCGGTGATGGCAAGAGGGATCGGATTGACTCCCATGGCTGCGAAGGTTTCTTTCGCGATGGGATCCCCGGACCAGGCCCAGACCTTGAGGCCCGCAAAATCACCCACCTTCCTGACAGGAGCCTTCGAAAAGATATGTACATTTCCCACCTCCCCCCAGGCCAACAATTTGAACCCTTTTTTTTCGAATTCTTCGGCAAAAAACGGCGTCAGCTCTTTGTGTACCTTGTCCGCTTCTTCATCATTGCGAAAAAGAAAAGGCAGGTCCAGGACCCGTACCATGGGAAGGATCTGGCCGAAGCCCACGCCGGAAAATGCCGCGCACTGGATCTGACCGATCCGGATCTTCTTCAGGACATCAATCTCATCTCCGGCAATGCCGCCCGGATAGATCCTGAGACCTAATTGGCCCCCGCTTTTTTCGCGCAGTTCCTTATCCACATCCCGCATTCCTTTGATCCAGGTCGATCCTTCTGGCGCCACGGTAGCAAATTTTATCAGATATTGGGGTTTTGCCATCGCCGGGTTTGCTGAGAATAAGGCCAGGATTGTCCAGAGGATGACAAAGGATATGGCTAAATTAGGGGCTCGTTTCATAGGGGAATTCTCCTGTTATGGTCGTTGTTCATAGTATGGTTTTTTTCCAGCCAACGAATTACCGCATCTTGTTCAAATTTCCTGGTGCCTAATTGAAGATTTAGAACAACCATTCCGCCATGAGGTCTATTTCTCTGCCGCATCTAATTCCTGCAGGCGCCAGAGGTCCTTCCCTGCAGGGTACGGCTAAACTCAGTTTGTAAACAAAGAGCCTGCGCAATGTACCCTGCGATGAAGGGCCTCCATCGAATATGGGAGAGTTTTATCCAAGATACGACAAAGAAAAAGATCTCATGACTCCATTCAATCCCGGATTTTTGAATAGGATACGATTTAATCATCACAAAAACAGTTCATCCATCTCTTCCTTAAGGGTCTGCATCTTCTTCTTCATAGCGCTGTTGATCAGGCAGATTTCTTTCATGTCATCGGCCGGAGTTTTTTCAACCTCTTCAATGAGGGATAGAAAAAGTTCTTTATCCTGCACACGAACCGCATAATACTTCGCGTAATTGTACTGGGCCAGAAAGAAGCGTCCTTGACTCTGGGAAATGGCTTTGGTGAAATATTCCTTCGCCTTCTCCGGGTTGCCGCCTAACATGGGGGGCCTTGCCGCCAAAATCGATCCCATCAGAATGCGGGGAGATCCATGAAAATAGTCGGGATCCATCGCCAGGACCTTGTTCAGGCATTCCTGGGAAGCGTGCATCTGGCCCATGGCCGTCGGTTTATCCAGGTTCAGGTTAATCCACAGGTTCCATGCCATGGTGACCCAGAAGAGCGGCTCTAAATCTTCCGAATTCATAGACGGCAATCGGTCCGATATCGTCTCGGGAGCGGAGTCTTTCATTCCGAGTGCCGTCATCCCGTACGCCCTTGCCCTTACGTAGAAATCGGAGGCACGTTGCGCATCCTTTTCCTCTACGAAAAGCATGGCGTATCCGGTAAACCCCATGCAGAGGGCGGTCAGCAGTTGCCTGTCTTCAGGGGCGCTCTTTAGAAGCCCCTCCAGCAGTTTGAGTTCGGAAGGGAGCGATTGTTCCGCCAGTGTGAGATCGCACTCCTCAAAGAAAGTCCTGGTCATGTTCGGCACAAAATCGGGCATGGTCGTCAGGGCCATTTTCATGCAGGCACTGAAAAAGATCGGCATGAGGAGGAGGAACGAAAGGATCGAGAGTTTTCTTTTCATGATGAAATGCTGTATTCCTTTCAAGGCACTAATAGCCGATTGCGGCGGAGCCTTGTTTCAAGGGTTCTTTCAGATATCTTTCTGCGACAAACTGGGCGCCCGAAGCATTTCCCATATGCAACACCTGTTCGTAATATTTCTTCGCCTCATCTCTTTTTCCCTCAAGGTCGTAAATCATCCCCTTCTTCAGGATAGGCCAAGCGATCATGGCCGGATCATTTACCGGGTCGGCCGAGGCGAGAAGAAGATCAATCTTTTCTTCGGCTTGGGGATAATTGCCATGATAAATGTCGTGGATCAGCTCAAGGTATCGAGCCCTTCGCTCCCACCTGGCTGCCGATATTCCGTCTTTGGATGCATTGCCTTTTTGCAGCAGCTCGTCCACGGTTTTCTCGTACATCTTTTCCCTGTTCATTCGGATATAGGCTACCCCTTTCAGAAGTTGAAAGTGCGGATTGTTCTTGAATTTGTTCGACAGTTCCAGGGACAGAGGCAAGGCCTTTTCAAAGTCCTGCTCCAGGAAAAGGTAGATGTGAAGGAGTACACTCTTGGTTTCTATGGACGAGAATTGGGCTTCTCTTGCAGCGATGTTGAGTCTTTCCAGCCCCCGTTTCATATCTCCTTTGTAAAGGAGAAAGGAAGTCATGAATTTGAGAAACCCCGAAAGGCGGGCTGTGTAATAATCGAAAGTTCCTAATCCCAGCAGGACATCCTTGTTGTGCGGGTCCAGCCTTTGGCAGATCTTGAGGGCTTCGATGGCATCTCTGGCCAGGAAATAGGAGGTCATCCATCTTCCTTTCATTAATTCAAAGCGACCTTTAAAACCCAGGGCGCCTCCGAGATAAAGAAAATCAGAACTGTTGCCACCCGTGTCTTCAATGTGCGTTTCCGCTTTTTCTATTGCTATGTCGAGGCGCCTTTTGAATTCGGCGACATTTTCGGGTGACCAGAATCCGGTGGCAAGTCGGGACCAGGAAACCATGGCGAGATAGAAATATCCTGCTGGAAGATCAGGCGCCCGTTTGATGACCTCTCTGAATATTCCTTCCGCTTCAGGAAACTGGTGATCGTAAACCAGACGAATTCCCTTCAAGATCTGCTCATTGGGGTTGGATGCTCCGCGGTCTTGTTTCTGGGGATTTTCGCGACCGGCGGTTGCGCCCGCGGGGTTCCCTGTAAGAATGGGAAAAGCAATCAAGATGCAGACCGTTATGGTAGATATTATGGTGAATTTCCATTTTCTCATGGAGCGCCTTTTTTTCGAAAAAAATTCCCGTCTCCCGTGAACAAGAGGTGTGGAAAAGATATGGATTTTTTTTGTTTATGTGTTACATTGACAGGTTAGAATAAAATAGGGCTACTTTCTTAATATCTTATTTATAACAATGGTGGAGCAAAGTAAAATGAAAATATTGATAACGGGAGGCGCCGGCATGTTGGGAAGCCAGTGCGCAAAGGTCCTGAAGTCAGAGCATCAGGTGATATGCCCTGGAAGAGAAGACCTGGATATTGTGAGCTGGGACAGGGTTATTGACGTTTTCGATCATATTTCACCGGACGCCGTCATAAACTGTGCGGGTTTGACCGATATGGAGGCCTGTGAAGAGGAAGATGATTATGTGATAAAAAAAATTAATGTGGAAGGCCCGAGAAATTTGGCGCAGGTATCAGCCAGGTTCGGCTGCAAGATGGTGCACATCTCCTGCGGGCATGTTTTTGACGGTCAGAAGGCGATCCCGCAGCCCTATTTTGAAGACGATCCCCTGAATCCCACCTCTGTGTACGGGGGAAGTAAGCTTGAAAGCGAAACAGCGATTCGTGGGAATTCGCCGAATTATATCATTGTTCGTTCTGCATGGCTTTATGATGTGGCCGGAAAGAATTTTCTGAAGACCATGTTGTCCCAAATCCTTAAAGCCGGTCAGGAAGGAATTTCGTTTCCGAGTGACCATTTCGGATCCCCCACCTGGTGTTACCGGTTGGCTCTTCAGATTAAAGAGTTGCTGGTACAAGGGGGGAGAGGCACCTATCATGCCACTGCGGAAGGATGTTGCAGCCGTTTTGAAATAGCCCAATACCTGGTTTCCAGACTGGGACTGGATGTTCCTGTTTCGTCGTGTCGCATGAGAGATATGAAAGGGCCGAAGCGACCGGCCAATGCCCTTTTGGAAAACAGGCTCGCCAAGAAACAGGGGCGTAATATTATGCTTAACTGGAAAATAGACTTGGAGAGCTTTCTGGATGAATTTGGTGAGGCTCTTCTGAACGAAGCAACCGGGGCATGAGACTTTTCCCTGCAATATCATGAAACTTTTCCTTACAATATTAGGAATCGCCTACGCCCTCTGTCCATTTGACATTTTCCCGGATTTTTTTGTAGGGGTAGGCTGGATCGACGACATCCTGGTGCTGGGGTTGCTTTGGTGGTTTTTTTACAGTCCCCGCAGGCGGCAGCCGGCCTATGAACAAAGAAATTCGGGAACAGGGCCATCCGCCGGACAGGAGGAAGAAAAAGCGCACCAGAAAAAGCAGACGGCCGGGAAAAAAGACCCCTACACTGTTTTGGGAGTGAGCCGGGGGGCATCGCAGGGGGAAATCAAAAAGGCCTACCTGGTTCTCGCAAACCGGTACCATCCCGATAAAGTGTTGCATCTTGGAGAAGAATTCAAGGAAATGGCGGAAATGCGCTTCAAGGAGATTCAGAGCGCCTACCAGGAGTTGAAGCTTAAGTAGTGTCCATCCGTTGACTTAAGTATAAACACTTCGAGTTTCCAATTCAGAAATGAGCAATTTTTCGCAAGGCCAAGGAAAACAAGGGCTTTCGCGGAGACGTACGACAGTACGTCGCACAAGGAAACCCGCAGTTTGACGCCGGGATTGCGGAAAAGAGCCATTTATGGATGGAAACTAAATAGAACGTCCGATCACGGCACCCTCGTAAATGGCCGCCTGTGCATTTCTTGGTTCCAGACAGTCCCCTATCCTGTAAACCTCGTATTTGCAGTCCTTTATAGCGTTGTAGAGGGTGTCGTCGGACCGGCAGCCGGTAGCTACAACCACTCTTTCCGCTTCGATGGACAACTCCCTGCCGTTTTTGTTCATCACGATTCCGCTCTCTTCGATCATCTTGAGACTGAACCCTGTGTGTATCTGAACATTCTTCTCCCGCATTGTTTTGAGAAGGACCTTCCTTGTCATACTTTCAAGCTGCATCCCGATTTTGGGAAGCACCTCAATGAGGGTAACAGGTGATCCTGATTCGGCGAGATAGAGCGCGACCTCGCATCCGGTTGCGCCACCTCCCACCACAACGGTTTTTTTTCTGTCAAGATGCCTCGTTGCGAGGACATCCGGCGCGGAAACAACCATGTTGTTCTGCATGCCCGGTACGGTTGGAAACAGGGGAGTGGATCCCGTGGCCACCACCACCACGTCCGGATCGAGATCTCTGACGGTGTCCATGGTGGCATCGGTATTCAGGTGAAAGTGCACGTGGTATTTCTCTGCCTGCTTTTGGAGAAAAACGATGAGGTTCTGAATCTCTTTCTTATGACTCGGAACACTTCCCAGCGACAACTGACCGCCGATATTCGAATTCTTTTCAAACAGATGAACCTGATGCCCTCTCTTGGCAGCAACCCATGCCAGATTGAGTCCGCCTGGTCCGGCGCCGATCACCATGACCTTCCGGATTTTTTCAGGCGGACGAAATTCCATCTCTTTTTCGCGGCCGAAGGCAGGATTCACAAGACATTCCACACGCCCATATCGGAATATGGATACCATGCATGTGTTGCAGGCTATACAGGTTCGTATGTCGTCAAAACGCCCTTCTTTGGCTTTGATAGGCATTTCCGGGTCTGCCAGAAGGCCCCTTCCGATACACACAAGATCCGCCTTCTGTTTTGCTATAATCTCTTCTGCGATAAAAGGATCGTTGATTCTCCCGACTGCCATAACCGGAATGGGTAGAGATTCTTTGATCTGCCCGGCGAAATCGGCCAGACAGGCCTTCTTCATGAACATGGGCTGAGATATCCATTCGGGTGTGGCATCATTTCCTGCGGAAACCTGTACGATATCGATCCCCGCATCCACCAGGATCTTCAATATCCGGATACTGTCTTCCACCACAAGCCCGTTTTCCACAAACTCCACGGCGCTGATTTTGAAAGAGATTGGGAAATCCGGGCCAACGCGTCTTCTTACTTCCTGAACGATCTCCCTGGCAAACTGTGTCCTGCGAGGCAAATCTCCTCCATATCGATCTTCCCGAATGTTGGAAAACCCGGATAGAAACTGATTGATCAGATACCCGTGAGCACCATGGATTTCTATGAGTTCGAATCCCGCATCAATGGCTCTCGTGGCCGAATCTCCGAATTTCGTGACCAGTTCCTGAATTTCCTCGATGGTCAGGGGGTCTACCTCTCCTTGAATGGCAGGGCAGGGCAGGGGCGAGGGGGCGACCGGTCTTCGTCCGATCACTTTTGATGATATCTGTCTCCCTCCGTGGTGCAGCTGTACTGCGGGAACGGCTCCTTCGGATTTCATGGCCGCGGCGATTTTAGCCAGCCCTTCAACAAACCGGTCATCGAAGATTCTTGCCTGATGAGGAGAGACGATGCCTTCAGGAGAAACCGCGCATGCCTCCATGATGACCATGGCTGGTCCACCCGCGGCGCGTCTTCTATAATGTTCCACCGTATTATCGGTAATGGAACCATCATTCTCAATCAGAAAAGACGCCAGGCTCGGCATGACGATGCGGTTCTTAAGCGCACACTGTTTGATCTTGAAAGGAGAAAAGAGATGTTTCAGCAAGGAAAACCTCCTTAACTACTCTAAAGTTTTTACTGGTTCAGGTCTTTCAATCCATTTTCCCCTGGCCGATTTTGTTGGGCATTCAAGCCAGAAGGGAAAAACAACGGAACGTATCCTCTCTGCTTGAGCAGTCGAACTATAGGGATGTAATTATTTTTTGTCAATGCAGAATTCAGATTTTCTGCCAGAGGAGGAGAGTTGATATTTCCGCTTATCGGTGTTAGGCTGCAACGGCCTCCGCCACTTTGATTCCATCTACTGCCGAAGAAACAATTCCTCCCGAATATCCGGCCCCTTCTCCCGCAGGGTACAACCCCTCCATCAAAGGGCTCTGGAATCCTTTGTCGCGCAGGATTCTTACCGGGGAAGAACTCCTTGATTCAACCGCGGTCATAACCGCATCGGCCATGCCAAAGCCTCGAAGTTTTCTGTCCATGGCAGGGAGGGCCAGCCTGAGCGTGTGGAGCACAAAGTCTGGAAGGCAAGCGGACAGGTCCCCGGGCGTAGTGCCCGGAGTGTAACTCGGGGTTACTTTCCCTACTGAGGTGGATGCCCTTCCCCGGAGGAAATCACCCACGAGCTGGACAGGCGCAAAATAGTTGCCGCCCCCGGCGTGAAAGGCTTTCTGTTCCCAGGTGCGCTGAAAAAACACGCCGGAAAGGGGGCCGGTGTCTTCATAGTCGGCAGGACCGACTCCCACAAGCAAAGCGCTGTTGGCATTGGGGCTGTTGCGTGCGTAAAGGCTCATCCCATTGGTGACAATCCCGCCGGGTTCCGAGGAGGAGGCAATGACCCGCCCCCCGGGACACATGCAGAACGTGTAGGCAGTTCTGCCATTTGCGCAATGGTGGACAAGTCTGTAGTCCGAATGACCTAAAGAAGGGTGGGATGCAAAGCTCCCATATTGGCTATCGTCGATCATCTGTTGCGGATGCTCTATGCGGACGCCCATGGAAAAGGGTTTGGCTTCCATGGGGACACCCTTTCTCTGCAGCATTTGAAAAGTGTCCCTGGCACTGTGCCCGATCGCCAAAACGAGGTGGCTCGTTGCAATCGTTTCTTGATGATTGACCACTGCACCGCACAATTTGCCTTTTTCGACGACAACGTCCGTCAACGTGGTTCCAAAACGGAACTGCCCACCCAGCGCTAAAATGGAATTTCTGAGATTCTTTACAATTTTGACGAGATGGTCCGTGCCGATGTGGGGCCGTGCCTGAATCAGAATTTCCCGTGGGGCGCCGGCCCGGACAAATTCCTCCAGGACTTTTCGAATGCGGTTTTTTCCGTCCCTGATCTGGGTGGTCAGTTTTCCATCCGAAAAGGCGCCTGCGCCCCCTTCCCCGAACAGGGCGTTGGATTCGGGGTCTAATTCTCCCTTTCGCCAAAAATTTTGCACATCCCTTATACGGGATCCCACCTCTTTGCCCCGTTCCACGAGGATGGGACGCAATCCTGCCTGTGCAAGGATCAGTGCTGCAAAGAGACCGCATGGGCCGCTTCCCACGACCACGGGAGAACCGCCTGTCCAATGGACCGGAGCAGGGGAGCGGTAGACCAGATCGGGCGTTCTATCAATGGCATTGTCTTCCCTGGTTACGGAAAAAACGGAAGCGATATCTCTCACCTTTACATCCACGGAATAAACGAATAAAATACAATTCTTTTTCCTCGCATCGATAGATTTTCGAACGATGTCAAATCGTATCAAATCCGATTCGGGGATGTTCAGTCGGCAAAGGACCGCCTCTTTGAGTTCATCAGGCCCATGGTCAAAGGCCAGTTTGATTCCCTGGATTCGGATCATCTATGAAACCCCTGCGTCATTGTTTCTTCCCTAATTCTTTTCTTATTATTTTATGTACCAGCCTAAGATCCTGTTTGAAAATTATCCCTGCTGCGGTCGGCTGTGGCTTCCGATGGCTGAGTCAGCTGCCAGGGTTTTTAAAAGATATAGTCTGAAGAATAAGACGTGAAAGAAAAGGATGCATGATTTTTCTTTCTTTTACCAAAAAAATGCAAACACTTCTTAGGAAAGCGTTGTTGACAATACACTCCACTCCCGATACATTAACAGCATCTCTAATGGATGAGGAAATGTTTTTGGGATTTGTTAGACAAAACCCTGTAATGGAGACCTTGATGCCATGACTATTACCAAGGCGCATCTCATAAATGCCGTTCAACAAAGAATGGCGATTCCAAAGAATGAATCTTCTCTGTTGATCGAATCCGTCCTTGAGATCATGAAAATGACCCTTGAAAAAGGAGAAGAAATACTCATTACGCGTTTCGGGAAGTTGCGCGTCATGAAAAAACTTGCTCGCAAGGGAAGGAATCCGTGGTCCGGCGACAGTCTAAGGCTGGATCCGAGAAGGGTTGTGATCTTTTCATGCTCTCCCGTTTTAAAGAAAAAGCTTAACGGGGAGAAGTAACCCCTGAGCCACAGTCCTGTGCCATGGATAGGTTTATAGAGCACTCAAAGCGCTCTTTCAAGGATTCCCGGCCGGAATTATCGCCCAAAAATGAATTGTCTTTTAGGAGAAAATTTTATAGGATTCAAAAGTGGATGTTCACGATCTATTTTCCTGCAAACCAATAAAACGAGGAGGAGGTATTTCATGAAACGTACAGTGAAGATGTTTTCTGTTCTTGTGATTTTCATGTTTTTTGGCTTGATGATGGGTGGGCCGGTTTCCGCGGAGGAAGGCATCAAGGTGGGGATTGTGCTGCCCACAACGGGGTCCCTCGCAAAATTCGGAGAGATTGAGCGGGATGCATTTCTCATGGCACAAAAAGAGATCAATGCAGCGGGCGGTATCAACGGCAAGAAGTTGGATCTGCTCATCGAGGATACCACCGGAAGGCCCGAGGTAGGTCGTTCCGTGGTGGAGAAGCTGATTACAAAGGATAAGGTGGTCATGGTGGGTGGAGGCTACAGCAGCTCGGTGACCTATGCCGCAGCCGGGGTTTGCCAGCAGAACCAAATCCCCTTTCTGGTGAATACAGGCTCCGCGGACAAGATTACGACTTCGGGGTGGGACTATATTTTCAGACTGAACCCGCCCGTTAGCAAGTATGCAGGTTCTATTGAAAGCCTTTTGCAAGAGGTGATAAAGCCTAAGACGGTGGCAATACTTTATGAAAATTCCCTTTTCGGAACGAAAGGCGCCAAGGAATTCGAAAAGACATGCGAAGGCCTGGGATACAAGGTCTTGCTCAAAGAAGGCTACGAGCATGGGGGGATCGACTTTAAACCGGTATTAATTCAGGTGAAACAGGCCAATCCGGATGTGATTTACATGATTTCCTATATCATGGATGCCTCATTGCTGATGAAACAGGCCAAGGAACTGAAATTAACCCCCAAGATGTTTATTGGGGGCGCGGCCGGTTTCACCCTTCCCGAATTCAAGGAAAATGCCGGGGTGGCTTCTGAAGATGTGATTTCCGCCACCTTGTGGCATGAGGTGCTTCCCTTTCCCGGCGCCATGGATTTCTATAAGAAATTCAAGGCGCAATTTGACAAATCGGTGGATTATCACGGCGCGGAGGCCTATGCCGCCTGTTATGTAATCGCTGATGTGCTCAAGAGAACGAAATCCCTCAAGGCGGATGACATCAAGGCCGCCCTGGCGGCTACCGACATGATGACCGTCTTCGGTCCCGTGAAATTTACTACGTGGGGCAAAATGAAGAACCAGAATATAGCCGAGACCTATGTGGTACAATGGATAGAAGGGAATCTGGAGCTGGTTTGGCCGGCCAAACTTGCCACGAAGAAATTCGTTTATCCGGTGGACTGGTTGAAAATCTGGGGCTATTAACCCTCGCCCATCCTTTTCTGATGCGTCCTGGGCCTTTTTTCGGCCCAGGACGCGGAATCCGTTTTTCTCTCCGTCTCTTACTGCTTTTGCCAGGTTGTCCCGAATTACGGCTCAGCGGGTGATGTGGGTTGCGGAACGACAAAAACCTTCCTACAATGCTTGAAAGGAATGCCAAATGGATGTCTTCCTTCAGACTTTGGTGGCAGGGGTTCTTATTGGTGGCATTTACAGCCTGATCGGAATAGGCATGTCCCTCATCATGGGAGTCATGGGGATCATCAATCTGGCCCATGGCCAGCTCATGATGGTGGCCATGTACATCACCTTTGTCCTTTCCCATTACCTGCACCTGGACCCCTACTTCTCTCTTCTGGTGGCCATGCCCTCTCTCTTTCTCCTGGGAATGTTTCTCCAGAAATATCTCTTGAATCCGTTGATTAAAATAGACTCCATCCTGCCGGAAAACCAGGTCCTCATGACCGTTGGCATCGGTATGGTCCTGGCGGAAATCGCCCGCTTTATCTTCTCTTCGGATTATAAGACAGTGCACACACCTTACAGTGGTTCTGTTTTCTTTATAGGGAAAATCTCCTTTAATTGGGCCATGAGCATTGCATTCATTTTTGCCGTGGCGTTCACCATTGCGCTTTTTTTGTTTCTGTTGAAGACGGATCTGGGCCGGTGCATCCGCGCTACAGCCCAGGATAAAGATGCGGCCACCCTCATGGGAGTAAACAGCAGCCGGATCACAATTATCACTTTCGGGATCGGTTCCGCTCTCGTGGCTGCCGCCGGAACACTCTTGATTCCCATCTATTATCTCTTTCCCGATATCGGCGGTCCTTTTACCTTGAAGGCCTTTGTGATTACCATATTAGGAGGCCTGGGAAGCACCGTAGGGGCTATTTTCGGAGGCATTGTGCTGGGCATTGCCGAGTCCATGGGCGCCACCTATATCGGTATGGGATACAGAGAAATGGTAGGGTTTGTGATATTTCATTCTGGTCCTGATCTTCTTACCCGGGGGTCTGAAAAGGTTGACAAAAATATAGGGGAAAACAATGAAAAAGCAGAAGCTCTACTGGGTCGTTTTGGGAATCTTTTTTCTCATCTTTCCCTTTCTTGTGAGATCAGACTATTACCAGCATCTGATGATCATAACCCTGATGTGGGTTGTCATCGGCTCCTCTTGGAATCTTCTCGCGGGCTACACCGGACAGGTTTCCTTCGGCCATGCCATTTTCTTCGGGGTTGGGGCTTACACCGCCGGAATATTTGTCACAAAACTGGAAATGTCCGCATGGTGGGGAATGATGTTCGGCGGCATTACGGCCATGCTCATCGCGCTCTTCGTGGGATGGGTCTGCTTCAGGCTTCGGGGCCCCTATTTTGCCTTGGCCACATTGGCCGGGGGTGAAATCTTCAGGCTGATTGCCGTCAACTGGGAAGAGCTTACAGATGGGATGGTGGGGATTCTGATTATTCAAGACTTTCGGAGCAAAGTGCCCTATTATTATATCGCTCTGGGCCTGGCCGCCTTCTGCATCTGGGTCATCCATATCATCATGAAAAGCAAATGGGGCTACTATTTTGTCTCCATCCGGGAGGACCAGGATGCGGCGGCTTCCATGGGAATCAACACCGCCCTGTACAAAAATATCTCGCTCCTGGTGAGTGCTTTTTTTACAGGGATGGCCGGCGCGTTTTACATGAATTATATGGCCTTTATCGATCCTGATGTGGTTTTTTCCCTCCACTTCGTCTCCATTATGGCCATTCTCGTAGGCATCGTGGGCGGGGTGGCGACCATCTGGGGCCCTGCCGTCGGGGCCTTTATTATGGTGGGGTTACAGGAAACCTTCAGAAGTTCATTCTTTGG
This sequence comes from uncultured delta proteobacterium, assembly GCA_963747555.1. Classification (GTDB taxonomy): domain Bacteria; phylum Desulfobacterota; class DSM-4660; order Desulfatiglandales; family Desulfatiglandaceae; genus DUZB01. The sequence continues at coordinate 92,518 of CAVVFZ010000019.1, forward strand.
CCTGGCGCCCAAATGGGTCAGCCAGGGGCATGCTCTGGTTTTCGGCCTTTTGGTTATTTTCGTGATCCTGTTCCTGGCAAATGGTGTGGTGGGAGATTGGAAAAAGATCAAAAGAAACGTTTTCCGCGTGCGGGAATCGAATTGAAAGGAGGCAAATAATAGCGATGGCACTCCTTGAATTGCAAGGTCTTACAAAAACCTTCGGCGGTCTCGTGGCTGTAAACGGGGTGAGTTTTAAAGTAGAGAAGGGCGAAATCTTCGGCCTCATCGGGCCAAACGGCTCGGGAAAGACCACCACCTTCAACTGTATCAATCACTATTTTCCCATTACATCGGGCGACATTATTTTCAAAGGAAAACGTATCACCAAGCTCAAGACCCACCAGATTTGTCATTTGGGCATCGGAAGAACCTTCCAGGTGGTAAAACCCCTGGCGAGGATGACCGTTCTCGAGAACGTAACGGCCTCGGCCTTTTGTCGTGTGAAGACCATCGCAAAGGCAAAAAAGAAGGCGGAAGAGGTGCTGGAGTTCTGCAGCCTGTCCCGGGATAAAAACAAATTGGCGAAAAGCCTTCCCATCGGCAGCAGAAAAAGGCTCGAAATCGCCCGTGCATTGGCCACCGACCCTGAACTCTTGCTTTTGGACGAGACCGCGGCCGGTTTGAATCCTTCCGAATTAGACGAAGCCATTCTGCTGATCAAGAAGATGAGAGAAAACGGGATCACTATTTTGATCATCGAGCATATCATGAAGCTCATCATGACCATATCTGATCGCATCCACGCTATCAATTTCGGCCAGACCATTGCAGAAGGCAATCCAGTGGAAGTGGCGAAAAATGCACTGGTTATCCAAGCCTATCTGGGAGAAGAATATGCTCAAGGTTAATGGAATCGACATCTTCTACGGCGACTTGCAGGTCCTCTGGGACGTCTCGTTTGAAGTAAAAGAAAAAGAAATCCTGGTCCTCATAGGCGCTAACGGAGCGGGCAAATCCACCACCATCCGGGCCATTTCCTCGTTGCTTACCCCTAAAAAGGGTTCTATCGAATTTGAGGGGACGCGCATCGATCAGGTGCCCGCCTACAAAGTCATAGAATACGGCATCGTCCACGTGCCCGAAGGAAGGCGTCTTTTCCCTGAAATGAGCGTGGAAGAAAATCTGATCATGGGAACCCTCAAAAGTGATGCGAAGAAGAAGCGCAGTGATACCATGGCTTATGTTTATGAGCTCTTCCCGCGATTGAAGGAGCGCAAGAAACAGATGGCCGGCACGCTCAGCGGAGGAGAACAACAGATGCTTGCTATCGGAAGAGGGTTGATGGGGCTTCCGAGGCTTATGATGTTTGATGAGCCCTCTTTAGGGCTCGCCCCCATTCTGGTTCAGGACATTTTTCGGATATTCAAAAGGATCAATAAGGAAGGCGTCACCATCCTCCTCGTTGAGCAGAACGTCAAACAGACCCTGGGCATGTGCCATCGGGCTTATGTTTTGGAAAACGGAAGAATCGTTCTACAGGGAAGCGGAGAGGAGCTGATGAGCAACAAGCATGTAATGGAAGCCTACCTGGGGATCTAAACGAAGATCCCCCATAGGCCGCGGATTGTCTTTGAAGACTATTCTTTAGTCTATCTGTTTGACTTTTGACAAACGCATTTTGTAAAGATCCCCGACTCCGGTCATTGTCCAATTCGGCTTTTTCTCCACACCCACACTCTCGGGCGTCAGCATGCTCATGTAGATGACTACGGCGTAATCATCCTTGGCTTGCCATTCGCCCCAGTTTCGCTTGAAGGCGACCACGACGGGCAGACCCCACTGAATCGTTTGTCCCAGGATGTTCCGTTTATAGCTGTACCAGTTGCCACGTACGATTACCGCGACAGCCTCTTGTCCGTGTTCGCCCTGATTCCATTCGCGGCGCAACCATTTCAACGCCGACTCTGACAACTCTTGCGTTGTGCCGGGCCCGGCAAAATCGTCCAAGTGCTGCGTTGGAAAGGTGGCCGCATCGATGGCGCGTTGCTCGGCCAGTTTCACGTCGCCCATTTGCTGCTTCACATTTCCCAGGAGTGCTCTTGCCTTCTCATTTTCCGGATCAACCTTCAAAAGGATTTCCAGATTGGGGATGATTTCCGCAAAGGCGCGTTCTTTGACCTCACGACTCCAATCCTGCGCGTGTTGACGCACATTTTCCCGTGCCTTGCCGTATTTTTCTTGACTGTCGGCGTACACAGCTTGTATCAGCCCCGTACGCACTTTCTCGGCAGATGCAATACCGCCCTTGAGCTTCTCATAGTACTCGAAGCTTCCGCTGATTTCATCGCGGTAAACCGGGTTGTCGATCGCTGCCATGATCGGTTGTGATTTCTGCTCAAATTCTTCTTTAGTCTTACCGAATACCTTTTCATAGGCCATGACGGCCTCTTGCAGTGATGGAACTACTCGCGTCTTCAAATCCTCCGTCTTCGATAGATAAGTCACCAATGTTTCCATGGCTTCACCGCGCAGCAGATAATCCATATCCTGACCCTCGGCGTTGCGGATCGCAAGCGAAAACAGCTCCCGCATGTCGTCGGGCAGCAGATTCGGTTTGTTTTCCTGGGGACGGAAAGTGTAGTAAATGGCCCAACATTGTTTCAGTGCGTTTTCAGCCGCTTTTCCGGCGATATCGGATTCCTTTACGATATTTTCCGGCAGGGCCTTCACCATCGTCATGCGCTCCAGATAACAGTGATAGGCCTTGGTTTTACGGACGTCCACCGGCGCTTTTGCCGCCTCGCATTCGTTGATCCGAGCTTCCAGACCGGCTTCTTGCCGGCCGATTGTCTCCAGCGCTTCCCTGGCGTATTTGCCCTTTGGAAAACGATGTAGCCGTTCCGTGGCTCGATCACATTCGGCCACTGTTTCATCCATGGCCTGGCGAATGTTGACGGGTGCTCCGTCAAACACCAGGGACGGATCCATGGGCGAATAGCAGGTGGTCAGGTCTTCCTTTACCTTTGGATAGATCGAGGCCATCACCTGGCGCGCTTCCAGCAACTCGGGCGTTTTTTCATCCCAACCGTCAATGATGGCGCCCTCGTATCCATCCAATAACTCCATGTATACCTCGACGCCTTCTTTGGTCTTGCCACGCTTGAGATTAAGCAGGGCATTGAAGACCTTTGACTTGTTCATGCTGCTGCGACCTTGCTTGAGCGGTGTGTCACTTTTTGCCGGATGCGCCGCCGCATCGGAGGTCCCATATTTGACAGGCTGGGCGGGCGCTGGACCAACCCCGGCCATCGCAGGGTTTTCATGCTTGGGAGGCTCGATTTGAGAGACTTTGTCATATGTCTCGCCATGTGTCGGCGACTCCAGTTTGGCAACCGTGCCGTATTCGACACGCTGAGTGGGCGCTGGACCAGTCCCGGTCACCGTAGGATTCTCGTGCTTGGGAGGCTCGATTCGAGGGACTTTGTCATTTGTCTCACCATGCGTCGGTGGCTGTAGTTTGGCAACGGCGCCGTAATCGACGCGCTTTGTAGGCGGCACCAGCTTCGGGGGAGGCGCAGTTCCACCGGCGGTGGTGCTCCAGACCTTTGCTTCCAAAATATATTCGGTGGCGCGAAGAAAAGCAGGGTGCTTCTCAAGATCCGGCGTAGCCTTGCCCGCGTTACTCGTCTTAACCTGTTTTTTCAGCTCTTCCTGTGCCCATTTGATTGTTCCCATCGCCATTTCGGGGTTGCCCTGCTCTTGCCCGCGTTCCACAACAAGGTGGACATTGCCCATCACTTTATCCAGGTTTTCCCGCATGTTTTGCCATCGGCCCCACGCGTTGTAGATCAAGGTAGGATCGCCTGTCCGATAGCACGTGACGAGTCCTGTTTCCAAGGCCTTGGGTAGCAGGGTGTCCAAGAGTTTCCGTGCATTCACCAGGTCCAGTTGCAGGGGCGATTGCTTATCGATGGCCATGCTCTGTTCGTAGTGATCCGCCAGTTTGAGGATCTTGTCATCCTTTATTTCTCCATCCCCATTTAGCTCTCGCAGGTCGGATTGAACGTAGGAAAGATAGATCGTCGACTGCGCTTGAGATACGCCCGGCATAAACACGCAAAACAATACAAACCCTGCTAAAAATCTTGACATCACATCCCTCCAAAAAAAATTATAAGCCTTGTCTAACATTGCCTATTGGCTCGCTGAGCCTGCAAAAAGCGAGTCGTAAAATGAAGATCGCCGCCGAAATGCGATGGCTATTGCACCCAACGCTCCTACCCGGATTTTATTCTAAAGGAAGCGATTTGTAACCGCCTTTTTGCGTAATATACAAGGAATAACCGGCTTCCCCAACTATACGGGTTTTTTGAACCTCAGACCTCTTTTGGGGGTGACCAGAGTAACGGGAGAAGGGATGTGGCCTGCCTGTAATGGGCCTCTGAGAAGGCAAAGTCCGCCGCATGGTTTGTCTGTCGTGGCCATCCTTCGGCCATTACCGTAATTAAGAGGTTTGCATGCAGTTCGGAGATGCCATGCGATCGTTAAACCGGATAGCAGATTTAAATCACAAATGAAATGAAATGTCAACGTCTTGGGATGGGCAGCTTCCTCTTAAAGAGGAGGGGCCGCCTGTTGTTCCGTCGGCAGGCGTACCGTAAAAGTGGATCCGTGCCCCAGCCGGCTTTTCACGCTGATGGTTCCGTGGTGTTTCGCGATGATGCCGAAGCTGACGGAAAGCCCCAATCCCGTTCCCTTGCCGACTGCCTTTGTGGTAAAAAACGGGTCAAAGATCCGATCCAGAAGCTCTTCCGGGATGCCCGCACCCGTGTCACTGACGTCGACCCGTATGAAACCATTTTCCATAGAGCTGGTTACCGTCAATTCCCCTCCGTCAGGCATGACTTCTATGGCATTGAGAAAGAGGTTGAGGAAAACCTGCTGAAGGTTCTGGTGATGTCCTCTGATAGGAGGCAGCGCTTCCTCAGCGGCCATTTTCAGGGTAATACGCCCTAACAGCAGTTCATTTTGGAGCAACGAGGCCGTTGAGGCCAGCACGTCCGCCAAGTCAACCAACTTGAACGCGCTCTGATCTCGATGTGTGAAATCCAGGAGGTTGGCCACTGTGGAGGCCGCTCTTTCCACCTGGCTGAAAATGTCTTTGAGCATCTCCAGCCTTTCTTCGTCGGGCAGCTCATGATAGGCATAGATCAGGGTTTCGGTGGTCAAACTGATGTTGTTCAAGGGGTTGTTGATTTCGTGTGCGATCCCCGCGGTCAGCGTACCGACGGCCACCATTTTGCGGGATTCCACCAGTTGTGTGCCGCGATCCTGAATTTCTTTCAACATCCGGTTGATGGCTATGGCCAGATCGCTGAATTCATCCTGCAGCTTCTTTACCGGCGTGATAGGGGAAAAATCACCCGCTGCAATACGCTGCATATAGCTTTCGAAGCGCTTGAAAGGAGAAAAGATCTGCCTGGCGATGAATATGACGATGTAGGTTTCCAGAAGCAGTATAAGGGCCAGCGCCGCAGCTGCAATAATCCTGGACCGATGCAGCCATGTATGAAAGTTTAACCGCTCCTTATCGATGGCATTGGCGGCGTCCTCAACCAATTCTCCCCCGGAACGTCTGAGATTGGCCTGGACGGTCCGTTCTTCTTTTACTGTGAGGGCGTCGGCTTTCGCCCTTAACACTCCCAATCGTGTGAGCAGATCCTGATAGTGCTTCAGGTTTTCCGACATGCGAGCGTAGGCGCCTTCGCCGATGACTGTGCAGAAATCCACACGGGCGGCCTGGAGTACCTTTCCGGCGTTGTTGACGAAAGAAAGGGCGTCCTCAAAATCCGTACCGTAGAGCAGGTAATTTTTCTCGAAACGGCGTGCCTGCTGAATTTCAAAAAGATAGTTGCCTGCCTTTTCGATAAAGAGTTGTTTGGCTCCCAACCCGGATAAAAAGATGACCGCCGCGATAACAACGGCGCATATCAGCAGGAAGGTCAGCCCGAATCCGAGGGCAACCCTGAGGCGTATGCTGACCCTGGGTCGTTGTTTCAAAGCCCGTTCCGCGGATTCCAGGTCGGCCGAAGAAGAGGAGATAATATGGTTGTGAACCATCATCAGGCAGCGTTCCTCAGTAGAGCTTTCGGCACGCGACTTATCTGAGGATCAGAACAGATGCGTCGCTGCCCTTGATGAGTTTGTTGACTTTGCTCCTGGGAAATGCCTTTTCCAGTATGGATTGCTTTCCCATCCACAGGGCCATCAACCCCCGGCGGGCCTCCTTGGCAATAAAAGAATCAAGATAGGCGATGTCGACCAGCTCGATCCAGGGATCGATGCCTCGTTCCTGGTAATATCTCAGGATATTGTTCAGTTTCTTCTCAACTTCCATTTTTAGACCCTCGTTTTCCGCAAGACCCGCAATGACCAGTTGCGCGCCGTAGAGGGTGACCATCTGGTTAATCATTTCAAGAGACGCCTGGCTGACCCGGTCATGGTCCAGGCAACATACAATGCGTTTCACATCTCTCGAAGGTTTGGCGATCAGCACCGAACAAGGGGCGTCGTTGCCCACCTTGCGCGGCACAGTGGCGCCGTCTTCCCAGCCGCATCCCTCCATGTGATTGCATCCCAGCACGATCAGGTCGATTTCCCCCTCTTTTGCTTCGACTATAATTTCCTTGCCGGGATTTCCTGTTCGCACGCGGATATCGAGTTTCTTTTTGCCTGGTTTTGGCGGATGAACCACCTCATATACGCCTTTTCGTACCTCAGCTAATTCATCTGGTCCGCCCGTTCCCGAGTAGGGACAATCTCTTGGTTTGAACCAGGAAAGAAAGGTCTCCCTGTGTGCAAAAAGGGCTTGAATCAGAGGGTTTTTTTTCTGTCCCGAAACAGCTTTCGTTTCGGCAGCCCTTTCTTTGGCATCTGCTTTGGACATCACTCCCAGCAGACTGACATTTGCCCATGTATTTGCGGCAAGTTTTGCCCCCTCTAAAACCGCAAGGGTGCTGTATGGATTTTGGTCCACGGCCACCAGTATTTTCATCTCCAGCCTCCAGTTTCTATTTTTTGCACAGGAGTGTTGCCGAGGGTATCCGGCTCAACAGGTCCAGCATCTGGCTGTCTCTGTGAATATTGCCGGGAATGCAGGCCCCCACCAGGCCATAGTTGGAAAGGAACTCATTGATCTTTTCGACGGTGTCCTGCAGCGCCCAGGTTTCTGTCGGATTCAGCCCCCCATCAACAAGCAGCTTCTTTGCGGTTTTGAGTATCTTGTAAGTATCTTCCCGTCCCATCGGTACTGCATCATCCTGTATCTTCTCCTGGAAGCCCTTTTGTCCCCCCTTTTGGAAGGTCAAATGAACCAAGTCAACACGGGTACTGGGTTTCGTGAACAGCTTAAGGAAATTAGAAACCAGAGGCGTTGCATCCCCTGCTTCATACAATAACAGAACTATACGTTCGGGCTGCACCAAGTTCTTGACCGTAATGATCGGGCATGGAGAAAATCGATAGAGCTTGGATCGAATCCTTTTATGGAACAGCTGGCCATGGAAAGAAGTCAATACCCCTTCTATAAGAAGGTCATAGGATTTATCCTCAATTTCATGCAGCAATGCCTCATCGTACTCTCCCATCTCAACAATAGTGGAATCCAGCGAGGGGCAGTCGGCCTTCTCAGCATTGATTAATTGGGCAATTTCTTCCCGTGCCGTTTCGAGCAATCCCTTTTCCCATGTGCTGCGGACCCACCCGCTGCCCGGCGGAAAACTTCCCTTGTCCACTTCCTCCACATGAATGGGCTGCAGCCGCATGTCAAGATATTCCATCAGTCGACAGGCATATCGAAAGGCGATACTTGATGCCAGATCGGCATTCAAGGAAACCAGAGCGTTAATCATGTCGTCCTCCCTTCAGTTACAAACCTATTCCGGTGCGTCGTTTGTTGCCGTAGTTAAAAAGCGGTTTCAGGCGGCGTCTTCCGTACGGATTTTCTTTTCAGCCTTCTTTACGGTTTCCAGGATCTCGCCCAACTTGAAAGGTTTCGCCAGAAAATCAAACACGCCTTTTTGAAAAGATTCCTTGGCGGTATCCATGGTAGCAAAGCCCGTAATGACGATCACTTCCGTTTCCGGAGAGTGCTCTTTGACCTGGGTCAGAAATTGCATTCCGTCCAGGCCCTCCATTTTAAGATCCGTGATCACGATATCAAAGGTCCGTTCCATGACCCGGCGGGAGGCATCGGAGCTCTGTGAAAACAGCTCAACCTCATAACCGGCTTTTTCCAGAACCGGTCCCAATCGCTTGAGAACGATCGGCTCGTCGTCAAGCACAAGGATCTGTAATTTGTCTTTATTACTCATAGCCTTTTCCTCCATCATCCGTTCATAGGTTCTTCCATCTCGATCAACCGTTCGAACTCTTTAGAAAAATTAACAATTTGTTTGTCACTGGTCATCTTCACATCCAGTTGACGGGTGAAACCCACCAGCCGCCCGAGGAGGTGCATCTTGGACTGCATCAATTGTGGATTCAGTTTTTTGATACGTCCGATGACCATATCCCCGCGTAAATCCACATTGAAATTATTGCGCGACAGCGTTTCATAGATAAACCTGGCGCGTCTGGAACGCCGCGACGGATCAGTCACACCGCCCATGAAGCGAAAATAGGCGTAGTTGTCATTGATCTGTTCACCAATATAGGCATCGATCATATTGAAATGGTAGCCTAACCGCAGACTGATATTGGCGTATTCCCTGGAAATAACCGCCAGGTTCTGCCCTACGAACCGGGGACTGACCAGTTGAGAAGAAAAGGTCCGGGTGAGGCTCGACATGAAACTCCCGAAATCCACGGACATCGGTTCGTTGCTCCATGCCCCCGGCGAATTCAAACCCTCCAGCAGGGCGCGCATGGGGATGGATCGGACCTGGTCCATCCCTACGGTAGCGGCTTCGTCCGTTTCTTCCAATCCCCCCCCGATATCGATTATGACCAGGTCCAGCGGAATGGTCGATTTAAGCTTCTTGCTGGTGGTCCCCGGGTCCAGGCGCCTGCGGTAGTTTAAATCGATCAATTCTTCCACGGCCTTTTCATGCACAAAACGGGTAATATCGTGAAACGTTCTGCAGGCCGGTGGGCTGAAATCCTTGGCGTGCGGATCCACCAGGTTCAATGGTGTAATCTTTTTCAGAACCCGTCGCAGCAGACGATACTCGTAGGACTCTTCAAAAACATCTTCCATAAAGCCATAGTAGCAGAGTTCCTTGATCCGCCCTGCGTAAACGACGTTTTCCTGCGCATCCAGGGTGATTTCCTGGCCGGGCGCCAGCAATTGCGTGGCCACCCCCGTGTTGACGATGGTCGGAATGCGAAATTCACGCGAGATCGTCGCCATATGCCCGGTGGAAGTTCCCACATCCGTGATGATGCCGCTCGCCTTACGGGCGACCTTGGCAAACCGGGGCGAGGTCTCTTTGGCCACCAGAATGGCGCCGTTTGGAAATCGATCCAGATCCTCATCCGCAAGGACCATGAATACCTTGCCCGTGGCAATTCCGTTCTGTACGATGTGGCCTTTTTGCTCGAATATGACCGGATACTGATCGGTGACAGAGGCGATATCACAGACTTCCTGAGCCATCCGCGTCTTGATATTGAGCGGTCTGGCCTGCAGAATAACCAGTCGGCCCTTCCCATCGAATGCCCACTCGATATCCTGCGGGCATTTAAAAAACCTTTCGATGGCAAGGGCGGCCTCGGCAAGTTCCGTGATCTGCTCAGTGGTCAGAGACATGCTCGTCTGCCTCTTTTCATCTACGGGGAGAAGTTTACATCCTCCCTCGCCGGCTTCCGCAGCTGTCAGACGCATGGCCTTTCGCACGATGTTCATACTTTTTACCGTATGAGGGGACTCGCGTGAGACGATAAAACTGTCCGCACTCACTTCTCCGGCGACCACCGGCGCACCCAGTCCCCATGTCGCGGAAATCACCATGACCTCCTTACTCGGATGCATGGGATCCATGGAATAGATGACTCCACTGACGCCGGCGTCAATCATGCACTGGCAGGCCACCGCCATGACGACTTCATTTTCCAAAAACCCTTTCTGCCTCCTGTATTCCATCGCCTCCGGTGAATACGCGCCGGCCAGCACGTCCTTGTAGGACTGGGTTAACCGGTGCTGTGGTTGGTTCAGGAGGCTCAAATACTGGCCTGCGAACGTGTGTTCGCTGTCTTCTCCCATGGCGCTGCTGCGCACGGCCAGGAAAAGTCGACTTTTCTCCGTCTTTTGTTGAAGCTGCCTGACCGCCTTTTCCATGGCCATACTCAGCGAATTTGGAAGGGACCCCGATGAGAACAAGGCCATAATCGTGCGAGACGCCTCTTCTGAGGTCATTTCCCCTGCCTCCCAGGCCTTGACCGTGCGTTCCACCTCGGTCCCCAGATTGTTGTGATCCAAATACTGCTGATAGGCCCGGGTCGTTATGGCAAAGCCCTCCGGAACCGTCATACCCAGACGATTCCGGATTTCCGCGATGTTGGCGTTCTTGCCCCCCACAACATCGTCAAAATCACCGGTGATGATCTCATAGGGTATGACGAAGTCCGTCTGAGGGATCACCAACCGCCCGGCCAACTCTTCTTCGATGTCGTGGTTGATTCCCTTGAAAATACCGTCCAGTTTCAAATACTTTTTTGGTACGAGGGCGTTGAAGTTGTAAATGAGCTCGGATACCAGGGCAGAGATCTTGCGGCAGGAGACCAGAATATATTGGCGGTCGAAGACATAGTCCCCGCCCAGTTTCTCTCCCATATCGGCCATGGTTTCCAGTATGCGGTTATTCAACTCCAAGATGCGCTGAAACGTGTGAAACAGCGAGGCAAAGGTCACCCGTTCGTGGGGCTTGCCACGCTCTCGCACGGTCTCTGCCGCCCATTGTAGGAATCCTGCCAAGTTGTCCCCCAGGTTAAAAAAAGTCTGACGCCAGGTTTCAGGTTTCGGGTTTCAGGAAAAACGCCCGAAGCATTCAGCCTATTCATGCTATGGTTTTCGAATAAGATACAAGTGTCGACGGTTTCCGGGACCGGCGCCGCGACCGCAACCGCGCTTCAGTCCTGCCATGTGGCGAAGGCGCCGATGTTTCAGTGCGCTCCGCTCCCGCCTTTGAATATCACACCGGTTAATAATCCGGCGAAAGCCGCCACCAGGACGGCAAGCACGCCGTAAAGCGTACCGTGCTGGTAAGCCAGGGAGGATATGAAGGCCGGCATGCCTACCTCTCTGGCTACCAACTCCCGGGCGACGTGGGACACGATGCGGCCATCCTTTACGGCAAACAGTTCCACTTGATATGTCCCCTGCCGCAGATTGGACGGCACCGACAAAGTACACTGAAAAGAAGTCATGCCTTTGCTTCCTTTCGTGTAGCTGACGGCATCCGGAATGGTCGCATACAACCCTGTTTTTTCTTTCAATTTGACAAAATCTTGAAAAAGCGAATTCGGATCAGCTTCTTCCGATTTGATATGGGCCTGTTTCCGGATCGCTTCCAATCCCAATTCCGGCGGGAGGCCCGCCACGGGCAACGTCTGGATTCCCTTCGGCAGATAGAGCTGAAATACATTGGGAACATTGGATATCTCCACGGCGCCTTGGTTCATCCACAGAATGCCCAATGCCCTGCCTTTCTTTTTTAGCTTACTCTCTTCCAAATGACCTGTCACGCGGATAATCGGCGCCGTATCGGCTGGAATGGTTCCCGAAACGGCGACGCTTTGCCCATTGTATGTGGCGCCCATCAGGATTTCATTGGGCAGCAGCGTTACCTGAAGTTGGTTGGCGCCCGTATCGGCAAAAGTCGTCCCGGCCATGCACGTCAGGACCAGGACCAGCAGGCTGAATCGTTTCATCATCACGTTAATGCCCTCCGATATAGCTTAACAGGATTTCGGGTTTGATCAGAAGGTCGAGCAGCATTTTTCCCATGACAACCAGAACGAGTGACGCCAGAATAATCTTCAGCTGATCGCCTTTCAGCCGTCGGCTGATCTTTACGCCGAACTGAGCCCCCAGCGTTGAGCCGATCAACAGGATCAGCGCCAGTACAAAATCCACCGTATGGTTGGTATGGGCCTGCATGATGGTTACATCGATGCAGGTAAACAGGATTTGAAACAGACTGGTTCCCACGACCACGTGCATGGGCATCCGCAGCAGGTAGACCATGATCGGCACCATGATAAATCCGCCCCCCACCCCCATAATCGCCGCCAGGATGCCGACAAAGGTTCCCAGCCCCAGAGGCATGAGAAGAGACAGCTCGATCCCCGATCTTTCAAATCGCGTCTGCCACGGGAGCTTCTTGACCAGCAAGGCGTAGCGGGACTCTTTTTCAGGACGATGGGAAGGCGCCTTCTCGGTTCCTTTGAGCTGCTGAAGGCTTTCCACAAACATATAGATGCCGACAAATCCGAGCATGACCACATAGGTGATCTGAATCAGAAAGTCCGCATTGCCCATATGCCGCAGGACTTTGATGAGTTGCACTCCGACCGTCCCGCCCAGCACGCCGCCGATGAGCAGAAGGATGCCCATCTTGAAATCCACATTCCCCAGGCGATAGTGGGCCAGGGTGCCGGAGGTGGATGCCCCCACGATCTGGTTGGAATCGGAAGCGGCCGCCACCGTCGGTGGAATGCCGATCATAATCAGGATCGGCGTCATCAAGAATCCCCCTCCCACTCCGAAGATTCCGGAGAGCAACCCGACAAATCCACCCATGATAAAGATCAAAAAGACATTTACGCTGTTGCCAGCAATCGGTAGGTATAGATGCCACACAGTATCATTCCTTTCTATTCGACGCTTCAGGTTTCTCGTTGACGACTTCTATGCGACAATCGATCCTGTGACGGATTTTGTCCAGGCATTCCCCCCCCCACTGGGTGGAATAACCCTCGGACGGGGATTCCAGCACCAGCAGGGTTATCTTGTTTTCCTGTACAAAGCTGGCGACTTCCTTTTCGAAGCATCCATAAACCACGTAATATTCGACCGTGATGCCTTCGGAACGGGCTTCTTCGATCAGGGCTGCCAGCCGTTTCCTGACGGAGTCCTGCAGCGTATCCTCTCCAGACCGGTTGGATCGCCGGGTCGCGGGAGGATAGATCAGCAGGAACAAGACTTTGGCCTTGATGCGTCTGGCCAGGTTGAGGGCATGCACGCCGGCATAAAAACGGGTTTCGGCCGGGTCCATCGCCACCAGGATATTTTCCATGTCGCTCTCCTTGAGAGGTTTCCTTAGCAAGGGGCGTACCAAGATTAGTTATCTTATGATAACAAGCAGTTATGAAAAATAAGCAGGGGTTTTGGCAGGCCGGTGTTTCACTATGAAATGAGGTCCCTTGAAAGGGCTTTTGTGGAAAAAATACGGCAGGTTAGGCGAAGACGAAAAGATCATGTTGTTTCAGAATGAAACACCGGACCATTCCAGCAGGCCGGAAGCGGGGCTACTCCTCTTTGATGAGACTGTGACGTTTCATCTTGCGCCACAGGGTGGTTCGAGGCAGATTGAGGATTTTACTGGCCAGATTCCTGTTGTCTCCGGTCTTTGCAAGCACCTTGGAGATATGTTGCTTTTCGACCTCTTCAAGGGTCAGCAATCCTTCTCCTTCGATCATGCTGAATTCCAGCTTCTGCAGATCGGTGGGCAAGCCTTGAACTCCGATGACGTCGCCTTCGGTCAGGGCAATGGCGCGCTGGATGATATTTTCCAATTCACGGACGTTGCCGGGAAAGTCGTAATGCATAAGAAGATCCAGGGCCTGGGCTGAAATGCGCGATATTTTTTTGCCGAAAGGACGGCTGTATTTTTCAATAAAGGAAGAAATCAGCAGGGGAATGTCTTCCTTTCTTTCGCTCAACCGCGGGATATGCAGGGTGACGACATTGAGCCGGTAGTAGAGGTCTTCACGAAAGTCGCCGTCCAGACAGGCCTTCTTAATGTCTTTGTTGCTCGCGGAAATGACTCGGATATCCAAGTCGACGGGTTTGGTTCCGCCCACCCTGAGAATCCGTTTCTCCTGAAGAACGCGCAGCAGCTTGACTTGCATGGACGCGGGCATCTCACCGATTTCATCTAAGAACACCGTACCGCCCGCCGCGGATTCCAGCAGCCCGATCTTGGTGATGGTCGCCCCAGTAAAAGCGCCCTTTTCATGGCCGAAGAGTTCATTGCTGATCAATTCCTCTGTAAACCCGCCGCAGTTGAAGGAGATGAAGGGAGCGTTTTTTCTGGGACTCAACCGGTGGATCGATTTGGCCACCAGCTCCTTTCCGGTCCCGCTCGCGCCCTGCAACAGGACGTTGCAGTCCACGATGGCGATCTTCTTAATCATGCTGAAGATCTCCTGCATGGCGGTGCTGGTTCCGATGAATCCCTTTAGGATATCATCTCCCGCAATCGCTTCCCGAAGGCGGCGGTTCTCCTGCCGCAAGGCCATCTTTTCGCGGGCGCCGGCGGCCAGTACCCGGATTTCTTCCAGTTTGAAAGGCTTGGTGATGTAGTGGTATGCGCCTTTCTTGATGGCCGCGATGGCCGAGTCGATGGAACCGTGTCCCGTGATGATGATGACTTCGGTCTCGGCGTGCCGGCTTTTCATGCGGGAAAGGATCTCCATGCCGTTGGAATCCGGCAAGGTGAGATCCAGAAAGACGATCTGAAAAGGCGCGGTTTCCATCCGGTCCCAGAAGCGACCGCCGTTCTGAAAGGTCTCAGTGACGTATCCCTCACGGTCCAACACTTCCTTAAGGCGCCGGCAGACGATTTCCTCGTCATCAACGACTGCTGTTCTCAACTTCATCTTTGCTATCCTCTTCACCGACTTCAGGGAGAAAGATGGAAAATGTGGTGCCCTTTCCCACTTCACTTTGAACCTCGATGTACCCCCCATGGGTTCGTATGATACTGTAAACAAGCGACAGGCCCAGCCCTGTTCCCTGACCGGAGGTCTTGGTGGTAAAGAAAGGATCGAAAATATGTTCCAGGGCCTCGGGCGGTATTCCCGTGCCGGTATCCGATAGATCGATCCGGATATAGCCTGAGGGCCCGAGGTCGGCCCGGATTGTAATGATGCCGCCGCCGGGCATGGCCTGGATCGCGTTTAAAAGAATATTGACCAGCGCCTGCTGGAGATCCTGTCTCCTTCCACGAATGGCCGGAAGGCCCTCCGCAATCTGTTGTTCTACCCGCAATCGGGCCACGACCAACTGGTTTTTGATAAGATTGAGGGTCCTTTCGATGACATCTCGGATATAAAGATTCCTGAGGTAAGGGCGTTCGGTTCTGGAGAATTCCAACAGGTTTTTAACAACCTGACTGGCCCTGTCCGTCTGGGTGAGAATCTCGTCGATCATTTCGCTCACCTGGTCTTCGGGTATGTCCTGATACGTGAGTTTCAGGGATTCGGCGGTGATGGAGATGTTGTTAAGCGGATTGTTCAGTTCGTGCGCGATCCCCGAGGTAAAGGTGCCTATGGACGCCAGTTTCCGCGACTGGATCAATTGCTCCTGCCGTGACTCGAGTTCATTGGCCATTTTATTGAACGAAGCGATCAGACGGGTGATCTCGTCCTGTTTCTCCTTGTCGTAGGAAATGGGGGTGAATGAATCCTTGGCCACCTTCTCGATGGCGCTTTCCACGAGCGACAGCGGTTTAAGAATCCCCGTGGTCACGAGACGGAAGATGATGATGACCAGTGCCACCAGAATGGCAATGGAAACCAGGGGGATGGTCAAGACGCGTTTCAGTGTGTGGTCGATTCTCTGTCGCTTTTTCTGGATCAGCGTCTGGGCGAAGTCCACCAGATATTTGCCCTTCGTTCGAAGTTTGTCTTCCAGGGTCGAATTGCCGGCAGTGGCTTTCAGGGCAATAATTTCGTCCAGGATCTGTTTATAGCGTGCCAGGTTGTGGCCGAACGCCAGGGTTTCATCCGCCCCGACAATCAGGCTGATGTCCTCTTTCAGGGTTTGATAGGCGCTGTCAATGCGCTTCAGATAAATTAACTCCTCTTTGAGGCTTGAGGTATCCCGATAAAAAAGAAAGTTTTTTTCGTAGCGTCTCAATTCCAGTACATCATTCAGGAGATCGTCGAACCGTTCTATGGCATGTATTTTCCATCGCAGCGAGAAGGCGTTTTCGTAATGCAGGAGGGTAAGCACCCCGGCGAAGGCAAAGCACAAAACGAAAAAAGAAATAATTTTTCCCCGAATGGTTTTCATCTTTGTCCTCTCCTTGTATCAGGGCCGTTCAGCCGGGACCGTGGCCATGTGGATATCCCTCTGGGGAAAGGGGATGACAATGCCGGCGTCTTTGAAGGCCCTGTAGATCGCTCCGTTCAGTGTGTGTATCAGTCTCCCTTTGTCATGGGGTCTTTTGGCCCAGCAGAGGAGTTCGAAGTCGAGGGACGAATCACCAAAGGTGCGGAAACGCACCCGGGGTTCGGGTTCCTTTGCCACCAGATCGCTTTTCTTCGCCAGGGCAACAAGAACTTCTTCCACCCGGTTGATGTCCGTGCCGTAGGCCACCCCCACTTTGATGCGTACCCTGAAGCTGGGTACGGGAGCGCTTTCGTTAACGACTTTGATATTGGTAATCAGGGAGTTGGGAACACAGATGAGAATTTCGTCCCGGGTCAATATGCGCGTGCTGCGGAGGCCGATTTCCATGACCTCCCCCCGTTCGCCCGAGTCCAGAACGATGTAGTCGCCGGTCTTGAAAGGTCGATCCAGCAGTATGCTCACCCCTCCGAAAAAGTTGGCAAGGGTCTCTCTGGCGGCCAGGGCTACGGCAACGCCGACGACGCCGGCTGACGCAAAGATAGCGGTCACAGGGAGGCCAAAATCACCTGCTGCATACCAGACGAGGCCGAATACCAGGAGCAGGGTGGCGACCCGTATGCTGAGCGTTATGAGGGTGCCATCGATGTTCTTCGGTTTCAGGCGGGGTGAGGACATGAGGCCTCGGATCAGGATGTTCCCCGACACAAAGATGGAAATAGCTGCAAAAACAAAAAAAAGGAGGTTCAGCCCTATGGAAAGAACCGTAAGGACATCGCCTGTGATGTTGATCTGCTCGTCAACGAAATATTCGATTATCAGGGATAGGGCCATTCCACTGATGGGGAAGATCAGCTTGCCGACCTGCCAGGGAGAAGCCTCCCTCTCTGCGGATCGATGGAATTCAAGGCGATAGATCCACCACACCAACAGTCCTCCCAGAAGGAGCAAAAGGGACATGCTGATCCACTGCCAAAGGGTCTGGCCCAGAAAGGGAGTATCGGCCCATTCCGGGAGAGCATCTATCCACTCGTGAGGGATCATCCAGCCCGGAGAATAAATAAACGATTCATAAATCGTCTCTGCCGCGCCGGGCTTGTAGGGGAGGTGTTCCATCCGTTCAAAAAATTTATGAAGGCGGGAGACGGTTCCGGGGGTAAAAAGAAACTCCTCCTCGCGAGGTCCATTCCCGACCCGTGCAATGGTGATTTCCGTGTGGGGGATCGTCCACCGGGACCACCTCCTCGATTCCATCGTGTTGGAATCGGGGATCTCCCCGTATGGCGGCAATGGGAGCCGATCGAGGATCTCCTTGAGCAGGAGCACGGATTCGATCCCGGTGATAGCCACCAGGTTTGGGGGAACGTTGCGGAGGTCAAGACAGCGTTCCGCCCTCTCCAGGAGTTCTAAGGCCTTTTTGCTTCGATATCCGAATTCCGTCTGAATTTTATAGGCGCGATCCATGGTTTCCAGGAAGCCCCGCATGGTCGCCCTCGGGCTTGTGGTATTCATGCGCTCCAATGGATAAGGGCCGACATCCGAAACTGGGACCGCTCCTGTAGGGAAGCCGGCTCTTTGGCCTGCGTCGCCGGCAGGCAGGTCTGCTTCACAGGTCAGCATGACGGCAGCAAACAGGACCGTCGAAAAAAATCTTGAATATATCTTCCTCACGAAATGCAACCTCCCGGGCGAGACTATACAACAAAGCGACACGAAAGAAAAGAGTCGGTGATAGCCGGGTCATAATCGTAATCATACTCTTCTACCGACGCTTTCAATGCATTGCATTCTATGAACAGATTCTATATAAACGGATTCGTCCTTTCGATATTTGAAAGGCGGAAACGGTAATTTTTGTATAGCAGAATGTAGGTGATGGAACTCGTTATGCCGTGATTGCAGATACACTCAAAGTCAGCGAGGAATCAATTCGTTTATGGTTCAAATCATTTTTATTCAAAGGCTTGGAAGGTTTGAAATCCAAAAAACCCAGTGGAAGGCCTTCCAAACTGACCAAAACACAACGCAAAGAGCTTGATACAATTATCACCGAAGGTCCCATTAAGGCCGGTTTTCCAAGCGCTTGCTGGCGCAGTCCCATGATCCAACTGCTTATACATGAAAGGTTTGGGGTTTACTATTCTGCGTATTACATTTCACAACTACTTAAAAATATGGGGTTTTCATTTCAAAAAGCGAAATTCGGCTCAGATCATAAAGATCCTGAAAAGCGAAAAGAATGGTTGGAAAAAACATGGCCCGAAATCTTAAGGATATCTAAGGAGAAAAACGCCTATGTCTTATTTGGCGACGAAGCCTCCTTTCCCCAGTGGGGATCTTTAAGCTACACTTGGGCGAAAAGAGGGCAGCAACCAGTAGTCAAAACATCGGGACAACGCAAAGGTTATAAAGTCTTTGGACTGATTGACTATTTCTCCGGCCGATTCTTCTGTAAGGGATATGACAAAGGCCGTCTCAATTCAGAATCCTATGCGGAATTTTTAACAGAGGTTCTCTTAAAAACTACA
The DNA here is from genome assembly GCA_963747555.1 of uncultured delta proteobacterium. GTDB lineage: Bacteria > Desulfobacterota > DSM-4660 > Desulfatiglandales > Desulfatiglandaceae > DUZB01. Next base: position 111,382 of record CAVVFZ010000019.1, read on the forward strand.
AAACACATTATCCTCATTCAAGACGGGGCCAGATATCACACCAGCAAGGCCAATATAAACCGGGCTTGATGTCCATAACCCTGCATTCATGGATTTGAGGGAGAGTTTACCATGAAATGGATCGTGATTATTCTGGCACTGGGACTGCTGGGTGTATTTGCAGGTTGCAGAAAAAGACCTCCCATCGATCCGAAAGCCGATGCCATGGGGCACACCCCGCCCACCGAAGATACGATTCAGCAAAACGCCCGGGTTCGGGATGAACTGCCGTTATCCGATCCACAGGATTTTCTGGACGCTCGTAGGGGGCTGATAGCGAGCGATCCGGACCTGAAAGTCAGCAAGACCGGGGGGCCGGTCATTTGGGATCAGCCTGCCTATGGTTTTATTAAAGGCGATGCTCCTGCGAGCGTGAATCCCAGCCTATGGCGCCAGGCGGAATTAAACCATATCCACGGCCTGTTCAAGGTAACGGATGGGATCTACCAGCTTCGGGGGTTCGATCTCTCCAATATGTCCATTATCGCGGGCAAAACCGGATGGATCATCGTTGATCCCCTCACCACCAGGGAAACCGCCGCAAGAGCCATCGCCTTTGCGCGCAGCCATCTGAAAAGCCTGCCCGTGGTGGCTGTTATCTACACGCACAGTCATATCGATCATTTCGGTGGCGTACAGGCCGTACTCTCCCCAGAAGAGGCGGCTGAAAGAAAGGTTCGCATCATTGCGCCGCTCGGTTTCTCCGAGGCGGCCACCAGCGAAAATATCATCGCCGGCATCGCCATGGCTCGCAGGGCAGGGTATATGTATGGCAGATATCTTGCCCCTTCCATCCGGGGGCATGTGGATGATGGACTGGGCAAGGCGACGCCCTTTGGTACATTCGGAATCCTAATGCCTACCGAATTGGTGGACCATACTCCGCAGGAAATGCTGATAGACGGGGTTCGGTTTGTATTTCAGTATGCCCCGGATTCAGAGGCCCCGGCCGAAATGACTTTCTATCTGCCCGATGCAAAGGCATTCTGCGGCGCGGAAGTGGTTTCCCACAATATGCACAATTTGTACACCCTGCGCGGGACCAGGGTGCGGGATGCCGTCAAGTGGAGCGAAACCATCAACCAGGCTATGGAACTGTTCGGCAGCGCGGAAATCTACTTCGGATGCCATCACTGGCCGATCTGGGGCAATCGGCGGATCATGGATTTCCTGAAAAAACAGAGGGACCTTTACAAATATATCCATGACCAGACCATGCGCCTGGCCAATGAGGGGTATACGCCCCGGGAAATCGCGGAGCAGATCCGACTCCCGGAGTCCTTGCGAACCTGCTTTTTCAACCGGGGCTACTACGGGTCCCTGCAGCACAATGCAAAGGCTGTTTATCAGGCCTACCTGGGCTGGTATGATGCCAATCCCGCCAATCTGAATCCGTTGCCGCCCGAGGAAGCAGCCGTTCGATACGTGGAATTCATGGGAGGAGGGGACAGCTTGCTGAAAAAGGCCCGGGAATCTTTTGACAAGGGGGAATACCGGTGGGTTGCTGAAGTTCTCAACCATCTGGTCTTCGCGGAACCGGACAACCTCCAGGCGAAGGCCCTGCTGGCCAGGACCTACGATCAACTGGGCTATCAGTCTGAATGTGCGCCATGGCGCAATGTTTACCTAAGTGCTGCCAATGAACTCCGTCACGGATCTCCGGAAAAGGGGATGGGTCTCGAGGATATGTACGAGGTCTTCAAACTGACTCCCATCTCCGTTTTTTTTGACAGCATGGCCGTGAGGCTGAACGGACCGGATGCCGAGGGAAAACAGGTGGTGATCAACATCATTTTTACCGATCTGAATGAAAGCTACGTGCTGAGCCTTGAAAATTCTGTGCTGCACCACCGTAAATCATCCCCGGACCCGCGGGCCGATGCAACGATCCGAGTAACCCATGACCTTTTCCTCGGCATGGTCACAGGCAAGGCAGGCATCAAGGATGCCCTGTTTGCCGACGATCTTGAAATAGACGGCAGCCGGATGGCTCTGGTACGCTTCCTGATGCTCTTTGATAAACCCCGGGCTAACTTTCCTATCGTTACCCCGTAGACGGTCAGATCCGGGATCTTAACCGTGCGGCGGAACGTGTTAAAATGGAAGAATGGGAAGGGAAACCGCCTCCCAGGCAGCCGGAAAAATCCTATACTCTGAATACCCGGATCCGCGTGTGAACTATCCTCGGGCGGATACAGGGTCAACCGTCCACCGGACGTGTATATCGATCCAACTGAGGGAGGCGAAAACGCGCCACAGACTGAGACTTTTGCCGCTTATGGACTCCGTGAACTCAGCCGAAAAGAAAGGAATCCCGGGATCAGGGAGGTGTGAATGTTCCTTGGAAAGAGTTATAAATGGGTCTTCGCAATTGTTTTTGGTGCGTCCGCCGCCGCCGCCGTTTTTGTTGGCGCCTTTCTTACATTCACGGACGATCAAATAGAATTTGTTCCAACCAGTATAAACCAGCCCGTAAAGTTCAGGCAGCTGTTGGCTGTTGAACAGATGGAGCTGTTTACCACGGCAATCGAAAATTTCAAGATGGATATGGACAGATTTCCAAGCAATGAAGAGGGCTTAAGGGCTTTGGTATCGAAACCACGCGGATTGGATAAATGGTATGGCCCCTATTTCCCAGGTGATAGGATACCGTTGGACCCTTGGGGAAATCCATACGTCTATAAACTGGTCCAGGAAGACCACTATCGGATTTTCTGTTTGGGCGCCGACGGCAGGGAAGGAGGAACGAAAGAAGATAAGGATGTGATGGTTGAAAAATAGGGGTCTGGTTCTTATTTCGCCTACTTGATTCAATAGTCGAGAGTACATTCGGAAGTTATCAATCGTAATCTTAATCATAAACAACCTCATTTACAGGCTATTTCAAAACTATCCGATTAAGATTACGATTAAGATTAAGATAGAAGGCTGTTTAAAATCGCTTATGGTCCCGCGGTGTTTGCATCCACATCCGTATCCGGGGGTAGGGGCGACCATCCGCCGCCGAGGGCTTTGTAGAGGCGGACCAGGTTGCTGGTTACCGCACCGTCTGTCTGGGTCAGTTGCTCTTGAAAATTGAGGAGCGAACGCTGTGCATCCAGCACACTGGTGAAGTCGATCAGACCTGCCTGGTACTGGCTTTCCGAAAGTTCAACCGCCCGCTCAGCCGCTTTGGCGGATGCGCTCAGGGCCTTCCTGCGATTCTGCTCTTCGGCGTAGGCAACCAGGGCATTCTCCACTTCTCTCAGCGCATTCAGGACCGCGCCTTCGTATTCAGTGAGGGCCTGTTCCTGAAGTTCCGACTGCACCACGATGTTGCTTCGAATAGCTCCGGCATTGAATACGGGCCAGGAAATCCCCGGCCCGATGAGGTAAGCCAGGCCGCTTGCGGAAAAAATATTGCCGATGGAAAGCGTTTCAAGACCGATCGATCCCAAAAGACGGAAGCGGGGATAAAGGTCGGCGGTTGCCTCTCCCACGCGTGCGGTCTGGGCCGCCAGGCTGCGTTCCGCACGCCGAAGATCCGGTCTGCGCCGCAGCGTCTCAGCCGGGATACCCACAGCCACTTCCCGGGGCGTGATCGGAATTAGTCCGGGCTTCTTCAGTTCTTCATGCAAGGCTCCCGGTTCCCGGCCGAGAAGTACCGCCAGGCGGTTCATGGCCGCTTCCAATCCTATCCGCAGAGATGGTAACCTGGATCGGGTGTTCTCGATATTATAGGTGGCTTGTTGAACGGCAAGTTCGTTTGTGAGGCCGGCCTGATAACGGGATTGGGTGAGCTGAAAGGTTTTTTCCTGGGCATTCAGGTTGGACCAAATGACGGTGATATCAGCCTGAAAGGTGCGGACATCGATATAGTTCAATGCGACCTCCGAGAGGAGCGATACCATGACATCTCGAAGATTTTCCTCCTGTTGCTGTATATCTGCATCAGCCGCCTCCACGGAGCGTCGAATTCCCCCAAAGATATCCAATTCCCACGCTGCGTCGAAGCCGGCGGAGTAAAGATCGTAATCGTCGCCTCCGTATCGATCCTCACTGAGATGATTTTTGGTGGCGGAGGCCGACGCATCCACAAAAGGAAAAAGCTTTGATCTGCTTATGGTTCGGCGGGCGCGTGCTTCCCGCACTCTTGACCGGGCTATTTTCAGATCCAGGTTTCCAACAACCGCCTCTTCCATGAGCTTTGAAAGGGCCGGATCATGGAGGGTCTCCCACCAGGCTGCCAATGTTTTCGTCTCGGGTGCTTTTGCTGTGAGGCCGTACTTGAGGTCCGTGTGCCAGGCCTTGGGAGAGGGGACGTCCGGACGGACATAATCCGGGCCTACCGGGGCGCACCCAGACAGAAGAATGGTCAGGATCAGGATCGTCAAACAGGGCAGCCAAAAGAGGATTTGTTTCCTTTTGATGGTGTAATTCCGTAACGGGTTTCCGTGATAGCCTTTTCTCTTCATGGTGGATTCTGTCGACATATTCTTGCGTGAGTCCTAAGCAGTCGAGCCGGGATCGGATTTGCCGGTATCTTCGCCTTTAAAGGATTCCTGAGAACGACTCCTTTTTCTGCGGTTTTTTACCTTTTCCCGTGCGGTTTGAAAGGAGGCATATAGTGCGGGAATGAGGAAAATCCCGAACAGTGTGGCGGCCAACATTCCGGAAAATACCGTGATGCCGATGGCGCGGCGACTGTTGGCGCCGGCCCCGCTGGCGATGACCATGGGAAGGACTCCCAGGATAAAGGAAAACGCGGTCATGAGCACCGCCCGGAAACGAATGCGAACCCCTGTAATGGCGGCGTCGAAAATGCTCATACCCGACTCCCTCGCCGTCTTGGAAAATTCAACGATGAGGATGGCGTTCTTGCTGGCTAAGCCTACCAGCAGGACAACTCCGATCTGGGCGTAGATGCTCAGGTTCAGTTCGCTGATCATCAGGCCTGCCAGGGCGCCCAGCGTAGCCACCGAGATAGAAAAGATAATCGATAAGGGTATGGTCCAGCTTTCATACTGTGCCACGAGGAAAAGGTAGCCGAACAGCAGGGCAAGGGCAAGAAGTATGGGCGCCTGACCTCCACTTTTTCGCTCCTGGAACGAAAGGGCAGACCATTCGTAGCCGAAATTCTCCGGCAGGGTTTTGGCCGCCACATTCGCCATTGCCTCCATTGCCTGGCCCGAGCTGAATCCGGGCGCGGCCTCGCCGTTTACCTGGGCGCTGGCGAACTGGTTATAGCGGGTGACCAGCTGGGGCGCCAGTATCGTGGAAAGCGTGGCCAGACTGCTCAAAGGCACCATATGGCCGTCGTTGCTGCGAAGGTAGATGCGGTTGATGTCCTCCAGGGTATCCCGGTACGGCGCATCGGCCTGAATCTTTACCTGGAAGACACGATTATACAGGTTAAAGTCGTTCACGTATCGGGATCCAAGCTGGGCCTGCAAAGTGGAAAATACCCTGCTGACCGGCACCTTGAGAATCTCGGCCTTGGTGCGGTCAAGATTCAGAAAAAGCTGGGGAACGTCAGCCGAAAAGGTGCTGAAGACGCCGGTCAGGATGGGATCCTGGTTGGCGGCCACGACAAGGGCGCGGGTTGCGGCCGCAAGCTCATGGGGGCTCTGGTCTCCCAACGCCTCCAACTGAAAATTAAAACCGCTGGTGTTTCCCAGACCCTGAATTGCCGGTCGTCCGAAGGCGAAGATGTTGGCGGTAGGGATGGCCGCCAGTTCGGGTCGCACACGGGCGAGAATTCCATCCAGCTTCAGCTCGGGCGTCTCTCGTTTGTCCCATGGTTCAAGGATTACGAAACCCAGCCCCACATTCTCACTGCTGCCGCTCAACAGACTGTAGCCGGCCACCGCTATGACATCGGCTACTCCCGGGGTTTTTTTCAGGAGGTTGGATACCTGGGCCAAGACCTTGTTGGTTCGTGAGAGGGTGGAGGATTCGGGCAACTGCACATTAATAAAGAAGACCCCCTGATCTTCGCTGGGCAGAAAACTGGTGGGCCGCGTGACGAAAAGGTAGTAGGCGGAACCGATAATCAGGCCGAGGATGAGAAAGGTGACAAGTTTTCTTTTTACGAGCCATGCCGCCGTCAAAACGTAGGTATGCCTGGACCCGCGAAGGAACCTTGAAAACCAGGCCAGTGGTCCCCTGGTAATGGTTCGCGAAGGTCTGAGAAAAGTGGCGCAGAGGGCCGGACTCAAGGTCAGGGCATTGAGAGCCGAGAGAAGAACGGCCGTGGAGATGGTGACCGCAAACTGCTTGTAGAGCTGCCCCGTGATACCGGGAATGAAACCGACCGGAACAAATACGGCTAACAGCACCAGGGTGGTGGAGATGATGGGGCCGGTGACCTGTCCCATGGCCTTGATGGCTGCGTCTCTCGGGCCCAGGTTTTCTTCCTGCATGACCCGCTGAACATTTTCTACTACCACAATGGCGTCGTCCACCACCAGGCCGATGGCCAGAATCAGCGCAAAAAGCGTGATGGTATTGGCGCTGAAACCCAGGACCAGGAGTATGGCAAAGGAACCTACCAGAGAGACAGGGATGGTCAGGGCCGGAATCAGGGTCGCCCTCCAGTCCTGCAGGAAAAGGTAGGTGACGCCTACAACCAGAAGAAAAGTAATGAAGAGCGTAAATATGATCTCCTGGATGGCGGACTGGACGAACCTTGTGGTGTCGTAAACCAGACGATACTTTATTCCTTCAGGAAAACGGTGGGAAAGGCGCTCCACTTCCGCCTCCACCGCTTTTATCGTCTGCAAGGCATTGGCGCCCGAACTCCTGTAGATAGCCATATTGACGGCAGGTGAACCGTTCAGTGTCGATTTTGAGGCGTAAGACACTGCGCCCAGCTCCACCCGGGCTACATCACGGAGCCTCAGGACGCCCCCCTTGGGGTTGGCCCGGATGATGATGTTTTCAAAGTCTTCGACTTTTTTGAGCCGCCCTTGTGCCCGCAGGGTGTACTGTACCTGCTGCGCATCGCTTCCGGGGGCCGTGCCGATGGAGCCGGTGGCAGCCTGGACATTCTGCTCGCGGATAGCCGCGATCACGTCGTCGGCTGTAAGCCCCAGGGAGGTGAGCTTTTCTGGGTTCATCCAGACGCGCATGCTGTAGTCCAACGCCCCGAAAAGATAGGCTTCGCTGACTCCGTTGAGTCGTGTCAAGGCATCTTTTACGTTGATACTGATGTAGTTGCTGAGAAACAGGGCGTCATAGCCGCCTTTGGTTGTAAAGAAGCTGATGACCCCCAGGATGTCGGAGGATCGTGTCCGTACGGCAATGCCCTGGTCGGTGACTTCCTGGGGCAGTTTCGGGATGGCCTGCTGTACCCGGTTTTGAATGTTTACCTGGGCGATATTGGGATCCGTGCCCACTTCGAAGGAAACGCTCAGGCTGTAGCTGCCATTGTTCGAGGAGGTGGAGGACATGTAGAGCATGTTCTCCACCCCGTTGATTTCCGCTTCGAGCGGTGCGGCTACGCTGCCTGCCACCACCTCGGCGCTGGCGCCCGGATAGGCGGCCTGGACGCGGATTTCCGGAGGAGAAATGGGCGGATACTGGGCTACCGGAATATTGAGCAGGGCGAGCACCCCGGCAAGGGTGAGAATGACGGAAACCACTATGGCAAGTCTTGGCCGGTCGATGAAAATCTGTGAAAACATGGTTTATTTCACGGCCTTCGTGCTTTCAGGAACCGGGTTTACGATCTGTCCGGGGGTCACTTTCTGTGCGCCCTGAACGACAACGGTTTCCCCCGGCATGAGTCCTGATTCCACCACCCAGTCTGAATGGATAACAGGGCCGGTGACGATTCGTCGCTGAACGATCCGGTTGTCGCCATCCACCACAAAGACGTAACGTCCCTCGCGATCTTCCTGAATAGCCGATTGAGGGATGACCGGCAGTCGTTTGCCCTCCTTGCATTTCACCAGGACCATGACGTATTGTCCGGGCAGCAGGAGGCGATCCGAATTGTTGAATACGGCACGGACGGCGATGGTTCCGGTATTGGGGTCCACTTCGTTGTCCACGAAATCCACCTTGCCCGGATGTTCATAGACCCCCCCTCCCGGTATCCGAATTGTGGGCTCCAAAAGGCAGCCCAGGCTTTTCCCGTTGCCCGCTTTGCGTGCATTTCGGGCGCCCGCCAGATTGGATTCACTCATGGAATAGACTACCCGGATGGGATGGAGCTGAACGATTCGGGCAAGGGCCCCCGAGGCGGGGCCAACCAGATTGCCCTTTGTAAAGGCCGTGCGTCCGATGCGCCCGCTGATGGGTGCCTTGATGGTGGTGTACCCCAGATTGATTTCAGCCTGTTCCAGGTTGGCCTTTGCCTCCTGGAGCGCCGCATTCGTGCGAAGCTCCTGGTTGGCCGCGGTTTCCAGATCCGTGGCCGATACCCCTCCGGACCGAACCGCTTTGAGACGCTGCAGGTACTGCCGGGCGTTTTTCAGGGCCGCTTCCGCCTCGGCCACTTTGGCGCTGGCCTCATTCACCTTCGCCTTGTAGGGGGCCTGTTCCAGGAGGTAAAGAAGATCTCCCGCATGAACATCGGTTCCTTCCTTGAACTCCACTTTTTCCAGATATCCTTCGACCCGGGCACGCAGGTCTACGGCCTGTATCGCTTCCACCCTCCCCACGTACTCGTCGGGAAGGTTCACTTCCTTTTCCGTGACCGGCATGACGGTAACCACCGGAGGGGGCCCTTTTCCTTGCCCGGGAGGTCCGGCCTGGGAATGCGTCGGAAAAAAGAGCGGCAGCATGGAAACCAGGAATGCCAGGTACGGCAGGAAAGCGTTTTTGTGTGACATGTTTTTTTCTATTCTCTTTATTGTTCAATGGAATTGAAATTTCTGAAATTCCCTTATGGCCATTACCACAGTCCATTTAGAATTTCAAATAAATAGATTTCACCTCAGCAATTCTCATTTTGGCTTTTTCAGTAGTCTGAGGCCATGGGGGTCTGTCTCGAAATGGCGCCAATGGTCCGCTTCGAACACCTTTTGCAGAGGCATAATCCCATTTTAGCATTACCCAACAGGCGGTAAGACGGTTTTTGCACAGGATTCCTTTTACAGGTGTCTGATCTCAGCCAAATTTTGAAGCTTTACCGCCGTGCCATGGAATGACCAATAGATTTTGGCGCCGTTTTGAGACAGACCCCCATGGCCGGTTTTAGGCAAAAAACCAAAATGAGAATTGCTGAACTTCACCTCACGAATTCTTATCGTGACTCCATTCGTGCCATTGTTTTTGCATAAGTTTCCTCCCATGGCCGGTTGTAAGCAAAAAGCCATAATGAGAATTACTGATTTTGCCGGAAGGGAGGCTTTTACGGCATTGGCTGGGATGAGAGGGCGCAGTCCGCGGCTCCCAAGAGCGCTGCCTTGTCATTTAAGATGACGCGAACGGGAATCTTTGAGAGCAGGTCCCTGAATCGTCCCTTATCCGTGAAGGCCTTCATGAAGGCACTCTGTTTCAGCGCGGGTAAAATCCTGGGCGGAATTCCTCCCCCCAGATAAAGCCCTCCCAATGTCAGCCCCGTCAGTGCCAGGTTTCCGCAGACCCTGCCCAGGATCGACACAAAGAGAGCGAGGACATCGGAACACAGCGGATCTTTTCCCTCCAGGCCTGCATTGGATATGACCTCGGGAGGGTCCGACTCCTCCAGGGCGCTTGATAACCACTCGGGCTCTTCATAGCCGGATCGTTCCTTAAGCCACAAGTACATATGGAACAGACCGGGGCCCGAGACCACCCGTTCGATGCTCACGTGTCCAAAACGTTTCTTGAGGTGCCGCCAGAGATCTATCTCCCGCTCGTTGGTGGGTGCAAAATCCGCATGTCCCCCCTCGGTTGGCATGGCCACGACACGTCCGTCGACCCACACCATGAGGGCCTCCCCCAAGCCCGTCCCCGGAGCTACCAACCCTACTGCCCCTTCCTTGATATTCCTCCCTTTGTTTAGGACAAACAGCTCTTTAGAGGTCATAAGGGGAACCGCGCGGATGGTTGCGGCCACATCATTGATGAGACGGACATGCTCGAAGCCGAAGCGCTCCCTGATTTTGCTTCCGACCACTTCCCAGGGAAGGTTCGTAGCTTTTGTCCTGTTGTTTTCCACCGGCCCGGCAATGCCGAAGCAGGCACCCATGATATCGTCTCTATGATTCGCCAAAAAGCGCTCGATGATTTCCTCAAGACCGCTCGACTCTCGGCTTGGAAATGTCTTTTCGGTTCTACTGTGCGGTCTTCTCCCGCCCGCGGTAAAAAGGCCCAAACGGGTATGGGTACCTCCGATGTCGCCCGCCAATATGATCGGGTTTTCAGGCTTTGACATTTTCAACCTCCCCTAAAGAAAAAAAGGGTTGTACAAGATGCCTTCCACTGTTGCTCCAAGTCCCTCTGGTCTTCTCTGTCGGCTCCCGGTGAACCGGAGCTTTCAAGGTTTTCCACGGGGATTCTGCAACGTCCTCAAGACATTTCGGGTATGAAAAATCCGATGCAGTGCCGTGACATGGGTGGTGACGGCCAGTATCCAGAGGGCTGTGTAGAAGAATCCGAAGATCGATCCTGCGCAAAGGAGAAGGATGCGCTCCGGTCTTTCCATGATCCCCACGGCGCATTCAGGGATGGCTAATTCGGCGCGGGCCCGGACATAGCTGATAAGAAATGTCCCACATATAATAATCAATATAAGCAGGGTCATCCCGAAATCCCCCTTTTTTGAAAAGTAGGCCAGGATTCCACCAAGAATCAGGAAATCGGAATAACGGTCAATCACGGAATCGAAGACTCCGCCCCATTCGGATGTCTTGTCTCCGGCTCGGGCCACCGCGCCATCCAGCATATCGAAAAGGCCTGCTGCCAGGACGATGATTCCGGCCGCAACGATAAAACCTCGATAATAACAGTAGGCGCCGATGGCGTTGACCGCCAGGCCCGTGAGTGTGAGGGTGTTGGGAGAGATGTTGTGGCGGTCCAGGAATACAGCGGCGCCGCTGAGGCAGGTTTCAATCCGACTCCCGACGAACTTACGCAGCATGATCAGTCAAATAGGAAGAGACGCTGCAAGAGCATACGATCTTCGCCGGCGGGGTTCGTGAAATGGTAGTCAACGGTCTATCTCTCCCGCGATGAATTGTTCCAACAGGTCCTTTGCCTCGCTGTCGGCAAACTGTTTTGGAGGATGTTTCATGGCAAAGGCGGAGATGCTTGTCAGGGGGCCGCCGATTCCGCGATCACGGGCCAGGCGACAGCATCGGATGGCATCAATGGCCACACCGGCTGAATTGGGAGAATCCTGCACGGAGAGCCGCAATTCCAGTTCCATGGGAACCCCGCCGAAACCTCTGCCCTCCATTCGAATGAAGCAAACCTTGTTGTCCTTTTGCCAGGGGACATAATCGGATGGGCCCACGTGGATGTTTTCGTCATCCAGCGGCCGGTTCAGCTGCGATTGAACCGCCTCCGTTTTGGACACCTTTTTTGATTCCAGGCGGGTTCGGTTCAACATGTTCAGAAAATCCGTATTGCCTCCGGTATTGAGCTGATACGTCCTGTCCAGTTTGATTCCTCTGTCCGTGAAAAGCCTTGTCAATGCCCGATGAATAATGGTGGCGCCCATCTGGGATTTGAAGTCGTCGCCGACGCAGGGGATTCCCCTGGCCTCAAAGCGCCTGGCCCACTGGGGATCGGATACGATAAAGACCGGCATGCAGTTTATCAGGCTGGTCCCTGTTTCGAGGCAGCATCGGGCGTAATAGTGGGCCGCTTGCGTGGAACCTACCGGGAGATAATTGAGCAGTATTTCAATCCTGTTGTTGGTCAAGCTCCTCAGCCACATCGACCGGCGCCTCATCGGAGGGGAGAAAGGTGCGATGGTCCGGATAGCCCTTCATATGATCGGAAACCCCATCCAAAATGGGCCCCATTTTGACCGTGACATCGCGTTCTTCAATGGACGCACTGATGGGATAGGTACAGTTCGGTGGGGCATAGATGGCCTCGTGGATCGGTTTCCCAACTTTTCTCCTGTCGATATCAAACGCCGCTGCGATTTCTATGTCTCCGGGCAGATATCCTCCCAGGTTGTAATGCAGCAGCCCCACCGGATCTTTCTGTCTGTCAGGTTGGCTGTAATATTCGATTCCCTGAAGGAGCGATGCCGCACAATTGCCTACCCCGACAATTCCAACCCTGATTTTTTTGTTCTTCTCCATGGTGATAAAATACCTTAGTCTGGAATTGGAAGAGAATCCGGCAAAATCCCATTCTCCGACGCGCAACGATACGAAAATCGCGGTAGTACGTCAAGGCAAAAAGAGCCTCAACCGAGGCGCAATACCCGTCACTGAATGGCCTTTGTGCATGGGTAACGGCGAGACAATCGGGATTGCTCGATATTCAGATTTCTCCTCTGTGAAGAATACAGCCTATCGCAAGACTAAATACCTGATTGAACCGATGGACGGTTGAAGAGTCCTTTCTTATCATCCTAATCTAAGAACGTGAATGGCATGGGAAGCATTTTTCTGCGTTTGGATTTAAGAGATTCGTGGAGTGGGCGGAAGCGTTGTCGGCCTTATTGACCTTGAAAATGAATGTCGATCAAGAATAAAGGAGCGAATTATGGAAACGATGAAAAATTATAGTGTGTCGTACAAGAGAAGGCGGTCGGTGCGGAGGGCCTTTGTGCCCAGTTTGACCCTGTTTTTCTTTCTGGTCTGTGGAACTCAAGCAGCTGTTTTCGGGTTTCCTGCGCCTCCATCCCTTGCGGATCTGGCCGATGCCGTAAAACATTCGGTGGTCAACATTTCCACCACGCAGGTGGTGAAGGGACAGCAGTTCATGCCTTTTTTCGGACCTAATTCTCCATTCGGAGAATTTTTCGGGCAGAATATGCCACAGGGTGAAATGAAGACCCATGCGTTGGGTTCCGGGGTTGTAATTGACAAGAACGGCTTGATCTTCACCAATAACCACGTGGTTGAAAAGGCAACGGAAATCAAAGTCAAGTTGGACAACGGGCAGGAGTATGAAGCCAAGGTGGTGGGGAGAGACCCCAAGACCGATCTGGCATTGATTCAGGCAAAACCTGATGCCGGTTTTCCCGAGCCGGTTTCTTTGGGCGATTCCGATGCCATGCGCGTGGGAGATTGGGTGATAGCGGTGGGAAATCCCTTTGGTTTGGGACATACCGTTACAGAGGGAATCATCAGCGCGACAGGTCGTGTGATCGGGGCTGGGCCGTATGATGATTTTCTTCAAACCGATGCGGCCATCAATCCCGGGAACAGCGGTGGACCCCTGTTTAACATGAAGGGGGAAGTGATCGGAATCAATACCGCCATTATACCGCAGGGACAGGGGATCGGTTTTGCGATCCCTATCAACATCGCCAAAGAACTTCTCCCTCAGCTTAAGACCGGGAAAATCGTTCGTGGTTGGCTCGGGGTGATGATTCAGGATGTCACGCCTGAACTGGCCAAATCGTTCGGGCTCAAAAAGCCCGAGGGCATTCTGATTTCAGAGGTCGTTAAAGATGGTCCTGCTGAAAAAGCCGGATTAAAGTCCGGCGATGTGCTACTCCGATTAGACGGCAAGAAGATAGAGAATGCCCATATCCTATCGCGCATAGTCGCCAATACGCCACCTGACACGAAGGTGGTGGTGGATATCATCCGAAATGGGAAAGAACAAAAGATCCCCTTGACCATCGGCACCATGCAGGCGAACGAAGAGGGGACAAATTGCAGAAGAAAAAACGTCTTTGGGTCTGTCCGTGCAGGATCTTACCCCGGAGTTGTCCGAACGCCTCGGGCTTGAATCCGACCGAACAGGGCGTGGTTGTCTCTCAGGTTGTGCCGGGAAGTTCCGCGGATGATGCGGGTATTCAGCCGGGGGATGTGATCAAACAGGTGAATCGTATGAAAATTCGGAATGTTAATGAGTATAACAAGAGGATAGCAGCAGCTCCGAAAGGGGAGAACCTGCTTTTTCTCATTAGAGCGGGGAGGGGGCAATTTCTTTGTGGTGCTTAAACCGGCTTCAAAGGATTAGGGCGTCTTGGGAATCATAATCCTGGCTTTGTGGACGGCTGAAGATTCCATCCTGCCGGAGCTCTGGAAAGAGAGCTCCGGCAAAAAAGGATAAGGAGGGTTTTTAAGAGCTGAATTACTGGATTGACCCCATTGTTTCTGCGGTCCGTTTTCGATATAATGCAAAAAATGCATTGTTGTTCTCTATAAATCGCCCCATTGGGAGTTTAAATTTACCATCGTGATCAAGAAGAGGAAAATGAGGAATAGATGACGATTCTCACTGCGAAAAACCACCTGTATCTGTCAGAGAAGCAGGATATGCTCCCACGAAACTGGGTATCAACGGTTCAGGGAAGGATCGGCAAGATGACCGTCTGGCATCATGTATCCCGGCAATCGTTCGAGGGGATTGTGCTGAACATCGGGAGAGAAGTGGGCCGGGGGCTTGAGGACGTGGCCGAATATCTGGAGCGGGACAGCACTTACGGCAGCCTCGCTCGCTATATTCACGGCTTCAGGGGGCAACGGGTCATTGAAGAGATTAAACGAAAAAGATGGCTCCATGCGCATCAACGGGATACCGGTAAAGGTGCTTAGAGAGCATCGAAATCCCAAGGATATCGGATGGAGGCAGCAAGGTGTTCAAACCGTTGTGGATTGTACCGGTGTATTTAGAGATCCGACGGAAACTGCCGACGTCCCCAAGGGGAGTCTGAGGGGGCACCTGGCAGGCAGGGGCCAAAAAGGTCATCCTCTCAGCCCCGTTTAAGATAAAGGATACATCGCGCCCGATGCCGGAGGATGCCCTAACCAACATCCAGGGAATTAATGAAGATGCCTATATCGCCGAACCGGCATCATATTATTTCGGCGGCTTCGTGCACCACCACCTGCCTTGCCTTTATGGTCAAGGCCCTTTTGGATCATTTTGGCCACGATCCCATCCTGAGCGCCTCCATGGTCACTGTCCATGCCACCACGGGAACACAGGAGATTCTGGATCAGCTCCCCGCGGCAGGAAGTAAGGATCTGCGAAAGAATCGAAGTATTTTCAATAACATTATCCTGACCAGCACAGGGGCCGCGGAGGCCTTGGGGTTGGTGATCCCTGAAATGAAAAAGATCGATTTCATGGCAGCGTCTGTGAGGATTCCTATAAATACGGGCTCCATTGTGATTCTTGTCTTGAATATCCAGAACGAGGATCCCGAAAATGCGATTGACGCGGCCAGGATAAACGACATTTATCGAAAGGCGGCGGATGGGTATCTGAGTAAATTTCTTACCTATACGGAATCTCAGAACGTCTCCGCGGACATCATCGGAACCGTTTCGGCGGCCATCATAGAGGGGAAAGAGACGCGTGCACGCACGGGTCAAGTCAAGGTCAATCTGGGTCGAGCCTGCAGAATTGTTACCCAGGGAGAACCCATGCCCGAAATGGACGCTTCCACCCTGGAGATTCCTGTGACCCATGTAGTGGTGAATGGCTGGTATGACAATGAGCTGGGCTCTTTTTCCCATATCCTGGGAGAAACGACTATCAGGGTGGCAAAGAGTCTCGTAGAATGAATTACAGACGTTTTCACACGCGGCTTTACTCCAAAACCGCGAAATGCTATAGAAGATCAAGGATCTATTTCGTGATTGTGTTCCACTTGGAAAACCTTCCATGACTGAGGAGTCCTAATCCATGAAAGAGAAAAAGAATATTTTTATTGCTGAAGACCATGCGGTGCTCAGACAAGGCCTTCGGTCTTTATTGGATGCCAGTGGTGAATACAAAGTGGTCGGCGAGGCGGCGGATGGAGCGGATGCCATACGACGTATTACAACCTGTAACCCCGATCTTGTCCTGTTGGATCTCAACATGCCCAAGATGGACGGTATCTCGGTGATTAAAGATCTTAAAAAAAGATATCCGAATATCAAAATTCTTGTCTTGACCATGTTCAAGACTGAAGAATATGTTCTTGAGGTATTTCAATCGGGTGCTGAAGGCTACTGCCTGAAATCCTCCCCCTATGATGAGCTTCTGGTAGGCATACAGGCGGTTTTGTCAGGAAAACGATTTATCAGTCCGGACATTTCCGATAACGTGCTGGAAGGATATCTTGAAGGGAAAAAGGTCCTGAGGCAAAAATCCTCCTGGGATACCCTCACGCAAAGAGAGAGAGAAGTCCTTAAACTGGTGTCTGAGGGTTACAAGAATAAAGAAATCGGAGATTACCTTTGTATCAGTACGAAGACGGTGGAAAAACACAGGGCCAATATCATGCAGAAACTTGATCTCCATACCGCCTCCGCGTTAACCGCCTATGCGGTTGAACGGGGTCTCGTTACAAGATAACATTTCTCCGGGGAAATGCGGGAAATGGATTATGAACCTTTTCCCGAATCAACACTCCGCTACGATGTTCATTGGTCCCGTCTTGGGGTGATGTTACATCCTACCTTCTTTTTTTTTCCTCTCTATTCCCCACTTGCAAACAGGACTTTCATCCAATACACCCGCGGCCATCTTACTTCGGGCATTTTGCCCCCGTAAAAGGGATATATGCCTGTAGAAGGGATTGAGGTTACTTGCCCGGGCATGTGATTCAAAAATCCGTTTACAGCCAGGTTTTGTAACAGATAACCGGTCTCAGTGCTGGTTCGGTTTGGAAAACCTCCCGTCACAAACCAAAATTATAACTTTAATATCATTGGCTTATATCCTCATGGAGGGCAAATACAGAATTTTGATCCTTGAAGTCTTCCAGCCGGAACGCCGCGTTTCCAATCCATAAAATTCGACGTATTTATCCCAAAACTTCCGTATTCATTTTTTGGCACGCTATTCGCAAATTTCGCAATTCGAACTCCGTGCGTCGTCTCAGCACCTGCAGGGCGTGGGATAGCCCGTTTAAATGAAGAAAGTCTCGTTTGTTCCCTGAAGGAGCCCTTTGAGATTTCGATGGGATTAATAAATAAAGGATATATGATTCGCCCGGATGAGGTTTTCTATGTGCAGCAAAATTTATTCAACCGGGACTAACCAAGATGTTGTAATGAATAAAGGAGGCTATTATGAGAAAGAGTGTGGTGTGGGGCTTTTGGATGCTTTTTGGTTTAATGCTTGCTGCTTCACCGGCCTTTTCAGGGCAGGTCCCCGATACGGGACAGACCATGTGCTACGACGACCTGGGCGATGTGATCCCTTGCCCTTCTCCGGGGGAGAGTTTCTATGGGCAGGATGGCAATTATTCTGTTAATCCTTTCTCTTACACCAAACTGGATGCGAATGGTACTCCGCTGCCAGTCGGATCAACTGATGACTGGGCTATGGTGCTTGACAACGTGACCGGGCTTGTCTGGGAAAAGAAAACTAACGACGGTTCCATTCACGACAGAGGCGACGCCTCCTATTTTACATGGAATGATGCGGGGACTTTCATTGCCGCCCTGAACGAGGCGGGGTTCGGCGGCTATACCGACTGGAGGATGCCTTCTATCCAGGAATTGTCCTTTTTAGGGGACTTCAGCGTCCTTAGTCCGGGACCGATTATAGACTCCGCGTATTTCCCCTACACGAAACTTGATATTTACTGGTCTGGGACCAGTTGTGCCGCTACTCCGCAAGAAACTGCATGGCCTTTTAATTTTCGAAGCGGGTTCGGAGGGGATCCGGACCAGACCAACCTGTATAGTGTGCGTGCCGTGCGGGGCAAAGCGTTCGTGAACGACTTCACGGAGGGAAACGGCACTGTCATGGACCATTCCACAAAACTCATGTGGCAGAAAGACACGGCCAGGGACGATATCGGGGACTATGAACCTATGACATGGATAGAAGCTCTTGAATACTGCGAAAATCTCTCTCTCGGGGGGTATGAGGACTGGCGGCTGCCAACAGTAAAAGAGCTGCGCTCCCTCGTAGATTACGAAAAATACAATCCCGCGGTAAATACTGCGTTTTTTCCCAATACTCCATTAGGTAAGTATTGGTCGGCTACGACAAATGTCAATGACCCCATAACAGCCTGGGGCATATCTTTCACCAGCGGCGACGTGGTGAGGAGTGATAAATCCACCTTGTATTATGTGCGGGCTGTGCGGGGCGGGCAATCCGTTTCCTGTCCTGATTTATCCGCCGTCAGCAAAATTGAAAATTTTACTTTTGCCTCAGGAATGGACTGTGATTATACAGCTTCAGCGTTGCTAACTATAGGTCCGAATGTGAGCGCTGAAAACGGGGCCAGGGTGATTTTCAGGGGACCTTCCCTAAGGATAAGGGCCCTGGTTCGTGCAGAAGAAGGGGCTGTGGTGAAATTCCTTTTGACTCCGGCCAAATGAGTTGCCGGCGATTGTCCAATGCGGGGTTGGTGTAAAGACTAAATAGTAGTGCCTGCCCTGTGAAATCTCTTCTTCTATTTTACCGGGGTTTCGAATTTCGGATTTCGATATTCGAAATTTCCCTAAATCAGGCCAGGGCGTGATTTCTGTTCAGGCGCCATGTCGACAGGGTTCAGGAATTTTGGAAGAGAAAGTCGAAGGTAAGTTATTCACTTATGCGGTTCAGGACTGGTCAAACCAGGCTTGCGGAGGAAGATCGAGTTGGCGTACCTTTTTGGACAGGTTCGTATCCCTCAGGTGTTTTCCATACGAGCTGTATCAAGTGTGCAAAAATAAATTGAGAGCACGGGTCAGGCAGCATTGGAGCAATTGACGATGAAAAATAATATCTTTCCCTTTGAGGGGAGCATTCAACAGTCCGATCGCCACTGCCTGAACGGCCATAGAAGCGCCCTGGTCTGGTTTACCGGCCTATCCGGCAGCGGAAAATCCACCCTTGCCCATGCGCTTGAAGAGCGTCTGTTCAACATGGGCATCCGAAGTTACGTTCTGGATGGCGACAATATCCGTTGTGGTCTGAACAGCGATCTGGGTTTAAGCCCGAAAGATAGAAAAGAAAACATCCGACGTATTGCCGAAGTGGCCAAAATCATGGTGGATTCCGGCATTCTCGTGTTTGCGGCCTTTATTGCGCCTTACAGCGAAAGCCGACAGTTCGCCAGGGAGCTGATGGCCAATTACACGTTCTTCGAGTGCTATGTGAAATGTCCCGTGGACGAGTGCGAAAAAAGAGACCCCAAGGGGCTCTACAAAAAGGCCCGAAAAGGAGAAATAACAAATATGACCGGCCTCACGGCCCCCTATGAGGCGCCGCGGAATCCTGAATTGACCGTGGACACCAACCTCATGCGTCTTGACCAATGCGTAAACAGTTTAATCGATTTTCTTACCCTCAAGAAGATCATTTTTTCAAGATGGGCAAATGCAGACTATCTCGCTCAGAGGAGATAGAGTCTCGCCCGTTATGAAATGTTCCGGGATTTTGCCTTGCGCCCACAGCATTTTGTCTGGATGAAAACCCATGTTATTCTCATCTCTATCGTACCCCGTTCAAATTTTATGGCGATGAGTACGTACCAATGAGCCATTACCTCACGAATTCTTGTTCCCTGCCGCATCTGCTCCCATCAGTGGCGCCACTGGCCGTTAGTCTTATTTGGAAACGGCATGAACAGAAGGGCTGAAAAGGTGATGGGCCGTTGCGCAACCCTTAGATGGCCCGCAATCGTGGAAATTTCCCGGTAATTTACGGGTCGGTGTTATGGGGTTCGGGCAATATGCCTTGTTGAATCGGCTAAGTGCCCGAATAGATGCCGCGGTGTTATATTAAATAGTAAGCCTATCAAATAGTTATATGTTTGGCACTTTTGTTGCTTTGTTTTTGTGAAAAGGAAGTAACCCAATTAATAGAGTGCCCTATGAACATCCAGATCTACAATGCAGACTCTTTAAATCAGACCTGTAAAGATGATGGCTGCTTTCTCCCTGATATCCCTGGATTAAAAACCGGTCAGGTTCATATCTGGAAAGTATCTTTCAACTTACCTGACAACGTGATTCTCACTCTAAAAAATCTCCTTTCCGATGAAGAAATAAATAGGGCGGAACGTTTTAGGTCCTATCACCTTAGAAGACGATACATCGTATTCCACTCAACCCTGAAAAAAATACTTCGTCGTTACCTTGGGTTAAAAGAAGAGAAAATAAGTTTTGAACAAGGCCCCCATGGAAAACCTGCTGTTTTGGAAGAATTAAACTCTGAAAACATTCGATTCAACATGTCTAAATCCTCAGAAACTGGTGTTTATGCCTTTATGCTCAAAGGTGAATTAGGCATAGATATAGAGAACATAAGGCCATTTCCTAATATCAATGCCATGGTTGAAAGGCATTTTTCGGAAAATGAAACGTGCGTTTACCAAGAGTTGCCAAATGAAGAAAAGCTGGATTGGTTCTATACAATCTGGACAAGGAAGGAAGCCTTACTAAAGGCCATCGGCCTGGGACTGTACCTGCCATTAGAAGAGATGGACGTGTCTGATACAGGGAATATAAAAATTGATAGTGACATATACAGGCAGAATAAAACAGCCTCAGCCTTTATCCTCGATGACTTGAGATTACTGGGTCCTGGAATGAAGTCAGCCATTTGTACTGTTTAAAATTTATTATCGATACAATGGCTATAAGTTGATGGATCAGTACCATCATTTCATTTTTAAGTGGAACAATTAATTGGGGACTAAGTCATGGAAGATTTCGTATGGTGGGTAATTGAACAAAAAACGCACTCCAAAATGTTAGAAGAGCTTCAAAACCAAGCTGCGGTCAGACCTTGGGCGAACTATTTTTTGCGTGACTTCCCATTAAATCCCGGCAACCTTAGCTCAGTCTGTAGAATTGGGTTTGTTCCCTATGAACAATGTATTCAGGATCGCTACTTCTATATCGATCAATCCAGAAATCCTGAAATTCTTGCTGGTGGCGGCATAACAACTCAAATCTATTGGGATTTCAATACACAAAACCTGCCCGCCGGCTGGCAAGGAGCAGTAAAGCAGGCATATTTAGATTCGAACACAAAAGGGCTGATACCTAATACTCAGATGGCTTTGCTTGCGTTTACTCTCCCTCGATTCCGGAAGAGAGGCGTATCAGAAAAAGTTCTCATGAAAATGTGCGATACCGCACAAAAACGCGGATATCACTATCTTCTTGTACCTGCGCTTCCTCCGACTCAGTTCCAGAAAGAACACGTCCGAACGGGAATGGAAGAGATCTCCAATCTCAAACGAGATGATGGTAAAGATTACGATTACTGGATAAGACTTCACAAAAAAAATGGTGCAAAAGTTATCGGAACCTGCTCTCAGTCGCATCGCTTTGTATTTAATATGGCCGATTTTTCAAGGTATGTAAGTTCAGATCCAATAGATAGAACCGGCGAACAAATTGTTCGCATGGATAAGGACCATATGTTGGGTCCAAATAAAATCAACATGTGGCAACTCGTATACGCTGACGTCGAGCGATCATTTGTTACGTTCGATTGGGGATGTATATGGGTGCAATATGATTTGGAAGAACTTGATTTCAGTTTGGTAGACTAAAGAGTGTGTTCAGATTCCGAATCTTTGAACATTTGGTAACATGGTAAAAAAAAGTATTTAATATGCTTAAGAGGATTTTATGCGAAGTAGTATGTTTATATTGTCTGATTTTTCCTTTAGCTCTGATTCTTGGCGTTGCTTCCATAGCACTGTTCATTGCAAGAGATACGATCATTTGATGCTTGTGATGCTGTTCCCAAAAATAATGATCTTAGAAATAACGGATGGAAAAGTTAAAATTGGAATAGTTGGCGACAGTTGGGTGGCTGGTAAAAAACTTGATCAATCCGTCTTGGATGCGATGTCGGCTTCCGGCGTTCAAGCTGAGGTTGTGAGCTCGGGAGAACCAGGTGCAGTAAGTCGACAAATATACAGGAACCTTATTTCAGAAAGCACCGATCCGTATTCTGCCGGATATATCCTGATGGATAAGGATATTGACTATCTGGTTGTAGTTGCGGGCATTAATGACACTGTCGAGCATATGGGGAGTGAATTCTACGCAACCCATATGCAAAATATCATCAAGACTATACAAATGCGGGGGATACACCCCGTAATTCTTGCAATTCCTGAATATGGCATTGAGATCACGCCATCAAAGAGTTTTTTGAATTTTGCGAAAAGGCTTGTATATCGCTATCTTCATGACCAAGGCAATCACGATGTAATCAATAGATATAAGGATGCTCTAATTTCCCATCTATCTCCAGAGATCATGAAGGATATTTCAATTGTCGATTTTTCCCAACTGGTTGAGAGTTATCACGAATCGCTTGACCTATATGAAAACCCCAATCATCTAAACAAAAAGGGCTATCAGAAGCTGGGGCAAATTATTTCCAGAACCATCATTGATGACAAAAGATTGGGATAATTTATGTGCGGGGTTACAGGTATATTAACAAATGGAAATGCAGAATATAGTCTGCGAGATTCTGTTCTGCAAATGACATCGGCATTGGCCCATCGCGGTCCTGATGCCTGGGGAACCTATGTCGCGCCTGGTATCGCGTTAGGGCATACCCGATTATCGATCGTTGATCTATCCGCCGGGCATCAGCCCATGGCAACCCCGGAATTCGCAATTACCTATAATGGAGAGATCTATAACCATATTGAACTGCGGGAAGAGTTACAGAATAAAGGGATGAAGTTTACAACCCGAAGTGACACGGAAGTGGCTATTAAAGCTTACCAGGAATGGGGGGAAAAAGCTTTTAGCATGTTCAATGGGCAGTTCGCTCTTCTATTGTGGGACAAAATCAAAAAACGCTTGATTGTTGCCAGGGATCGATATGGCATTCGACCTTTATTTGTAACAAGATGGAGGAATGCCTGGCATTTCGCATCTGAAATGAAAGCATTTGATATGCTTCCCGGATTCAAAAGGGAATATGATATTCAACATTTATTTGAACATGGCTTGTTGTGGAATACAATTGGGTCAGATTCCGTTTACAAAGGAATTCGGACAATCGAGCCCGGGACGGTTGAGATATATGCAGATGCCTCGGAACCAAGTGTGCATCGGTATTACAGCCTGGGTTGTCTGCCCCAGAAATCGCCCGTTTCATTTGATGAGGCGCAGGAAGAACTTCGCGATATGCTTGGCGATGCAGTTCGTCTCCGGCTGCGCAGCGATGTTCCGGTGGGTATGTATCTCAGCGGCGGTATTGATTCATCCGTGCTGGCGCTCTTGACATCTCAAATTATGCGGGAAAGGTTCAAGTCATTCTCTGTCACATTTGGGGACGCGGATTTCGATGAAAGCGTCTATCAGAATGAAATGGTTAAACACATTGGTTCAGAGCACCATTCCATTCTAATTGATTACAATAGTATTAGCGATAATTTTTTTGAAGCCGTCAGGCATGCTGAAAGACCGCTTTTTCGAACCGCGCCTGTGCCATTGTTTTTGTTGTCTCGATTGGTTAGAGAAAACGATATCAAGGTAGTCATAACAGGTGAAGCATCGGACGAGATATTATTCGGATATGATTCATTTAAGGAACTTAAACTTCTAAAATTCTGGGCAAAATTTCCAGATTCCGTTCTGCGTCCCCTCTTGATTAAACGGCTCTATCCGCACCTTCGACATTATTCCGATACTCGCGGCTTTGGATTGATGAAACTCTATTATGAGAATTTCCTTGGGTCTATCTCCAATGTTCTTGCGGGGCTTAATATAAGGATTCGCAATAATGCAGTCCTGGCTGCTGCATTCAACAAAGAACTCGGGGTTAAATTCAATCAAGACGATTTAATTGATAAAATTTCTACTACTTTTCCTGAAAGTTATAGCGAATGGACTTTCCTGCAGCAAAACCAGTTTCTTGAAATGACTACCTTGTTGAATGGTTACCTGTTGTCGTCCCAAGGAGATCGAATGGCGCTTGGGCATGGGATTGAGGGCCGCTTTCCATTTCTTGACCATCGGATTGTGGAGAGAGTATTTTCATGGCCGGATTCATATAAACTGAAGGGCTTTTCACAAAAACACATCCTTCGCAAATCTTTTCAAGGGCTCATTCCGGATTCTATTATTAATCGCCCTAAACTTCCATACCAGGCACCGGATTTGCGTGCATTTATTCGTAATGGAAAGCCGGTGCCGCTTGTTGAGCATTATCTCTCACCGGAAATGATTAGCGAATACGGCCTATTTGATGAAAAATTTGTTTCACGTTTGTTGCGAAAATTTTCAAATAGATCGATTGACCAGATAGGGTACAGAGACAATATGATGCTCATTTTCATTTTATCGGCACACCTGGCGCTTCATTGCGCCTGGAATCCTGTTCGTAATTTGTTGGACGAAAAGTTACGCAGCATTGACATCGTAGAACATGATTAGGCCATAAAGGAAAGGAGAAAAAAATGTTTACGGAAAAGGATATTGAAGAGAAATTAATGGAATTTATCTGCGGTAATTTCATGGTTGAGCCTGACGAGTTTGAGCTCGAAGAATCCTTGGTGGATCAAGGGATAATTGATTCCATAGGCCTCATAGAGATTTCCGCCTTTATGGAACGTGAATTCGGGATTATAGAATCTGAAGAAAATATGAACCGTGAAAACTTCGGATCTTTTAAAAGGATGGTAAGTTTTATTGCCTGCACTACTGGTTGTCTACCTCAATCAATGCAATCGACAGGTCATCTACAAATGCTTTCCCCAGGCTGAAAACCTGGCAATTTGCATCAATGTTGAAACGTTAAAAACGAATATGGCCATGTCCGGCAAACAGGGGAAAAAGGATGAGAGTGTCTAAATCGATAGGTAAGAATGATGTATGCCCAGTGTCACTGATACAGCGTCAATTCTGGGTCCTGCACAATTTCTCCCCGGATTCACCTGCCTATAACATTCCACTGGTTAGTGTTATTAAAGGTGATCTAAATTCAGATGCGCTGGAAACCGCCTTAAACATCTTGCTTGAAAAATATCGTATTTTTCGGGCCATTTTTGATCTTGACAATTCAGGGGAACTGATACAGCGGTTCTCTCCCTGGCAAAAAAGGACCATGCCGAGAGTTGATTTGCGCCCTTCAAAAGAGAGCGCCGTTAAAAAACCCACGCTTGAAGAACTCCTTACTGAAGAAACAAGGCGTCCTTTTAACCTCGCCACCGGACCTCTTATGCGCTTTAAGCTTTTTCGCACCGAAGAGCATTTGCATATCCTGGTGATTACAGTGCACCACATCATTTTCGATCTTGAAACAAGCAAATTATTTGCTGAAGAATTGTCCAAAGCATATTCAGTTGCACTTAGAGGAGAAACAGCCGTTCGATCCAATGAAACATCTGAATACGCAAAGTTTTGTGAATGGCAGAAATCGTGGATAATCAGCGATGAGAGTAAAAAAATGGAGGCCTCCTGGAAACGCTATCTTGAAAACTCGGAACCGTCGCTGGAAATTCCCCTTGACTCTACGGATAAAAACGCTTCATCGCAATTCGGCGCAATCGTGCCGGTCCGGATGCCCCGAGACCTGGTCAAGCGGATAAAAGCATTTTGCCAAAAGGAAGCAGTTGTCCCATTCCTCGCGCTGCTTACCGCCTGGTCATTGACGCTTGCCCGGGCGAGCAGACAGAGCAAACTAACCATAGGGATTCCGCTGACCAACAGGCGTAAGGATGAATTCAAGAAAACAATGGGTTGCTTTGTCAATATACTTCCATTGGTGCTTGACTTGTCCGATAATCCCACAATGAGTGAAACACTCAGGCAGATTCGATGGGGGATTCTTAAGATGCACCGCATGCAGGAAACCCCCTATTACAATCTTGTCCAGATGGTACGTAATACGCGAACAACACGTATCAATTCATTATTTCAGGCCGGGTTCACATTCGAACCTCCCATGCAATTGCAGCTTGAAGGTCTATCCGTTAAGCCCAAAACCATTCATCACGGAGGAGCCCAGCTCGCGCTTTTCGCAAAATTTTGGGAGGAAGATGATGAAATTACAGGCCTTATTGAATATGACCGCAATCGGTTCAGCCCCCTTGCCATGGAAAACCTTGCGGAAGATATGTTGTCTATTGTAGATGGGCTGTGCACCATGTCACAGCAAGATATAACTACCGTCCTGACGGAAAAAGGACGGAATCAATTGCCGCCTGAGTGGAACGATACAGATACGGATTATCCATCTGATGCGTGCGTCCATGAATTATTTGAATCGCAGGCCCTCCTCACGCCAAATGCTGTTGCCGTAGAATTTGAAGGCAAACGTTTGGCCTATGATGAGCTGGATAACCTGAGCGGAAAATTTGCCGGTCATCTCCGGTCACTTGGAGTTGAACCTGACGAACTTGTCGCACTTTATGTGGATCGATCTCTGGACATGGTGATCGCCCTGCTGGGGATTCTTCGGGCCGGCGGCGCTTACTTGCCGCTGGACAGGATATTCCCACGCGAACGCCTTGAATCTATCATAGAGGACGCCAAACCCCGCCTGTTGGTTACCTTGAAGAATCTGCTTGAGGATCTCCCTTCCCATCAGGCTAAAGTAGTTTGTGTCGATGATTTCCCGGATGCGGGTGCAACCCTTTCAGGCGGAGATCTCTCGACGCCGGATCATCTTGCCTATGTGTTGTATACCTCGGGTTCCACAGGCAGACCCAAAGGCGTAGAAATCACCCACCGGTCTTTGGTTAATTTTTTGACATCCATGGCTGCGAACCCCGGTATTAATGCTGAAGATACCCTATTGTCCGTAACGACCATTTCCTTCGATATTTTTGGCCTCGAGCTATGGCTGCCGCTTATAACCGGAGCAAAAGTTATCATTGTTGGACGGGAAGCAACTCTGGACGGCAAGCAACTTGCGGAAGTCATACAGTCGAACAATGTCACGATAATGCAGGCTACACCAACGACATGGCATATTTTGCTTGAATCAGGATGGGAAGGATATTCCCCTCTCAAGATCCTTTGCGGAGGAGAAGCCTGGTCGGAGGAACTTGCAAGGCAGTTGGTCTCAAGATGTGCTTCCCTTTGGAATATGTATGGGCCCACGGAAACCACCATTTGGTCCGCCATATGTCGAATAACCGATGGAGAACCCGTTTTAATAGGGCATCCGATTGCAAATACACAGTTCTATGTCGTCGATTCAAATTTGCGGCCTGTACCGGTCGGCGCCTCCGGGGAACTGCTGATCGGTGGTCTGGGCCTGGCGCGCGGTTATCTGAACCGTCCCGAGTTGACGTCTGAGAAATTTATCACTGATCCCTTCAGGCCGAATACCGGATCTCGTTTATATCGCACCGGTGATTTAGTTCGCTACAGGCGGGACGGAAAACTTGAGTTTGTAGGACGAATGGACCATCAGGTGAAGATACGAGGCTTTCGTATTGAGTTGGGTGATATTGAGAAGAGTTTGACTTCAAAAGCCGGAGTCCGGCAGGCAGCAGTCACAGTGCATGGAGAGGAAGATGAAAAAAGGTTAATCGCATATATTGTGATGCAAGGAGATTCCAGGGGGACATCCGGTGAGTTACGCTCTTTTCTCAGACAAAAATTGCCAGGCTATATGATTCCTTCGACCTTTATTTTTTTAGATAAAATGCCTCTGACGACGAACGGGAAGATAAACCGTAAAGCCCTTCCAGATCCAAATGGAACAAAGCGGGAAGAAATAGATAAAGACATTCGAGGAATGTCGGATCCAAGAATTTTCGAATGGAATCAGACGGATCGTGCCTATCCCCTGGATAAATGTATTCAGAGCTTTATAGAAGACCAGGCAATAAAAACCCCGAATTTGCCGGCTTTAACCTATGCCGATAAAACGATATCATATGAAGTCTTAAACAGGCGAATAAATAGATTGGCTCATTTCCTGAAATCAAAAGGGGTTGGACCGGAAACGCTGGTCGGAGTATGCTCTTTTCGTTCAATGGAAATGGTTATCGCTTTACATGCCATTATCAAAGCCGGGGGCGCATATGTCCCATTCGATCCGACATATCCGGCCAAGAGACTGTCCTTTATGCTCGAAGATTCCCGTGTGCCTGTTATCCTTGCACAAAAAGCTTGTGGACATCACCTAACCAATCATGACGCCGATGTAATCTATTTTGAAGAGATCGTACAGGAGCTTGAAAGCTATCCCGCCGATAATCCTCCAATCATAACCAAACCGGAAAATCTATCTTATGTCATCTATACATCAGGATCAACCGGCAACCCTAAAGGCGTGATGAATACACACAGGGGGATGGTAAACCGGTTATTATGGATGCAGGAGGCATTTCAAATCAATGATTCCGACACCCTCGTACAAAAAACACCGTTTTCATTTGATGTCTCCGTCTGGGAATTTTTCTTGCCTTTTATGTGTGGTGCAAGACTGGTTGTGGCAAAACCCGGAGAGCATAAGGATGCCGATTGTCTCCTGGACCTTATAAAAAAGGAGAAGATTACCGTCATTCACTTTGTGCCCTCCATGCTGCGTGTGTTTTTGGAGAAGGCCGACCAGGAACGCTGCACCACTCTCAGGCATGTTGTGCTGAGCGGCGAGGCCCTCACCATCGACTTGCAGAATAAGTATTTTGCGATTTTAAAAGCGCCTTTGCATAATCTTTACGGTCCTACGGAAGCAGCAATCGATGTAAGCTACTGGAAATGCGATCCGTTGTCTGAAAGCAAGGTTGTGCCGATAGGCAGGCCCATCAGCAACACGAAATTATACATCCTTGATAGTAATGAGTTGCCGGCGCCGGTTGGTGAAACTGGTGAACTGCATATTGGTGGTGTTCAGGTGGCACGTGGGTATTGGGATCGCCCGGAGCTGACCGGGGAAAAGTTTATTTCAGACCCGTTTTCGGATGATCCATCCGCCCGCTTGTATAAAACCGGCGACCTGTGCAGATTTTTGCCGGATGGAAATATTGAATATCTGGGACGAATTGATTTTCAGGTAAAAATTCGCGGAAACCGGGTTGAACTGGGTGAAATAGAAGCCGCTATTCTTAAAGATCCATCCGTAAAAGAAAGCGTTGTTTTGGCGCGGGAAGATAGCCCCGGTGAACAGCGTATTGTTGCATATATTATTGGAAATAATGGTCAATTTTCTTTATCAGCCATGCGGGAGAAACTGGCGACGGAACTGCCTGATTATATGATCCCGTCCGTATTTGTCCCTGTGCCCTTTTTTCCTCTTTCGCCAAGCGGCAAAGTCGATCGGCTCGCGTTACCTGTCCCTGATGGCACAAGACCTGAACTTGCCTGCAAATATATAGCGACCAGGAGTGAAACGGAACGGCTTATTGCCGGGGCGTGGAAGGATCTACTACGGGTTGATAAAGTAGGACTTGATGACAATTTTTTTGATCTGGGCGGTCACTCACTTTTATTGGTAAGACTTGCAACCAGCCTTGGGAAGTTATTTCACGGAGATATCTCCGTAATGCGCTTATTCGAACTTCCGACAATAAGGGAACAGGCTGATTTTTTGCGCGATATGAAGAATGGAAATGGAATTTCCGACCCATGCCGGATGGATATAAGCGAAGGGGTAGATACTGCCGGGGATCTCCAGCGAATCGCCGTAATCGGTATGGCCTGCCGTTTCCCGGGTGCTGTAGACACAGATCAGTATTGGGAAAACATTCGAAATGGCGTTGAATCTATCCGGCGTTTCACATCCGATGAGTTGGATGAAATGGGTGTTCCTCCGGAAATATATAACGCCCCTAACTTTGTGAAAGCCGCACCTGTGATTGATGATATCGATAAGTTTGACGCTTCTTTTTTTGGATACAGCCCAAGAGAAGCTGAAATTATTGATCCTCAACAGCGTATTTTCCTGGAATGCGCCTGGACGGCCCTGGAGAATGCCGGTTATGTTCCGGGGCTTTATCCAGGAAGGATCGGGGTTTTCGGAGGTGCGGGATCGAATTATTATCGCAGATATTTTTTTGCAAAAACGGGTAATTTAGGCGTTGCGCAATTATACGAAACGGAACTCGGAAACGAGAATGACTACCTTGCCACGCGTGTCGCATACAAGCTGGGTTTAAGGGGGCCTGCCTTAACAATTCAAACAGCCTGTTCCACATCGCTTGTTGCCGCACATATAGCATGCCAGAACCTTTTATCTCATCAGTGCGATATGGCGCTTGCCGGTGGTGTGAGTATAAATGTCCTTATGAAAGGAGGATACTTTTATGAGGAAGGGATGATTCCATCACCGGATGGACATTGCCGAGCCTTTGACGCAAAGGGGCAGGGAACCGTAGCGGGCCAGGGCGCGGGAGTTGTTGTATTGAAAAGGTTATCCGACGCAATCACTGATAGAGACAGAATTTATGCGGTAATACGCGGCAGTGCCATTAATAATGATGGTACAGCCAAGGTAGGCTTTACCGCGCCAAGCATAGCAGGCCAGAGCGAAGCGATCCTTGCGGCCCAGGGGGCCGCTGGTGTTGGTCCGGAAGAGATCAGTTACGTGGAGGCCCATGGCACGGGTACGCCTCTGGGCGACCCTATTGAGATCAAGGCATTAACAAGGGCATTCAGAATCTCTACGGACAAGCGCGGTTATTGCCCCATCGGTTCCGTTAAAACCAATATAGGGCACCTGGACACGGCCGCCGGAGTGGCCGGATTAATTAAAACGGTCCTGTGTCTTGATCATAAAGAGATCCCGCCCAGCCTGCACTTTCAGGAACCTAATCCAAACCTCGATCTGGAAACAAGCCCATTTTTTATCAATACTCAATTACGAGAATGGAAGACCAACGGGAAACCTCGTCGGGCCTGCGTCAGTGCTTTCGGACTTGGTGGAACAAATGCGCATATGATTCTGGAGGAAGCCCCGCTTGTCGATCCCCCCTGCTCCTCCAGGGCAAGGCATGTGCTTACGTTTTCAGCCAGAACGGAGGAAGCCCTCAATACCTCCATCGCGAACATGGCCACTTATCTGGAACAGAACCAGGGATTGAATCCGGCGGATGTTGCCTTCACATTACAGGTTGGGCGCAAAGCCTTTGCTCACCGTGGGACGGCCGTATGCAGTGATACGCAGGATGCAATCGCCGCGCTTCGGTCCACCGATCCGAATCGGGTAGTCTTGTCTAAGTGCGAGGCGGGATACAGGGATGTGGTGTTCATGTTTTCAGGCCAGGGCTCCCAATATGTCAATATGGGGTTGGATCTTTATAACGAGGAGCCTGTCTTTAGAGAACAGATCGATTATTGCTCAGAGATACTGCAACAGGAGATAGCGGTCGATCTTCGTGAACTTCTTTATCCTCCTGAAGATAACCTTGAAGACGCGAAAAAAAAACTGGAACAGACTATATTTACACAGCCTGCTCTGTTCACGATTGAATTTGCCCTGGCTAAACTCTGGATGAGTTGGGGGCTTCGTCCCCAGGCCTTGGTAGGGCACAGCATAGGGGAATATACGGCAGCCTGTCTGGCCGGAGTGTTTAAATTGGAAGATGCCTTGAAAATTGTCGCCGCCAGGGGGCGCCTGATGCAGGATATGCCGCCAGGGGCCATGCTGGCTGTTTTTCTGCCTGAGGATGACCTGTTTCCCTTTATGAATGATGAGCTCTCATTGTCTGTTATTAACAGTCCATCGATCTGTGTGGTCTCAGGCGACTTCGACGCTGTTAAAAACCTGGAAAAACATCTGTCAGAAAAACAGGCGATGTATCGCAGTATTCACACATCCCATGCGTTTCATTCAAAAATGATGGATCCTGCGCTTCAACCATTTATAGAACAGATTAAGCAGGTTGAATTAAATCCTCCCAAAATGCCGTTTCTATCAAATGTCTCCGGGACATGGATAACGGAGGAGGAGGCGACAAGTCATGACTACTGGGCGAAACACCTGAGGAACACCGTAAGATTTTCGGATTGTCTGAAAGATTTGTTTAGGGAGCCCAACAGGGTTCTCATGGAAGTCGGTCCCGGAAACGTTCTGAATATACTCGCGAATCAACATCCGGCCATGGAAAAAAGTCATGTTATTCTTTCGTCCATGAGGCACCCTAAAATTCAGCAATCGGATAGTGCATTCATCATGGATACACTTTGCGCCCTATGGAGATCCGGGGCGCGGATTGACTGGACGGCCTTTAATTCCAGAGAAAAAAGGCAAAGAATTTCTCTTCCTTCCTATCCCTTTGAGCGCAAACAATTCTGGATAGGGACTGAGACCGGAGTACGAACCGGGAGCAGTAAAAATAAAATCGGGTGGATCGACAGGCTTAAGAACAAGCGGATGAAGCCAGAATTATATGGGAAGGAAATCCATAAAGACAGGCAGATAAATGAACCGGAATTGCAGAGGATCTGGAGCAGGGCGCTTGGCATATCTTCTATCGGAGTGGATGATAATTTTTTCGAATTAGGTGGGCATTCGCTGCTCGCGGTGAGCATAATAACGGAACTGGAGAAAAATTTTGGTATTCGCTTGTCCATGGCCTCTTTGATTGAGGCCCCCACTATCAAGGAATATATACGTCTTTTGGAAGATAAGAAGTCAGGATCTGCTTCACCCTATCTCGTGCCGCTTCATGCCAAAGGCTCCAAACCGCCCTTTTTTCTCTTGCACAGTCATGGCGGAAATATACTTGAATATCACCCTCTCGCGAACCTTTTAAAGGATGACAGGCCTGTATATGCTATCCAGTGCAGGGGACTGGATGGAAGTCCGGTGGAAGATATGGATGTAGCGGAAATGGCAGTTACATATCTCAAGGAGATCAGGCGTATTCAGCCGAAAGGCCCCTATTATCTTGGCGGATACTGTTTCGGCGGATACCTCTCTTTAGAGATCGCCCATCTTCTGAATGCGGAGAATGAGGAAGTTAAGCTGATGGTGCTGATCAATTCCGCCACCCGCTTCAATGAATATAAACCGAGCATGACAAAGGTGCCCCGTATCTTGTGCACATTGAATGATCGGATTGCACTTGAGTGGGATGAGCTTTCGGGACAGCGGATGAAGAAAAAGATCCAGCAGATAATGACGAGGGCCGGGAGGATGTACGACTTGATGCAGAACAAAGTAGAGATAATGCTGGATAAGCTTCCCGAGGGGTTTCCTTTCAGGGTATGCAAACACTCACTGGTATACCATCTGGAGCAGATTGCCGACGCCAATGATCGCGCCTGGGAGCGTTATTGGCCCAAACCATATGCCGGAAAGGTAGTTTTCCTGCGTGCCCGCAGGCAGCCCAGTGGTCTAATGCCGGACCCTATGCTGGGATGGAAGAATTTTCTGACCGGAGAGTGTCATGTTCATGAGGTTCCCGGATTCAGGCAGACCATGCTCGATGAACGTCATGTGTCGGAGATGGCAAACATTATACTGAAGCATTTGCCGTAAAAATAATACGAGTTTATTTGCTAACGTAATGAAAATTTTGAAGGCTTCACAACTGAAAGCTTGATGCTCCCGTAAAAAGTCGAAAAACCTCTTATTTCGTCATTCCCGAGAAAGCGGGAATCCAGGAACATCGGCTACTTATGGATTTCCGCCTTCGCGGGAATGACGGCCTTGGGGACTTTTTATGAGACCATCAAGCTTGATTCCCAACACGCATTGAACCATCCTGCCGGCTTCAATATAAAAATAGGGATCCAGAAAGTTGTTTACACGCAAAATGTTGGGCGGGGTTACGATCAGAACACCGCCTGGTTTCAGAACGCGTCCCATTTCTCCAATCGCCCTATTCTCGGATGGCACAAAAGACAGGACCCCGAGACATG
Organism: uncultured delta proteobacterium; assembly: GCA_963747555.1. GTDB lineage: Bacteria > Desulfobacterota > DSM-4660 > Desulfatiglandales > Desulfatiglandaceae > DUZB01. The sequence continues at coordinate 145,218 of CAVVFZ010000019.1, forward strand.
TCACCACATCAAGAATATCCAGGATTCGCCCCCGAGCCGATTCATCTATGAAGTATAAAATAGCCTGTTTTCCTCGAGAAATTTGAAAACACAAATTCATGGAATGATTGTCTTCATTGTAAATATCTTTCCAAACAAGCCGATTTTGGAGAAATATTTCGCAACTGCCTGTTTTTGAGAATTTTCTTTCAGCATGGATGATCAGTCCTTTCGAGGCAACTCCTGGACGGTTTATGATTTGAAGCGAAAACATCACTATGGGTGGGAAATGTTATCAAGAAAAAGAATCTCTGCTGATCTTCTGCGGAAACGGGAACGGATTCGGGCATTTTGTCTTATTGATAAGGGCGATATACCCGATTGAAGGGTATCGACTTCTGATTATGTTATATAATTCATACAGTTGGAATGCGGCACTTTTTTTGCATTTCCTTTTGCGAATATGACGCGTCCGTCACCTGCCGGCACGTGCGGAAGGGGTGCCTGCGCTGGATCTTGTATGGGCGTATCCTCAATTTATGATAAATGATGCCGAAGCCATCCCCGCAGGGAATTCTCAATGGCGGAACGAATTGACAAGTATGAATGTATTCGGATTTTACGGCTTTAGCCCTACTTACATAGGATATGTACTTCAAAATAAGGTATTCGGTGTATTGACGGCGGCATCAGATTTATTTAAAGATACAAGGCAAGATTGGAAATATCTTTTGTCAGCTCGGGAGGACTGACTTGAGGATTGACTTAGAGGAAGGAGGGAATATGTTATGAGAGTTTTGATTGTGGACGACGATACAAATCAGAGGAAAGTGCTCGCATACGAGCTTAGTAGCGAAAACTGTATCACAGCGCAAGCCGAATGTGGTGACAAGGCCTTAAAGATGATCGAGAAAGAGGATTTCGATGTGCTTCTCTTGGATCTCGGTCTGCCTGACATCAGCGGACAGATGGTGCTCCAGCGGATAAAGAGCCAGGACATTCCGATCGAGATCGTGATTCTGACAGGCTACGGTTCTATTTCGACTGTTGTTGAAACGATGAGAATGGGTGCCTACGATTATGTGACAAAACCCTATGACATTAAAAGGCTTGCTGAGATTATCAAAAGCGCCGCGGAAAGAAAAATGCTCCTGTCGCAAAATCAATCGCGTAACATGCAGGAAAAGAAGTCAAACAACCAGAAACTCGTTACGAACAATCGTGGCATGCTCTCCGTCCTTGAGAAAACAAGGACATTTGCACAGTCGGATTTTCCTGTGATGCTTCTGGGGGAGAGCGGTGTCGGAAAGGAATTGCTGGCGGAAGAGGTGCACAAAGCATCGCCAAGGGCAAACGGACCTCTGATTCCCATTAACTGCGGCGCGATACCCGAAAACGTGATTGAAAGTGAACTTTTCGGACACGAAAAAGGGGCCTTTACCAGCGCGCACATCCGGAAGCTGGGATTGCTGGAAATCGCCGATGGGGGCACGCTATTCTTGGATGAAATAGGCGAACTTCCATATAATCTGCAACAGAAACTGCTCCGGGTTATTGATATAAAAAGGTTCTACAGGGTGGGAGGGACAAAACAGATAAAGGTTGATGTCAGGTTTGTGTCCGCAACCAACAAAGACCTTGAGAAGGAGATGAAAAACGGACGATTCAGACAGGATCTCTTCTACCGGCTTACTACCCTTACCGTAGAGGTTCCACCTCTAAGAGCAAGACAAGATGATATCCCCCTGCTGGTTGAACATATCATTCGGAACACCAACAATTATGACCTGCAGAAAAAGCGATTTAGCGAGAAGGCCATGAAGAAACTCCAGAATTATTCATGGCAAGGCAACATAAGAGAGCTTCAGAACGTCATCAACCGGACATTACTGTTGTCAGAGCGCGATCTCATCGGTCCCGAAGACCTTCCTCTCGATGTTCTAAGAGCACAGGAAAATAATAGTAGAAGTCTTCAGGATGTCGAAAGGAATCATATTGCTATGATTCTCAACGAGGTTGATGGAAAAAAAGGAGAGGCTGCCAAGATACTTGGTATAGATCCAAAGACCCTCTATAGAAAGATGTCAAGCTTCAGCAATGAAGTAGGGGCACCTGTAATGGTAGGGGCATAGGTGCAAAGAATCGATTGGGTCAAGAGAGGAAAGGTTGCTTAAACCATGTTCGGTGATTTCGCCTTTTAAAGAGATCTCCCGAAGGCATCCGCAAGCGAGGTCGCAATGAGATCCGACGTAAATAAAAGCGAGAGTGCATCATTCATCAAGGAAAGGTTGAATTCACTTGGCATGATAGCCTCCGGAATTGCCCATGAGTTAAACGGTCCTTTGGCTACTGTCAGGGCTTGTTCGCAAGGACTTCTCAAGAGGTTGCAAAAAGAGGAGATCGATCGAACTCTGTTCAAAGAATATTTGGATATCATCGAGGAAGAAATTGGGCGGTGTATGTATATTACAAACAACGTACTTCGCTTCATACAGCAGGAGAAGGGCCCCTATGACCAAGGTATTGATATCCATGCAAGTCTTGATAAGACCATCGATATGGTCAGACTGCAGGGCAGGTGCGGAGAAAGGACAGTTGTCAGGAATTATGAAAAGAATGGACTGATTGTTTTAGGAAATGAGTGCGAACTTAGGCAGGCTTTCTTGTCTATTATTGTAAATGCTCTTGATATTATGAAAACCAGCGATACGTTGACTTTAGAAACACGGGGCGATAACAGCTCGGCCCTTATATTCATTAAAAATACCGGAGAACCCATCTCCCGTGAAAACTTGACAAAGATTTTCGACCCCTACTTTACGACCAAGGCGAAACAGGGAGGAACAGGGCTTGGTCTGTTCCTCGCCAATAATATCATCAAGGAGCGGGGAGGGGAAATCAGGGTAGCGTCTGATGAAGTGGAAGGCACCACATTCACTATTGCCTTGCCGCGTTACGTGAACGGATAACGTCAGATCTTTTCATCACTTACTCCCAGGACGTTCCCTGCACGGCAGACCAAATCTTTTCCCGCGATGACCAAAGCCGGGCCATCGGGATCCGGATCTTTACTGATAACCCTGCTCGACCTATTGTTTCAAAATCGCTCCGATCATATCCACAAACGTTGATATCCTGAAAGGCTTGGGAACGAAAAGATCAATGTCTTTCAACTCTTGCATTTCTTCCAAATACGACCGGTCCGTCCCTGTCATAAGAACAACGATCATTGAAGGATATTGCCTCTTGATTGTTGAAGCCAATTCCAGCCCATTCATTCCGGGCATTTGAAAATCGGTAATGACCAATTTAAAGCATTCTCTCTCCAGACATTTGAGCGCCTCAAAGCCGTCTTCCGCTTTGGTGACTTCAAACCCGTAACGGCTTAGACCCTCCGAAAGCATCTCCAGAATCGCCGCGTTGTCATCCACGAGCATGAGAGGGACTTTTTTGGCCTTCTCGGTGGGTCGGTATTCAATCTGATGTTTGTCAGAATTCACGGGGGTAATGCTCCTATCAGCTTCATACATTTCAGAACCTCCTCTTGGAGCTTTTGTTAGATTCTCATTTATATCCTTTGATCCCAGCAAAAAGCAAGAAGAGTGCCATATCATAAGTAGCTGAATTGATAGTCTAATTATTGGATGTCATCCGTCTGAACCGACATATTGTCTTGATGAAAGGGCAAAATGCCCGAGTTTTGCCTTTTTTCCTGTCCCCGGCCTGAATAGAAGAGGGGAAGTGGAGAGTGCGCACCGGGTTTGTTTGTCGCTTTTAGACCATGCGGCCGATCGAGCTTATCGGGCATATTGACCCATGGATAAGGCGGCGTGCCCGAATAGAAGGCGGACGCAAATCTAAATAATTACGTAATTACAATATCTTATTGTTTGGCATCAGTCTTGCTTTTATGCCTTCACAACAAGAAGGCATTCAAAAGAGTGGAAAGAATTGAGTTTGTTCCGGAGTCATCACTTTACGCAATTCATCATGATTTTGTGTAAGTGAAGAAGCGGAGCATTGAGCGAGCCCTGAAGAGAAGGATATTCAGATGTCGAAGTTGCGGAACAAATGGATGTACTCGGGCAGGCGCGGGGGAAAATGGCGAATAAACATGGGATAAAAGGTCCCGCGGCAATGATCCTTGGTTGCCACAAGTTGGGCCTGGGCGTCATTCGGGCGCTCGGTGAACGAAATGTTCCCGTGGTGGGGGTATATTATAATAAGAACGACATGGGGTATGCCTCAAAATATGTGGCTGAGTCCCATTTCTGCCCCAATCCCGATCTGGACGAGAAGGGTTTCGTAGATGTTTTAATGCACCTCGGGAAAGACTTGAAGGGTTCCGTACTTATACCCTCGGATGATCCTACCCTGTATGCAGCCTCCAAAAATAAAGCGCTGTTGGAGAGATGCTATAGAACCTCCTTTGCCGGTTGGGATGTCATAGAGAAGATCATTGAAAAAAAATACACCTACCGGATCGCAGCCGAAGCCGGGGTTCCTGCCCCGAAAACCATTACTCCCGGCACGATATCCGAGGCGAAGCGCTTTATTGGAGAGATCGGATTTCCATGCCTGTTGAAACCTTCTATCGGCCATCAGTTTTTTGCCATTTTCAAGAAGAAGATGATCACCATCAGGAACGAGATGGAGCTCGAAGAGTCCTTTCGTCTCGCCCAAAAATCAAACGTCGAAATGATGCTCCAGGAACTTATACCCGGCGATGACACGCACGGATTTAATTACAATTCCTACTTCGTTGATGGAAAACCGATGGTGGAGTTTACCGCGCAAAAATGCCGGCTTTCACCACCGGGAACCGGGTTTCCGAGGGTGATCGTCAGTAAATATGTCCCCGAATTATTCGAGTATGGGAGGAAAATGATTTTGGCGACAGGGTACAGCGGCTATTCCTGCATGGAATTCAAACGTGATGAAAGAAACGGGATTTACATGTTTATGGAAATAAATGGCCGGCAAAATCTATCGACATCGCTGGCCGTCAAGTGTGGGATCAATTTTCCCTATCTGACCTATGAGCACACGGTGCGAGGCGAATTTCCAGAAGTGGAAGGCAAATACCGAACCGGCGTTTACTGGATCGACCTGGAAAAGGATATTTATGAAACTTTTAAAAGCTTTCGTCTGGAAGGATTTTCGTTGTCAACATATCTGATGCCGTATTTCAGCCCAAGGGCGTTCAGTGTGGTTTCTTTAAAGGATCCTCAACCGGCGATCAAAAGGGTTGCAGATGGTTTAAAAGTGATGAGGAACAAATTGAACAGGCATGAAGTGTGGGGATTGGGCGATTATGAATCTTCGCGTGCTTAATAGTCCTGAAGATGATTCTCTCTGGGATGATTTTGTATCCAGGCATCCCTTCGGGACAATCTATCACACGTCGTGCTGGCGGAAAGTGATAGAAGAGGCCTATCGCCTCAAGCCCTTCTATATTTGCCTGGAAGAAAATGATCATCGTATCGTCGGTGGCATCCCCATGTTTTGGATAAACAGCAGGTTGTCGGGAAAAAGACTGTCTGCCGTGCCCTGCGCCCAATACTGTAACCCGCTTGTAAGAAACCAGCAGGAATATGATGAAATATTGTCCTTCTTGATGCACATCATACAGAAAACGAATGACCGAGTTGTCGAGATCAGGACCAGTTCCGATTTTACAATGAATACAAACAACTTCGGGATCAGCTTTGAAAACTACTGTACCTATCGGTTAAATCTCGAAAAACCTCTCGAAGATATTCGCAATAGCCTGCACAAGAGCTGTATCCAAAGGGTTTTGAAAAATAAGGCCTATTCAAATGGCCTGGAGCTATATCGGGCAAAATCGAAAAAAGATCTACAATCATTTTATCTGTTATACCTCTCTATGCGAAAACGCGTACGCCGTTTGCCTCAGCCATACAAGTTCTTCGCGGCACTGTGGCACAACCTGTTTAAGAAAGATATGGACATCCTTCTTTGCAAAAATAACGGTGCTTCCGTGGGAACGATTCTGCTTCTGTATTCGGGTGATACGGTTATCTACGAGTACGGCGCCTCAAGGCCCGACATGTTGAAGAAAGGCGTCAGTCAGTTTCTCCTGTGGGAAGCAATAAAAGAGGCTCATAATCGGGGATACAAGAATTTCGATTTTGGAAGAACCTCCAATGTGAATTACGGGCTCAATGATTTCAAGACAAGATGGGGCACGCAAAAAGTGCTTTTGTCTTATTATGCTATCCCCAAGACACCAAATGCTATCCCGATCAACCAAAACGCGGGATTGAACAACCTAATGCGCTTTGCCATGACGCTTCTGCCTAAATTTACGTGCAGGGTCATTGGCCGGACCTTGTGTCGGTATCTCGTCTAACCTCCATAGCAGTCTTCGGACAATTTGCCTTGTCAAAGCGACAAAGTGCCCGAATGCAGGACGAGATTTGTTCTCTAAAAAGTTGATTAATCAATAGGTTATAGGTTTGGCACTTTCATTGCTTCATTCATTCCAAAAAGCTTGAATTTCCCACGTGAGATTAAAGTGAGGGTCTTCAAATGAGAATCCTGTTAGCGGACGACGATTATAATTTTGCCTATGTTGTAAAGAAGGAAATTGAGGAACATGCATTTACAGTAGATACGGTCAACAATGGTGTGGATGCGGTACTCAGAATCATCGAGATCGCTTACGACTTTATTCTCCTGGACGTAAAAATGCCCAAGCTTAACGGTATAGATACTCTGAAGATCATAATGTCGCTAAAGATATCCAAGGTTATTAATCCTCAGTTGCAGGTGATTGTCTTTTCGGGGAAAAGTGAAGCAGGTCTTGACGAATCCCTGGCGTCAGGTGCGGTAAAATTCATAAAAAAGCCGTTTAATATTGAAGCATTAATAAAATTCATCCAAAGCTTGTCCGAATTGCTTGGATGAGCCATGAAACTGTATTTTGAAAAGAGATGTGGGAGCTCCGAGAAGTATTATTGTCTCTAACCAAATTTCGAGGAGGTAAGTGAAATGCAACAAGGTCATTTGTCATTGTCGGATATTCCTGGGAGATGTTTTCCTAACCAATGCAAAATATTGCAATGCCTTTTATTTATTGTAATGATCCTTTCTTTCCCGTCCTGCGGAGGAACGCCGGCCCAGGTTTCTAAGCCTGAAGCGCTGTCGGCGCCGGCTCAGACCCCTAAGCCTGGGTCGTTGCCCACACCTGTTTCTATCCGGGATGTTCGACTTGAACCCGGCGACCAAATAGAGATCAAATTCGCATACCTGCCGGATTTCAATGAAATCCAGGCCATCCGTCCGGATGGAAAAATAGAACTACTTCTGGTGGGAGAGGTCGATGCAGCCGGCAAATCCCCCTCCGAGCTTAGAAACAATTTGACCAAGCTATATGCAAAGCATTTCGCCCATCCTGAATTGGCCGTATTAACCCGCCTGGCCATCGAGCGAAAAGTTTACGTGGGAGGTTCCGTCCTTATCCCCGGCGTTCTGGAAATGCCCGGAAACCTTACCGTACTTCAGGCAATTATGGCGTCGGGCGGTTTTGACATGAAGACGGCGGAGGTCAAAAACGTAGTGGTAATAAGAAGACAGAAAGATGGTGAACGGAAGCTCTTTACCCTGGATTTTGAAAAATCCCTTGCAGGGGTCGAGAGTGAACCATTTCCCTTGGCCCCGATGGATATTGTGTTCGTTCCCCAAACCGGTATGACCGAGGTTGCCCAATGGTTTGGGAAGCTGTGGACGATCATCCCGGTGAGATTCAGCACTGGCTATTTCTGGACAACTGGAAACGATTAGGATTTTGCGAAATGCTTTCCTAATAGAGGAGGAGAATGAAATGCTCACGGGAATAACAGGAAATATGGGCAAGGAACTCCCGCACAGCACGATGCGGGACATAGCCCGGGTGATATTTCGGCGAAAAAAACTTTTCGTTCTGTTCTTTCTTGCAGCCATGATTGTTGTCTTTGCGATTACGTTCCTTTCCCCGAAAATCTACAGGTCGGAGGCTTCCCTGCTCGTGAAGCTGGGACGTGAGAGTGTGATGATTGATCCTACGGCTACCATCGGGCAGATTGCCAACGTGAGACAGGACAGGACAAGCGAGATCAATTCAGAACTGCAAATTCTCCGGAGTCGGGATCTGTATGAAACCGTTGTTGGCCGGTTGGGCGTGGAAACATTTCAAAAAGGCTACACCGGGTCCGGAAAAATTGAAAGCTCGGCGGTACAAGAATTTCTCGGGTGGATGAAAAGCATGAAATCTGAACTTATCGGACGGATAAGGTCTTTCTTGAATACCGACGCCGAGGCGGAGACGGCGCGTAAGCAGATGGAACGGGAAAGAACCGTTGACACACTTATGCAGAATGTGGCCGTGCAAGCAGTGCCCGAAAGCAACGTGATCACGCTTTCATACGACAGCGAAAGTCCGGAAATGGCGCACAAGGTCCTCCAAACTCTGATATCGACTTACCTCGACAAGCATATGGTAATTCACCGAACGAGCGGATCATATCAGTTCTTCGAGCAGCAGTCCGACAACGTAAAGAAAAAGATCGAATATGCAGGGAAGACTTTAAACGAAATCAAAAATGAGACGGGAATTGCCTCTCTCGATAAACAGGGAACTCTTCTACTGGGAAGAATAGACTCCCTTAAACGGGAAAGGCAGGAGACCGAAGCTTCCCTGGCTGCCAATGAAAAACAGTTGGAGGTATTAAGAAAGAACCTCTCAAAAATGCCCAAAACAACCGTACAAGCGAGGACCACGGGCGGAGCCGCTGATGCTACTGAAGCACTGAGGAATAAAATCTATTCATTAAAGCTGGATGAGCAGAGAGTGCTTTCAACATACGCCCCGCAGAGCGTTCCCGCGAAAGACATTCGGCGGGAGATAAAGGCCGCGGAAGCAATGTTGGCACAGGCGTCAGGTTCTCCGGCAATTACGACAGGCCGAAATGCCACCTACCAGCAGATCGAAATAACCGCGCTGCAGGTGGAGGGAAGTCTTTCGGCCTTAAGGGCAAAGGCGGATAAGTTGGAAAGCCAATTGCTTTTAGCTCAAGAAGAGTTGAAGCGCATAAATAATCACGAAGTTCAAATTAAAGATCTGCAGCGCGAGTTGGAAATTGGAGAGGCAAGCTACCGAAAATATGCCGAAGGCAAGGAGCAATCGCGTATTGACAACGCTCTTGAACTGGGAAAAATCTCAAACATATCGATCGCCCAGGCCTCTACTGTTCCCGTTGACCCGATCCGTCCGAAGAGGGGCTTGAATTTCGGCGTGGGTCTTTTGCTTGCGCTGACGGGCGGCATAGGATTGGTGTTCTTCCGGGAATATCTGGATCATACCTACAGTATTCCGGAGGATATTGAAAAGAAACTCGGCATTCCATCTCTTGGATCGGTGCCCGTCCTGGGTCGGAAGGCTCTGAAGGAACTGGGCTCAGGCAATGGGGAAAGCCGGTATTATCTCCAAAGTGAAAACGTCAGAACATTGTCAAAGATCGATGAGATCAATGACAATCTGGCGCTTCAGCTCCCGAGCGACCCTTCCGTTATGATTCCTCATGAAAATCATCCTCCTCGTATCATAGCGGTTACGAGCAGCCGAAGGAGTGAAGGCGCGAGCACCGTAGCTCTTTATCTGGCATCCATTCTCGCACACGATTTTGACGGGCGGGTGTTGTTGTTGGACGGCAATTTTGAGCACCCTGCCATCCACAAGATGCTGGGAGGGAAACTTTCGCCCGGTCTCGGAGAAATGCTCTCTCAGAAAGATTTCGACGTGAAAATGTTCCAGCCGACCGGGCAGAAAGGCTTTGATTTCATTGCGGCAGGAGAAAAGCATCCACCGCATCTTCGTTGGTCTGAAAGACAGGACCTGACCAAGCTTTTACAATCTTTAAAACAGAGATACGACTTCGTGGTTATTGACACGCCTGCGCTTTGGAACGGCGCGGGAACTGGAGCACCAAGTTTTAGTACTCTCGCTGATGGCGTTGTGCTGGTTATAGAGGCAGAAAAAGTTCGCTGGGAAGTGACGCAGGGCGCCAGGGACCGTTTGTTAAAGATGAACGCAAATATCATTGGGGCGGTATTGAATAAACAAATGTATCATATTCCCAATTGGCTATATAAAAGATTTTGATCTTTTGATTAGCTGGCTGAAAGGAGTGTGGATTTATGGCCTTAGCACGACTTTATTCTCGATTTCGCCGGGTTCCATTTCCTCATGTGCTTCAAAATGGCAGATGCATATATGGTGAGAAGGAGTTTGGGAGGTTGGTAAGTCGGGAACGGGCACGCGTGGATCGGGGCGCAAAAGGGTTCTCCATCGTTATATTTTACCTTGAGAACCCTGCGCGATATCCGGACTTATACAGGATGCTTATCAAAGTGATATCAGGGCGCATACGAGTTACTGACGAAGTAGGATGGGTTGACAAAAAATCGATCGGTGTCCTGCTCCTTGATGTCATTGTTCGAGACGCGTTGAAACTGGCGTCTGAAATTCGGGAAGCGGTTCATCATACCTCTCTGGCGATCGGATACAGGGTCGTAAATTATCCTTCCGGCCTCTTCAGCAATACCGGAACCGGATCGGGGCGTCGCGAAAGATCTTCTGAAAAAGAATCATCCATTCGCGATGCGATGAAGCATGTCCCGTGGGATGATCAGTTCAAAGGCGGGGAAAAAAGGCGTGGCGAGGGTTCGGAAAGCGTTGATCCATTCTTAGCTCGCCGTCTCCCTTTATGGAAGCGAACCATTGATGTTATTGGTTCCGGGGCGGGCATATTGCTTTTTTTCCCTTTTGGGATATTGGTTGCCTTAATGATTAAGGCGGTGTCGCCCGGACCCGTTTTTTTCAAACAGCAACGATTGGGATTTATGGGGAAGCCCTTCAATCTCTGGAAATTCAGAACAATGCGGGTGAAATATGATTGTGAAGAGCACAAGGATTACGTTTGCGACTTGATAAACAATGGACAGCCCATGAATAAATTGGATGCCACCAATTCTCAGATCATACCCTTCATAGGAAAGGCTCTTCGTAATTCCTGTATAGACGAAGTTCCTCAACTGATCAATGTTCTTCGTGGAGAAATGAGTCTGGTTGGTCCAAGACCTTGTATCCCCTATGAATTCGATCAGTACCTTCCCTGGCACAGGAGGCGCATACTCAGTGTCCCGGGATTGACCGGACTCTGGCAGGTAAATGGAAAAAATACAACGACATTCAGGGCCATGATAGGTTTCGACATCCTCTATGGACGAGAGATGTCATTATGGCTCGACCTGGAAATACTGATAAAAACCATTTGGGTAATCTTCGATCAAACATTCAACCAAGTTTTCTTCAGGAAAGGAAGGAGCCATGGAACATACATTTAACGTAGCAGTAGTTGGTTGTGGCTACTGGGGGCCGAATCTCATAAGAAATTTCAGATCGCTTCCCAATTGCAAGGTAACAAAGGCATGTGACATGAACAATGAAAGGCTGGATCACATGTGCCGGCTTTATCCGGAACTTCAACCGGTGTCGACGTTTGAAGAGGTCGTGAATGACGACGGTATCGATGCCGTCGCCGTCGCCACGCCGGTTGCCTTGCACTATGACCTCGCCAGACGATGTCTCCTGGCGGGAAAACACACCTTCATTGAGAAGCCGATGGCTTCCTCGGCCGAACAATGCACGGATTTGATTGATATCGCCAAAAAGAAGGACCTTACCCTGATGGTCGGGCACACCTTTCTCTATTCCTCCGCGGTGAGGAGAATTAAAGAGATCGTCGATTCCGGAGAAATCGGGGAGATCCTGTATATCAGCGCCCGTCGACTGAACCTGGGTTTATTTCAGAAAGACATCAATGTCTTCTGGGATCTGGCGCCCCATGACATCTCCATCATTCTTTATATCATGAATGAAGTTCCCTTGGGTATCAATTGTCACGGCAAGGCCCATTTTACCGCCGGGATAGAGGATGTCACCACGTTGATATTGAACTTTTCCAATGGGGGCTACGCGACAATCCACAGTAGCTGGATCGATCCGAATAAGGTGCGTGAAATGACGTTCGTGGGCAGTAAAAAGATGATCGTCTATGATGACAATGCTCCTTTGGAAAAGATCAAGATCTATGACAAACGGGTGCAACCGCCACCCCATTACGAAACCTTTGCCGATTTCTACTATTCCTACCATTACGGAGATATTCATACCCCATACCTCCAGCAGGTCGAGCCCCTTAAGGTTGAATGTCAGCATTTCCTGGACTGTATCGCCCAGAAGACCACGCCCCTGACTTCCGGAGAAAATGGCCTCCAGGTGGTCCAAATTCTTGAAGCCGCCGCCCGGTCCATCGGCAATGGGGGCGGCAAAGTAGAATTGGCATCACCGGCAGTCTCGGCAAAATTATCGGCACTGCGTGTAGCGTATGCCTGAAAGGTGATTGAATTCCATGATAAAGATCGCTCCAGATGTGAAACTTGGTAAGGATGTGGTGATTTATGATTTCGCAAACCTCTATGGTTGTGAAATCGGGGATGAAACCAAAATTGGCGCCTTTGTCGAGATACAAAAAGGGGTCAGGGTCGGAAAAAGGTGCAAAATTTCCAGTCACACTTTTATCTGTGAGGGAGTGACCATCGACGACGAAGTCTTTATTGGACACAACGTGACTTTCATCAATGACCGCTACCCTCGCTCCACTACGGAGTTCGGAAAATTGAAAACAGGCGAAGACTGGACATGCAGCCCCACCTTCATAGAGAGGAGGGCTTCTGTCGGCTCCAGTGCCACTTTGCTCTGCGGCATCACCGTGGGAGAAAACGCCATTATCGGAGCAGGCAGTGTTGTTACCAAAAATGTGCCGCCATACGTAATTGTGGCCGGCAATCCCGCTAAGCAGTTGAAGGCTCTGAATGTGCGACGAAAAATTCGTCAAGTATAACTAGATCCTGCTTATTATGCATTAATCCTCAGGGGGAATATATAATGAAACGCGCTCTTATTACGGGAATAACGGGCCAGGATGGATCATATCTTGCCGAGCTTCTTCTCGGTAAAGGGTATGAAGTGCATGGTCTAATCAGAAGGTCCAGTTCCTTTAATACTGATCGGATTGAGCATATCTATACCGACTCTCACGATCCTGAGACGCGACTTTTCCTGCATTATGGCGATTTATCCGACTCCGGCCAGCTTACGCATCTTATCTATAATTTGAATCCGGATGAAATCTATCACCTTGCGGCTCAAAGCCACGTGAAAGTCAGTTTCGATATGCCTGAATATACCGGTGATATCGTAGGAATAGGGACAACGAGGTTGCTTGAGGCTCTCAGGCGGAGCGGTATAAAGGCCCGGTTCTACCAGGCCTCTTGCTCTGAAATGTTCGGGAATGCCCCTCCTCCTCAGAATGAGGAAACCAGATTTCAGCCGAGAAGTCCTTACTCTGCCGCCAAAGTCTACTCCTATCATATGGTCGAAAACTACCGGGAAGGTTACGGGATGTTTGCGGCAAACGGAATCCTTTTCAATCACGAGTCACCCAGACGTGGGGAAACCTTTGTCACCCGGAAAATAACCATGGGGGCCTCACGAATCAGCCTCGGCCTTCAGGATTGCCTCTATCTCGGGAATCTTGACGCACAACGCGATTGGGGTTATGCGCCGGATTATGTTTATGCCATGTGGCTCATCCTCCAGCATGATAGACCCGATAACTTTGTGATTGCGACCGGCGAGAGTCACTCCGTAAGGGAGTTCTGCGAAGTAGCCTTTAGAGAGGCGGGGATGCAGATTGAGTGGCGTCACGGTGACGTTGAGGAGGTCGGGATTGTCGAAGAGGTTAGCCCGGAAGTCGACAACTATGCGTCACTGCCTGAAATAGGTTCCATTGTGGTTCGTATTGATCCGAGGTATTTCCGGCCGACGGAGGTTGACTTCCTTCGGGGCGATCCGTCGCGTGCTCTGGAATACCTGAGCTGGAGACCGAATTGCAGATTTGAAAATCTTGTGCGCATCATGGTTCAGAATGACATTCAGGATATCCTGGATCTTCGTAACTGTAAAGATGTCATCCTGAAAATTGTAAATAATAATAGTAGTATGAGTGATCACTATCCCTCCCTTTCAGGGAGATCTTTTGGTATCCCTCAGAAGGGGACCATGGAGTCGATCGCTGTCTCGAACGGTCCTGTCAGACAACCACCCGGCCTGCATCCGTAATAAAGGCGTATCTAAAAGTTCGGGCTTGGCTCTAACTTGGCCCACCAAAAAGGAACCACGAAGTCACAAGGAGCACAAGGGCTAAAGAATTAATGCATGTTTCTTTGTGTCCTTTGTGGCTTTGTGGTTCAATTCAGGGCTCGATGGAATTTCCATTAATAAAGGGAAACAGCCAGCTGCACTTCGATACTCCTTGTTCGATATTCTGCGGTTCTTTTTTATAGTGGGTGGAGTTAGAACCAAGCCCAAAAGTTCACAGGTTCTTGGCCCTACGCGCAATGCTCCAAGCGTCAAGTGCCGTGGGCCGGCTGTCAGGTTTCCGATCGGAATCCGGATCGCCCGATTCCATGCAGCAACGCTCCAATAGCGACGGCCATTTCAATAACGGATTCGATTCGGATCATTGGAAAACTCATGCCCGAGGGTTGCATGAATCCCTTTCATTCACGGGTGTTGATCCCAACACCCAAAATTGTCCAATTTGAATAAGGAGTTGGAAGATGGACAAACAATCACGCATATTTATCGCCGGGTATGGAGGACTTGTGGGTTCTGCTCTCTATCGTAAACTCCGCTCGGAAGGGTATGAGCATATTATCACCAGAAGTCACACGCATCTTGATTTGGAACGCCAAGAGGAAGTGGAAGCGTTCTTTGAAGCAGAGCGCCCCGAATATGTATTTCTCGCGGCGGAAAAGGTGGGTGGAATTCATGCGAATAGTACCTATCCTGCCAATTTTATTTATGAAAACATGGCAATTGAGAGCAACGTTATCCATTCGGCGTGGAAAACAGGGACAAAGAAACTCCTGTTTCTGGGTTCCTCCTGCATTTATCCAAGGAACAGCCCGCAACCGATCAAAGAAGAATACCTTCTTTGGGGTCCTTTGGAGCCGAGCAATGAGGCATACGCGGTTGCTAAAATCGCCGGCATCACCATGTGTCAGGCCTATAACCGCCAATATGGAACCAATTTTATCAGTGTCATGCCGACCAACCTGTATGGGTCTCATGACAACTTTGATCCGAATACCTCCCATGTTTTGCCGGCTCTGATAAGAAAGATGCACGAAGCAAAAACACGACACTCCCTCAGCGTCGAAATATGGGGAACCGGGAGACCCTTGAGAGAATTCCTGCACGTGGATGATCTGGCGAACGCCTGCCTCTTCCTGATGAGGAACTATTCAAGCAGCGAAATTATTAACATCGGAGTTGGCGAAGATCTGTCCATATATCAGCTGGCCAGGCTCATTGCGGAGATCGTGGGTTTTGTCGGCCACATTACATTCGACCAGACCAAACTTGACGGTACGCCGAGAAAATTACTCGATGTATCGAAACTCTACCGGCTTGGATGGAGGCCCAACATCGGGTTGGAGGAGGGCATTAAGGAAACGTACAACTATTTTCTTCAGAATGTATGGGAAGAAAGTCAAATGGCTGGTTTTTTTCCATACGGGGACAGGATCGGAACCGAACCCCAAACACTTAACGCTTAATCTTTATCGGGAGACAAACTCATGGAAGTTCCTTTTCTTGATCTTAAAGCACAGTATCAGTCTATTCGACAGGAAATCGATGAAGCCATAAAGCAGGTGATTGATGAGACGGCCTTTGCGGGAGGACGATTTGTGGCTAATTTCGAGCGCGATTTCTCGGCGTTCTGCCAATGCCGGCACTGTGCCGGCGTGGGCAGCGGAACCGAGGCGTTATGGCTTGCCTTGGTGGCGCTGGGTGTGGGTCCGGGTGATGAAGTCATAACCGTTCCCAACAGCTTCATTGCAACCGCGGAGGCAATCAGCTTCTGCGGCGCCACACCTGTGTTCGTCGATGTTGATGCCCGCACATACACCATGGATCCCCAGGGGCTTCAAGACTGCCTCAAAATCAGAAATCAGAATGGCTCGACCCGAAAAAGGATAAAAGGCGTCATCCCCGTGCATCTTTTCGGCCAGACGGCTGATATGGACCCCATCCTACAGATTGCAAGAGAAAATGAGTTATTTGTCGTAGAGGATGCCTGTCAGGCTCATGGAGCCGAATATAAAGGAAAGCCCGCCGGATCCATGGGTGATATTGGGTGTTTCAGCTTTTATCCCGGAAAGAATCTCGGGGCTTACGGTGAAGCCGGAGCGGTTGTTACCGATAACCAAGAGGCGGCAGATAAGATCATGATGCTGCGTGATCATGGCCAATCCCGAAAATATGTCCATGCCATGGTCGGATGGAACGCGCGAATGGATGGTATTCAGGGAGCTGTTTTAGCTGCCAAACTGCGCTATCTCCCGGCGTGGATCGAAGCCCGCCGCAAAAATGCAGCGAGGTATGGCATGCTGTTGCAGGATCTTTATGGCGTCATTGCTCCCGTAGAGGCAGACTATGCCAAACATGTTTATCATATCTACGCAATCCGTGTTAAGAACCGTGATGCGATTACAGCCGGTTTGGCGCAAAGAAAAATTCATTGCGGCATCCACTATCCTATCCCTATTCATCTTACGGAAGCCTACCGCTCTCTCGGATACAATAAGAACAGCATACCTGTTTCGGAGATATGTGCCGATCAGTACGTGTCTCTTCCCATGTATCCTGAACTGAGTGACGAACACATAGATCAAGTTTGTATGGAGCTTCAGTCCATTGTTTTGAATGAAGGAGCGGAAAGCGTTAGGGGCCAAAGAGCAGGCCTTGCAAGGTGACTTCCAATCGGTTCATTCCTATCCGAACGCCCCTGATTCGTCCTAATTCCAATAAGTGTCCTGAAAGTGCCGGCACGGAAGGCAACCTGAAATGTCTTATCGCTTGCAAATAATGAATCCCGTCGAGAACTCCCGGTGGGACGATATGCTGCTCGCCTCCGAATCCTACTCTGTGTTCAATTCTTCGGCCTGGATAAAAGCGCTTCACGAAGCCTACCGATACAGACCGTATGTTTTCGTAGTGCTTCATGACGCTCATCCCATTGTCATGTTGCCGGTAATGGAGGTCAGAAGTTCCTGGACTGGTCGAAGGGGGGTTTCACTTCCTTTTTCGGATTACTGTGATCCGGTCCTGTTGTCGGACGGCGCAAATTCCGAGGCTGTTCACGTTATTCTGAATCACGCAGCCAAGGCCAAATGGAAATACCTTGAATTTAGAGGGGGGAGCAGCCTGTTCCCGGAAGCGGAGGCATCATCTTCTTACAGCGGTCATGTTTTGGGTTTACATGACGATACGGATGCACTTTTCAAGTCGTTCAGGGACAGCACCAGGAGAAACATCAAGAAGGCCGAAAAAAGCGGGATACATGTCGAAGAGAGTGATTCACTAAATTTTCTTGAGAAATTCTATGGGCTGCATTGCGTTACAAGAAAACATCACGGGCTTCCTCCCCAGCCTTTTGATTTTTTCAGAAAACTGCATTCTCATGTTATCGCAAAAAATCAAGGGCGTATTTTTCTCGCATTTCATGATGGCAGGGCCGTCGCCGGGGATATCTGTCTGCATTTCGGAACCAGGGCGACATACAAATATGGCGCCTCGGACCGCCGTTTTCAAAATCTGAGAGCCAGCAATCTCCTGATGTGGGAGATCATCAGGTATTACGCCTCCCGAGGATTTAACGCTCTGGACTTCGGCAGGACCACGGCTGACAACAGAGGCCTTATGCAGTTTAAAAATGGCTGGGGATGCAGACAATACAGCATTTCGTATTACAGATATGATGTTGAAAAGTGCTGTCTCCTGCCTGCAAAAGCAACCGGCAGCGGTCGGATGAATGCGGTTTTCAAGCATACACCCATCCCGCTGCTTCGGGGGTTGGGAAGCATGCTCTACAGGCATATGGCATAAAATGAGAGACTTATATAATTACTATTACAAAGTGAGGCCGCTTCTTCCACGCCCCGTGCAGATCGGGTTAAGGCGAATCGTGATGCGGAAGAGACTTGCCGCATATTCGAGAGATAGTGGGACATGGCCCATAGATTGGAAGGCTGGAAAAGCTCCGCCGGGATGGCCGGGGTGGCCCGACGGCAAAAAATTCGCCTTGGTGCTTACCCATGACGTGGATACCCTAAAAGGGCATAACAGATGCATAATGCTTTCCGAAATCGAGGAGCAAAAAGGCTTCCGCTCGTCCTTTAATTTCGTCCCTGAACGATATCCATTAATGGCGGAATTATTGGCCTATCTTGTGGAAAGAGGATTTGAGGTGGGCGTGCATGGCCTCTACCATGATGGCAGATTGTATGAATCAAGGGAAATTTTCCTCAAAAGAATGCGGAAAATAAATGAGTATCTCAGGGAGTGGGGGGCGGTTGGCTTTCGCTCTCCTGCCATGCAGCACAATCTCGATTGGGTGCACGACCTGAAAATTGAATACGATGCCTCGACTTTCGACACCGATCCTTTCGAACCCCAGGCTGATGGCGTGGGGACCATATTCCCCTTCTGGGTAAATAAGAACGACAACGCCGGCGGCTACATGGAACTCCCTTATACTCTTCCACAGGATTTTACGGTGTTTGTCCTTTTGCGGCAGAATGATATTCGGATTTGGGAGAAGAAATTGCGGTGGGTTGCGGATAAAGGCGGTCTTGCCCTTCTCAATGTGCATCCGGACTACATGTCTTTCAACGGTAGACGCCTCAGATGTGATGAGTACCCCGCCGAATACTATGTCCGATTCTTGGATTATGTTCGTTCAACGTATCATGATTCGTACTGGCATGCTTTGCCGAAGGATGTTGCGAGTTATTGCAAAAGATTTCTGACTTATTCGGAAACAGTATCGGAAACGTAATTTCAGCGGGGTGTTATGAAAGTATACTTGAGTGTCTTGGATGCGAACGCAGAGCGGCGCCTGAAGGAACCATGCCGCTGGTGTGGTTCCGCGGGCTCACCGGCGGGAAATACGGTGAGAGAATAACGCGCCACAGAATATTCACAGGACTCCCGGAGACGTCCATTGATCTAATGAGGTAAATCTATGTCAAAAATTTTGATGATAACGGAAGGATATTACCCATGCGATACGCGAGTAAGACAGGAAGCTGAATTGTTGGTTAAAAACGGTCACGAAATTTCGGTCATTGCAATAAAAGGACCTCATCAAAAATATTTTGAAAATGTAAATGCGGTTAAGGTGCGAAGGGTTCCTGAAGTAAACTTTCTTCATGAAGAAAATGCATTATCCCAAATGAAAAGTAAAAACATAACAAAATATATAAATAGAATTAAAGCAGTTATTGGATACAGCCTTGAATATGCATACTTTACTTCAATTGCATTTTTGTTATCTTTTATTGTTTTATTTAAAGACAAATTTAACGTTATACATTTACACAATCCACCAGACACATTGATCTTGATAGCGATGTTTCACAAAATATTATTTAATAAAAAAATTGTATTTGATCATCATGATTTGTCTCCGGACTTATTTTATGAAAAATATAATGATGGAAATAGGTATATATATTTGATGTTGATTTTATTTGAAAAATTGTCTTGTAAGTTCGCTGATATTGTAATCGCAACAAATGAATCGTACAAAATGGTCGAAATAGAAAGATGTGGTATTGATTATCGGAAGATATTTATTGTAAGAAATGGGCCTGATCTAAATTTGTTGAAGATCAGTAGACCGATTGAGTCACTGAAGGAGTTAGATAAGACTATATTGGGATATTTAGGTGTTGTCAATATCCAAGATGGTGTCGACAACCTAATAAAGATCATACACAAAATTGTTTATGAAAAAAAATATAAAAAAGTATTGCTTCTAATTATTGGTGGTGGAGATTATATCAATAAAATTAAAGAGTTATCAAATGAAATGGATGTAACGGAATATATCATTTTCACAGGATTCATTCGTGATTACGACCTATTATCTCGATACCTTTCAACGGTAGATATTTTTATTGATGCCGCACAAACTTCGTTTTTAAATGAAAGATCCACTTTTATTAAACATATGGAATACATGGTATTTGAAAAACCGGTTGTTTCTTATAATCTCAAAGAGAGCATGTATTCGTTAAAAGATGCCGGAATATTCGTTCCATCAGGCGACATGGACCGAATGGCAGAAACCGTCTTATCGTTGATTGATGACACGGAACTTCGAAAATCTCTTGGTTCGCGCGCAGGGGTAAGAGCAAAACAGCTATCTTGGCAAAATGTATCGAAGCCACTGCTCAAGGCATATCAAGAGCTACAGAAATTTTGATCTGGAAAAAATGATAAACGAAAAAAAAGGTCAAAAGCGTTTGCCCGGCTGGCCTATTTTGGGGAATTTTCTTGCGTGCTGTATCAGGCACGCAGGAGAATCTGAATTGTGAAAATGTTGTCGCGTTAGGACGGGTGTGGTCATGGAAATCGTAATGGCATTATTTTTTGTGGGTTTCTTTACGGCTTGTCTGTTCAGGCCGGTTCTGATTCTGTACGCCTTCTTCACCCTCTTTGTTATTCCAAGTTTTCCCGGGCTGTCCGCGGAGCAGCGTAAATTTCTGCTTTTTCAGATCGGCCAGGTGAACGTCTATGCATTTGATTTTGCCGTGGCAACCATGTGTTGTCTCCTCGCCATGATGCTTTTTCGGCACATGAGGGCCCATGATCAATTGGTGTCGTCGCTCTTCCGAAGTCCTTTGACCCGTGTGATTCTTTTGATGTTTTCATGGCGTCTGTTCATCGCCTTTCTGTCGATTCAAAAGGGATTCCATCTGCAGAATGTGTTACGAATACTTTCAGGGGAAACACTGATGTTCATGGTTCTGGTTACACCACTGATTCCGGGCATTAACGAGAAAAAAGAACGCTTTTTCAAATTCACTCTCTGGCTCGGGCTGGCCCTCTTCTCATTCGGCGCAATTCGATATTTTGTCACCTCCGAGGTCGAATTGACAAGCAGCGGTACCCTGAGAAGCCTTCTGGGCAACGACGTCGTCGTTCTTATGTTTCCCCTGTGCTATTTGATTTTTTACAGATATCTTCGGGTTAAATCGAATTTCCTGACGATTTCCACCGCTGCTGTTCTGGCTTTAGGGACCACGTTCACCGGCCATCGTTCCGCCTATGTCGTTCTTCTAATTTGTTTCTGCGCACTTTATGTTTTGGGCATTCGGGAAAAGGTTCGTTACCTTTGGATTCCGGCCTTCGGCGTTACAGCTTTGGTGCTGGCGCTGTTCATTTCCGTTGCTTTTAACATTTCCCAGCGGCAGGGTTTGGCACGGGATATGATCATCAGATTTGGCGATACCTTCAATTTGCAAAACAAGACTACCAGAGAAAGGCTTTCTTACTGGCAATATGCAAATAATGTCCTCAAGATAACACCCATTATAGGTTTGGGAAGATTCCCAGCCTACAATCCGGAAATCTCCCATAATCGTGAAGATCCGCGCGTGATGGTTGAAGGTGAAGGGGGAATCACCAGAGCTGCCCACAATTTTTTGTTAGACACATTCATTCACGAAGGGTTCTCTGGACTGGCGGTACTCATTCTTTTTGTCTTGTTGGTTTTGAAACAATCGTCGGATGTTAGGTTCAGAGATCCTGCTTATGGCAATTGGCTCTTTGTGTATATTGTTGTCTTCTTTGTTTTCTCCCTGTTCAACACAAGCTTCAGCACCGCGCATGCGGTTCTTCTTTATATTGCAGTGGGCCTTGTAAACTTTGAAACAATCAAAACTGAAGGGAGTTTTGTTTAACACGCCCTTTACATGTCATTCAGCTCTCTTTCTCTTTGCCGCAGTCGGATTCCTCAACCACGAGACTCTGAATGTCGGAAAGATGAGACGAGCAGGTTAAAGATAAAATGTCGTCACTTGTCGAAATGCAAAAGAATTTATTCAATTCCCTAAAATTAGGGAATATTTTAAGATTTGATCATATTCGATCCTTCCTGAACAGCGGGCATGATCGGTCCATAAGAGCCAAGAAAAATGTATTCATATCGCTGGGAATTCGGTTTATTGATATATTGACCGGTCTGATATTGGTCCCCGTTAGCCTGAACTATCTTGACCCTCAGCGCTATGGTATATGGTTGACGATTGAATCTATTGTTGGATGGTTCATTCTATTCGATATAGGTCTTGGGAATGGATTGAGGAATAAGTTCGCGGAAGCCTATGCTAAGAAAGATGTATTGATGGCTAAAATGTATATCAGTACTTCTTATGCAATTATAAGCATGATCTGTTCAGCTTTAATTTTAGTGTTGATTGTAGTAAATAATTTTGTCAACTGGTCAATGATTATCAATGCACCTCCATCACTGAAAAACGATGTTTCTATCCTTGCACTTTTTGTGTTCTCTTCGTTCGCGGTCAGGCTGGTATTAAATCTTATCAACATGCTCTGGTTCGCATTACAGTTTCCCGTGGTTAAGTACTCGGTGGAGGCGCTATCGAAACTAATTACGCTTGGTATTCTGTTGATTATGAAGTCTGCCGTCGTTGGAACACTAATCAGCCTTTCGGCGGCTTACATATTGCCCCCATTGTTTCTGCTTTTTCTCGTCTCCGTGTTTACGTTTAAAAATTATTTAAAAGATTATCGACCATCTTTAAGATCGATAGATTTCAGGTATGCGAGGCCATTAATGGGTCTTGGCATTAAATTTTTTGTCGTTCAGATGGGGTACATAATTTTATTTTTGTCTGATAACCTGATTCTTTCACATCTTTATAACCCGGCAGTCGTGACGCCGTACCAGATAAGTCACAAATACTTCAGCCTCATATCGACCGTTTTTTTTATATTATTATCACCTATGTGGAGTGCTACAACTGAAGCATTCACAAAAGGCGACTACTTCTGGATCGATAATGCCGTGAGAAGTTATAAAAGAATATGGGTTTATTTTGTTCTGGCAACGATAATTATGTTGTCGGTTTCTCCATGGATCTATCATTTATGGATAGGAGACAGAATCCAAATTCCATTTTCACTGTCTGCCTGCTGGGCACTGCTCGTTATTGTCCAATGCCTCAGCGCCATTTACACGCATGTTATAAATGGGGTTGGATATTTGTATGTACAGATTATCGGAGCTCTTTTCACGATTGTTATGAATATACCTTTATCCATATTCTTCGCGAATAATCTTAATTTCGGACCACAGGGGGTCGTACTTGCCACGGTCGTTTCGTTTATTTTTTACTTAATCACCCGGTTTGTTCAATATCAGAAGATAATTCAAAAAAAGGCCACCGGGATTTGGGGACAATGAGGCCAAAAATCGGACCTTTGTCGTTGTTGAATAAAGAAATGCCATACATGTGCATGTGCTAAAATGGAAATGGTTGAAAATAACGAATCACAAAGCAACGCGAATATGTTCCAGGGGAGTCCGAATGTCATGGATATCCGCAAAATAGCCATCATTATGACCTGTCACAATCGGAGGGATTTGACTGTTGAGTGCCTAAAGCGGGTTTTTTCTCAGAAAAATATTGGAGATACTACGCTTAAGATATTTCTGGTAGATGATGGTTGTACGGATGGAACCGGGACGGTTGTGCAGCAAAAGTATCCGGAAGTAAAAGTACTTTGGGGAAACGGAAGCCTTTTCTGGGCGGGTGGAATGAGGCTCGCTTTTGGAGAAGCCCTCAAAGACAATTTTGATTTCTACCTCTGGCTGAATGACGATTCGAGACTCTATGATACCGGTTTGAGAAGCATGCTCGACACGTATTCCGCCCTCTTAAGGAGGACGGGGGATGAGGTAATCATCGCAGGCTCTTTTTGTGATGAAAAATCTCTTATGCTGACTTACGGAGGCACTATGCTGGGAAGCTGGTGGCGTCCGGCTCGATACAAAATGGTTCAGCCGTCACAATTACCCCAGCGATGTGATCTGTTTCATGGAAATTGTGTATTAATCCCCCGGAAAATAGCCATGGCGACGGGTAACATGTCTTCTGATTACAAACATGGAGGGGGAGATAGGGATTATGCGCTAAGGGCCAAAAAGGCCGGGTTCAGCTCCTGGATATGTCCCGGATATGTGGGGACCTGCTCGAGAAACAGCAAGGTCGATCGATGGAGATCAAAAGAACTTTCGATGAAGGACCGGGTTGAGGCCATTACTCATCCAATCATTGTGGCACGGGTTCAGGACTGGACAGCCTATGTGAAAAAATATCATAAGGCATTATGGCCGTATTTCTTTCTAATGTCCTTTATTCGCCTGAGATTCCCCAGATTATATATCCTGCTTAAAACAGGTTTGTTATCGCAGGTGAAATCATGATGCTCCCGTAAAAAGTCGAAAAACCTCCGATTTCGTCATTCCCGCGAGCATCAAATCATGATCAAGGCCATAATCCGTGCTGTCGCTTTTTAACCTGATCATAAGGAAGAAATAAAAAAGCGTATGAAATTTCATGAAATAATATGAGTTGGTGGCGTACGGATAACTTTAAGTAGTTGAAAAATAAGGCATAACATAAAGGTGTATTTCCCGGGAGGTCGATAAATGGATAAAATTTTTTTAGTCAATACATTTACCGGATGGGATGAAATCCCACGTGCGAGGCACCAGGTAACCTATGAACTCGCCAAAAGGTTCAAAGTCTATTTTGTGACCAGGAATAAAGTCGGCCTTCCCAGAATAGAAGAATCAAAACCTCACGAAAATATCACGGTCTTTACGCCCTATTTCCCAGTTGCTTCGCGATTCAGGAACAGGATCCCCTTCATCAATGATACCTATCAGAAATGGCTTTTTTCCAGAATAAAGGATTCTGACGAATTCAGCGACGTTGTTAATTTTGATCATACCGCCACCCAGTTATTCAAATACTTTAAGAAGGTCATCTATTATTGTAACGATGAATTTGTAGGAAACGCCAAGTATAGCTTCTATCTGATAAATTTATACCATAGAAAATGCGAGAACAAAGTAATTAAAAACTCAGCTTTTTGCATTGCTACATCCAGATATTTGACGAATAAGCTAAGGAAAATCAATCCGAATACCTTTGAAATTCCTTTGGGAGGCCCCAATACAGGCAGTATGGAATCTGAAATCCGGTATCCCGGGAAAAAGGATATTATCGAGGTAGGATTCGTAGGAAGGATGGGTAATAACATGGCTTCTAACATTATTAATTCCCTACTGGATCACGAAAATCTACTCCTCACCATGATTGGCCCTTATGACAAACGTTTTATTAAATCAATTAAGAAGTTTGATAATATTACATTCAAAGGGGTGATGAAGGGGCAAGAACTATACAATGAAATGAATAAATTTGATGTCGCTATCGCGCCCTATAATCTTAAAGAAATCAATCCCGGGGGCACGCCTAATAAATTATTCCAGTATCTGGCATTGGGAAAACCTGTCGTTATGGTACGGTTGCCTATGATGATACATTATAAATATCCCGATAAACACGTTTATTTTGCGGAAACAGAACGTGATTTTTACGATTCGATTATCAAGGCGAATAATGAGAATAATGAAACATTAATAAAGGAGCGAATCAGTTTTGCTGAGGATAATTCCTGGAAAAAGAGGATCGATGAATTCTTAAAGATCAATAACGAAATTTATAATTATCCTGTTCGCCATTGTGGAGGATTTATAAAAAGAGTGAATATCGCGGGTATTTAGATTCGTAAGGAGGCACTAAGGAGTAAGGGCCGATAATTTATTTATCAGATCAATTATGCACAGCCATATGCCGGGATGAAACGTATGACGGCACTGTTTATCTTAGAAAAATAGATGAAGGAGGAAACTTTATGAAGCCAGTTTTTATCTTTAGCCTTCCAAGATCCGGTTCCACCATGCTGCAGCGGATACTTGCGGTATCAGATCAAATTTCCACCGCGGCCGAACCTTGGATGCTTCTTCCTTTTGTCTATTCTTTAAAACCAACAGGGGCAATTGCTGAATATTGGCATGGTGACGCCGTAGGGGCTATCGAGGATTTCTACAACGGATTTGCTGATAAAAAGGAAGATTATGAAAGAGAACTGAGAAAGTTTTTTTTGGCCCTGTACGAGAAGTATGCGGGCAACGGCGATAAATATTTCTTGGAGAAGACGCCGAGGAACTCCCTTATCTGTGATGATATAATGAGAATTTTTCCTGACGCCAAATTTATCTTCCTGTGGAGAAATCCGTTGGCGATTGCATCATCAATACTTTCAAGATGGTGTCATGGAAAGTGGAAAATAATGACTTATAACATCGACTTATACAAAGGTCTGCGAACACTTCTTAAGACTTTTATCAAAAACAGGGATAATGTTTTTTCGCTTAATTATGAAAATCTCATTCAAAGCCCCGAAAAGGAGGTAAAAAGGATATGTGAGTACCTTGAAATCGATTTTGAGGAAAACATGCTTCGCAGTTTTTATGATACCCCCCTTGAAGGTCGGATGGTGGAAAGAAGCGGCTCAAAAAACTACGGCAACAGGATAAGCAAGGGTTCGTTGGACACATGGAAAACGGCTTTCGATAACCCCTTTCGGCTGAGGTGGGCAAGAAAATATATTAGCTGGATCGGCGATGGCAGTCTGAAAATTATGGGCTATGATTATAGTGAGTTGTATGCCGGGATGAAAAGGAAACGGAGGTTTTCTTTCATTTCGGTGGCGCGGGATGTTGCGTATGAGATAATTACGAGATCGAGAATGATTTTTTCATTACTCAGAATTTACTGCGACGCCCGAATAAAATATCCGTTTAGATAAACGGCCAATCGCCTCCACGCCCTTCAGGTGCTCACCCGGCCATAGTTTAGGAGGATTCGCGAAAATGAACGCGAGATTAAATGATGTGAAACATATCGAACCGGCTTATCTTGAATATAGAAGGCAATTCCTTCTAAGTTCCAGACCCGTCCCCGGATTCAGTCAATGGCAAAAAGCGACTATAGGCAGTGAGTACTCGTTGATTACACACCCTGATCTTGAGCTTACCCAGACAAAAATTAATGAACATGAACTGACATTGATCGGTTATATCATTGATCCTTTCCATCCCGAAAGGAATAATAGTGAAATTCTATCCGATCTGCTCAGAAACAGTACAGGTGAACAAAGTCTTTTCCATAAGACAGAACACTTCTCCGGTCGCTGGGTCCTGATTTCCCGCCGCGACAATAAAATGATATTATTTAATGATCCGGGAGGGCTAAGATCCGTATTCTATACAGATGCGAATCATAAAGAATTTTTTTGCTCATCCCAGGCGGGGCTTATATCCGAATTACTGGGGATTCCTACTGATGAAGCCGCGGAGAGAGATTTTATCAACTCTGAATATTTTAAGAATGCAAAAGAATATTGGTGGCCGGGCGGAACATCTCTTTATCAAGGAATAAAACACCTCTTGCCAAACCACTGCCTTGATTTGAAAAAAATAGAAACGAAAAGATTCTGGCCCCAAGAGGGCATTTCGCCCATGGACTTGGACGAATGTGTTTCCAAGTCATCGGACCTGTTAGCCGGGCTCATGCGCGGCGCCGCCGCAAGATTTAAAATAGCATTCGCAATCACTGGCGGGTTTGACACTCGCGTCTTGCTGGCCGCGTCAAGAGACATATGCAATGATATCTATTTCTACACTTCAATTTACGGCAACCTTGATCGGAACAGCCCCGATATCCGAATCCCCAACAGGCTTTTGACTTCCCTGGGTCTGAAGCATCATATTTTAGATTGCCGTTCCGAAATGGATGCAGGGTTCAAGAAGCTGTACATGAATAATGTCGCTTTCGCCCATCATTCCTGGGGCGATATTGCTTCTGGTCTGAACGAATGTTATCCAAAAGAGAGGGTATATGTAAATGGGAATTGCTCAGGAGTGGCAAAGTGCAATTATTATAAGAGCACATATCCCAGGAAAATTACAGGGGCCGTGTTATCAAGATTGGCCGGCATGGGTGAAAATAAATTTACGACCGCCGGTTTTGAAACCTGGCTCAAAGATACGAGGGGCGTTGCCCATGATTGCAATATTGACATCCTGGACCTGCTTTACTGGGAACATAGAATGGGTGTCTGGCAGGCGATGAGTCAATTGGAATGGGATATCATCATGGAGAAATATACGCCATTTAATTGTCGTCAACTTTTAAGGAATCTGGTGTCGGTGGACATAAAATACAGAATGCCTCCCCGCCACAAACTGTTTGAGCTTATTATTCAAACCTTATGGAAAGAAGTGTTAAGAGAACCGATCAATCCAAAATTGTTTAAATATACCTTAAGACCTCTCGTCAAAAAGATCCTTCACAAGACCGGAACATATAATATCGTTTCGCCGGTTTTGAACAGGTAATTCATCAGGTTACATAAACCCTCCCCGTGACATCCGCATTCTCGCATTACATGTTGCGAAAATGCCCTGTTTCCCTCCGAAAGAGAGAAAGCAGGGCATCCGGGAGTCTGGCATTTGATAACCGGATGTTGTTTTATTGAACGACCCTCAAATTCACCGGCGCCTCCACGTTGATAACTTTAACGGCCTCATACGCTCCTACATCCCATCCGCTACCCTGAGACATCCTTGTCAATCCGCCTGACTTGCCCGAAAGGTTGATCGCTCCTTGATACGTCGGCCCCAGGTTTATGCCTCCGTCAATTGCGCTACCGGAAACTATCGAAAAGCCGTCAGTATCCGGTTCCATGTCTACACCATAAGTCCCTTTAAAGCCGGCTGGCAGATTGCCTGTATTTTTAAATTCGACATTACTCGTAATATTGTTCGATTGTTTGGTTATCACGCTTCCACCGGAAATCGCGGATTTACCGGATCGGGGGACTATTATATTGTTTATGAACTCCAGATGGCTGAAATTTGCGGAGGACAACATAACTTCCGCGTTGTCGCTGGTGCTTGCATTTTCATACAATGTATTATTATAGAATCTTGCACCGATGTTGGCGCCACTGACATTTTGAAAAAGGATGGCGCCCCTGCTGTTATCGTAAATCAGATTGCCGTATACATCAGCGCTTTTATCTCCTGAATTCATGAAGTTTATTCCACCGTTACATCTTTCTATAATATTGTACCGGATGATAGCGTTCTTCGGCCCGGGAGCTCCGTCATTTTCAAGAGAAATGCCGTGACCGCTGTTGTCATGAATATAGTTGAATTCTACCACTGTATTTACTGAATAGTTCTTTAACCCTATGCCAAAGCCTGTGCCGGTGCCCCCATTTTTGTAAATCTCATTTCCACGCACCACGACATCGTATGCCATACAGCTCGGGCAGTCAATTGCAAGATAGATATTAATCCCGGTACGGGGAGTGTTATATACCACGTTGTTTAATATTTCCACGTTCCGTACTTCGGTATTTTTAACAGCCCCTACTTTCATTCCATATATGGCAGTACTCCCGGATTGTGAAACATCGTGTATGATGCAGTCCTCGATTCTTTTCGTTGCTCCCGTAAGGTTAACGCTGCTGGGCCAGTTAATATTCATTCCACTGCTGTATTGTCCATTTCCATTGACATGGAACCCCGTGACAACAGTTTCAAAAGTATTGTCATCATCCCGTATGTTAATAATTGATCGGCTGAAACTTCCCGTGGCTTTGAAAGTCGCCCGCGTGCCGTTTCCCCAGGTGCGGCCGTCATAAATTACTCCGCCGACAACTTCCAGAAGACTGTAGCCGCCGCCTCCTGTCCAGGTTCCGGAACTATCAAAGAGCACCGTATCTCCAGCCCTCAATTGTGCGTTGCCGTTCCATCCGACCATGCCCGGGCAATGCTGCCATGGCGAATTGCTGGTTCCGGCATTCCGGTCATTCCCCGATGTGGAAACGTAATAGGTCGCGGACCATGCGGTTTGGGCGAAAAATAAAAGAATTATACTTAATAATGCTGCTTTCATGAATTTCATTTTTATTCTCCATTTTCAATTATGTCTGATTTTAAAAAGAATATTCCAAATTCTTTTTTAGGTATTCCGGCAAGGCGGGTTGAAGATCCTGCTTTATCAGCGAATCGAGTGTATATCCCGGCCTCACCAGAATAAAATTAATAATAAAAAGTTAATTCTGCAATTATTTAGTTGTTTTCGTATCCATACAATGCCGCGACTTCATTTTGGTTCAGGGCACGGTCATATAATCTGACGTCATCTACCGTTCCTGCAAAATACTCATCGGTCTTTGCGTGCCGGCCTATTTTTGCGGTATAGTGCGAGTCATCGGCAGAACCCGATGGATCCGGATTTGCGGTGATAAGCTGCCCGTCTTTAAAGGCCCTAAGCGTTTCGCCGTCATAGGTCGCCGTGAGATAATACCATACTTTCGGTTCAAGGGCGCCAAAGCTCGCTGCATACCATTTTCCTTTCACACATACAGTGGCAGCGCCTCTAAACGTATCATTCGTATGATCCCAGGTAATCATGTAGTTTTTTTGCTTCATAATCGGTCCGGCGTCTTTTGTACTGTCGGGTGCATTGTCTCCCTTGACCCAAACGGATACGGTCCAATTGGGCAAGTGCTCATCAAACCCTGTGTCCACATAGCTTTGGATGCCGTCAAAATGAAGAGCCGAATTCCCTGCGCTATGCGACACCCAGACAGGATCATTTACCAGAGTTCCCGTGTAGCCTCCTCCGCTTAAATCCGTGGTTGATTGTCCGCTGCCTTCATTGAACCGCCAATATGCAACGGTATCGCTTACCGGATCATCTTCGGATAACGCCGCGATTCCATCTTCATAGAGTGTCGCAACTTCATCTTCGGCTAGCGAATAATCAAATATTTTCACATCATCCACCGTTCCCGCAAAATATTGGTCGTCCCTTGCGTGCCGGCCTATTTTTGCGGTATAGGGTGAATCATCGGCAGGACCCGATGGATCCGGATTTTCGGTGATAAGCTGCCCGTCTCTAAAGGCCCTTAGCGTTTCGCCGTCGTAGGTCGCCGTGAGATAATACCATACTTTCGGTTCAAGGGCGCCAAAGCTCGCCGCATACCATGTTCCGCCCACACATACAGTGGCGGCGCCTCTAAACGTATCACTCGTATGATCCCAGGTGATCATGTAGTTTTTTTGCTTCATAATCGGTCCGGCGTCTTTTGTGCTATCTGGTGCATTGTCTCCCTTGACCCAAGCGGTTACCGTCCAATTTAGCAAATGCTCATCAAACCCTGTGTCCACATAGCTTTGAATGCCGTCAAAATGAAGAGCCGAATTACCTGCGCTATGCCACACCCAGACAGGATCATTTACGAGGGTTCCTGTATAGTCACCTCCACTATAATCTTCTACAAGGTTTCCATTTCCTTCATCAAATTTATAATATGCAACTGTTCTAGGATCTGACGAAGTCGGAGGAGATGGGGGGGTAGAGGTTTTGTCGCCGGGATCAGTTCCGCTTTTTATTTCCGATCCGTCGCTATAGCCGTCGTTATCCGAATCAATATCGAGGAGATTGATAATAGAGTCATTATCATTATCCCCGTTCCAACTGTTTCCCCAGAGGGCAAGTTCATCGCCGTCATTCAATCCGTCATTGTCCGTGTCCGCTGACTTTGGGTCGGTATGGTATGTGTTTATTTCATAGTAATCACTTATACCGTCTCCGTCACTATCCGTGAACGTATCAATCGTTTTCGGCACCAGATATACCAGCTCGTCTGAGTAGTCGCTCAGGACCCCGGTGGAGCTATATCCCTTGACCGCAAAATGGTAAACCGCCCCCTCTTGGAGATTAGTAAAAGTACATTTGGTCCCGCTTTTTATATCCTGTGTGATCTGATAACTACCGGTCGAAGTTCCAGAATAGGCGTAATAGCCGGCAACCGTTCCCGTCACGTTATTGTCATCCCATTGAAGCGTCATCTCCGCGGCAGAGGCATATCGCATCTGAAACAGGAGGCATAGAATTGTCATGGATAGTATACATATAAATGATATCATTGGATTGCGTGGGTGGCTTTTTGCAAGAAAAAATCTGCTGTTGGGAAACATAATTCCTCCTAAAGAATAATATGGTGGTTAATGGCCATGGTTAAGTTGATTTCGCAGTCGAAAAATTCCTCACGGGTCCGCGGCAACTATAGAAGAATCAGGGACGCTATTACTTAACGCTGAAAGATTCATCAAATCAGCTAATACCTCCTTATCCTATTTCCTTGTTCTTTTGCTCGTGCTCCCTGGGATGCGCAGCGTGAAAAGAAATACGCAATTTTCAGATCAAGAATAGATTGAACACCCTATTGACCTACTGGGGTGATACGCATCCAATAACCATGCCAACATTCATCGTGTTGTATAAGTAATTGATATTTAACGAAATAAAAATTTATGGGGTGTAGGCGGTGATGGGGGTTTTTTCGGAGGATTCTTGTAACCTATTGAATAGATGGCCAATTATCGATTGGATAAATATGGGGGATTTTTCCTTCACCACGTTATTCCTTTGTAAGAAATCAATTAACCTTCTGATATTGCATTATGTTTTTAAAAAATGTTCTGAAGCCTCCCGTGCTTTTCTGGAGGCCGCATCGCTTTTTTTTCCGGGCGGTCTCCATGGTAGTATGTATATTCGTTGTATTTTCAGCTAGATTAGAAGGTGTATGTAATTTCCTTCACCGATCGCTGGATCTCAGTGGCCGTTAAAATGAAATCCGGGATCTGTCGCATTCATGTCTATTAAGAGAAAAATGAAATTTACAATATTAGCTAGGCTTCTGCTCGGAAATGCGGTGATCACGCTGTTGATTATATTTATGGGGAGTTACGTATTTACGAAATTGAACGATTTGAATCGGATCATGCGTGATATCGCTTTGGTTGATGTCAGTACGGTGAGAAATCTTGAGTTAATGCTCACCTTGCTTCTATCCCAAAAAGAGTTTGAGAAGAAATACCTGGTACTAAAAGACGAAGATTTCTATGAACAATTCAAGAAAACCAGCAAGCGTTTTTCCGAAGTAATGCAAGAGGTTGAGCCGATGCTTGACCTAAGCGAAGAGAGTGAGCTCTTCGCCGGTATGAGAGAAGATTACACCCGCTACCTGGTCCTATTTAATGAGAAGGTAGCTCTGATGAAGACAGGAAAAGAGGGTTCAGACCAATCGCACGTATCGGAAAGGGATCTGCTTGCGGAGCGAATAGATCGGAAATTGAAAAAGATTATAGTTATTGAGAGAAAGGATAGAGATAGTAAGATTGCATTGTCAAAAATAATCAGCGATCGTGTTCTGAGGGTTTTTACCGTCACAGCCGGGTTGACGATCGTTGTAGGGCTTCTGGTTTCATTTTTCAGCACCCGGGGCATCAACCGATCCATAAAGTTGCTCAAGAGAAAAACAAAAGAGATTGCGCTTGAACGATTCATCGAGATTCACGACATTCGATCTCCGCCCGAGATAAAGGAACTGGCCGACGATTTCAATGTTATGTCGAGAAGGCTCAGGGAACTTGATGAAATAAAAACGGATTTTATCAGCAACGTATCGCACGAGCTTCGAACACCGTTAACCGCCATAAGGGAAGCATCGGAGATGCTTCTGCAAAAGACATTTGCCGACCTGTCGGATAAACAGGAGAGCCTGCTCACAATCATACGAGATGAGTGTGAAAGGCTTATCGCGGCGGTCAACAAGATCCTGGACCTTTCAAGGTTGGAATCCGGTGTAATGGATTGCAGATCAGAGCCATGCAACATTCAGCCATTATTGCAAAAAACCGTTTTGAAACTCGCCCCTATCGCACAGAACAAGAAGATCGATCTGGAATTAAAGCCGCTTCCCGCGCTTCCAATGGTACGTATTGATGAGGAGAAGATCGCCTACGTCTTGATGAATCTACTCGGAAATGCATTGAAGTACACCCCTGTAAAGGGTGCAGTTGCGGTCAGGGCTTTTCTTAGCAGAAAGAGGCGGGGATTTATTTCTATCTCGGTTTCGGACACCGGGCCCGGCATCCGAAAACAAGATCATGACAGGATATTTGACAGGTTCGCGAGGGTGAGCCATGTAGATGAAAAAGCCGATGGGACAGGGCTTGGTCTTTCCATTGCCAAACAGATTATCTTGGAACATGGTGGAAAAATATGGGTAGAAAGCGAACCGGGAAAAGGCAGCGTCTTCTATTTTACGCTTCCTGTATCTTAATCGCTCATCTCTCCACCCAGGGTTGCGCCCACTTTTCGGAAGCGCTGCTTGTGGGATATGAGTTTGAGCAGGCGGATTTCTATATGAATGAAGGGGACTATCAAGGCGCATTAAAAGAGAATGAGGCGATCCTGAAGAAAAGTCCCGACAAGTTCGGAGACCAGGCCCTTTACCGGATGGGGTTGATTTACGCAAATCCTGGAAGCAAGTTGGAGGATGTGCGGAAAGCTATGGAGCTTTTTAATCGTATCCCGGAAAAATATCCCCAAAGCTCATTGAGGGAGAAAGCCAGACTCTGGGTGCTTACGCTCAGGGATAGAGAAGAATGCCGAAAGACAATATCGTCGATGAAAGAGGAGATATCCCTCCTGGCAAAACGTATCGAGGACAAAGAGAAAAAGAATGATCTTTTGAATCGGAAAATCAAAATATTGGAATCAAAAATGGATGAATTTGTCAAAGAAGATATTTTGACGAAACAAATAGAAGAGATCCACTCACAAATAGATGTGGTAAAAGCAAATAAGGTTTTAGAGAAAAGAATTAAAGAACTGGAGTCCCAGATAGAGGATTTGAAAAAGATTGACCTTCGGATAGAAGGCGAAAAAACCAAGGGAACGCTTCAACGGCAGAAATAACCGTGCCGGTTCACAAAAGGGATTTCATGGTGAAATTATGAAAAAGATATTGGTTGTTGACGATGATCCGAACATCCTCAAACTCATCCAGATGAGGCTTGAGTCCGAAGGGTACGAAGTACTTGCGACGATGAATCCGGATAATGTTAAATCGATGATCGAGAAAGAGCCGGTCGATCTGGCCTTGCTTGATTTAAAGCTGGGAAGGCGGAGCGGCATAGAACTCATGGAAGAGCTGCTTGAGATGAATCCGGATTTGCCGGTGATCATCCTTACCGGTTATGGCTCCATCAACAGCGCGGTGGATGCAATGAAGAAGGGTGCTTACGGTTATCTGACAAAACCTTTCGATTATCAGGAGCTATTGCTGCAGATAGAGAAATGCACGGAAACACAGAAGCTGTCGGAAGAGGTAAAGCGGCTCCGCAAAATTGTAGGCAAGCAATACGGATTCAAGAATATTATCGGCAACAGTGAAAAAATGAAAACTGTAATGGCGCGGGTGCAGCAGGCCGCGGAGGTCGATTCAAATGTCTATATAAACGGAGAAAGCGGGACGGGAAAGGAATTGATAGCAAAGAGTCTGCACTTGTCAAGTTTGAGATCGGAGGGGCCCTTTGTGGCCCTGAATTGCGCTGCAATACCGGAGACTCTAATGGAAAGCGAGCTTTTCGGGTATCAAAAAGGTGCGTTTACGGGCGCTACCAAAAACAAAATGGGATTCTTTCAAGAATCTCATGGAGGTTCTCTCTTTCTTGACGAAATTTCGGAGATGCCGCTGACAATGCAGTCCAAACTGCTTCGCGTTCTTGACGATAAGGAATTCTATCCGCTCGGGGGGGGCAAATTAATCAAAGTCGACTCCAGAATCATTGCGGCCTCGAACAAGAATCTGGAAGAAGAAGTGAACAAAGGCAATTTTCGCAACGACCTGTTTTATCGACTGCACGTGATTGTCATTACGATACCTCCGCTTCGTGAGAGAATTGAAGATATCCCCCTCCTGGCAAAGCATTTTTTAAGGCTATATAGCCGAAAAATGCGAAAATCGATCAGGGGATTAAGCCCTTTGACGATACGAAAATTGGTAAACCATCATTGGCCGGGCAACGTTAGAGAGCTTGGAAACACCATTGAAAGCGCCGTTGCCATGTGTATGGGTGAAGTAATCACCGAAGAGCTGATCCTTCCGGCGGCGGAATCGTCTTACAGCAATCTGAAATCGTTAAAAAATGCAAAGGAAAGCTTCGAAAGGAACTATCTCATTCAACTTATCGAGGTAACAAAGGGAAATGTCGCCCAAGCCGCAAAGCTGGCCGGCAAATACCGGTCCGATGTATATGATCTATTGAAAAAGCATAACTTAGACCCAAATGATTTCAGGTAAATGCTAAAATATGCTATAAATAAAGGAAAATGGGTTTAGCTACTTTGCCTGGAAGGAGAAAAAATGGAGAAACATCATAAATTTTCCATATGGTATGTGGTGTTGGGGATATGGGTGGTGCTGCTTTTTCAGAGTTATCTGGGGTCGGTTTTGTCCATCAAGACGGTCCCTTACAGCAAATTCCTGGATCTGTTGAAGCAGAATAAGGTGGAGGAAGTGGCCGTCACCGAAAACCGGATACAGGGCAGGTTGAAATCGGAAAAGCCCGGCGCGGAAAATGGGGAGGCGTTCCGAACCGTGAGGGTCGATCCCGAATTGTCCAAACTCCTTGAAGCCTATAATGTTACCTTTAAGGGCGAAATCCAATCCAATGTTTTAGCGAATCTTTTTTCCTGGTTTTTCCCCGTCCTCCTTTTTTTCGGGGTCTGGTATTTTTTGATGAAACGGATGGCCGGCCAGCAGCCGGGTTTTATGAGCTTGGGCAAGAACAAGGCAAAGATCTATGTGCAGGAGGATGTGGGCGTTGTCTTTGATGACGCCGCCGGCGTGGATGAGGCCAAACAGGAATTGGTGGAGGTCATCGAGTTTCTCAAGGAGCCGTCTAAATTTACGGAACTGGGCGGCAGGATGCCGAAAGGGGTGCTCCTTGTTGGGCCTCCGGGCACCGGGAAAACCCTGTTAGCCAAGGCCGTGGCAGGCGAAAGCGGGGTGCCCTTTTTCAGTCTCAGCGGATCGGAATTTGTGGAGATGTTCGTCGGTCTCGGCGCCGCCCGGGTACGGGATCTTTTCAGCCAGGCAAAGCAAAAGGCCCCGTGCATTATTTTTATCGATGAATTGGATGCCCTTGGGAAGGCCCGCGGATTTGGCGCCATGGGAGGCCACGACGAGAGAGAACAGACGCTCAATCAGCTTCTTGTGGAGATGGACGGTTTTGATCCCAAGTTGGGCGTCATCTTGATAGCGGCCACCAACCGGCCGGAAATTCTGGATCCGGCCCTCCTCAGGCCCGGCCGTTTTGACCGGCAAATCCTGGTGGACCGGCCCGATATGAAAGGCAGGGAAGAGATCCTCAAGATACACCTGAGAAATATCAAAGTCGTCGGGGATCTGGACCTGGAAAAACTGGCTAACATGACTCCGGGCATGGCAGGGGCCGATCTGGCGAACCTGGTGAATGAGGCGGCCCTCCTGGCCGTGAGGAGAAAGAAAAAAAAGGTGGGCATGGCGGAATTTCAAGACGCCGTGGAACGAATCATAGGGGGTCTGGAGAAAAAGAACCGGGTGATCAACCCCAGGGAAAGGGAAACCGTGGCCTATCACGAGCTGGGCCATGCCCTGGTGGCCATGAGTCTTCCGGGAACGGACCCCGTGCAAAAGATCTCCATTATCCCTCGCGGCGTAGCGGCACTGGGGTATACGATGCAGGTGCCCACGGAAGATCGTTTTCTCATGAGCAGGACGGAATTGCTGAACAAGGTCGCCACGCTTTTAGGAGGACGAGCGTCCGAAGCGCTCGTTTTCGGAGACATTTCAACCGGAGCCCACAACGATCTGGCCAAGGCAACCGAGATCGCCAGAAGCATGGTCAAGGAATATGGAATGAGCGACAAAGTGGGTCAGGTTTATTTTGCCAGGCAGAAGCGGCCCCAGATGTTTGAATGGGGGCTCAGGGAAGAAGAGGAATACAGCCAAACCACGGCTGAGCTTATTGACAGTGAGGTCACGCGGATTATCAGTGAGCAGTATGCCAGGGCCTCGGAACTGCTCAAAGGGAAAATGACTATTCTGGACAAGGCAGCCAAGGTGCTCCTGAAGAAGGAAAAGATCGACGGCGATGAACTCAAGGCCATTCTGGAGGAAGAGGAAGCCCCTGAAAATCAGGCCGAACCCTGATGAAATCATGGACGACGTCATCCGTTTAGACTCTCGGCCAGCCCTTTCAAGGTGCGTATTGAATTTTGGCAATTTAGGTGTGTATTGATAAGAATCGGGTTTTGAAGTTATAGGTTTCAGGTGTCAGGTGTCAGGATTCTGATATAAGGTATTCTACAAATTTTGATAGATTGAGTCTCTTCGTTCCTGAAACCTGAACACTGACACCTGAAACCCAAGAAAAATGATAAGCAGGAAAGGTTTTCGCTCCAAATCATGGACCGTTCAGGAGTCACCTTGAAAGGGCTGGACTCTCGGC
The DNA here is from genome assembly GCA_963747555.1 of uncultured delta proteobacterium. Taxonomy (GTDB): domain Bacteria; phylum Desulfobacterota; class DSM-4660; order Desulfatiglandales; family Desulfatiglandaceae; genus DUZB01. Next base: position 183,761 of record CAVVFZ010000019.1, read on the forward strand.
AAAAATAACTGGCTCATAGCGGATTGGCGTGGAACCATCCTCTCGCCCTGACCTCTCCCGCCAGGGGAGGGTCGGGGTGAGGTGGCATCTGTCACGCCGATCGGCGATGAGCCTGATAGCACATAGCCATTTATGACTTTCGATGGATGCTTTTCTTCAGCTTTCTTCCCAATGAATGCACTCCACCGGGCATGTGGTGATCGCTTCGTCGATGCACTCCTCATCGCCCCCTTCCGGATGTTCCACCCTGGCTTTTTCCTCCTCCTCATCAAATTCGAAGACATCCGGGCAGAGTTCCACGCAGCTTTGGCATCCGATGCATTCTTCCGTGTCAATAACGACTTTTTTCGCCATAATGTTAGCCTCCATCGGTTCTTTTTTAAAGTGACAAGTGACCTTCCCAATAATCTATTTGTTTGGAAGATAGTCGCGTCACTGTGAGAAAGGAATGGGGCGCAGACCTTATTTTCATGGGAAGTATTAGGTACAATGCCTGCGAAAGAATGCCATTTCGGTTCAGCAATTCTCAACACAACTGGCGCTAAGACGGTTTTTGCACAGGATTCCTCCTACAGGCGCCTGATCTCAGTCAAATTTTGAAGCTTTACCGCCGTGCCATGCCCGCCCCGGCGCGACGCGTCCATGGTTGCGTGTTTTCATTTTGATGTGGTAGGATAGACCATTTCAAACTCTAAAGATCTATCATGGGGTCTGGGCCGGGGGAGTGACCAATGGATTTTGGCGCCGTTTTGAGGCAGACCCCCATAGCCGGTTTTAGGCAAAAGGCCAAAATGACAATTGCTGATTTCTGTTTGGAAGAATTGACATTACTGAATCAGATAGGGTAAAATACACAATCGGCCCCATGGTGAGAACCGAGGAAGCGGCATACATTTTGTAGGAGATTGCGATGGAGAATGGTCGATTTTGCGGAAATTCAGGCTTGCGGAAAGAATATTTTGTGAACTCTAACAAGACAAAAAAGGAGACCTGTTATGCACGACAGAGCGAAATTGTGTGAAAAGATCAGATCCATATATCCCGATATCGGAAGCTGCGGCATCGACGTGGATGTCGATTTTAGCAAGGAAAAGGAGGCCTGGGTGGTCAACCTTAAAAAAGGGGACCATGCACTGGAGACCTACCTGGAACCTCAGGATGCGGACAGGTGCATGGAAGGGAAGGAGTGTGTGCATTTGGGGCTCCAGGTGGAACAGCTTAAAAAGAATATTTAGACAGGTTTATCACGCGGAATCCATTGGACAAGGGAAGGTTTTCGGACGGGGGATTTGTCCGTAGCCTCCCTTTCTGTTCGTCCCCAGGCAGAGACCGGGAGCGATGGGAAAAGTCTTTCGTGGACTTTTTACAAGAACACCAAAACACGGTCGGTTACGGCTTCCAGCTGGGAACGGTTACCACCTTAACGGGCGAATACTTTACAACTCTGTCGGTCACACTCCCGAAATGGAAACGGTTCCTTTCCCCACGCGTTGCCATAACCACAATATCCACCTCTTCTTCCTGAATAAGTTTCAGGATTTCATCGGCGGGATCCCCGATGGCCACATGCCGAATGAATCGCGGGCAACCAACGAGATATTTTTCACAGATCTCCCCCAAACGTTCTTCAGCCTTCTCTTTCTCCCATTCGTGAATCTTTTCGATGTGGGGATTGTCAAACTCTCCGTACCACGCTGCATGTTCGCCCAGCTCCTCGATAACATATAGAATATGGACCTCGGCCTGATATCGGCTGGTCAGGGATGTTACGAATGGAAGCGCTTCCTGGGCATGGTTCGATAAATCCGTGGGCCACAAAATCTTTTTGATCTCCATGATATATCTCCTCTATGAATCTCGTTAATCCAAAATGCAATTGGCGTTTACCCATCTTTTAATATCAGGGATTATCAATGAAGCGAAGGCGGAAATAAATGGGGCTTATCCTGTATTGTTTGGAAGAGGAGCATGTAGGCGGAATTTTTTTGTCTTCTTCTTCGCCGGGTACGGAACTTAGATCCTGTTTCTATTCTTGGCCCGGGGTTCCTCGAAAAAACCGGAATCTTCTCGAAGACTTCAACGTCCCTGGATTCCCCTCCTTGAAGTTTTCTTCCTTTCCCCATTCCACTTCCGCCGTAGATTTAGGGCAACGGTAGCCTTGAAATAGGGGTTCCACCCCATAGACTTCCATGACTGATCCATTCAAAATGGCCCATCATATTCACTTATCTTCCACAAGGAGAAGGATCAGATGACGTCATCCCTAACTGAAAATTTTACCGAAATTATTTCCGAGGAGGCATTTCTCCCTCTGGTTGAAAAACATGCGCAATCCTTTTTGAATCTCTACTACCTGCTTGAAAAAAATGGAAACTCCCGCAGCAGGAAGTTTCATGCATATCTCGCGGCGGAGGCCGACGATCTGGAGAGCTTTCTGGATGATCACGGCGCCAGGGAAAATCGCACGCTGGCATTTCTTTGTGGAATTGGTTGCCTCTGTCAGGAATCTCTCGACGGTTTGCTTCATCCTGAAGCATGTGGCAGGCCGGTATCCCACCCATGCGGTACAAGCCGCGGATCAACCCCTGTTGAATGCGGATGCTCTTCATATTTTGAATCTGTTTGGCAAAGCGATCTTATCTCTTCTGAAAATGGCCAGGGAAGAGGCGAAACTATTAGGCATGCGCCTTCCCAGGGAGCCTTTCCCTATCCAGTTCGGCAACAATGGATACAGGCAGAAGCGACTGCCGAATACGATGGATGAGGACGGGAACGGCGATGCTTTGATGATTGTGGGGAAGCTTGCCTCAAAATATTTAACGATCCACGATGACTTTGAAAGCCTGAAATGGCGTACATTAATTGAGGCAGAGGATCTCCTCGAAAGAATACCTTGGCAGATCAGCGAGGAAAGCGCCAGGGAGATCGGCTCCCGTCTGCACAACCTTCAATCCATTTACGATCACCACCTCAGACACTCCCATCTGGAAATTCAGGACAGCCAGTTGAAAAGTTTCAGGGCCTGCATCACCATTCCTCTGCATCTCTTGCGCGTCGTTGAATTGCTTTCCCATTTTTATCAGCGACATATCCTGGTTAATCGGGGGCTGTATGCTTCAAAAAAAATATCAGCCGTCATCGAGGAGCACGGGGTGGTCGAGAAAGCGCTCCGATTTTGTTTGCTCGTTTCCGGATGGCGTCTGGATATGGGAAAGGAAATTGCAAAATCACTGCTTGAACAATACACCGTCACCGACATGATTGAATTGCATGTGCCTCGGGGACATGGTTTTCACATGAGACCGGCCACGCTGGTTGCGAAAGTGGCGCAACACTATGGGACGACACTCCTGCTCTATGTGGATGGGCAGGAATTCGATGCTCACAGTGTATTGAGTCTCAACATCGCCGGGGGCTATATCTCCAGAGAGAGGTTTAAGACCATTCGTTTCAAGGGGGATGTCCGCGCCCTCGGCGCCCTCAAGGTCCTTGCCGAGCATAACTACGGCGAAGACGAGAAGGGCAATCCCGTTCCGCTCCCGGAGAGGCTCTCCCATATCCTGCATTAAGATGTCTACAGCTTATCCAAGTCGAAATCGCCATCGGCATCAAAGATCGGGCGCCGAAAACGGGTCGATCCCGATTCCGATCCCGATAACGATTTCGACATGACGCCTGAACAAGGTCTGCAAGAGATCGAATCCGGGCATCGTCCCACACCCTGTAAAAAACCATCGTATCTTATTCAAAAACACCGGCTGTGACGGAATGGCTTTGCCGAATCCAAATACAGCACCCGGGAATTTTAACAGGATACAACCACTGCTCCTAACCCCGATAAACGGGATAAGTACCTTCACGAAATAATTTTATGCCAAAAACTTGCGGAAAATTATTTCTAAGGTACTCAACACGGAATGCATAATTGCCTGCCCTGAGTTTGTCAGGGATAAGGGTCTCTATTCTGAAATCCATTTTGGATTGGCTGCTCGGTAATACATTTTTTGCCTGCATATACAGGATAGGCCGTATTGTAAGTGGAAACGGGATGTGTCAAAGAATGGGGGGAACGAATTCGACGGGCGGGAGCATCGGGCGGAGCTAACGGAATGAACAGGCGAGGAGGGAGATTTTGGTGATTTTTTCCATGGAATTTTGGGCCTCCTTCGGTGCGGCATCCAAGACAGCGGTTGGTTTCTTCTGGAAGTCGGGCTGGGCCTTTGTTTTGGGCTATTTCATCAGCGCCATGATTCAGGCGTTCGTACCCAAGGGAAGACTCACGCCTTACCTGGGGGGCGGCGACGTTAAGAGCGTCGGTTTGGCCACCGCTTTCGGCGCCATCAGCTCTTCTTGCTCCTTTGCGGCTCTTGCTACCGCGCGGGCTCTTGTTATGAAAGGGGCGCATTTCATTGCTGCCGTCGCCTTTATGTTCGCTTCCACCAACCTGGTCATCGAACTGGGCATTCTCATTCTCATATTCCTGGGCTGGCAGTTCCTGGCGGCGGAAGTCATAGGCGGGCTTGTGCTGATTTTCATCAGCCGGATGTTGATCGCGTGGACGTATCCGAAGACCTGGATGGAGAAAGCGCGTGAAAGAGTGGAGAATGAAAACGCCTCCGAAGGCGAGGACTTCGACTGGCGTGAAAGAATTCGGAGTGCCGAAGGCTGGCGCCTGGTGGGAAAAAAATTCACCGGGGAATGGAAGATGGTCTGGCAGGAAATCGCCATCGGCTTCACTGTGGCGGGGTTCGTTGCGGTATTGGTGCCCGATGGTTTCTGGAAGGCTATTTTCTTAGCGGAAGAAACGGCCCAAAATCCGCTTTATTTTCCGGTGGTGCTGGAAAATGCGCTTTTGGCGCCCTTTGTGGCGGCGGCCACCTTTATCGGTTCCATGGGCAATATTCCCCTGGCCACGGTGCTCAACTCAAGCGGAGTGCTCTTTGCCGGGATCATGGGATTTATTTATTCGGACCTGATGGTCCCGCCCCTGGTGGAGATCAATGCGCGCTATTATGGATGGCGGGTGGCGCTTTACATTGCCGCGGTGATGTACGTGAGCATCGTTTGTTCCGCGTTGATTTTACATTACGCCTTTGCTTTCCTCGCGATAACTCCGGAAAGCGCGCGCGCCGTGGGGGATGTGGCGCAATTCAAGCTGGATTATACGTTTTGGATGAACCTGGCCGCCGTGGGGCTGGTGGGTTGGCTCTCCTGGCTGAACCACCGCTGGCATCGTCATAATACGGAGGAGATGATGGAAATGGGCGGCGAAGGGAAGATAAAGAAAATTATTGCCTTGACCGCTCTTAGTCTCCTGGCAATCGGAATCGGCGTCCACCTCTTTTTGGCGTGAACTGAATACACGTCCTGAAAACATTCCGCAAGCGGGGTTATAGCCATGAAAACAACATCCTTGATTTTCTTTAAATTGTTACTATCCACATTGTTTTTCGTTGGATGCGTGCAACGGCCGATGAACGGGTCCATCGGGGGATGGGATCATATGATGGGGGGATACGGTGGTTATGGAGGAGGATTTATGTGGCTGATCTTTATCATTATTGCCGGCATCGTCGTCTATTTTCTTATGGAACGGAATAAAAAACACGGAATGCCGGGCGAATCGGCAAGAGAGAGTCCAACGGAGATTCTGAAAAAACGATACGCCAATGGTGAGATAACAAAGGAAGAATTCGAGAGAATCAAAAAAGATATCGAAGGGTAGTGCGGCCGGATTCGATTGAACTTGCGGGAGGCGAGTTATGAAATACATACTGAGCATTATCATCGCCTTGGCCATTTTGGCGGGGGCGGCATTTTATTATGCGCGGTCCGGAATGTACAACATTGCCGCGACTGCACCCCACTGGGGCGTAACGTTATCGTTCATTCGAATGCTGCGGGATCGTTCCATTGAGATGCACGGCAAAGATATCCGCGCGCCGAATCTCAACGACCCGAAGCTCAAGCAAGCAGCCTTTCCTCATTTTCACGACATGTGCCGGCTTTGCCATGGAGCGCCTGGATATCAACCGGAGGAATTCGCGTTGGGACTTTATCCGTTTCCCTCCGAAAATGACGTCCGGAACCGATCCAGAAAACGTTCAACGAGTCTGAAATCTTTTGGATTTTGAAACACGGCATCAAAATGACGGGAATGCCCGCGTTTGGCATAACCCATACGGACAGGATACTGTGGGGCCTGGTTGCATTGGTAGAGGAGATGCCCGGGATGAGTCCCGAGCAATACAAGCGGTTGATCAAGGAAACAAACTCTGAGGGAAAAGGAGAATGACCATGAAGAAATTGGTGCAAATCTGTCTGGCAATGACCTTTTTGACGGCGACCCCCGTGTGGGCAAAAAACGAAAATATTCCCCTGCTGGCAGTCGAAACTGAGCCGATGAAGAAACCATCCAGTACGAGTTCCGAAGGCGCGAGGCCCGATATGACGGGCGCCTCGAGGCATCATCGGGGAGGACCCGGAATGATGCCGTATGAAACCCAATGGGGGCCTGGAGGGGAAGAAGATGACTCCGGAATGGGGCCCTGCCGGCAGGGCTGGCAACAGCTCTCCCCGCAACAGCAGGTAAAATGGCGGATGCTGCGCGCTACATTTATGCGAGACAGCTTGTTGCTAAGGCAGCAGTTGAATAGCAAACAGTTGGAAATATATACACTCTGGGTCCAGCAGAAACCGGATATGGAGAAAGTGAAGGCGCTGGCTAACCAGATCACGGACCTGCGCACCAAATTGCAACAGGATCATAACGACTATCTGATCCGGTGCCGTCAGGAGTTTGGAGATCTCGGCTGGACCTGTCCGGGCGGGAGCTGGCCGAACTATTAAAATAGGAAAAGAAACGATATGGAAAATCCGGTTTTGTGCCGCAGCTTTATTTGGCTCTGGATTGTATCTCTGTGGATGTCGGGATGGGTTTCCATTTCGGCGGTTCAGGCAGCACAACCCACCGATGATTTTATTGAAGGGTATGCAACCGCCATTGTCACTATGAGTTTTCCCGGCAACGTGGAATCCGATCAGCGTTGAGAACGGAGTGATATTTATTAAGAATGGCCGATTGTCCGAGGAAGATAAATCGTCATTATCCAAAACGCTCTCCCGCATAAAGGGGGTTGTGAGGGTTGAATTTATCCAGGACGAAAAGCACGCCGTAGCAGCGAATGCAATCCAGGCAGAAGAAGCGGCAATCCTGAATGCGGACCTGCCCATGTTTCTGCCAAGAAACCAACTTTTTAAACCTTTGATCGCCGATCCGCGCTGGCCGAGGTTCTCCGCCTCCTATCAACAGTATCTCAAAGGCGATGATTTGCGTAATGTGGGATCCGTCAGTTTCGGAGAATCCCTCAGTGTCTACCGTTTTCACGGTCCATGGCAATCCACCATGGAACTCGGCATTCAGGCCGCGGTGTTTTCCATCTTCGATCTTGGTTCCAAATCCTATGATTTGATCAATGCGGACTATTTTGTCAGCCTTCCCGTGACTATCAAGAAGGATAATCTCTCCAATATGACGCGTGTGCTGCACCAAAGCTCCCATCTGGGGGACGAGTATCTCTTACGGGGAAACAGCCAGACCGATAGAAATGTCAGCTACGAGGCGATAGAAACCCTTTTCTCTTATGATCTCCCGATTGGTTTCCGTGTTTATGGCGGTGGAGGCTATCTATTCCATCGGAGTCCGGAAGATTTGAACTCGTGGTCCGGGCAGGCCGGCGTTGAATTCTACAGTCCGTGGCGATGGTTGGGGGGCGCTCTGCGACCCGTGGCGGGCGTGGACATTGAGAACCGCCAGGCAAGCGGTTGGAACATGGACCTCTCGGTCCGCGCAGGGATAGAGTTCGAAAATCCGGATTTCATGAGCCGAAAAATGATGTTGCTGTTGGAATATTACAACGGAAAATCGCCCAACGGACAATTCTATGACCAGACGATAGAATACTTTGGTCTGGGAGTTCATTTTTTTCTCGAATAAGTAGGTTCATTATTTAAAGGAGGCATATCATGTTGAGATGGGCCATTATTTTCTTCATCGTCGCCATTGTTGCAGGACTTTTTGGATTTACCGGCATAGCGGTTGCGGCGGCTGGGATCGCCAAGGTTCTTTTCTTCCTCTTTCTGATCATTTTTATCGTCTTTTTAATCGCGGGATCTGATGGGGAGGCGACCTCCGGTTGCCTAATCAATGGTTGAGGGTTGTACATGATTAATAAGATTGAAATACATGATAGACCTTATTTCCTAAGGTTCATCGGAAAGAGATACTGTAAAGAGATTTTTGAAAGGAGCTTATTGTTATGGGAAGAGGGCTGTTGTGGGTGATTTTGTATGTCGTTGCCTTGATGATCCCGACTGTTTTGCTGATGTGGTTCTTTCCCGGCTCCGATGACGGCGTTGTGATGGAGATAGGGAAGAATTTCGCGCTTTTTGCCTTCACAATCCTTGTTCTTCAGGTGGTTCTGGCCGCACGTTTCAAATGGCTGGATCGGGTATACGGTCTGGATATGATTCTCCGGTTTCACCGGTATATGGCCGTTTTTGCACTGGTTCTTCTTAGTCTGCCACCCCATTCTCATCGCCGCGGGCAGTTCCAAGTGGAAACTTCTTACCTCGCTCGATCTGCCCTGGTTTGTCCTCCTTGGGAAAGCGACGCTCCTGCTTGTCCTGGCCAATGTTCTTATCAGTCTCTTGCAACTGCGAATGGGTCTCAAGTTTGAAAACTGGCGGTGTCTGCATGGCATTATCGGCCCGCTTCTTCTCGTGATGGCATTTACCCACAGCTATGTGATCGAGGACCAGTTGCGCGCGGGCCCGTTGAAAATTCTCTGGCCCTTGATGTTGGCAGGCGCCCTTGCTTTGTTCGTCTACCACCGATTCATCGGCCCTGCCCGTCGCAAGATCCACTCTTTCCGGGTGGCTGAAGTAAAACAAGAGGCGGCGGATGCCTGGACAGTGAGGCTCACCCCGCCCCAAAACGGGAGAGTGGAGGACTATCTGCCCGGACAATTTCATTTTCTGACTTTTTACCGCGATCCCGGTCTCCCCGTGGAAGAGCACCATTGGACTATCTCCTCCAGTCCCGCCGAAAAAGGATTTCTCAGCTCCACGATCAAGGCGTCCGGAGATTTTACGGCCACCATCGGCAGGACCAAACCGGGAGACACGGCCGGGGTGCAGGGGCCTTTCGGCAGGTTTTCGTATATCCTCCATCCGGAAGAGAAGGCGTTTCTCTTTATTGCGGGGGGCATTGGCATCACGCCGCTCATGGGTATGTTGAGGCACATGCGCGATATGGGCACATCGAAACCGGTGGTGCTGCTCTATGCCAACAGGGATGAAGACCACATCGTTTTCAAAAAAGAACTTGCCGAAATGCAATCGGCAGGTCGTCCATCCCTGCAGGTGATCCATGTCCTGAGCAGACCTGGCAAGGACTGGCAGGGAGAAACCGGGCACATCGATCGGGCGATGATCCAGCGATTCCGCGGCGATGATTCGATTGCCACCGGTTATTACGTCTGCGGCCCAAAGGGCCTGCAGGACATCGCCCTGGAAACACTGAAAGACCTGGGTGTCGCGGAATCCCGAATCCACACGGAAGTCTTTTCCTTCCTTACCTGAGCCTTGAGGAGGTCTATGCATGCGAATGAAAAAGTTGAAAATCGCGGTAGCTTTCGTTATCGTTGCCGTAGTCTTTCTGGCGGTACTGCTTGCGACTCTGCGCGTATCCCAGGCGAATGATTCCGTAAAAGACTCCAAAAATAACACCAGGGAGGGAGATCAGATGGAACAGGCTATCCTTGCGGGCGGATGTTTTTGGTGCATGCAGTCGGATTTTCAGAAAATCCCCGGAGTGAAAGAGGTTGTTTCCGGGTATATCGGCGGGACAGGCAAAAACCCCACCTATGACGACTACGCTGAAAACGGGTATATCGAAGCCATCCGGGTTACGTTTGATCCTTCCGTGATCCCCTATGAGAAGCTTCTGAACCAGTACTGGCTGCACATCGATCCCACGGACGCGGACGGACAGTTTTGCGACAGGGGGCACGCCTATATAACGGCGATTTTTTATGAAACGGACGAACAGAAGCGTCTGGCGGAGCAATCAAAGGCGGCTCTTGATAAATCAGGAGCGTTGAAAAAGCCGGTTGCAACAAAAATCATCAAGGCCGGTGCGTTTTATCCTGCCGAGGAGTATCATCAGGATTACTCCGAGAAGAATCCCATACGATACAAATTTTACCGGTTCAACTGTGGTCGGGACAGCCGCCTGAAAGAACTCTGGGATGACAAGACCCAAGCCGTGGGCGCCCTGGAAAAAAGATCGGAATATAAGAAACCGAGTCAGGAAGAACTCAAGAAAATACTGACTCCGCTGCAGTATGAGGTAACACAGGAAAGCGGAACCGAACCGGCCTTTCATAATGCCTATTGGGATAACAAAAAGCCCGGGATCTATGTGGATATCGTCTCGGGAGAACCGCTGTTCAGTTCCCTCGACAAATATGAATCGGGCACGGGTTGGCCGAGTTTTACCAAACCCCTTGAACCGGACAATATCGTCCTCAAAGAGGATCACAGCTGGTTTTCCACGCGAACCGAAGTGAAAAGCAAACATGGGGACTCCCACCTGGGCCATGTCTTTAACGACGGCCCCCCGCCGACGGGTCTGCGCTATTGCCTGAACTCCGCCGCTCTTCGTTTTGTTCCCGTAAAGGATCTGGAAAAAGAGGGATATGGAAAATACTTGGACCTGTTCAAGAATGTCCACCAATCCGGATCGGGGGGCAAATAACAGCGGAATCAGGAAAACCATTCCGTAACGGGGTCTCATGAGACCGGCTCATGATGCCCTACGGCGCGGTTGCGGGACGCCTGGCATAGGAGGCCGCTTCCAGGCCTGCCACACACCCTTCTCCCACCGCCTTGGCAATCTGCCAGGGAGGGCCGCAGATATCCCCCGCCGCGTAAACTCCCGGTACGCTGGTTTCCTGCTTCTTGTTTGTTTCAATAAACTTCAGGGTTTCGCTGTCCATGGTGACCCCGAGGTTGCCCGCCAGTTCGGTCACCCCTTTGGCGCCCAGTTCGATGAAAACGCCGCCCACCTTGAGTTCGGTTCCATCCTCCAGAATAATTCCTTCCACCGCTGTTTTGCCCGACGATCTCCTTTATGGCCGTTCCTTCGTGGATTTGGATGGCGCTTTCCCTGATCCGTTCACCAAGCGGACCCGCGACCTTCAGTTTATCGCAGATCAGATGGACTTCATCCGCATAAAAAAGCAGCGTCAGGGCGCCGGATACCGCGGCGCTTTCGCATCCAGCCATGGCCACGATTTCGCCTTTGTAAAAGCCGGCATCGCAATCCACGCAGTAGCTCACGCCTTTGCCCGACAATTCCTTTTCACCCGGAACTCCCAGCTTGTTCCGGGAAATCCCCATGGCCAGCACCATGGCCTTCGCGGGGACGCTTTTCCCGCCCTCCAGTTCCGCCTGAAAGAGCTCGTCTTCGACGGATAACGCTAAGACATCCTCTTCCAAAAAGACCGCGCCCGATTCCTGTGCCTTTATCCGGGCCTGTTTGAGCAGATCCATTCCCTCATGGCCGTCAATACAGCAGTAATTCTCGATATGGGCACTGGAGGCACTGCTTCTTTGCAGTCGCCCCAGGACCAGCATGGAGGCCTTTCTGCCCGTGGCGTGGATGGCGGCCTGCAGTCCCGCCGGTCCACTTCCGATAACGATCACATCCCAAATCTTTTCCTGTTCCATTGCCCTCCTCGCCTTCCTTGTTTATTTCATTTTGGGCGCAAATCAAAAATATTGGCAATCTATACCGGTTTTTAGAGGTGTCAGGTTTTTCCGCCGCGGCGGGATTCTCGGTTTCAGGACCCGATCCCATATCTGCCGGATTCCGACTGGGCATTTGCCTCCCCGTCGGTTCCCGTGGGAATGAAGCAGATGCGCGCCGACACCTGAAACCTGAACACTGATATCCGATACCTAAAACCAGATTGCGCCGAAATGAGTTGACGAAAACCATGAAAAATCTCGGCACCCAACCGTCTTGATTCGCTTCCCTCAACCCCACACCCCCTCGATTTCCCCGCCGCAGGAAGCGCATTTCCCGTTATGGATGTTGATTTCATCGGCAATGCCCACCGGTCGCCGTATTACCGGTTTTGCACATTGGGGGCAATAGGTGTTGCTGTCGCCGGCGACATTGCCCAGGTAAACGTACCGAAGCCCCGCATTTTTCCCGATCTCTCTGGCCATCCGAAGGGTTTCCACGGGCGTCGCCCGCTGTTCGGTAAACCGATAATCCGGGTGAAACCTGCTGATATGCCATGGAATATCCTTTCCAACCTCCGATATGAATCCGGCAATGGCCTCCAGATCCTCGCGGGAATCATTTTCTTCCGGAATGACCAGGGTGGTCACTTCCACCCAGATGTTCGATTCCTTCATATGCCGTATGGTCTGTAAAACCGGTTTCACGCGGGCCTGACAGTGTTCCTTATAATAGTCATCCTGCCAGGCCTTCAGGTCTACATTGGCCGCATCCAGGTGGGGCGCTATGGTATCCAGTGCATCCCTGGTCATATAACCGTTTGTCACGAAAACGTTCTTGAGACCCGCCTTTTTAGCCAGCTTGGCCGTGTCATAGGCATATTCAAAAAAAATCGTAGGTTCGGTATAGGTGTAGGAGATGCTTTCACAACGATTTACCGTGGCTTCATCCACGATCTCCTCAGGGGTAAGAGGGTGCCCCGGAAGGCCGGGTTCCGCATCGCCCTTGATCTGTGAAATTTCCCAGTTTTGACAAAAATCGCAGCGGAAATTACAGCCGGCCGCGGCCATGGAGTAGGAACGGGACCCGGGCAGGAAATGATAGAGCGGTTTTTTCTCGATAGGATCGATATGGCGTGCAATGGTTTTTCCGTAAGTCATTGTGTAGAGCGTTCCGCCCTGATTGTACCGTACACCGCAAAAGCCTTTTTCGGTGTCTTCAATCTTGCAGAAGTGGGCGCACAACTTACAGTGGACCGCGCCGTTTTCCTTCTTTTGATAAAGCATGGCTTCCTTTTTCATGGCGCCTCCTTACGCAGACAACGCGAGGGCCCCGGATCCGCATTTTGGCCTTCGGATCTCCCGGCCGGCGCACCAGAAAGGCGCCCACATGATTTCGCCTCCACTCCAGAGGTCGCTTACCAGAAGTTGCGCAACCCGGCTGACGGAACGTTCGAACAACTCATAGGTGTGCTCGCTGAGTTCATGGGGGCTGCTGGCCCCCATCCAATCAATCATTCTGAGCTCGAAAAGTTTCATGGGTTTCCTCCTCCATTTTGAAGATTCCTTCCAGTTGTGTAGTTTCTGAAGTTCCATCTTATGAAAGCGATATGAAAAAGAAAATGGGGTCTTGCTTGTATTTGATCGACTCAAAGACCTTACAATCTCTTCTTTCGTCCCCTCGGCCAACATCCGAAAAAGACAGATTGCTTGCCCCTTGAAGTTATGATAAAGATGACCGGGCTATTCCCGGATGATGGAGAGAAGAAACAAATAAGACTGGAGAAAAGATGAGCAAGAAGGGTTCCTATTCCATGTTGGGCATTCTGGTCCTTGTTGGATTGTATGCCTGCAGCACTTACAATTACCTGCTTTTCCATAGTATAGCCGAAATGTTCTCCGTCGTGGTTGCCGGCGCAATTTTTGTTATCGCCTGGAACACAAGACAGTTTCTCAGCAACAACTACCTCCTTTTTTTAGGGATCGCCTATCTGTACGTGGGAGGTTTCGACCTGTTGCATACCCTTTCCTTCAAAGGCATAGCCATATTTGAGGGCTACGGAAAGGATCTGGGAACCCAGTTGTGGGTGGCGGCGCGATATGTGGAGAGCCTTTCACTCCTCACGGCCTTCCTGTTCTTGCGAAGGAAATTCAAGGTCGAATGGGTATTTGTGGGCTACACCATTGTCTGCGGTCTCCTGCTGACCTCCATCTTTTATTGGAGGATATTTCCGGTGTGCTATGTGGAGGGCGTGGGCCTTACGCCCTTTAAAGACATCAGTGAATACATTATCTCCTTTTTTCTCCTTGTTTCCGCGGCCCTGGTGCTTATCCGCCGCAAGGATTTCGATGAAGGCGTCCTTCGATGGATCTTGTCTTCCATTGGTTTTACCATTGCTTCGGAGCTGTCCTTTACCTTCTATGTCGACCCCTATGGGCTGAGCAATCTGCTGGGTCATTATTTCAAGATCCTATCATTCTGGTGTATCTACAAAGCCCTCATCGATACGGGTCTCAAGAAGCCGTACGCCCTCATTTTCAGGGAATTGAAGGAGAGTGAGGAGCAGTATCGTTCTCTCTTCAGAAACATGATTAATGGATTCTCGCGGCACAAGGTCTTGTTCGACGAAGAGGGAAAGCCGGTAGATTATATCTTTCTTCAGGTAAATCAAGCCTTTGAGAAGTTTACCGGCCTGCGGGAAGCGGACGTCATTGGGAAAACAGTGACGGAAGTACTTCCCGGGATCAGCACGGATTCCACCGACTGGATAGGCATCTACGGCAGGGTGGCCATGACCGGGGAACCGGCTCACATGGAAAAATACGCAGGGCCCCTTAAACGGTGGTATTCGGTGAGTGCCTATAGCCCCGAAAAGGATCACTTCGTAACGGTATTTGAGGATATCACCGATCGTAAACGAGCCGAAAAGGCCCTTCAAGCAGACAAGGACGAGCTGGAAATTCGCGTTCGGGAGCGTACGGCCGAGCTCAGCCGGGCGAAAGAGCTTTTGCAGACCATTATTGATTACATCCCCGTCATGATTTGCCTTTTTGATCCAGACGGGGAGGTCAAGGTTCTAAACAGTCATTACAAAAACCTCATCGGATGGGGACCTGAAAAGGATGAAAATTCGGATATGAGTGAGACGTGCCGGCCTGATTCCGACGATCTGCGCGGAGGTATGGTCGCACATGGAACGGAGGGAGTCGGGCTGGAGGGATTTCGTCGTCCGAACAAAACAAGGGAAGGATCTGGAAACCTCCTGGGCCAACGTCTCTCTGTCGGATGGATCTCTCATCGCCATCGGCATTGATAACACCGAACGGAAAAGGGCCGAAGAGAGGGACAGGCTTTATCTGGAACAAGTGGAACGGAGCAACAAGGAGCTTCAGGATTTTGCCTTCGTCGCATCGCACGATCTTCAGGAGCCGCTCAGAAAAATCCAGAGTTTCGGGGACCTGTTGGTCACGGAATTCAAGGATTCTTTCTCAGAAGAAGGCCGTGATTTTCTGGTGCGCATGCAGGATGCGGCGGCAAGAATGCGCGTGTTGATCGACTCTCTCCTGACCTATTCACGGCTGACTTCCAAGGTCAGGCCATTTTTTCAAGTGGAGCTTAATGAGGCAGCGGATGAGGCCCTGGCCAACCTTGCGGTCCTCAAGGAAGAGACAAACGGATCGGTGGAGGTGGGTAAACTCCCCACCGTGGAAGGGGACAAGGTCCAGATGATCCAACTCTTCCAGAACCTTATCGGCAATGCCCTGAAATTCCACAAAAAAGGAGAATCTCCAAAGGTGAGGATTTCTGCCGGTCCGACCCGTGGGGTAGGATTTGATAACGTCGAGGCCTACGAGATCCGCGTGGAAGATGATGGGATCGGATTCGAAGAGATTTATCTTTCCAGAATTTTTGCCCCTTTTCAAAGACTTCATGGAAAAAGCGAATACGAAGGCGTAGGCATTGGTCTGGCCATATGCCGGAAGATCGTGGAAAGGCACCAGGGCACCATTACCGCAACAAGTGAACCCGGCAAGGGTGCTGTTTTCGTAGTTACGCTTCCCGCAAAAAAAAAGCAAAAGATGCGTGAAAAAGAGCTATTAGCGGTAAGCGGTTAGTTAAGGGTTGACGGCTAATGGTTTTTCCATCACCAAATACAGGATTGAATGTATTCCATTTCCCTGCCCAAAGAGGGATAGTGTCTCGGCTCAGAGAAAAGTCATGTAGGATAAACCCTGCAAATGGTCAATGTTTTTAAGCTAACAGCTAAGAGCTAAAAGAAGATTTCAGGTATTATGAAAATTCAAGAACCGATCCCGGTCGCGGGATTGGAATGGAGGAAACAATGGAAGTCAAAAACTTTTGCGAAAATATGAGACACGAACTTGTCGGTTGGAAGGCAAAGGCCTATGATCTTTTGAGAGCGATGGATAAACGGTCCGCAACCGAGAAGGAGAAAGCCGGCGCTTCAATGGATGACCTCGGCCGCATGATCGATCAGATTGAGAAAAAGATCAAAAGCCTCGAAACGCAATGTCCGATGAATTGGGATGCGGAAAGATTGGAATTGGAGACCATGATCGGGGAGTTGGAGGAGAAATGGGGAGAGGCGGCAGAGATGTCCCCTGATGATTTCGATTGATATCGCAAAGAGCGGTGAGCGTTTCGCTGGTTTCCATCCCACGGTGAATTTGTTCTAAGCAGAAAATGTGCCTTGAAGAAAGCGATATCAGAGATTTTGAATATGTCGAGAGGTTTCAGTGTTCAGTGTTCAGGTGTCAGAAAAGGACGAAATGCTTTATCCTGAAACCCGAAACCTGAAACCCGGCCATCCGCGCGGTTAGGAACCGAAATGAATGACTTCCCCTTTCAAATTTAATGGCTTGGATGGTAGAACAAAAACACCGTGGTTTCCATCCATTGATACTTGACATCCTTCGGTATTCGCAATATCATTTCAGCATTTCATGTATTCCATTATTCCATGGAATGTCTGAAGCATGAAACAGCGAGGTCATTACCGAAGATGGACGAAGAAAGAAAACTGATCAAGATACTGGTTGCCGAGGATGATCCGGACGACCGTGTGTTGATTAGAAGGGCCATCGTCGACATAAAGGCCCCTTACGAGCTGTTCTTCGTATCGGATGGTCTTCAACTCCTCGATTTTCTTCACCGGCAGGGGCCTTACGCAAAGACCCCGAGACCGGACCTTGTCCTCCTCGATCTCAATATGCCGAGGCTTGACGGGAGGGACGCATTAGCCCTGATGAAAAAGGACAATGCCCTGAGGAGCATCCCCGTGGTAGTTTTCTCAACATCCCGTGCCTCTTCCGACAGGGAGTTATCATCGAGACTCGGTGCAAAATATTATATCACAAAGCCCAGTTCATATACGGAATTCAAGTCTATCCTATCGTCCCTGGCCGATTATTGCTGATTTGGGAAATCGTCGGACGACCCACCATCTTGACTTCGTATCAATAACATTTCAGAAGAAAATGGGGGATGGACCCCATTTTAATCCCTCTCCAATCGTGATAAAGAAGACACAGAAAACGAGTATGAAAAAAAGCTTCATCAAGGCTTAGCCCGCGGATATCCCCACCCTCAACCCGATCCAAAAGGGGGAGATAACGTGAAAACCCCCTCCGCATTGAGTCGGGAGGGGAAAAAAAAAGACCCTGTGGCGCAATGGTTTCGCTGACCCCAAACATAGCACCAGGCAATTTGAATAGGATACCATTATTGTTATTTTGGGTTTCAGGTGTCAGTGTTCAGGTTTCAGGAATGAGTCAATTCTGTCTTATGAATATCTGCCTGACACCTGAAACCTATGGCTTTAGGACGCCATTTTTACACATAAACTTTTGACAGACACCTTGAAAGGGCTGGAGTATACCCATGGTAAGACCGAACGATGATCATGCAGATCCCAGAACGCATTTTACCCGAGATTACGCCCATCCTGGTGTTACAGGTGTCTCGGTTGAAGCTGACGGTGCATTGGAAAGATATACGGAGAAGCGGGTTTCCCAATTGATCCGCGATAACCAGACGTTGAAAAAAGAGATTGCTGCCAGGGATTTCCAGGAAAGAGAATTAAAACGAATCATAAATGAATTGCAGCGGAGCAATCGTGAGCTTCAGGAATTCGCCTTTGTGGCATCACACGATCTTCAAGCACCCCTCCGAAAGATACAGGCCTTCGCAAGCCTGTTAGAGGAGGAATCCGGCTCCTCCCTGGCCGAGGAAGCCAGGGAATACATTCATTACATGAAGGACTGCTCAGGAAGGATGCGCAATCTTATCAGCCGCCTCCTTGAATATTCCCGTGTGAACAGCGAAAAGTTTTTCGTGCGGCAGGTAGATCTAAGAGAGGTCATTCAAGAGGTGGTTTCGGATATGGAAACGAGCATTGAACAGGAAGGTGGCTCTGTGGAGGTGGATGTGGACGCCGTTGCGGAAGTCGATCCCCTGCAGATGAGGCAATTGTTCCAGAACTTGATCCACAATGCCGTCAAATTTCGAGGGAATGATGCCCCCGTTGTCAAGGTCTCTGGAAAAGTGCATAAAATTCGCGCTTCCTGTCCCGATGAAACGGATATGGAGAGGGTCGAGATCCGCATAGAGGATAAAGGCATCGGGTTCGATGAGGCCTTTATGGCCCAGGTCTTCGCTCCTTTTCAGCGGCTTCACCCCCTGCACGAATATGAAGGAACGGGAATGGGTCTGCCTATCTGTAAAAGAATTGTCGAGCGCCACCACGGAGATCTGACAGCCAAAAGCCAAGCGGGGAAAGGGGCTGTCTTTATCGTGCGACTGCCCTTAACGCAACCGAGTGTACAAGACGCACCCCCGACGCCGATGACGTAGCACGTTCTCAGAAATCACGAAACACATCTTTTGGTGGTGAAAACAGGAGTTATGACGAAAAAGCAAAGAATCCGCCGGCTCATCCTTGTGTTGTTTATCACTTTGGGGATCGGAGCCGGCGTTTTTTTTTATATGCAACGCACGGAAGCGCCGATAAATCGTCTTGAGCTTTACGGGAACGTGGATATTCGGCAGATCCAGCTTGCCTTTCACGCAACCGGACGAATCGAAGAGCTCCTGGTCGAAGAGGGTGACCTTATAAAGCCCGGGCAATTAGTGGCCGAACTCGACCCAAGCCGTTACGAAGCGGATGTGGCACGGGCTGCGGCGGAAGTGGGCGCCAAAAGACAGGTCCTGTCCCGGTTGCTCGCAGGAAGCCGGCCGGAGGAAATTCAGGAAGCCCGGGCACGCGTAAATGCCCTGAAGGCGGATCTGGAAGATGCCAAAACGATCTATGAAAGAACGAAATTTCTTGCCCGCACCGGATCAACGTCTAAACAGAGCTTCGATGATACCGAGACGGCGTTCAAGGCTGCCGGGGCAAATCTCGATGCGGCGAATGAGCAACTTGCCCTGGCCGTGAAAGGTCCAAGGGAAGAGGATATTGCGGTCGCCAGGAATGAGCTCCTGGCCAGTGAGGCGGCGTTGAGATTTGCCGAAACGGAACTCAAAGATACGAAGCTCTATGCGCCCAAAGCCGGGGTGATCCAGGATCGCATTTTAGAACCGGGCGACATGGCTTTTCCCCAAACCCCCGTATTTACCCTGGCACTGACCAACCCGGTCTGGGCCCGGGCCTACCTTTCCGAATCGGACCTGGGTAAAGTTATCCCCGGTATGAAAGCCTTCCTGACCACAGACAGCTTTCCCGATAAGAAATATGAAGGCTGGATCGGATTTATCTCTCCCACGGCGGAGTTCACGCCAAAACAGGTGCAGACAACCGAATTGAGGACGAAACTGGTCTACCGGGTTCGGGTCTATGCCTGTAATCCCAAAAATGAGCTTCGTCTCGGGATGCCCGTAACCGTCAGTATCCCCCTGGATCAGACCAAAAGACCCGAATGGGTCAAAAGGAATGGGGCCGGGAATAAAAGCCCCTGCCAGGAAAACCCGGATGTCCGCCCCTGAGAACCATTCGTCTGCTGCCGGGGATGCCGTTGTCCTGGAAAATGTGAGCAAACATTTTCGTCCGGGCGGACGGACGGTGAAGGCGCTGGATTCACTCACCGCCAAGGTACGGCCCGGCACGGTCACGGGGTTCGTAGGGCCTGACGGGGGAGGGAAAACGACCCTTTTTCGTTTGATGGCCGGGCTTTTGGTCCCCGATGACGGGAGCATTCATATCTTCCATACAGACGTGGTTCGACAACCCCTTTTGGTACAGCAATGGATCGGTTACATGCCTCAGCGATTCGGTCTGTATGAGGACCTCACGGTACGGGAAAACCTCGATCTCTATGCCGATCTCCAGGGACTGCCTTCCGATGAACGGCCGGAAAGATACAAAACCCTGATGGAAATGACGGGGCTGGGACCCTTTACCGGAAGGATCGCCGGCGCCCTCTCCGGCGGCATGAAGCAGAAACTGGGGCTCTCCTGCACCCTGGTGAGTTCCCCCCGGCTTCTGCTTCTGGATGAACCCACTGTGGGAGTAGATCCGGTATCCCGTCGTGAACTGTGGGCGATTGTTTACCGCATGGTGGAAGAAGAGGAGATGACGGTTCTTTTGAGTACGGCATACCTGGATGAGGCGGAGCGCTGCAGGGAAGTCATCCTCATACACCAGGGGAGAGTTCTGGGGCAGGGCGATCCCAGGAGCCTCCGCGAAGCCATGAAAGGCCGAACGTATCAGGTAACGGCGCCCGGCATCAACAAACGTTCTTTGCAGGAAAAGCTAATCGCCGCCCCCGGCATCGTAGACGCGATTATACAGGGAGGGGGCGTTCGGGTGGTGTCGGAAAGTCCTGCGGAGCCGGTTGCGGCAGACATTGTCCCGGGGCTGAGCGATGTGGACATTCAGCCGGTTGCCCCCCGTTTCGAAGACCGCTTCATTGTCATGCTCAAGGATGAGACGGAATCATCTCCTGTGAAGATGGTGGGCCTGAAAGCAAAGGTTTCCGCTACCCGTGAATCGGGGGATGTCATTGTGGTAAAGAATATTAAACGCCGTTTCGGGACATTTTATGCGGTCAAAGGCATCAGTTTTACCGTTCGTCACGGCGAAGTGTTCGGCCTGTTAGGCGCAAACGGCGCCGGCAAATCAACCACGTTCCGAATGCTCTGCGGACTTCTCCCCGTTTCGGAAGGCTCGCTTACGGTGGCGGGCGCCGACCTTCGGCGGGCCGCGGCCAGGGCGCGGGGTCGCGTGGGATACATGGCCCAGCGTTTCTCGCTCTACGGGAACCTGTCCGTTTTTGAAAACCTCCGTTTTTTCAGCAGTGCCTATGGGCTCTATGGTCAAAGGCAACGGGAGAGAATGGCGTGGGCCGTGGAGGCCTTTGAGTTGGGAGACTATGCGCAGGCAAAGAGTGGGGATTTGCCCCTGGGGTTCAAACAGCGTTTGTCTCTGGCGGCGGCCCTGATGCACGAGCCGGAAATCCTTTTTCTGGATGAGCCGACCTCCGGGGTGGATCCCCTGGCAAGGCGGGAATTCTGGAACCGGATCAACGCCCTTGCGCAGGGAGGGGTGACGGTCCTGGTGACGACCCATTTCATGGAAGAGGCCGAGTACTGCGATCGGTTGGTGATCATGGCCGAAGGGGAGATCCTGGAGGAAGGGACTCCGGATGATATCAAGGCACGTCACCGCTCGGCGACCCAGCCGGAGCCCTCCATGGAAGACGCCTTTATCGCCCTCATCAAGGAGCGGGAGGGACGGAGCGTGTGAACCGGGAAAGGTTCCAAATGAGGTTTCAGGTTTCAGGTTTCAGTGTTCAGGTTTCAGTGTTCAGGTTTCAGGGTAACCGTGAACAGCAACGAGCATCCAGGATTCAAATTGAAGAGCGCCAGGTCACAAGTCTCTGGCAGGGTCGTGGAGGTCAGAGCTATCTGACACCTGACACCCGAAACCCGAAACCTGAAACCGGGGATGTTTCATTCACGTATGAAAAACGATCCAAAAAACGAGCGGCCTCTCGGCTCCTCCCGATTGCGGGTTCGCGCCCTCATACGCAAGGAGGCCCTGCAGATCATCCGGGACCCATCCAGCATTGCCATTGCCTTTCTTCTCCCCGTGGTTCTGCTGTTCCTCTTCGGTTACGGCGTCTCTCTCGATGCCCAGGATGTTCCCGTGGCACTTGTGGTGGAGCAACCCTCTGCGTTGACCCAGAGCTTTACGGCTGCTTTTGTCCACTCTCCCTATTTTGTTGCGAAACATTTTCGCTTTGTTCAAGAGGCGGAGCAAGCCATGATGGAGGGAAAGGTCAAGGGCATTATCTGGCTGCGGGCGGATTTTACCGAAACGGGACTCTCCAGGGGCAATGCCCCCATCGGCGTGCTTGTGGACGGGGTGGATGCGAACAATGCGCGGGTTATCGAGGGATATCTGCAGGGTATCTGGGCGAACTGGCTTGAGCAATATGCCCTGTCTCAGGGAAAAGCCTTGACCATCCCCGTAGCCATAGAAGAAAGGATCTGGTTCAATCCCGAGGTGCGGAGCCGGAATTTCCTGGTGCCTGGTCTCATTGCGGTCATCATGACCCTGATCGGCGCCCTGCTTACGGCCATGGTGGTTGCCCGGGAATGGGAGCGCGGCACCATGGAGTCGCTCATGGCCACCCCGGTGAGGGCACGGGAAATTATCGCAGGAAAATTGATCCCTTATTTCCTGCTGGGCATGGGAGGTATGTCCCTGTCCGTGGCCATGGCCGTGTGGCTTTTTCAGGTTCCCCTTCGGGGATCTCTCTTGGCCCTTTTCGGCGCATCGGCCCTCTTTCTGATTGTGGCCCTTGGGATGGGTTTGATGATCAGCACGGTTGCGAAAGATCAGTTCGTGGCAGGGCAGATCGCCATCCTTGCGACCTTTCTTCCGGCTTTTATCCTGTCGGGATTTATTTTTGATATCGGGAGTATGCCCACGGTCATTCAGGGGATTACGCATCTGATTGCGGCCCGGTACTTTGTGGCCATTTTGCAGACCCTTTTTCTGGCGGGCAATGTCTGGTCTCTGATCCTCATGAACTCCCTGGCCTTGATTGCCATGGCGGTTTTTTTTCTCGCTCTGGTGAGAAAACGTACCAGGAAACGGCTGGAGTAGGAGGCTTTATGTGGCGTCGGGTACTTGCACTCATGATCAAGGAATTTCTGGCCCTTCTCAAAGACAAGAAGGGTCGAATGGTCCTGATCGGCCCGCCCATCATTCAACTCATGGTCTTCGGCTACGCTGCAACTTTTGATCTGGACCAGGTTCCGTATGCTGTTTTCAATGAGGATTCGGGCGCAGCGGCCCGGGAACTGCTTCAGAGGATAGAGGGGTCATCCACCTTCCATCTGGTGGGCTCTCTTGGAAATGAAGACCAGATTGCACCCCTTATCGACAAAAAGGAGGTCATGGCGGTCCTGCATATCCGGTCCGACTTCACTCGCAATCTCTTGCTGCGCCGGCCTGCTCCCTTTCAAGTCATCATCGATGGCAGGAATTCCAACACGGCCCTGCTCACGGCGGGATATCTCCGCACCATTGTTACCCGGTTCAACCAGGAGTGGGCTGAATCGAAAGGATACCCTCCGCCTCCGGCTACCCTCAGTGTAAGGGCCTGGTTCAATCCCAATCTTCAGAGTCGCTGGTTCGTCGTCCCGGGAATCGTGGGACTGCTCACCCTGGTGGTCACCCTGATGGTGACAGCTCTGTCCGTTGCCAGGGAACGGGAGGCGGGAACCTTTGACCAGCTTCTGGTTACCCCTTTCAGGCCGGTGGAGATCCTTTTAGGAAAGGGATTGCCGGGGGTCGTCATCGGTTTTGTGGAAGCAAACTTTATTATCCTGGTGGCCGTTTTGTGGTTTAATATTCCATTGAGGGGGAATCTTGCAACCCTTTACGCAGGCCTCTTCCTCTTTCTTTTTTCCGCCGTGGGGATCGGCCTCATGATCTCCTCTATCGCCGTCACCCAGCAGCAAGGCCTTTTGGGAGGATTCCTCTTTCTGGTTCCCTCCATCATCCTGTCCGGATTTGCCACGCCCATTGCCAACATGCCTCAATTGGTTCAGTATCTGACCCTGATCAATCCCATGCGGTATTTTCTTATCATCCTGCGGTCTGTTTTCCTGCAGGGCGGTTCCGCCCATCTGCTTTGGCCGCAATACTGGCCCATGATGCTTATAGGCCTGGTCACCCTGACCCTCGCGGGAGTGCTTTTCCGCCGCCGGCTGTACTGAAATGAGCTTTTAGCGTATCTCATTCAAATTTTCTGGTAAACCATTTTGATTCAGCAAATCCATTCCGTCACAGGGTCTTTGAATAAGATCCCTTTTAGCTAACCGCTTTTTTCCCGGAAACGGGAAAAAGATGCAATACGTCATCAAAGCCCCACGAATACAGGATTCACCCCATTGTAATCGGAGAAGGAAGATCGCTAAGATGCGATAACTGATCCTGTCGGACCCGGAGGACGGGATGTGGAGGAATTGAGGCGCGATAGTTCATCTCTGCCGGGGGAAAAATTCAAGATTGACAGATTGAAAGGAGGGGTTCCCATGCCCGAATTTGCAACGCCGTTTGCAGGACTTGCCAATGAACGAAAGCTTACCGGTGAAGAACTGGTCCGCGCCATTCGATATTTTATTGCGGCGGAATACGAGGCCACCCAGCTCTATATGCAGCTTGCCGAGAGCACAGATGACGAACTGGCCATAATGGTCTTGAAGGACATCGCGGACGAAGAGCGGGTTCATGCCGGCGAATTTTTGAGACTTCTGAAACACCTGTCTCCGGAAGAAGAGAAACTTTATGCGGAAGGCGCGGAAGAGGTAGAGGAAATGATGAAAAAGAAGGGAAGCGAAACCAAGGCCACTCCCGTTGAAGTCAAACGGGAGAAGAAAAAAGAAGACCTGCCGTTCTGCACTTCCGCGGCTTCCGCGGAGCATGCGAGGGCCAATCGAGAGGAAGAACCCTGCGATGATGCCACAACGGGAAATATAGAGAACAATTAGCGCGGAAAAATCAGGGACTATCTTCCAAAAAGGAGCCTGACAATGCAAAGACAAAATAGTATCCTGCGATCCCCCGCGGGACCCCTGGCCTGGGAGCTTCGACTCCAGGTCGTGGAGGTCCAATACGCGGTTTTCAAGAATTTGAACACCCTTTCCGGGAACCTCCCTGCGATCCGGTGCGTGCCCTGTCTCCCCGTGCCTCATGACTCCGAGGCTTGCCGTCTTGCACGGAACGGTTGGTCCCGGGTGACTTTCGACGGAGGCGAAATTTGTCTGACATGAAACAACGGGAACGACTGGTTGTGATCGGGGGCGGCGCGGGCGGCGCGAGCGCGGCCGCGAAGGCCAAGCGGGTAAATCCCGATCTTCAGGTAACCATTCTGCAGGCGGGGAATTTCGTTGCCTATGCCTCCTGACCCACCCCCTATTACATCGGCGATGTAATCAGCGACTATCGCAAACTGATCGCGCGGACGCCCGAAGCATTTGCAGACGACGGCATTATCGTACGGCTCGGAACGCCCGTTCTTTCGGTGAATCCTTCGGCGGGGGTCGTGGGGTTGGGGGACGGGAAAATCCCCTTCGACTACCTGGTAATGGCTACCGGAGTCGCACCGCGCCGACCGAATGTGGAGGGGGTGGACCTTCCCGGCATTTTCTACCTCAGAGGTCTGCAGGATGCCCTTGACATCAAGACCTTTCTGAAGGAGAAACAGGTCCGCAAAGTGGTTATCGTGGGGGCGGGATTCATTGCTCTGGAGATGTGCGAGGCTTTCCGGAGGCTTGATTTGGATACCACTGTGATCCACCGCGGCCACCACCCCATGGGACGTCTTGGAGATCCCTTCTCCCGGCGGATCGTGGCGGAGATGGAACAAAACCGGGTCTCCTACCTGCCCGACACGGACATCCTGGGATTCGAGAAGACAAACACCGGCGGCCTTTCGGTCGAGACTACCAGAGGGGGACTGAAGGCCGATCTCGTACTTCTTGGGATCGGGGCCGTTCCACGGGTCTCCCTGGCGGAGGAGGCCGGGATTGCCATCGGTCCTACGGGGGCGGTGGCCGTGAACAACAGGATGGAAACCAATCAGCGCGGCATCTACGCGGTGGGAGACTGTTGTGAGACCCGTCATCAAATCACCGGCAAGCCTTTCCATCTTCCCCTGGGCGACGTGAGCAACAAACAGGGAAGGATTGCGGGCGCCAATATCGGGGGGGAAACTCTTACCTTCCCCGGGGTGATCGGGTCGTTCTGTTTTAAGGTCTTCGACCTGGAGGTGGCTTCTACCGGCCTTACGGAAAAAGAGGCGCGGAAGGAAGGCTTCAATGCGAGGAGTGCGACCGTGGAGGTCCCATCCAAACCGTCGGAATATCCGGGTTCACAGAAGATCACCTTCCGGCTGGTATCCGACCATTCCAGCGGCAGGGTCCTGGGAGGACAGGCGATGGGAAGGGGCGGCGCCGTCGCACGGGTCAATATAATCTCCGCCGCCGTCACGGCGGGCCTTTCCTGCGATGAATTGTCGAACCTGGACCTGGCTTACGCGCCGCCATTCAACCAGGCGCAGGACTGTATTCATATCGCCGCCAGAAAGCTTCTGTCTGTTGGGTAATGCTAAAATGGGATGATGCCTCTGCAAAAGGTGTTCGAAGCGGACCATTGGCGCCATTTCGAGACAGACCCCCATGGCCTCAGATTACTGAAAAGCCAAAATGAGAATTACTGCTGTCAGCTATTAGCTACTTGCCTTTGGGAATCAGATATGTAATATGAAAATGTTGCGATTAATCACTGGGTCATTAAAAAGTGAAGGATTGAATCCAACATGAGGCCAAGGAAATGGTTGCGGTTTCAGAGCTAACGGCTAAAAACTGATGGCAGATTTTACATCTTATTCAACGGAGGATTAAAAATGGTAGAAATTAAGAAAATTCTGTTCCCGGTCGATTTTACGGAAAACTCATCCAAGATTCTTCCTTATGTGATTTCCATGTCCGAGAAGTACGATAGCATGATCTATCTGCTTCATGTGGTCGAGGATCTTTCCAAATGGGGCGCCGGATCGTTTGTGCCTCATCTCTCGCTGGAGACCTTTAAGGATGACGCCATGAAAGGCGCCGAAAAAGCCATGGACAGGGTATGCGAAAGACAGCTGAAATCCTGCCCGAACTTTCAAAGGAAGGTCGTTTACGGGGATCCCGCCGTGGAAATTTTAAAGGCGGTCAAATCCGAAGAGGTGGACATGGTGGTGATGGGGACCCACGGCCGTAAAGGGCTGGACCATGCCTTTTTCGGAAGCGTAGCCGAAAAAGTCATGAAAAACTCCGATGTTCCGGTCTTGGTGGTCAACCCTCATAAATTGAAACATTAAACGTCATTTGAGGAGGGATGGAAGATAGAAAAGGGGTTTTCAATGAAAGGAGTGTGTTCAAAATGGAAATGAATCGGAGAAATGTACTCATAATGGCCCTGGCTGCCTTCTTTTTGGCATTATTGAATTTTTCATTCGTATGGGCCGAAGAATACGATGCGATGAAAGGGGTCAATTCTGCAAATGCCATTTTCGACGTAAGACTCGAGAACCCCCAAAGTGCCGTGCTGCACCTGGCACTCGTTTTCGATACCTATAAAGAACTCGTGGCTATGAAGAAGGCCCCCGTTTTCGCGGTGGTTTTCATGGGCGAGGCGGTCAAGCTAATTTCCACCGATCACAGCAAATTCAAGGCCGAAGATCTGAAATATCTTAAGGAGATCGCGGAAACCATTTCCAAGATGTCGAAGGCCGGTATTCGCGTGGAGGTGTGCCTTTTTGCCGTGAAGGCATTCGGGGTTGAGCCGGCTTCCATCCTGCCGGAAATTCATAAGGTTGGCAACGGCTGGATTTCGGAGATCGGTTATCAAGCCAGGGGTTATTCCCTGGTTCCTGTTTACTAAAGCGGGCTATGCTCGAAACCCGAAAGGAAGAAGTCAGGAGCCAGGGGCCGGAATCCAATCTCGCCAAGAAATTATCAAAGACCGGAAAAAAAGCGACTCCCTTGTCTTCTGACTTCTCGATTCCTGATCCTTCCCGAAAGCATTCCTTTCATCCCGTCTCGTAGATCACGCCGGATAGGAATAATCCCATTGAAGGCTTCCCTGTATTGCTATGTTAGACGTTGCGAACCTTGAAGAGCTGGTTAGGAATTATGGCTATATTATCATAGCTGTCGGTACTTTTTTAGAAGGAGAAACCATCCTGATCGTCGCCGGCTTCCTGGCCCATAGCGGGTATCTGCAATTGCCCTTTGTAATCATGGCGGGGTTTGCCGGGACCTTTTTCGGCGACCAACTGTATTTTTATGTGGGACGCTTCAAAGGAAGGAAATTTATTGATAAAAAACTTGTTTGGAAATTGAAGGCCGAACGGGTCTTCAGATTGCTGAAAAAATACCAAAACTGGTTGATCCTGGGGTTTCGATTTATTTACGGCATGAGAACGGTAACACCGTTTGTCCTGGGCGCGAGTGGAATTCCCCCGATCAAATATAGCGCCTTGAATTTTTTAGGGGGCTTGTTGTGGGCGGTTGCCATCGGGGTGTTGGGCTTCTATTTCGGCCATGCGATCGAGTACTTTTTTGTCGGACTAAAACCGTACAAAAAATGGGTTGTCGCAGGCCTGATAATATCCGGCATGGTGGTGTGGATTATTCATAAATGGCGGGAGAAAAAGGAGCTTAAAAGCCGAAAGGGGCATTGAAAGGCGATACCGATACCGATAGCGATCTGGATCATGTGAACGAGAGGGACGAGGGAATATGGATCCACTGACAACCGTGAAAATGATCATGACCGAATATGCGGAATCCACCGGGCTTTCAAACGCTCAAAAGCCGCCTCGGCGGTACTTGTGGACCGATGCCTTCGGGGTATGCAATTTCCTTGGGCTTTACCGGCAGACGGGAGAGGAGGCCTGGCGGCATTCGGCCTTGCGTCTGGTCGATCAGGTCCATGACGTGCTGGGACATCATCGCGGCGATGACGAACGCTCCGGGTGGATCAGCGGACTCAGTGAGGGGGAAGGCAAACGGCATCCTGTAATCGGTGGGTTGCGGATCGGTAAGAAGATAAACGAGCGCACGGCCGAGAGAACCCTACGACGATCGCGCGGAATGGGATCGGGACGGGCAGTACTATCATTATTTGACGAAATGGATGCATGCCCTCAACTGCGTGAGTCGGAGTACGGGAGATCCGATCTTTAACTCCTGGGCGATAGAACTGGCAAAAAACGTCCATGCCGCCTTTGTCTATACCCTGCCGTCCGGTTTAAAACGTATGTACTGGAAAATGAGTATCGATTTAACCCGTCCCCTGGTAGCCTCCATGGGACAGCACGATCCTCTGGACGGGCTGATTACCTACAGCCGGCTCCGGACAACCGCATGGGAACATCCCGAAACAGCCGATCCCGGCCTTGATTCGGAAATTGCGGACATGGAAGCACTCTGCTCAGGGCAGATTTGGGTTACGGATGATCCACTGGGCATCGGCGGCCTTCTCGGGGATGCTTACAGAATTTTGCAGCTCATCACAAAGGGTGATTTTGCCCGAACGGACTTTTTGACGGATCTGCTGGAATCTTCACTGGCCGGCCTGGATGCCTTCAAGAGAGGGCATTTATTGGAGCTTCCAGCCGATTACCGTCTGGCATTCAGGGAATTGGGAATGTCCATAGGTCTGCATGCGGTGGAGAGGATGGAGGAATGGTTGCGAAAAAGACCCGACCTGTTCCCTGCAAATCATCCGGTTTATCAGCAGATGAAACAGCTTGGGCATTTTGTCCCTTTCCAAAAAACCATCGAAAAATTCTGGCTCGACCCCGGCAACACAAGGTCGCAAACCTGGACGGAGCACCTGGATATAAACCGTGTGATGCTGGCGACCAGTCTGGCCCCCGATGGATATCTCGATGGGGAGTAAGTGCAATACCCGCAAGAATCGAATCAGGGAAACTTTTTTTACCATGAAGAGCATGAAGAACATGAAGAAAAGATCTATACAATTGTCATATCTGTTATTCGACCAGCTACTGCCGTTCACCATCGTTTAGATCCTGACTCTGGGATTTGGTCTCATCACAATCAAGGCCTGAAGAGTTCTATTCTTTAAACCCTTCATGTTCTTCATGTCATGTCCTTCATGGTTAAAACCCGTCCGGTTTTGTCCGCACTTTTTCCCTCTTGATGGTGAGGTACATTCTTTTTATTCCCAATATACAGGATAGGCCCGATTGCCTTTCTTCTCACAGGATAGATAATTGTCCACGGGCATGGGGAACTTGGGAAATTGTGAAAAGGGAAGACAGGGGATCGATAAACCATAAAAACTGGAGGATAGCGATGAGAAAGATCATTTTGATGTTGGTTCTGGCCCTGATTGTCGGGTTGACGTCAACCGCGTGTTTTGCCGAAGAGCGGAACTCGGGCGAGGATAATGGCAACTTTTGCCCTGGAGCACGGTATTGGGGCCCGGGAGATCACGGCTATGGGATGAGCAGAGGGGGATGGCATCACGGTGGTCCCGGCTGGAAATCCATGAGCCCGGAGCAACTTGAAAAATGGGGAAAAATATGGGGGGCCTATTTGAAGGATACCCTGGAATTGAGAAAGCAATTGATGGCCAAGCAATTGGAGCTGGAGATGCTCTGGCATCAACCGGAGTTGGATGAAAAACGCATTGGAGCGGTCTCTGGTGAAGAGGCGGAACTCGAAACGCAGCTTTTGAAGAAACACAACGCTTATCTCATTCAATGTCGTAAGGATTTCGGCGGCCAGGGGTGGACCTGTCCGGGAGGACAGGTGGTGGCAGGGAGGATTGTCCATGAGTCAGAAAGACGGCATTTTTCAGATGAAAGAAAAGCTGTTGCAGAACCGAAGGGAGATCCTCCATCTGGTGGATGACTTTGAAACCGGCTGGAAAGATCTCCGGGAACCCGAAACGGAATTCGAGGAGAGCGCCCAAAAGGAGGACCTCTCTCAAATTCTGGATCAGTTGGAAGAGCGCGAGAGAAGGCGGCTTCTCGACATTGATGCGGCCCTTCAAAAAATGGATGAAGGGACCTATGGCTATTGTGAATCGTGCGGCAAAACCATCCCCGCCAAGAGGCTGGATGCCATCCCTTTCGCGCGGCTATGCACCCGCTGCGCGAAGGCGGAGGAGAACCCCCGAGAGGCAAAGGCCACTTCAACGGAAAGTGCGCTTCCGGATGCATTCAAGGGGATGTCTGATGAACGCCTTGCGGATGCTGTCCGCGATTATCTTCTCGAAGACGGTCGAGTGGAGCTGGACCATCTTGAAATTGCGTGCCGGTATGGCGTTATCTTTCTGGATGGAATGCTGGAAACCGGTTTTTCCCACCAGCTTCTCATGGAGATCCTTGAGGATGACCTGGGTTTTGGTCACGTAGTAGACAGTACGCGGATAGGAAAACCCTCCCCGGAGGCAGGGGAAGAGAACGAAGAGGCCGCTGACAGGAGAGATGAAGAGGAAATCATGCAAGGTGAGCCGGTGGATGAGGACGTGTTTGAAGCAATGGAGTCGGGGACCTCGGTGAGCCCGCCTGAAGAAATCCGTGTGTATGAGTGAGCTTGATTCCTTTTTTGTTTACCATGAAGGGCATGAAGAACAGGAAGGTTTTTTTCGGTCCCCGGGCGCCCCATATTGTCAGAATTCCTTCTTCATGCTCTTCATGTCCTTCATGGTGATGCCTGTTTTTGCCCGGTGGCTTCATCCCGCGGCGGCCTTTTCCTTTTTCCAATAGGGGTTAATCAGGTCTTCAAAAATGGACAGGGCTGCTTCGGCGCCCTGTCCGGCTGCCGTAACGATCTGTTTGTAGCCCCCTTCCACATCTCCGGCGGAATAGATTCCGGGGATATTGGTGTGGTGGGCCGCATCCCGTTTGATGTATCCCTCCGGGGTGATTTCCACTCCGATCTTCCGCGCCAGTTCCACGCTGGGTTCATAACCCACGGCGATGAAGACGCCGTCTGTCTTCATTTTGGAGGTCTTCTTTTTCTTGAGATTATAAAGGGAAACCTGATTCACCCTGTCCTTTCCCATGATCTCTTTTACTTCGGTATTCAGGATGACGGGTATTTTGTTCTGATGCAGATTGTTTATTAGATGCTCCTGGGCCCTCAGGGCATCCCTGCGGTGGATGAGGGTTACATCCACCCCGATATTTTTTAAATGAAGGGCTTCCGTCACCGCACTGTCTCCCCCGCCTACCATGATCGCTTTCCTGCCGCTGAAAAGCGGACCGTCACAGGTACTGCAATAGCTGACGCCGTGGCCGGCAAAGCGAGCCTCTCCCGGGACTTCCAGATGGCGATGTTTTGCGCCGGTTGCCAGAAGCACGGTCCTGGTCAGGAAACGCCTCCTGCTGGTGGTGACCCGGTGAGGCTCTCCCACCTGAATATCCATGACCTCTTCCCCTTGAAAAATTCTGGCGTATTCCAGGGCATGGCTGACCATCAGTTCCACCAGCACTTTCCCCCCCGCCTGGGCGATGCCTGGATAGTTTTCAACAAAGGGCGTGGTCGCAATCTGGCCGCCAAGGGCTTCTTTTTCAATGATGACGGAACCGAGCCCGCTGCGGGCCGCATAGATGCCGGCCGTAAGCCCGGCCGGTCCCCCTCCCACGATGACCAGATCCGCCTCGACTTCTTCGGCGTCGTCATCAGGGATGTAGATATTCTGCTGCTCCATTTTATCCAGAGAGAGCATGAAGAGCTCTTCAGGCTGCGCTCCCTGGGCCATGAGTTTTTCATTGGCATAGGTCTGGGGCACGCCCTGGGCCGAATATTCGTCCGCTATGTCCGGGTTTGCCTGGATGTCGATGATTTCGAGGGAAATCATTTCAGGCCTTTCAATGGCGGCCATCAGGGCATTGACCGCCTGTTGCGGGCAGTAGGGGCAAAGAGGGCTGACGAACAGTTTGATGTGCCTGGGGCGTATCGATCTGTTGCAGGATTTTTTTTGCCTGCTCCCCCAGGTTGGTTTTGCCGGTTCCCAGCATGATCAACGCCTGCACAAAGGTGCGCGTCTCCTCCCCGACGGGAGCGCCCAGCCAGCGGATATTATATTTGTCCGGATCAATAATAAGGGTGGGAGATTGTTCGGCTTTCCATTTCCGTGCCATCTCATGCCCCAGGTCATATTCCCGAAGGCTGATCTTCGGGGTCATTTCCCTGAGCAGGCGGATGGTCTGCCTCGTTGCTTCATTGAATGGCTCGTTCTTGAAGGGGTTGGTAAAGAGGAGAAGAGAAATGTCATTGGGAATCTTTTCAAAAATCTTCCGTATTTGTTTTTCGGCCTCTCTGGCCTCCCTGACCTTTTCTTCGTCATATTCCTCGTGCAGATCATACTGATCCATTTTGCCTGTCGTCGATTTGTATTCCCCGCCTGGTTTAAAAATGGTATTCATAAAGCCTTACTCCTCGCTTCCCGGCGTTTCCGGCCTGGATTTGGTTACAACACCCCTGGATGAATCATTCATGGACGGTTTAGTCCGCCATGACGGGCATGAAGAGAATAGTGGAAAAGATCAACCCGGTTTATTTTCCACTCGATCCCAGGCAGGAGCATGGGAACGAGCCAAAGGCCTGTATCCTCAGGCCGCCAGATCGAGAGCGGACAAAATCTCATCCTTTTTGTAACCGACAATCACCCTGTTTCCAATGATCGTGGTGGGGAAAGAATTCGCGGGGTTTACTTTCTTTACATCCTCTAAGGCGGCGGCTTTTTCCTGCCCCTGGAGTAAATCCACGTCTTTTGCCACATATTCCACTTCATATTGATCCAGGAGCGCCTTCACGGCTTTACAGTGAAAACAGGTGCTCAAGGCATATATCTTTACTTTATTTCCCATAAAATCAGCCTCCATTCCTGCCGGGATTTTTAAAATTGGATCAAGACTATCTGCTTGTAATAGTTCCAAGTAGAACCAATTCGCACGTATTTATCAATGGGGCAAATCCTGTATTCTATGGTGCGGAAGGGATTAGAGGGCAGTCATTGACAAAATCCAAATCGCTATCGTTATCGGGATCGTTATCGCAGGGCAGTGGCAGGAGTCAGAGCCTCGAAGAGTGGCATTGCCTGGCGGAGCCTGGAAATGAGAAAAAATTGACGTAGTATAATATATCGTTTATACTTTAAAAAATGGACAATATCAGATCGAGGGCTCATGATGGAAGCGACAGTGAAAGATCCGCACGGTGAATTTGTTCTAAGCAAGAATATGCCTTGAATAAAGCCATATCGGAGGTTTTGAATATGTCGAGAGGTTTCAGTGTTCAGTGTTCAGATGTCAGAAACGGACGAAATGCTTTATCCTGAAACCCGAAACCTGAAACCCGGCCATCCATACGCTCAGCAACCGAAATGAATGAGTTCTCCTTTCAAATTTAATGGCTTGGATGGTAGAACAAAATCACCGTGAAGATCCGCGATTTCATTCAAAAGAACTGATTGAAACCGCTAACAGAGGCGAGGAAGTTGTCATCACATACCGGGGAAAACCTTGCGCCAGGCTTGTTCCGTGCCATGAACAAAAAACGAAAACTAAGAAACATCAACTTTTTGGGATATGGAAGGATAATGACTCCATAAAGAATGTGGATGCGTATGTGAGGGAATTGAGAAAAGGAAGGGGCTAAATGATCATCGATCCTACACACCGAGCTCACCAAAATACTAAAGCCTTAATCTTTTGCTCTTTGAGGCGTTTCTGTGTAGCAACAACCTTTGGAAAATTTCTCGCGAATCGCTAACGCTAACAGCTAATCGCATCTTTCAATGAGGAGCACGCCATGCCACCTAAGAAAAAGTCGGGGTCAGCCTCGGAAAAAGCGGGAAAAGCCCCCAAAAAAGCGGCTGATTCCAGCGTCGAAAACCCAGCAGAATCCGTTGTTAAAAAGTCCTCCGACCGAAGAAGGGAGAAAAAAAAGCCATTCCCCCTGGTGGGCATCGGCGCATCCGCCGGTGGGCTGGAATCGATCCGGGAATTTTTCATGGCCATGCCCCGGACGATTCCGGAAATGGCGTTTGTGGTGGTTTCGCACCTGGATCCCAAACACGAAAGTATTCTGCCCGATCTCATCGGGAAATACACCGCAATGGAAGTATCTCATGTGGAAAACGGTATGAAAGTGGAACCGCGTCGGGTGTATGTGATTCCTCCGGACGCTGATCTCGCCCTCAAAAATGGAAAGTTTGTCCTTTCGCCGAGTAGAGTCCACCTCCATTCCCAAAGCGCCCATCAACCATTTCTTCCGGTCTCTGGCCGAGCAATGGGGTGAGATGGCCGTGGGCATCATTCTATCGGGTATGGGTTCCGACGGCACCGCGGGGATCCAGTACATCAAGAACGAACTTGGAATGGCGATGGCGCAGGAGCCCGATACCGCCAAATTCAATGGAATGCCCGAAAGCGTCATCCATTCCGGTCTGGCGGACTACGTCCTGCCGCCCGGCGAAATGCCCGAACAACTGCTCGAATATGTGCGCACGGGGGAGAGAGGTGCATCCGTAACGATCGAGGAGGTGCCTTCCGATTTTCTGAGGAAGATTCATGCCGTTTTGCGGAGCAAGACGCGGCCATGATTTTTCGCACTATAAGGAGAGCACCGTCCGGCGGCGTATGGCGCGAAGGATGAATATCCTGGGGATCAGTCAAATGCCCAAATATTTAGCCTATCTTCGGAAAGACGAAGATGAACCCCGTTTCCTGGTCAAGGACTTTCTGATCAGTGTCACGCGGTTTTTCAGGGACCCGGAGGCGTTCGAGTCGCTTAAGGAAAAAGGGTTCCCTCATATCTTCAAGAACAAGGAGAGCGGCGACAGTCTTCGCGTGTGGGTGGCGGGTTGCGCCAGCGGAGAGGAGGCCTACTCCGTTGCCATAATCCTCCAGGAGTATCTGGAAGAGCACAACCTCCAGATGAACGTACAGATCTTTGCCACGGATCTGGATGGGGATGCCGTAGAGCGGGCCAGGGCCGGCATTTATGCGGGGGATATTTCCGAAGATGTCAGTCCCGATCGCCTCGATAGATTTTTTTCAAGAAAGGACGATCATTACCGGATCAGTCCTCAGATCCGGGAAAAACTTATCTTTGCCCCTCAAAGCATCATCAAGGACCCGCCGTTCACCAGAATGGATCTTATCTGTTGCCGGAACTTTCTCATCTATCTGGACACCCAGATTCAGAAAAAGGTGCTGCCTCTCTTCCATTACAGTCTGAACCCCGGGGGAATCCTGTTCCTGGGGTCCTCGGAAAGCATCAGTTATCTTACGGATTATTTCTCTATGGTGGACAGTCATTGGAAGATCTTTCAACGAAATGACGAATCGAGCATAGACATACGTGAACGAGGAATTCCCTCTGCGGATTCCGCCCCTGGCGACAATGGCCAGGCTCGCCGGAAAGAACAGGCAATTTATCCTCTCTAATGGAAAGGACGCTTCTGGATAATTACACGCCCCGCGGCCATCGTCATCGATTCCCAGGGGAATATTCGCTATATCCATGGCATGGTGAGCAATACCTGCAACACGTGAAAGGGCAGGTCACCGGATACAATGCCTTTGAGATGGCCAGGGAAGGACTCAAGGTCTTTTTGATTACCAGCCATGCGAAAAATGAGGCCGGATTCGGAGGCCATCAGAAACAGAAGTCCGGATTGGCCGGCAAGGGGAGGCCTCAGACGCACGGGTGACTATCCGTCCCATAATGGCCAAGCCGAACCGGACTTTACGTGGTGCTGTTTGAAGAACTGCATAAAAAGCCTTCTGAACGGCACGGAACAGCAGAAGGACCGGGGGACCGACGTGGAAACGCCCACACGGATTCAAGCGCTTGAGCAGGAACTGCAGGCTACCAAAGAGGGGCTCGTTACGACCTTTGAAGAGCTTGAGAGCTCCAACGAAGAACTGCGGTCCGCAAACGAGGAGTACCAGTCCACCAACGAGGAACTTCAGAGCGCAAATGAAGAGCTGTATTCATCCAAGGAGGAGCTTCAATCCCTGAACGAAGAGCTGGAGACGGTGAATGCCGAACTCAACGAAAAAATGAGGGAGGTGGAAGGGGCCTACGATGAAATGAGCAGGATGCTGGACGGCCTGTCCATGCCCATTATTTTTCTGGATCCCGATCTGCGTATCCGACGGTTCAGCTCAAGTGCCGGGATGATTGTGGATTTAATCGAGGCGGACGTGGGACGACCCCTGAAACAGCTCTCCATCAAGACGGAGGGGGTAGACCTTCAGGAGGAAGTCCGGCAGGTGATGGAAACCATGCACCCGGTGGCGAAGATGGTCAGGAGCAGTGAAGGGAAATGGTATCAAATGCGGATTGTGCCCTATCACAGCGAGAAGAGTCCGCGCCCGGGGGCGGTGCTTATCTTCCTGGACACCAGATGAGCTGGGGGAGATATCCGATCAGCTCGAAACCGTTGAGGCAGCCCGCCGTTATATGCATGGCATTTTCCAAACGGTTCGGGAGCCGCTTCTGGTCCTGGACAGGCGATCTGAAGGTGATATCGGCCAATGAATCGTTCTACCGGAAATTTCTTGTGTCCGAGAACGTCGTGATAAAAAAATCCATTTTTGAGCTGGGAAACGGGCAATGGGACATTCCGGAACTGCGGCAACTGCTGGAAAAGGTCCTGCCTGAGAAAGAGAGTTTTGAAGACTTTG
The DNA here is from genome assembly GCA_963747555.1 of uncultured delta proteobacterium. Taxonomy (GTDB): domain Bacteria; phylum Desulfobacterota; class DSM-4660; order Desulfatiglandales; family Desulfatiglandaceae; genus DUZB01. Next base: position 221,336 of record CAVVFZ010000019.1, read on the forward strand.
AAATGGAGCATGTTTTCCCGGAGATCGGAAAGAAAAAGATGCGGCTGAACGCCCGGATTATTCACGAGGGAGGGGTGGCGAAGGAGCGGATTCTTCTGGCGATTGAAGATGTGACGGGGGAGGAGGGCTGTTAGGGATTGGCGGTTAGCTCCAATACCCGTGAATGAATGGCATTCACCGTTCGCGAAAAGGGCATATCGCGGATTTGCGTGACAGCCCGACATGTTTCGCCAGGTTTCAGGTGTCAGGTTTCAGCGTCTCCTGATTGCATTTGACGGAAATAATAGTACAACCCTATGCTAATGATATGATTGCCTAACTTAAACTCTTAGATTCAGGATGAGAAACAACCCCGCTACAGCGGGGAAACCTGAAACCTTAGCACCATCACGGTGTAGAGGCTATGGGCCATAAACCTGAATGAATCGTATTCATTCACGGGTGTTGCAGCTGACACGGAGTTTCACGATGAAAGACAAGAGGAAAAGCCTTCGAAAACTGGCCGAGGAGAAACTGGCCGAGGAGAAAGTGGCCGAGGAAAAAACGGCAAACGTTCGGGCCCTCCTGGCAAACATGGGGACCCAAAAGATAGCGGAGCTCGTTGAGGAGTTGCGCATTCATCAGGTGGAGCTGGAAATGCAGAATGAGGAGCTTCGGAAGAGTCAGGACGAAACCGAAAGGATACGCAAAAAATTTGAGGATCTTTGGGAGCTTTCTCCCGCGGGGCATGTGATTGTTGACGGGTTCGGGCGGATCACGGCGCTCAACCGCAGAACGGAAGCGCTTTTCGACAGGCCCCGGAACACTCTTCTTGGAGCGCGTTTCACCTCGTTGCTGGGATCCCACGACCAGGTACCCGTTCAGCTTCTGTTGGAGAGGACGGCTGAGATAGGGGATACCGAAGCACAAGAAATTGCTTGCATCAGACCGGATGGATCGAGACATGTCTGTCAACTGCGTTGCAGCGTTCTTAAGGTTGAATCCGAACCAAAGGAGATTCAGCTCGTACTCACCGACATTACCGAGCTTAAGAAGGTTCAGGAAGAACTGCGGGCCATCCAGATGGACCTGCAAAACCGAGTCCTGGAGAGAACCGAGGCATTGAACGCGCACAACAAAAATCAGCAGAGGGTAAACAGGCTGTTGCGTGAGGAGGTTGATCGGCGTAAGCAGTACGAGGAGGATTTGAAGGAGCAAGGGGAAGAATTGTATAAACAGGTCAAGCGGCGCTCGTTTCTTTCCAAAAAACTGGTCACACTGCTGGAAAGGGAACGCATGGAGATCAGCAGCACGCTCCATGACGAAGTCGGCCAAATTCTGACAACCATCCAGATGGATCTTGACGCTGTAAGGAAGGTGAGGCGAGAGGATCAAGCGATTGTGGAGTCCGAGATAGAGAATGCGCAAGGCACGATTTGCCGGGCGATGACTCTAATCAGAGACCTTGGACGGCGGCTCAGGCCGGATATCCTCATACACCTGGGTCTGGTTCCTTCGATAGAGAACCTGATCGAAATGGTGGAAGAACGATCGAATATCATTCCTCACCTTTTTACCAAAGTCATTTCGCAAAACATAGAGCACACAAAGAGCCTGGCCGTCTATCGGATTATCCAGGAGAGCCTGACCAATGTTCTCAGGTATTCCAGGGCAAAGAACGTATTTATCAGCGTGATACAGACAGACGGGGTCTTGCGGGTGAGTGTGGAGGATGACGGCGTTGGCTTCGACATGAAGAAATTTTCCGTAAGCGATAATAAAGACCTTGTCACCCTTGGAATCGTCATCATGCGGGAAAGGGCCGTTCAGGCGGGTGGAGAATTGCGCCTGGAATCCCAGCCTGGAAAAGGGACCCACGTGATGGTGGAGATTCCGATAGGGGATGCGTGAAGTTTTCATGGAAGGGATCATATTATGAGCGAGCAGAAGAAAGATATTGAGCCAAATGAGGGCAAAACCAGAACCACGGTCCTCATCGTCGACGATCATGACGTGGTGGTGCAGGGAATTGAGAGGGCTTTTGATGGCAATCCGGGGTTTGAAGTCGTGGGTACGGCCAGGGATGGCAGTGAGGCTCTTGCCCTGGCCAAATCTCTTTCGCCCGACGTTGTCATTATGGATATCTCCATGCCCAAGCTGAACGGAATCGAGGCTGCGCACTTTTTCAAAACGGCCGGGCTTCAAACCCGTATCGTTATTTATTCCATGTATTCGGATAAGGAGTATGTTCTTTCCCTTTTTAAGGCCGGCATCAGCGCCTATGTCCTAAAGAGCGAACCCGTGGCGGACCTCCTGTTGGGCGTTCGGGTGGTTTGTGAAGGCGGCGCCTATTTCAGCAAGTCCATACATGAAACCATCCGAAAACAGATGGAGGAGTCCTCGGGAAACAAGGAAGAGGGCAAAGGAGAAGAGGACGATTTTTCGAAACTGAGCACACGCGAAAAGGAGATTTTTCTCCTCTTGGCCGATGGACGGACACCAAGACAGATTGCCGGTGAGCTTCATATCAGTCCTAAGACCGTGGAATCCCACAAATACAACATGATGGAAAAATTGAATGTGAGTTCGGTGGCCCAGCTCACCAAGATAGCCTTCAAGAGGGGAATGATTCATGTGTAGGGGAGAGCAGAGGGCTAAGATATTTCCTAATTGACATAATCTCTCCTGCTCACGCAACCTGTAGTGCATCCAGCTTTTCAAAACAACTAAATATGAGGATGCCAACGGTATCTTTGTATGCCAGTCCGGCGATTCCTTTCCTTTACCTACTGATTTAATTAAGAAATAACCCAGATAAAATCAGATTTCTCCCGATTGACTCTTTCTCCCATCTCTACCATACTTCAAACTCCACCTCACTTTAAACTGTACACGGTTCCGGATTTTCATCTGTAAATTCTATGGTTGAAACCATGCATAAAATTCTGCTCGTAGACGATGACTTTGTTTTCAAGATGGACCTTGAGCGATCCCTCGCGTCGATGGGCTACCATGTGGTGGGTCTGGCGGAATCCGGGGAAGAGTCCGTTCAAATGGCCAGAGATCTCCACCCGGATCTTATTCTCATGGATATTGTAATGCCTGGTTCCATGGACGGCATCAGCGCCGCGGAGAAGATTCGGCAGGAATCGGATGTCGCCATCGTCTTCATCACCGGGCATAGCGACCCTCAAACCATCGAAAGGGCCAAACGGGTGGAGCCGTTCGGCTATATCATGAAACCTTTTAGCGAGGCTGCGATCCGGTCTATGGTGGAAATCGCCTTTTACAGGAAGGAAATGGAACGGAAGCTGAAGAAAGGCAACGGTGCACAGGAAAAAAAGTCCGAAAAGGGAATAAGGATCGAACCGGAAAGCGGCAAATTCCTGACCCAGCTTTTAAATGCGCAGAAGATGGAGGCCATCGGAACGCTGACAGGCGGTATTGCACATGATTACAACAATCTCCTCACGATTATTATAGGGAACCTGTGCATGGCCCAAGAGGAAACCGAGGCCCATTCGGTCATGGCCAAACTACTTCGGAGGGTTGAAGAGGCATCTTATAAGGCAAAGGATCTGACCCATCAACTCATGATCTTCTCCCAGAGTTGGCGCCCCAACAAAGAACAGGGGCCCATCGAGGGTTTACTCAGGGAGACCCCGGAACAGGTTCCGACACATGTCGGCATCTCCTACAGGTTCTCCATACAGGGCGATCTCTGGCCCGTGGCCTACGACGCGAAACAGATGCATTATGCTCTAAGCAATATCTTGATAAACGCCGTGGAGTCCATGTCTGAAGGTGGAACCATTGCAATTCAGGCGGAAAACCGGATCATACAAGACAAAGGGAACCATTCCGCCCTGCTGCTCGGCGAAGGGAATTATGTGCGGATCGCTATTCAAGATGAGGGGAGAGGGATTCCGGAAGAACATATGATCAAAATCTTTGATCCATATTTTTCTACAAAAGAAAGAGGGGTGCAAAAGGGAATGGGCCTGGGCCTGGCTACGGCCTATACCATTATACAAAAACATGGTGGTCACATCACGGTGGATTCCACCGTGGGCGTGGGTACGACCGTGAACATTTTCCTTCCTGCGTTGGAACGGGAGGTGCGGAACGTCCAGCGTGAAGGCGCCGGGCATCAACCCGCCATTGCCGGGCAACAAGCAGGGATGAGAAGAATCCTGGTTATGGACGATGAGGAAAGCCTGCGAGCGTTGTCGGAGGAGATGTTGGAAATGCTGGGATATGAAAGCAATGCGGTGAAAGATGGAACGGAGGCTATCCATATCTATAAAGAATCGATGCATTCGGGAAGACCTTTTGATGCCGTTATCCTCGATCTTACCATTAAAGGGGGCATGGGGGGAGAGCGGATCATTCAGGAGCTTCTCAGAATCGATCCAAATGTTAAGGCCATTGTGTGCAGCGGCTATTTCAATAACCCTGTGTTGGCTCGCTATGCAGAATACGGTTTTCGAGGCGCCATGCCGAAACCGTATCAAAAGACTGACCTTGAGCGTGTTTTGAGAGAGGTTTTGGACTGAGCAAGACCCTATCATTCGATTCCACACTGAGTTGGAGATCGTTGACCGTGAGGAAACATGAAGCCTAAAATCTTATTTGTCGATAAACACCGCTATATGGCGGATTTTCTGAGAGAGGATCTCCCTATAAGGGAGGGAGAGATCTTCCACGTCAAGAGCATGGATGAATATCAAAAATGGATTTCATATTTGACCCCGGATATCCTGGTTCTCGATATGGGCCTTTCGAATCATAATACAGGGACGATCATCAGTGATATCAAGGAAAGCCATCCCAGGCTGCCCATTATTCTCACGAGCATTTTTGAAAAGGTTATGGAAGAGCCTTCCGTTAGAATGGCGGATGGATTTGTTCTGAAAAAGGCCAATACGACCCAGCTCCGGAAAAAGATTTTAGAGTTGCTTCCCCGTGATGGTTGAAAGCCCGTGGTCTGATCGATCGGCAAAGAAAGGCGTTTCATTTTCTTCCCCTCTCCTGGCGGAACAGGTTGGGCGAGGGGGATCGTTCCGCGCCGATCTGAGATGATCCGGAAAAATTTGGCCTCATTTTCGAAAGTGATTTTTGGACCCTGATCGTCGCAACGGATTTATGTTCCATGAGGAAAGGTTTTTAAAAAATGAAAAAGATTTCAGGCCCCGAAATTCATTTGCTTACCGAGAAAATCACGAACTCATACTTGAACGGCCTTTACGTTTATGACCTGGAAAAAGAAGCGAATACTCTTATCAATCCCTGTTACACGCACCTTACAGGGTACACCCTTCAAGATATCCATTCCCTTTCCGGCGGTTTATTTACCTTGTTCCACCCCGAAGACCAGGGGAGGATATCGAGACACGTTGAAGCCGTGACCAACGCTGCCGACGATGATGTTCTGGAAATCGAATATCGGTTTAAGACGGTGGACGGCAGGTGGAAATGGTTTTTTTCGCGCGATACGGTGCTTGAGCGTGGGGAAGATGGAAAAGTTCTCCGACTTTTAGGCATATTCTTGGATATTTCCGATCGGAAAAAAGTGGAAGAATCATTGGATGATAGCCGGTTGCTGTTGAAGGTCATTTTGGAAAACTCGCTGGATGCCGCTTACCGGAGAGATCTTCGTGCCGGCCGATGCGATTATATGAGTCCGTCGATTGAGCGGATCACGGGCTTTACCCTGGAAGAAAGGGGCGCCATGACTATTGAAGACATGTTCCAGCAGATTCATCCCGACGACCGACATCGGACGGAACAAGCGATCGAGGGGGCGCTGAAGTGCGGGAAGGGGTTGCTGGAATATCGTTTCAGGGCCAAAAACGGCAGCTACCGATGGCTTGCGGATACGATCAGAGTGCTTGCCGATAGCGATGGTCGGCCCGCATACCGCATCGGCAATATCCGGGATGTCACGGAGCGAAAGGAGAACGAGGAAAGGATTGAACGGCAAAAAAAAGAACTGGATGCAACCAACGAACGGATGCTGAAGGAGAAAGCACGCCTGGAGGCGGTGATGGAGGCGCTGCCGGTGGGCGTGGCCATCCTTGATGCCTCCGGCGGCGTCGTTCGGGTCAACCGGGCCTATAAGCAGGTGTGGGGGGAATCCATTCCGACCGTACGTTCCATAAAGGATTATTCGAAATTCAAGGCCTGGCGCCTGCACACGGGGGAACCCCTTCCGCCGGAAGAATGGGCATCTGCCCGGGCTGTGCGGAAAAATCAAATTATCACAGGGCAGTTGTTGGAAATAGAACGGTTCGACGGGTCGCATATTCCCGTAATCAACAGTGCCGCCCCGGTGTATGGTCCGGACAGGGAAATTATCGGAAGCGCGGTGGCCATTCAGGATATCACCGGCCTTAGAGAGATGGAAACAGCCTTGCAGGAGAGCCGATTTCGTTTTGAGCTGCTGTCGAAGACAGCCAACCTGCTGCTGGTATCGCCGGATCCGGAGGGCATGGTCAACGAAATCTGTCAGGAAGTGATGGTCCACCTGGGCTGTCATCTCTTCTTCAACTTCCTGGCTGATGAAAACACCGGCAGGTTGCGCCTTAACGCCTGCGCCGGCATTCCGGAAGAGGAAGCCCGAAAAATCGAATGGTTGGATTACGGGGTGGCCGTCTGCGGCTGCGTTGCGCGGGACAAGACGCCGCTGATCGCTCAGGATATCTTGAATACGCCGGATATCCGGACGGATCTGGTCAAATCCTACGGAGTCCAGGCCTATGCCTGTCACCCGATCCTGTCTCGGGACCGGCTCATGGGCACCCTTTCTTTCGGCTCCAAGTCGCGGAGTTCCTTTTCGTCTAAAGATATCGATCTCATGAAGACCATAACGGATCAGGTGGCTACGGCCATGGAACGATCCAGGCTTATCGAACAATTGCGAAAGTCACGGGATGAAATGGAAGCCCGGGTTCAGGAACGGACAGCCGAACTGGAAGTCAAGAATAAGGAGCTGCAGGATTTCACCTACATCGCGTCCCATGATCTTCAAGAACCGCTTCGGAAGATTGTGACTTTTGGGGATATGCTGGCAAACTGCGCCGGCGAGTCTTTAGACGATGAAAGCCGGGATTGTATCGCGCGCATGCAGAAATCGGCGGGAATGATGAGGATGTTGCTCGATTCTCTCCTTCGCTATTCCCGTTTAACCACAAGGCCTGCCCCTCCTGAGGAATGTCATCTGGAAACGCCGATTCAAGCGGCGCTCTACAATCTGGAGCTGACAATCAGAGAGAAAAAAGCGGTTGTGGAGGTGGGTGAGCTGCCGCCCGTAGAAGCGGATCCGATCCATATGACCCAGCTTTTTCAGAATCTCATCGGAAATGCCATCAAATTTCAACCTGAAGATGCTTCTCCTCATGTGAAGATTTACTCCCTCCCATCGGAAAAGGAACGGCCCCCAAAAAAGGATGTATCGGATCTGCGTGGAGGATAACGGAATAGGCTTTGATGAGAGGCATCTTGACAAGATTTTCAGCCCATTCCAGCGGTTGCACGGAAAAATCAAATATCAGGGTGTGGGGATGGGCCTCGCTATCTGCAAAAAAATCGTGGATCGACACGGTGGAAAGATTACGGCAAAAAGCGCTGTTGGCAAGGGAACCACATTTATCATAGATCTTCCTGAAAGGCGACAGGGTCAAAGATGCAGAATGAAATAGATAAGAAGTGCTCAACCATTCTCATGGCTGAGGATGATCCGGATGACAGATTTCTGATGGCGCGAGTCTTTCGGGAGCTTGGTCTGGATGGGAGTCTCCGTTTTGTGAGCGACGGAGAAGAATTGATGCATTATCTCTATTTCAATGGGACCCCTTCCGACTCGGCGGGCTCCCGGCCGGTTTTGCTCTTTCTGGATCTGAATATGCCCAGGAAGGATGGCCGTGAGGCCCTCGTGGAAATCAAGACGGACCCCAACTTCCGGGAATTGCCCGTAGTGGTGTGGACGACCTCGAACCACCATGAGGACAAAACCTTTTGTTATAAAAACGGCGCCGATTTATTTATCACAAAGCCACATGGCTATGGGGAGCTGGTGAAGACAATCCAAAAGGTCTTGAGCAAGTGGATGCCTCCGGCCGGTTAGACTATCCTGGGCCACCGGACCCTGTCCTGAACTCTTCCAGCAACGAAATCATCTCTTCTCTCTTTGGCGGCTTGAGGCCGGCCAACGGTTCTTTCGTGACTTCCTTTCTGAATCGGCTCGCGTAGGTGGGTCCGGGTTCCGCCTCATAGAGTATGCCTGTGGGGATCTTTTCCCCTGCATGCATGACCGCACGAAGGGCCGCCTCCCGATCAGACGGATCGTAGTCGTCGCCTAAAGGTGAGATCCGTTCTTTGTACCAGCCCAAGGGGTGGGTTCCCCAGGTGATGCACGGCTGAATCACATCCATGTAAGACAGGCCGCGATGCCTCACAGCCTTCACCAGGATCTCCTTGAGGTGATCCACCTCGCCCGCGAAACCTCTTGCCACAAAACCGCACCCGTGCAGGATGGCGATGGCCGGCATGTTGAGCGGCAAGCCCTCGACCCCGTGGGTCTGCAAGGCCCTTTTTTCCCCACGCGGGGTCGTGGGAGAGGCCTGTCCCTTTGTCAGGGCGTAGATCTCATTGTCGTGGACCACAATGGTGATATCGGGATTTCTCCGAAGGGCATGGAGGAAATGGTTTCCTCCTTCTCCGTAACAATCGCCGTCTCCGGTGACCACCACGGTGGTGAGCTCCGGGTTGGTTGCATGAACACCCAGGGCCACCGGTATGGCCCTGCCGTGGAGTCCGTTGAAGAAATTGCATTTGAGATAATGGGGCAGCTTTGCGGCCTGTCCGATTCCGGATACGAGACAAACCTGGTGGGGCGCTTTCCCCAGCTCGGCAAAGCTCTTTTTGAAGGCCTCGAGGATCCCGAAGTTGGGACAGCCGGGGCACCATTGTATTTCCGCATCGCTCTTGTAGAGCTCAAGATCGGTCACGGTATTGTCTCCTTATGGAATCGCCCGTCAAAGGAAGCCCGTCGTATCGGGAAAGGGTCCCCTCGAATTGCAGGCCATACTCGGATCGCAGCAATCGGGCCAGTTGACCCAGGATGTTGCTCTCCACCGTCCAGTATCTTTTTCCGGGAGGGAACGTATATTCGGGCAACGGCCACAATTCCGTAAAGTGGATCATGCCCAGGCTCTGGCCTTCCTTCTCCATACTCTCCATGGCCTCCAGAATCGCCCCCCTGGACGACCCCCAACCGATGAACACGGTATCCGCGTTCTCCAGATTCACTTCCTCGGGTAGGGATACCTCCTGTTTGATCCCGGCTATCTTGGCCATGCGCTTTTCCATCATGGCCTTGGCCATCCCGCCGATATCCTCCGTGATATGACCGGCTTCATCATGCTCGTCGCTGTCTACGCAGACCGTGTGTTCGCTCTGGCCCGGATAGAGCCGGGGGGATATCCCGCTATCGGTCAGTGCATAGCGCCGATAGGTCTCTGTTTGCGAGGGATCGGTCAGGGAAAAGTGTGGCGCGAGGTCTTCCAGGTCCAGATTTTCCATGGAAAAATGGGCGTCCGCCAGAAACTGATCCGTGAGAATGATTACCGGCATCTGGTATTTATCGGCCAGGTTGAAGGCCCGGACCACCTTATGGAAGGCATCCCGGGGGTCGGATGGGGCAAGGACCAGTTTGGGGAATTCCCCGTGTCCCGGCGTTTATGGCAAACAAGAGATCGCCCTGTGCGGTGCGCGTGGGGAGACCCGTGGCGGGTCCGGGACGTTGCGCCAGGATGATTACAATGGGCGTTTCGGTCATCCCCGCCAGGCTCACCCCTTCCACCATCAGGCAAAAGCCGCCGCCCGATGTGGCCGTCATGGCCCGCGCCCCCGCATAACTTGCCCCAAGGGCCATATTGATGGCGGCTATTTCATCTTCCGCCTGCTCCGTAAATATCTTGAGACGCTCCTCTTTGCCGGACAGGAAGGTGATAATCCCGGTGGACGGCGTCATGGGATAAGCGGACATGAACCTGCAGCCCGCAAAGGCCGCCGCAAGGGGGATCGCTTCATTTCCGCTGATCCGGTAGAAGCCGCCATCCCGCTTCGGAAGTTCCCAGGGGCAGAGATCTTTGCACTGCTTTTTCCGCTATATCGAATCCCTTCCGGGCCGCGGCATGGTTCTTCTGGACAATGTCCTCTCCCTTTTTGGAAAAGACCCCGGTGAGGACTTCTTGAGCGCTTCAAGGTCGATGCCGAGAACGGAGACCAACGCCCCCGCGGCCACGGTATTGGCATAGATGGCACTGCCAAATTCTTTTTTGGCAATCTCCACGAAACGGACGACGACGGCTCCTTCTCTTTCTTCTTCTGGCGTGATCAGGACCCCGTCCTGGTGGAGCATGGCGACCGTATTTTTCGGAGGCCCCCTGATTCAAGGCAAGCAGGATATGCGCCCGTTCCAGCGGAGCATTCCCGAGGCGCCCGGCCGATACGAACCGAATAGCTGTTCAGACCGCCGCGGATCCTGGATTCATATTCCTTCCAACTGAAGGTGGAATAGCCCTGCATCATAACGGTTTTGGCAAGGACGTCGCCGATGGTCTGGATCCCTTCGCCCGCGGCGCCGCCTATGACGACATGGATGTCTTTCATTGGATCGCTCCTGAAATCCCGATCAGCCAAGCTTTGCGAGAGAGGCCTTTATAAAGGCGGGGATATCGGCGGGCTGGCGGCTCGAGATAAGATTCCCGTCTTCCACGACTTCCTGATCGAGGAATTGCGCCCCCGCGTTCTTGATATCCTGCACCACCGATTTCCAGCCGGTTATCTTCCGCCCCTTCAGAACATCCGCGGTAATCAGCAATTGGGGAGCATGACAGATGGCAAAGACCGGCTTCCCGCTCTTCATAAACTCCCGGGTAAATTGCACGGGTTCCTCGTGCGCCCTGAGCTTGTCGGGGGAATATCCGCCCGGAATCAACAGGGCGTCAAAGTCGCCAGCGGTTACGTCGCCGATGGACTTGTCGATTTTAACAGGGGTCTGTTCTTTTTTTCCGTGCACGGTTTCCCCCGCCTTTAATCCGATGTGCACCAGTTGGTGTCCGGCCTTTTTAAACGCCTCCGCCGGTTTTGAATATTCCGAGTCTTCAAATAGATCCGTGATAATGACCGCAATTTTTTTCATGGTTGTAATCCTCCTTTACGCGAATGGGGTGAATTCGGCTTGTTCCGCGCCGCACACGGGACAGGTCTCGGGAGCCTCGCCTTCCAGGGTATAACCGCAGACTTCGCAGACCTGTATAGGGCCCAACTCCACATCTTTGCCGGTTTCCACGCTGGATTTGGCCTTTTCGAAGAGGCTCTTATGGGTTTCTTCAGTCTTGCATGCCCACTCAAGACTCCTTACCGGTTTGATTTCTGTCTTCAGTTCCCGCGGTTTGTTCTTTAATCTACTCTTTTGGCATTTCGAGGTAAATGGGGTGGGAGATGTATTCAGATCTGAAAAAGGATGTAAATTTATCGGAGGGGATGGGAAAATCCGCGGAAATCTCTCTTCATGTTCTTCATGGTCGAATAATTTTTTAAGCGAAACAGCCAGGGGCTACCATGAAGGACATGAAGAGCATGAAGGATTTAAAGAACAAAGCTCTTCAACCCTTGTTTAAGTCTAACCACATTGAAATTAATCAAAAATCCTTGTTTCAATTTCGCGAGCTTCATATAGCTTAACAATTGAGCTTCATGGATGCTTTTCAGCGCTTCTACAGATTTCAGTTCCAAAATTATCCTATCTTCAACAAGGATATCAATACGATACCCGCAATCTAAGCAGATGCCTTTATACTCTACCGGGAGCGGATGTTCCAGTTTGAAAGCAATATGATTGAGGCTGAGTTCCCGAGCCAGGCATTGTTGATACGTAGATTCCAGCAGACCAGGCCCCAAATGACGATGAACCTCAATAGCCGCTCCAATTACCAAGTGTGACAATTCGCTGAATTCTCTCTTCATGTTCTTCATGTCCTTCATGGTAGGTCGATTCGGCGGCAACGCTCCGACTGGAAAAAGGCTAATCGCTAATAGTCAACAGCCAACAGCTCGACCCCGGAATTAGCATGAAAAATTCCCTGAACAGGCGCCGCAGTTGCTTCCTTGAGCATTCACGGGGAAAATCCCGCTTTGGAGTTGCGGCCCGGTTTTTTCCGCAACCTGGAGAATCCGGTCGATGACCGGGTCGCTGCTCGTGGAAGACCTTCTGTACCATGCGATCGACAGGACAAGAGCCAACAGGGGGAAAGCGATCCCTGCCGTAAGCCCGACGGCGGGGGCCAACGAAAGGGGTCCTGTGACCAGGGAATTCAAGGCAAGGCCGATGATGAGGCCTGCAAGAGGTATCCCCAGGAGGATCCCCCAGTTTTTGAGCAGGGCTGAGGTGTCTTTGATGATGGACACCCTGTCTCCCACATCGGCTCCGGCGGAATTCAATGCTTCAACGGTGATACTGGAAGCCGCTGTGGCGCAATGACAAACCCTTGCATTGATCTCTTTCGAGGCGCCGTGGACGCCCGACCCGGGCGGCTGGATGACGACGTCGGCTCTCCCATTTTCCTTGAGATTTATTACAATGGCTTCATAGTTCATCGTCGTTGCTCCTTTCCGGTCTGGTCTTCATAGCCCGCCCAATAGCCCATGGCCCTGCCTATGGCCGCGGCCGTTTTTTCCCGGTCGTAATAGGCCGTGGTTGCCCGCAGGCGTGCTCGATTTCTTGCCAGCTCCGCTTCCAGATACCGCGTAATGGTGACCGATCCGCTGTCATACTGTTTCTGGACCAGCCGGAGGGATTCCTCGCTGAGGGCCACGCTCGCCTGGCTCACATCCCAGCGGGCCTTTGCTTCCTCATGTTTAAGATAAGTCCCCTTCAGCTGTAATTGAACCGCGAGGGTTGTTTTTTTATCGACGCTGAGCATCTCTTTGAGTACCGCCTGCGCCTTATCCACATGGGACTTTGTTCCGAATCCGGAAAAAAGATCCCAGTTGAGAATAACGCCGGCTGTCCAGTTCTTCCGATCCCAGTCAAAACTGAAATCAGGATCATCGAAATAGGTCCTCGCCTGGGCATCCAGCCGGGGCAGGTATTCCGATCTGGACACGTCCAGATTCATTCGCGATTGGACCACCTGCAGCCGCGTCTTTTGAAGCTCGGGACGTCTGGCAAGGGCGGTTACCAGGGCGTTTTCGTAAAGATCAGGCACCTTGATGGGCGTCTGGTCGTTGCCTGCAAGCCGAAGCGGCGTATCCGGGTTGAGCCCGAGGAGGTTGGCCAGGGAGGAAAGGGAGAGGGTGTGATTGTTCCTCGCGCGAATCAGGTCCTCGTCCGAACGGGCCAGGGCAACTTTCAGGGACAGCACATCCGATTTCAACGCACTTCCCGCCTCATAGCGGACGATTACGGTTGCCAACTCTTTTTTAACGGTCTTCACCGAGTCTTCGCTGATTCCCACATACTTTTCCGCGGCAAGGGCTGAATAGTAGGCGTGAATGACTGAGGTGACCAGGCCGTTTTTGATGGAATCCCGATCCATCTCACTGATCTGAAGCCCTGTTTCCGCCATGCGCTTTCGCAGGTAATCCCTGCCCCCGTTAAACAGGTTCAATCGGCCGTGAATGCCCACTTCATAGTTTTGAAACCAGCCCGGGTCGTTGAAATTGGTGTTGGGCGGGAGCTGTCGCTGGTCGATGGTCTTGAAGAGATAGGCGGAGGGGGCGTTTCCCTGGAGGTATTCTCCGTAAATGCCGATCACCGGCCAGAAAACACTCATGGCTTCGTCCAGCATGGCCTCGGATTGCTGGATGCGGGCAACGGCCATGTCCATGTCCGGATTGTTTTGAAGGGCTATCCGGATTACTCTTTCGAGGGTTAACTCGCCTGTGGCATCGATTGGTTTTTCAGAAGAGCCCGGGCTTTTCGTTCGGGCAGGGGAGGCATTTGCCGAGGTCTTTTTGTCTTTTTCATACTCCGCTTTGATGGCTGCATAATCGTATCGTGGGGCGTGCCCGCAAGACAGGCAAAGCAGCAGGAAGGAAAGCACGAGAACTGTCCGGAAAAGAAATCGCAAGAAACAAGAGAGGTGTTGGTCGGGAGTCATTTTATAAAACCAAAAGCAGGCATTAGCTGTCAGGCATGAGCCAATGGCTGACAGCTAACGGCTAATTGCTCGTTAGATAAGAATATCGGTGACGGTATCCGGATTTTCAGGATCGTGTTCCATGGTGTTGAAGGCAGCCAATACGCCCGGACCTTCCCCCGTATTTTTCATGGCATGGGACACACCCGGCGGAAAGGTGAAGGCATAGACCTCCCCCTGGGGGACTTCCACATCCCGCAACGCATTCTTTTCCCGTATGCGCACCAGGGCAGGGCCGGTCACGGCGATGGTTTCAACCCCTTTAAGATGATAATGATTTCCACGAACCACCCCTGGCAGGCTCACCACAACATGGCTGTTGTGCTGAAAAGCCAGAAAATCTCCCTTCATGGGCTCAAAAACAAAACCGCGTTCGTCCGAATGGACCTTTATCGACTCAATGACAACATCCATACGAGTGCCCCTTATTACGTCTGAATCCCCAGTTGTTCGATCATGCCGTCGGCAAAGTGGTGCAGGTAGCTCATCTGTTGCGGCGTGCAATAGGCCGGACAATCGCAGCGAATGCTTGTGAGGGTGCGAATAAAGAATTCGAGTTTTAATCCAGTCCGGGACCGAGTTCGATGGCGAAAACATGCGGCCGGCATTCCTTGTGTCGAAATTGAATGTCGCTGAGGATGTCGTCCGGGACCTTGATCCAAAAAATCTGTTCCAGGCTTGAATGAATGGCATGTTCCTTCAGAAACTCGGTAATTTTCTCCATGTCCGGCTTGGAGATTTCGTCTATCAAATAGGCTCTCACGATGCGTGCTCCTCTTCCGCCTTGTCAATTTTTCTTCCTTTCAGAAAGGCATCTATTACGGAGTACAGCCAGAGGGCCGTAAATAAGCGCCATGATAACCCAGAGCAAGGACGAATCCTGCGCCTTGAGCCGTAGCATAATGTCGTCCGGACTCAGGGTTTCCAGGTGTCCGGGTTGAAGGATCGCCTTGACCAACTGGACCATTTTGATGACCCCGATGATAAAAAGCAGGAAGACTCCTCCCAAAAGAAGGATGCCTTTCTTCAACTCCTTGTTAAGGATCTGACCCAGCCCTGGTATGACAAAGGCGGAGCACAGAGATGATGCGATTGCTTTTTTCATGGTAAAAAGATCCAAATAGCCGTAAGATAAAAACCTATGGCGGTTAGTGTTATAAAGCAAAATAAGTATAAAGGCACCTATACCTAAACCGAATTCGATTGTCAATTGCCGACGGGGAGTCTTTAGTGAGCCGAATGGAAAGTCAAGTACATGTGAATATTCCTTTTAGAATGCTGCATGAATCGTTTTTGAATAAATTTCTGACCAACAGACTGAATCCGGAGATAGGTTTTGACGCGGAAGCCCTGGACCGGTTTTCTCCGGAAGAAGTAGCGGCGATTGCACAACAAATCCGGGGAGCCGGTCTGGCCTGCACCATACACGCCCCTTTATGGACCTTTCGCCCGGGTCTCCGGAGCCGAAGTGCGCGCGTTGGCGCGAAAGCGGCTGGAACAGATGGTTCGTCTGATTCCCCTCTTCGAGCCGAAGACCGTGGTCTGTCACTCGGGATATGACCACAAGAGATACTGGCATATGCGGGAAGAGTGGGCGGATAGAAGTCTGGCGACCTGGGACTGGCTTGCCCGGGTCTTGCGCAATGAGGGCGCCCTGTTGATGCTGGAAAACGTCTACGAAAGGGGGCCTGATGATATGCGTCCCTTTTTGAACGGCTTCCGGAGGATGCCGTCGGTTTTTGCCTGGACACGGGCCATCAGAATGTGTTCAGCGAAACCCCTATGGAAAAATGGCTCCATTCCCTGGGACCATACCTCAAGCAGTTGCATCTCCATGATAACCGCGGGGTGGAGGATGAGCATCTGGCGCCCGGGAGAGGGCGGATAGATTTTGTCTCGCTTTTTCATCATCTTTCATCGGCGGGCATACGCCCCGTGGTTGTTACCCTGGAAATTCACAAGGAAGAGGATCTTAACCCTGCCTTGAAATATCTGGAAACCCTATGGCCCTGGTGAGCAACCCGAACACCCTGAGATATGTGAGGTATTGAATGACGAATCCCATTATGGAACATCCGTTTTCCAAGTCCACGACCACCACGGAAAAATGCAAGCGCCTCTTGGATGCCGTGAATGCCGACGACAGGCTGGGCATCGTGATCAATGCCGACCCTGACGCGATCTCCAGCGCCCTGGCACTCAAGCGATTTTTCTGGAGAAAGGTCAGGAGCACAAAGATCTTTCACATTAATCCCATAGAAAGGGCCGACAATCTGGCCATGGTCAGATTGTTGAAGATCGATCTGAAGCTCGTCCGTTCCTTGAAAAGGAGGAAAGTTATCACCAAATGGGCTATCGTGGATTCCCAGCCGGAACACCACGAACTGTTCAGGGATCACCCCTTTGATATTATTATAGACCATCATCCGGTGCAGGCCACATCCAAGGCGTTTTATGTGGATATCAGGGAGGAATACGGCGCCAATGCAACGATCCTGACGGAATACCTCCGGAATTCCAAGATCAAGCCTTCGGCAAAACTCGCGACAGCTCTCTTTTACGGGATTAAGACCGATACGGCCAATTTCGTCAGGGACGCACAGCAGAACGATATCAACGCATTCAGGTACCTGTACGGTTTTGTGAATATCAATACCATAAAAAAAATCGAATCATCGGAGATTACCAAAAAGACCTTGGCCTGTTATGCCCTTGCCATGAACCGATTGCAATTAATCGGGAGAACGGCGCTTGTCAATATGGGAGAGATTGGAAATCCTGATATGCTGGTAATCATTGCCGATTTTTTCATGAAGCTGTCGGAAGCCGAATGGAGCGTGGTGACCGGCATCTGGCGCGACAAGCTGATTGTCATCCTGAGAAATGCGGCGTTCAGGGGCAATGCGGGGAAAACGGCCCAGAAACTTTTCGGGCCGTGGGGGGCTTCCGCGGGGGGACACAAGACGGCGGCGCGTGCGGAAATCCCCATGGCGAATATGGTCGCCGTCAAATCCGAAGGGGATGAACTGGCCCGCGCCATACTGAAAGACGTGAAACAATACATGGATGAAAAAGGAATTCCTGGAGAAAAGAGCAAGGGATCATGACCTCGTATAATTTTAAGGGAAGGACCATCGATGGCAAGCTGATAGAGGACGTCAAGGTCCTCATAGGCGAGAAGAACAGGGATGCCCTGGCGAACCTGATTGCCCAGATGAGAGCGGCGGACCTGGCGGATCTGATCATGTATCTGGACTCCGGCGAGCGGCTTTACATCATCCAGATGATGGAACCCGAAGGGGCGGGCGAAGTCCTTATTGAACTGGAACAACCTGCACAGGGTAACATATTAAAGGAGCTGGACAACGAGTCCCTGTCCCAAATCGTGGAGGAACTCGACTCGGATGATGCGGCCGACCTGGTTGGAGACCTGCCGGCTGAACGGGCCAGGGAAGTCATCAAGGCCGTGGACGATCAGGTCTCCGAAGAGCTTGAAAAATTGCTCCCCTACGCCGATGATACGCGCCGGCGGCATCATGGCCCTTGAATTTCTCTCCGTAAAAGCGGATGCAACCGTGGGGGATGCCATCGAATCCATTCGGGAGAGAGGCAAAGAGATTGAAAATCTTTACTCCATCTGGGTCACGGACGATTATGACCGGCTTGTGGGGGTCATCTCCCTGAAGGACCTGGTTCTGACGAAACCGGCGATACAGATCAGCACGATCATGAACCCGGAGGTCATTTCGGTCAATGTGAAGACGGACCAGGAGGAAGTGGCCAGGCTGGTGATGCGATATGATCTGGTGAGCATCCCCGTGGTGGACAACTACAACCGCCTCGTGGGGCGCATCACCCACGATGACATCATGGACGTTATCGAAGAGGAAGCGGACGAAGACATCTCGTTGATGGCGGGGGTATTCGATCAGGAACTTACGGAAGAATCGGCCATGAGAATATCCCGGGCCAGGTTGCCCTGGCTGGTGGCTGCGCTTTTCGGAGGACTCTTTGCCGCATTGGTCATCCGCCGGTTTGCGGCTTCCCTGGAACAGATGATTGCCCTTTCTTTCTTTTTCCCGGTCGTTATGGCCATGGGGGGCAACACGGGAAACCAGGCGGCCACTCTGGTGGTGCGGGGGCTTGCCACCGGAGATATTACCTTTGTGAATATCGGCAAGAGACTGTGGATGGAGTTGCGGGTAGCCTTGGTGAACGGATTGATATGTGGGGGGATACTCGGAATCGTCGTTGGTTTCTGGCTGGGTGATTTCCGATTGGCGACCATGATCGCGATGGCATTGGTATTGATTATTCTGATTTCGGGAATCATCGGTTCGGCAGTGCCCCTGGCGCTCCACAGGCTGAATGTGGACCCGGCGCTTGCGGCGGGTCCCTTCGTGGCCACCTCCAACGATATCCTCGGCCTGCTGATCTATCTGGCTATTGTTACGGCTTTTCTTCGCGCCGTATGAACACGGCCGGCATTTGGAAAAGTGGTCGGGCAAGAGAAACTGCTCAAACCCGAAACGTGAACCCTGCCCTCTGCCACCCAAAATCGGTTTCCCGCGATCTATCCCGATTCCTCATGGAAGAACCGGTAAACGATCTCCGCCAGGGCTCGGCTGAAACCCGGTACTTGTTCTATTTCCTCAAGTGAAGCACTTGAAATGTCGCTTATATCTTTGAAATATTGCAGCAAAATCTTCTTACGTTTTTCACCGATTCCGGGGATTCCGTTTAATTGAGAGGTCGTCAGGTTGTTCCTTCTCAGCCTGCGATGGTAGCCGATGGCACGCCTGTGCACTTCATCCCTGATACGCATCATGAGGAGTAAAACCGGATGGTCCGGCCGCAGGTTCAACGGATTTTTTCTGCCCGAAATATAGATTTTATCAGAAATTTCCTGTCGGGCCTCATCGGGTTTGGCTATGGAAATGACCTCGGGAATATGGGAGGGAAAAATTCCTTCGGGAGCCTTTCCGATCTGGGCTTCCAGCCCATGCTTCACCGCGGCTAAATGTCCCCTTCCGCCATCTACCAGAAAGATATCGGGGAGGTTTCCCTGTTTTACCCTTCTGGTGATCAGTTCAGCCATCATTCCGTAATCATCGATTCCAACCACGCTTTTCATCCGGAAATTCCGGTAGCCTTTTCGGTTGGGCTCTCCTCCGGCAAAAGAGACCACTGCGCCGACGGCCAGATCTCCCTGAAAATTGGAGATATCAAGTGCTTCAATAAATTCCGGAGTATTCCGGAGGCCTATCGTCGATTTGACCAGGATCATCAGGTTTTGTTTTTCGGACTCAAGACGCCCCGTGAGTGTCTTTTCCGCATTGGTCCGTGCGATGTCCACCAGCCTTGCCTTGCTTCCTCTCTGCGGGGTGTGTATGGAGACCTTCCTTCCTGCCGGTTCGGAGAGCCACGCGGCAATGGCGTCCTGGTCCGGGACATTTTCGGAAAGCAGGATGGTGGAGGGGATGAAGGCCTTTTCAGGATAGTACTGTTTTAGAAACGCCTCCAGAACTTCCGCGGGGGTTCCGGTGTCTTCAAAGAAAAAACTCCGGTTTTCGATCAATCTTCCCCCCCGTACAAACAGCACCACAAGCTGGTGGAACAGGCCGTTTTGAACCACTGCGACAATATCCTGGTCTTCCATCCCCTGGGAAACAACGTGCTGTTTCTCCACGGTTCTCTCTATATCTCTGATCTGATCCCGTGTCCTGGCGGCATTTTCAAAGTCAAGATGCGAAGAAAAATGTTCCATTTCGTCCCTCAGCGTTCGAACCAGCTCCCTGTCGCGGCCCTCCAGGAGGAGTCTTATCTGGTTCACGATCTTTGCATATTCCTGCACGGGGACTTCGTTGGCACAGGGGCCGAGGCATCGGGCCATCTGGAAATTGAGACAGGGTCTTGTCCGTACCTTGAATTTCCGGTTGCTGCATTTCCGAAGCTTGAAAATCCGGTCGATCAGCCTGTGGGTGTTATTCATGGCGTTTGCCGACGAAAAAGGGCCGAAATAGAGGCTCCCGTCTTTCTTCATTTTCCGTACAATCTGAAGCCGTGGATAGGGTTCTTTCAGGTCCAGTTTCAGGCAGGGATACTGTTTATCGTCCCGCAGGATGATATTGTATCGGGGCATGTATTTCTTAATCAGGTTTCTTTCCAGGATAAAGGCTTCCTGTTCCGTGGAAGTCAGCATGAAATCCAGATGTCGTACCCTTTCCATCATGACGGCCGTCTTGTGCGGCAGGTCTTTTGCGGGTCTGAAATAGGAAAGAACCCTTTTCTTCAGGTTCTTGGCCTTCCCCACGTAAATGACGGCGTCGTCATGATCTTTATAAAGGTAAACCCCCGGTTCATCGGACAGGGTTTTCCTGAGAAATGCCGGATCGAGCGGGTTCTGTATGTCGGTTTCCTTCATGTTCTTCATATTCTTCATGGTTGAAATCTCAATTCCTTCTATGCCTGTGCCGTGGCAAGAGGGTTGCATCTCCAGAGAGTAAATGATACACAGGAATCAAGTCAAGACCGGTGAATGCATAACATAATACAGGGTACGACGCATGACGAGTCGAAATATGATAGGCATCCTCACGGCGATCTTTCTCACCGCTGTGATGAGCGCCTGCGCTCCATCGAGGAGGCCCATTCCTATGCCTCTTGAGGCTGAAATGGAAGGCGTTTCGGAGAAATTCAGCTCCGGCCAGATTATTGATCTCAAAGCGGGAAAGGCGGTTTCCTTTGATGACCTCCTGGATCAACTGAAATCCGTAGCGCTTGTTTTTGTAGGAGAAAACCATGACAATCCCGAGCACCACCTTATAGAGATTCAGATCCTGCAGGGACTCATGGCCCGGTACGATGTGCGTGCGGTGGCTATGGAGTTTTTTCCCCGGAACACACAGGGCGTTATCGATGAATACATGAAAGGCCAAATGGATGAAAAAACCTTTCTGGAAAAGATTGAATGGAGCAAAATCTGGGGATTTCCCTACTATTTTTACAGGCCGCTGTTCCTTCAGATCAGGGAAAAGAACGGCGCCCTTCTGGCCTTGAATGTGCCCCACGAGATCGTTCGAAAGGTGGCGCGGTCGGGTCTTGCCGGCCTGGATGAGGAAGAACGAAGTCAGATTGCCCGGGAAATCGATCTGAATAATGAGGAACACAAAGCCTATATGCAGGAGGTTTTCGGCGGGCATTCCCACCACGGGATAGCGCAATTTGATTCCTTTTACGAGGCGCAATGTGTGTGGGACGAAACCATGGCGGAAACGATCGCCGATTACTTGAAAAATCACCCGGGTCCCATGGTGGCATTCACCGGCAATGGGCATATTGTCAATAAATTCGGAATCCCCGACCGGGTCAAAAAGCGAATGAACATATCGATAGCGACCATTGCGGTGTATCCTCTGGTGGAGCAGTTGAAAATTGAAAGAGGAATGGCCGATTACCTCTGGTTAACCGGGTCCTGTTCCAGCAGAAAACATCATTTTATGAGAAAATAGGGACTGGAAATTTTTTTGAAAATCCTGTATCAGATAGGGCGCATTTAAGGAACCGGGACTGATGCGGGGAATAGACCAAAAATCTCCATGGTGGCCTAAAGCCAGTGTTTAGGCAAAAGGGGCCGGGCGCCGGGTGTCAGATTTCAGGTGTCAGCGCAGTCTCCGACCGAAAAAATGTCGGGCCTATCGAGACGGAAGCTGATCAAACGAGGTTTTCCAGCTGCAGCGGAAAAAGCTGAAATCTGAACCCTGAACCCTGAAACCTGCGTTCCGGTTGCGCAAAAAGAGATTTTTCAAGATGACTCGCAAAGAACCTGATAAACGTCCATATGCCGGAATACGAGGCCGATCGCATGCATCATGACCGCTCCTTTCATTACTGTCCCGTTTGTGGTGGAAAGGCTGTAAACACGAATGTGAAAGAAGGGGAACCGTTTCGTCTGGTTTGCAGCGGTTGTGGTTATGTGCAGTATCTGGACCCCAAAGTAGTTGCCTGCACCATTTGTGAATTGAAGGGGAAAATCGTCCTTCTCAAAAGGGCCATCAATCCCCAGAAAGGAAAGTGGGTAATGCCGGGCGGGTATGTGGATCGGGGAGAAGAAGTTCCGGTTGCCGCAATCAGAGAAACCCGGGAAGAGTGCGGGATAGAAGTGGTGTTGAAGGAATTATTGGGTGTTTATTCCTATGCAGGGTATGTTGAAGTGGTTATTGTATACCTGGCGGAGCACGTATCCGGGAGTCTGGCGCCCAAAGATGAAACGTTGGAGGCGCGTCTTTTCCGCCAGGAGGAAATTCCCTGGGAGGAGATGGCTTTTCAAAGCACGGTCGATGCGCTGAAAGATTATTATACGAGGAGAAAATAAAACAATGAAGATAAATCCGGAAAGAATCAATGATCTGACCCCTGAAAGAAGGGGTTCCATCATGGAGCGCTCCATGGAGGATATTGCTACGGTTTTCGAGGATGTGCGGGATATTGTAACGGATATCAAGGGCCGTGGAAACGCCGTGGCCCTGGAGCATTATCGAAAACATAAGGAGGATATTACCGAGGCGGATCTTGAAGTGACCAAAGAAGAGATTCAGGATGCCTACAGCCGGATCAACCCGGACGTAGTGGAATGCCTGAAAAAGGCGGCAAAGAACATCCGTAAATTTCACAGGGCCCAGCTTGAAAGGGAGATGTGGTCCATCGAAATTTCAAAGGGCATTCTTGCGGGGCGCATTACGAGGCCGATGGATATCGTGGGGTGTTATATCCCCGGGGGGACGGCCGTTTACCCCAGTTCGATCCTCATGACGGTCCTGCCTGCGAAAGTGGCGGGGGTGGAGAAAATTGTTGCGGTTACCCCTCCCGGAAAAGGAATGACGGCCAATGATGCGACGCTGGTGGCCGCGGACATTGCCGGGTGCGACAGGATCTTCAAGGTCGGGGGACCGTGGGGGGTGGCCGGCCTGGCTTACGGCACGGAGACCATGCCGAGGGTGGACAAGATCGTGGGGCCCGGGAATAAATATGTTACCGCAGCCAAGATGCTGGTGTACGGTCAGGTGGATATCGATTCCCCGGCCGGACCGAGCGAGGCGCTTATCCTGGCCGATGATTCGGGAGACCCGGAACTGATCGCGGTGGATTTTCTTTCACAGGTGGAACACGATCCCGACTCCGCGGCGGTTCTGGTGACCACCTCCGCATCGCTTGCCTCGGCTGTTTCAGACATCATCGCAAGAGAATATGAAGACGCTGCCTCGAAAAGAGATTTTCGCATCTTCCCTGACCAAGCATTCCTGCATACTTATCGCCGATGATATGGATCAGGCCGTGGACTTTACCAATGAATACGCAACCGAACATCTTCAGATCATGACCCACGATCCGTTCATCACCCTGAACCGGATAAAGCACGCGGGCTCCATCTTTATGGGACCCTACGCCCCCGTTCCGGTGGGAGATTATGCGTCGGGCACCAACCACGTGCTGCCGACGGGCCAGTGCGCGAGGATGTTTTCCGGACTGTCCGTGGACGACTTCATAAAGAAGCCCACGTTTCAGTATCTGAGTAAAGAAGGGCTTGAAAGTCTGAAAGACACGGTCATCACCCTGGCGGAAGCGGAAGGGCTTCCCATTCACGCCAGGGCCGTGCGGGCCCGATTTAAGTAATGAACTGTGGGCTGTTTTGTTTCAAAAGGTTGCAAGAAACTCAAACCTAAAGGAGGATGGAAAGATGGCGGACATTAAGGGATACAACATGCCCGACGAGCTTTATTATCACGAGGAGCACAGCTGGGCGCGCGTGGAAGGTACGACCGTTACCGTGGGCATGACGGATATGTTTCAGAAGGAAGCCGGGGATATCGTTTTCGTGGATCTGCCGGAAGAGGAAGATGAGGTAAGCCAGGGAGAGGTCTGCGGGAAAATCCAGTCCAGAAAATGGATCGGGAAGCTGGTGGCGCCTGTCTCAGGGGAGATCCTCGAGATCAACGAAGAGCTGGAGGAAGATACCAGCCTTATCAATAACGATCCTTACGGGGAGGGTTGGATCCTGAAAATCAAGGTGGAAGACGAGGAGGATCTTGCCGGGGAGCTTCAAAAACTGATCCACGGAGATGCCGTGGCGGCTTTCGTGGAAAAAGAGATAGCCAAGACCGAGGCGGAAAAGGCGAAGGCTTAAGGAGACCAGGAAGGGCGAACCGCGGAATATCGAATATTGAACTGGAGAAGGAGGAAGTGTGTCCTGTTAACATTCCCTGGTAACACATTTTCGATTCAGCAAATCCATTCCGTCACAGGGTCTTTTTTGCTGCCGCATCTGATTCCTGTGGAGCACCGGTTCTTTCAGGCTGGTACGGAGAGGTCGTTGAAAGCCCAGCATTGTTTTTTGTACCAGCCTGAAAGAACCTCTCAACGGTCCGTGAAGGTCGATCCAAGATGCGGCAGCAAAAAAGACCCTGTGACTCCATTGTTGGAGTGATTCGATATTCGCTTTTTATGAACCGGTTTTAGGGTAATTCCATGTCAGATGACTGGCGTCTTTTCAAGAATCTCACACGATCGGTTTCCACCGCGGAAGGATTGGCGGTGGACGATTCCCTTCCCTTGTCGGTGGAGGAACATCACTCTCCACCGATCCTGCATCTCTATACCTTTATCCCCTCGGTGATTGTCGGGAAATACCAGGATATCCGATCCGCCCTGAAGATCGACCGGTGCGAGGAACGAGGGATAGAATACAACAGGCGGAGCACCGGGGGAGGGACGGTGATCATGGGGCCTGAAATCGTGGCCCTGGGCCTGGGCATCAATGTGGATTATCCCGGCCTGAAGACGGGGGTGGGCGGCATCTTCGAATCGTTGAGCGCGGTTTTGATCCGGGCGCTGGGGATCCTTGGCGTAGAGGCGGGTTTTCAGCCGAAAAATGATCTGGAGGTGCACGGCCGCAAAATCGCGGGACTCTCCGCCGCTTCGGAGGCGGGAAACAGCCTTCTTTTCCACACAAGCCTTCTGGTTGATTTTGATGTTCCCCTGATGACCGATATCATGAATACG
Organism: uncultured delta proteobacterium; assembly: GCA_963747555.1. Classification (GTDB taxonomy): domain Bacteria; phylum Desulfobacterota; class DSM-4660; order Desulfatiglandales; family Desulfatiglandaceae; genus DUZB01. The sequence continues at coordinate 246,580 of CAVVFZ010000019.1, forward strand.
CCGATTGTCAAACTGCAGGACAAGGGCTACAACTGCTTCAGCCAGCGCATGACAACCGTGCGGGAGGAATTGGGCCGTCACGTTTCCGTGAGGGAAATGGTGGAGGCCATTCAGAAGGCCTTTGAAGAAGAGTTCGGCATCCATTTCAGGGAAGAGGAACCGGATGAATGGGAGCGAAACACCATTGATCGGTTGATTGAGGAACGCTACACCAAAGAGGAGTGGATCTTTTCCAACAGGCATCCGAGGGCGAGGATGGGGGTAGGGCGCTTGAAGACCCCCGGAGGACTCCTTGAAATCTATCTCTCGCTTTCCGGCGCCTCCATTGAGAGCATCCTGATCACCGGCGATTTTTTTTCCACCACGGAGGATGTCCACAGATTGGAAAATGCCCTCAAGTGGACCTCATCCAACAGCGAGAACATTGAACGGAATCTCTCGGAAGTCTGGCGGGAGAATATGATTTACGGGGTCGATATCTCCACCCTCGCCGAGGCCATCTTGCTGGCAAAAAAGAATCAGGTGCGGCTCTGACAATCATCGAAGCGAAAAGACAATTTAAACCATGACAAAACAACAAAGTCCCGATTACGCCAAGATGAGCCATGCCACGGCCATATCCCTGGGGCTCGCGCGAGGGAGGATGTATCGCGGGGCGGTAAACCGTTGCGTGAATCTCCTGGTTCATTATCCCGAGGGTTGTTCCGCCAACTGCGCCTACTGCGGCCTGGCCAAAAAGCGCCCGGGGACTTATCGGGAAAAAAGCTTTATTCATGTGGAATGGCCTGTTTTTTCCATGGATCGGATTGCGGCTGCCATTAACGAGGCGCCCCCGTATGTGAAGCGAACCTGTATTTCCATGATCACCAACGGGAAATGCACGGAAGATACGATCCACATGACGAAAAGTCTCAAAACCGATACGCGGCTTCCCGTGTCCGTCCTCATAAGTCCCACCATCATGGAGACGGAAGACCTGCGCGAATTGCGGGATGCAGGGGCGGACAAGATCGGGGTCGCCATTGATCTGGCTACGGAAGATCTTTTTTCCCGTTACAGAGGGAAGGGGGTATCGGGGCCCCATAAGTGGGAAAAATACTGGGAGACCATGGAGTCGGGCGTGGGTATCTTCGGTCGTGGCAACGTGGGCGCCCATTTGATGGTGGGAATGGGCGAAACGGAGCAACAGATGACAGGCGCTTATGGCAAGGCTTGGCGAGATGGGGGTGATGTCCCACCTGTTTTCCTTTTTCGCGGAAGAAGAGTCGGCCCTTACCGGAAAGGCGCAACCTCCGTGGCCAACCTACCTGAGAGTGCAGCTTGCCCGCTATATTATGGAAGAAAATCTGGCCGGATTTAAGGACATGGAGTTTGATTCGGAAGGAAGGATTACGGGCTTTGGTCTGTCGGATGAACAGACAACCGAAATCATTTGTTCCGGCATCCCCTTTATGACGACAGGGTGTTTAGGCGATGACGGCAAGGTAGCGTGCAACCGTCCGTTCGGAAACTGCCTGCCCGATGTGAAACAGTGGAATTATCCCTACGAACCCAATGACGAAGAAAAAGATCTTATACGGCAACAGATCTTTGAACAGGCCTGACCAGGTCTAAAATGCGCGCCGGATGAAAAAACATTTTGACAAAGGAAAGGATAGATAGTATATATCCTCTTTTCTTGGGGCCGTTAGCTCAGTTTGGTAGAGCAGCGGACTTTTAATCCGTTGGTCGCGAGTTCGATTCTCGCACGGCCCACCAGCAACATCAGGCACTTACGGCGAATCGCTGGAAGTGCTTTTTTCGTTTTTGGCTATTCTGGTACGCCCCTGGTACGCTTTTTTCGATTCTAACCACAAAAAAAACCGATCCCGTTACTGAAGCCGACCTCTTTATTTTCCATCAAGAAAAGGCTTTCTACTTTTCAACCCCTAAGAGCAATAAGAGCAAAAGTAGCAAAAGGCCATTTCGTATCTCATGACAAGCCCACCTCTCGAAGTCAGTTTCTCGAAAGTTATGGCACCTCATTTCAGACTCATCCCTTGATTTTTCCGGGGAAAACAATCAAGGGAACAATATTAGCGGTCTGCAGAACCTATTCTCGGGAAACTGTTTATCAAAGGAAAATCCTGTAATCCACATCCAGCACTTTTGCCAGTGCTCCGGCTGTCTTTTTCCCAATAGGACGTTTACCGCGCTCCATCTCCGATATGTGCGGCTGTGGAATCCCTGTCTGTTCAGAAAGCATAGTTTGGCTGAAACCTTTCCGCTCCCTTGTGGCCTTTAAGACTGTGCCGCCCTCGTTCTCTTGCATCTCCACCGGGAAAGCATCCCTCCATGGGACAGTCTTTTCCTCGTATCCCAAAGCCTTCAGAGCAACAAGGGCCTCTGTTTTCTTTTCAATAGGGCCTGTGAGATGGATCTCAATAAGGCGCTCGTTCGTGTGTCCCAACATACTTTACCTCCACCGAGTGACTATCTGTTTCTTGCCATACTGCCACATATGTGGGCTTTCCCTTTTTGATATGGCAATGATGTTTACCCTCTCGGAGCTTCCCGTAATTCAGCCAATCCCCTCTTACCGGCCCTCCACATTCTATTTCTTTCATCAAGGCAAACACCCTGCCTTTTAGAGTGTTAGACAATGCCTGAATCTGCTTTACTGCTTTCTTGGATACGGTTACATGCCACATTGTTTAAATATATACCATTCAATGGTATAGGTCAATGGTTTTGTAGGTAACGCAATCTGTTCACCGGGAGTTCAACCACCTTGCCCGGCTGTTCTTCTTTTTTCTTTACCGCCGCCTGTTTTGTGGCCTTTTCCATATTCTTAACCGCAGATTGCAGGCTCTCATTCCGTACGTGGCTGTATCGTTGGAAGCGTTTTTTTTGTAGTGGATCTTGGCCAAAATTGGGCCAAAGAGCTCCCCACGGGCTTGGCACGGGCTTAGAGTCGAAAAACCCATACCGGGTTTCTCCGGAACCAATCGCGGATCTTGGGGGTCTTCTGATTGCTGTTGCATTACTCACATGACGGATAAGGCCGATTACGAAAGGGATTTCTTGTTGAGCCCTTTGATCGCTGCCAGGACATTTTCTGCAGACGCAAAGTCCGCAGGATCAGCGGAAAGGTGGCGGAATCTTACATGTCCCGTAATGTCGATGATAAAAACGCCCGCCAGTTGTTTCACATCCCCTTCGGGTATTCCCACCAGATTGCCTTTTGCGACAGCGGAAAGACTCTTTAACGCCAGGGACGGGGAGAGAAAACCCAGAACCCCCATTCGTTTCAGACCATAAGCCTCATAAAGCTTCCGTTCGGGATCACAGACCATCTCGAACGGAAGCGAAAACTTCTTAAGAAATTCTTCGGATTCTTTTGGGGGTCCCATGCCGACCAGCACCACACGGGCTCCGGTTTTCTTGAAATCGGCGGCCTTGTCGCGCAACTGCGCCACTTGCTCTCTGGCGAAGGGTCATCCGAAGTGCCGAATAAACACCAGCACAAGGGATTCTTTTTCCCAGAACTGACTTAGTTTCTTTTCGCTTCCATCGGACAGTAGCACTTTTCGATCAATGGCCTTTTTATGGAGTTCGGGCATGATAATGTTCCTTTCATATGATGAAACAGAATAATAAGGGCAGGTCAAATAATATCATCATCCTATGTTTTCCGAAAGCCCTTTGAGCGAAAAACGCCATCCAGGTCTTGAACGGCCTTGAGGCGTTTCTCATGCTTCGAAGAAAATCACAATTCGCATGTTCCTTGTGTGTTCTTGTTGACTTTGACAGGTTAGATCTTGTAGTCTGGAATATATGAAGACCGTTCAGATGCCATCCTCGTGCATGAAACCTGAATCGGAAGGCCTCTTACGAGGCTGCAAATGTCGGGTGTACATCGTGCTGATTTCGAATGAAACCTTATTGCAATGAGAACAACTCTTTTTCTCTTAAAGGCATGATCCAACCGGGGGAACCAATGACCATCACAAAGGCCCGTACACCGAGCCTTAATCGAAACAGCAGGGTATGGGCTTTTCATTTTGAGGACTTCCGGAGGATGTTCTGATGGCCAAAAAGCCAACCTACAAAGAATTGGAACAAAGGGTCAAGGAATTGAAAAATGAAGCCGTTGAGCGCAAACGGACAGAAGAGGCCCTCAAGAATGCTCAGCAGGAACTTGAAGCCGTTCTGGATGCTGCTCCGGCATCGATTTGGCGAAAAGACATTGAAGGCAAATATCTGCAGGTTAATCAGAGGTACTGTGACACCGTGGGGCTTTCCAAGGAGGAGGTGATCGGAAAAACAGACTATGAACTCTACCCTGAAGAGATCGCGGAAAAGTATCTGCAGAATGATCGCAGTGTAATTGCCACCGGGACATCTCAATATGGCTTGACAGAACGTCATATAACCCCCTCCGGGCGGGTTGGGTGGTGCCTGTCAAACAAAATTGCGTCGCGTGACCATCGCGGGAATGTGGTGGGAACCATCGGTTTTGCTCTGGATACAACAGCCGTAATAATGGCCGAAGAGGCGCTGCGGGAGGGTCAAGAAAGGCTTCGAACTATCGCTAATACAGCTTTGGATTCAATTTTCTCTAAGGACCTGAACCGAAGGTACACATTCGTAAATAAAGCAATGGTTCAATTAATGGGCTGCACCGAGGCGGACTTGATTGGAAAAGTTCCTGAAGAGGTGTTCGATAAAGAAGACGCGGCCATTGTTAATGAAGTGGATGAGCGCACGTTGAATGGTGAAAATATCAGTGAAATAAGGTCGCTCTCTATTGCTGGGAAAACGCACGTTTTTCATACGATCCAGGTGCCTTTACTTGACCCCGATGGAAACATCATGGGCATTAGTGGAATCGTAAGGGACAATACGGATTCCATGAAGATACTGGAAGCGCTGCGGGAGAGCGAGGAAAAACACAGGCTTTTGTTTGAGAGCGCCGGTGACGCGATCTTCATCCACGACGCGGAAGGGCGGATACTGAGTGTCAATCCGATAGCTTGCGAAATGCTCGGATACACCCACTCGGAGTTGATGTCCATGACGGTCGCCAATGTAGACACGCCGGAGGAAGCTCAGAACGCGCCGGATCGAATCGCTCGGCTGATGGTGCAAGGTCACCTGGCATTTGAAACCGTTCATCGGCATAAGGATGGTTCAACGATACCCATTGAGGTGAGCGCGCGACTGATTACCTGGGATGGTCAGCCGATGACGATGAGCATTTGTCGTGACATAACCGAGCGCAAACGGGCAGAGGAAGTCGTTTTAAAGAAAAATGAGATCCTGGCCGGCATCAACCGCATTTTTGAGACTGTCGTTACCAGCGGCACTGATGAGGAGTTCGGCGCAACGTGCCTGGATGTGATCGAGGCGGTGACCGACAGCAACATCTCCTTTCTCGGCGAAATCGGTCCCGACGGTCTATTTTATGAAATTGCCGTTTCAAATCCGGGACGGGAGGCCTGTTCCCCTCTGAGCCTGCAGGGCGGGAGCAAACCGCCGCGCAAATTCCGCACCCATGGCATTTACGGGCGTGTGCTTTTAGAGGGCAAAACCCTCATCATGAACGATCCTTCTTCCCATCCGGACATCATTGGCTTTCCGAAAGGTCATCCACCGTTGAACTCTTTTTTGGGAGTACCGCTCAAGCAGGCGGGCCAGACGGTGGGCATGATTGCCGTAGGGAATCGCAAGGGGGGCTACAGTTCCGAGCAGCGGAAGGCGCTCGAAGTCCTGTCCCCGGCCATCAGCGAAACCCTGGCACGGAGGCGGGCAGTTAGAGCCCTGCACCGGAGCGAGGAACTGCATCGAGCGACGATGGCCAATCTGCCCGGTGGGGCCGTGTTTGTCCTCGACTCTAACCTTCGGTATATCCTTGCAGAGGGGCAGGGATTGGAATCGGCTGGATTCCTTTCTGCAGACTTTGAGGGAAGAACTATTTGGGAGGCGCCCGATGCCCCGATAACGAAACACCATGAAACATTGGTATGCCAGGCTCTTCTTGGAAGCGGGGCTCAACAGGAACACAAGAGCCGGGATCGTTGGTATATGAGTGAATGTGTTCCTATTCGCAACCAGAAAGGGGTCGAAACCCATTCAATCATTTTGTCCTACGATATCACCATGCGCAAAGATATGGAGGAGTTTTTACGAAAGGCCCGTGATGAGCTCGAAATACGTGTCAGGGAACGCACCGCTGAACTGGAAGAGCGTGTGGCGCAACTTGCCCGCCTCAGCTTAAAGCTCACCTTGGCCGAGCAAAAGGAAAGGCGACGAATCGCAGCGATTTTGCACGATCACATCCAGCAGTTGCTGGTGGGGGCCAAGTTAAATCAAGAATTATTGATAAACGATTTAGACGATTCCCGGAAGACCGAAGCGACACGCGTTCTCGATCTTATCAATCGATCAATTATGGATATGCGCTCTTTGAGTACCGAACTCTCGCCGCATGTTCTCCAGTCGGGTGATTTTACGGCCGCATTAAAATGGCTGGCTGGATGGATGCGCGAATACCATGGCCTTGAAATCGATTATGAGCCCAAAGAGCGAATCATGATAGATAAAAAGGATCTGGCTGTTCTGTCGTTCCAGTCCGTCCGGGAACTGCTCTTGAATGCGCTTAAACATTCCGGTGAAACGACTGTGGAATTGAAGACGGACTGTATAAACGAAAACCTGCGAATTACCATCAGGGATCAGGGAAAGGGATTTGATCCCGAGACCGTTTGGAACCAACTCGAATTAAGACAGACATTCGGATTGTTTTCCATCCGTGAGCGATTGCAGCTTTTGGGCGGACGTCTTGAGATCGAGAGTGCACCAAACGAAGGATCGACCATTTCTCTAATTGTCCCCATGGAAAAGCGAAGAACGACATCAAAGAAGTTTCGGAATCCTAAAGCCCCTGGAAAACCTGTTCCAAATTCCCCGAGCAGCAAGAGGTCTTCTGAGAAGATACGCGTTTTGGTGGTTGACGATCATCCGGTAGTAAGGGAAGGGTTGGCTAGCATGGTTGCTTCTCATGTGGACCTGGAGATTGTGGGAGAGGCATCGGACGGAGAAGAAGCCGTTCGCCTTGCTCTAAAACTTGTCCCGGATGCTATTCTGATGGATATTGCAATGCCGAATATGGATGGCGTGCAGGCGACCCGGATTATTCATTCGGAGTTTCCTCATATCCGCATCATCGGTCTGTCCACGTATGATGACGATGGACAGACAACGGCGATGCTCAATGCCGGCGCATTGGTGTACAGGTCCAAAGGAGTTAAAAAAGAAGAACTGATTTCCCTCATACGGAGGGATGGTCAATAGATAATTGCGCCACAAGGGCTTTTTTGAATAAAATGCCTATCCGTGCCATCTGTCATGATCAATCGTTTGGAACCGCCAGATCTGGAAGTGTTTCGTTCGAATCTCAGTCGTGACAATCCCTTTCCTTTTGAAATAAACTCCCATAGCCTCAGAGTAGCGATAATCCATAATGAGAATTTCTGATCGCCAAAGTTACCGTTGGAAAGCGGGTTCTGTTGTGGTATGATCCATTTTTATATCCAAATCCGGAATGATCGACAAACATGGCATGAATTTTGAGATTAATCGACCTCGTCCGTTATCCCTCTACCGGGATTTCGCCGGCGCCCGAATCAGATCGGGTCGGAGACATCCAATAAAATGTAAAAGATAAATCGTTCAATATATTTGCGTGAATCCGATGTTAACAGCATACAAAGTAATAGATGATTACCTCGTACCCATTACTGCATCAGCAGACGCCACATGGCTTGAAGATGCGGTATGGATCGATCTGGTTAATCCCACTGCAGAAGAAATGAGCACTGTCGAAACGTTCAGTGGGATTTCCTTGCCCGATATTCAGGAAACGGAAGAACTGGAAGCCAGTTCCCATTATGAAGTCTATCCGGTAGGATTTCAAATAAACTGTCTGTTTTTGAATAAAATTGAGGGAATTTTTTCCAATATAAATGTTGCCTTCATTTCCAACGCCAAATGCCTCATCAGTATTTGTTCGCGTGAAATTCCCGCCATTCGATTACTGCAAAAACAATGGAAGAAATTTGCACGGTCGAAAAGCGATCCCGTATCTACCATCATCGCATTGCTGGAAATAAAAATTGACAGGCTTGCGGACTTATCGGAAGACGCCTATCTCTCTATCGAAAAAATCAGCCACCAAATATTTGAAAGAGACAATACCGATCTGGAGATGACCATAGACGATCTCTCCGTACAAGATGATTTGAATGGAAAAATTCGTTTATGCCTGATGGATGGGCAACGCGACTTAAATGTTTTACTGCGAAAGGGCCTGTTAAGCAAAGACAATGTTGACAATGCCAATGATATGTTGGAGGACATTAAGACCCTGTTGACGCACAACACATTTCTTTCGGAGAGAATAGACTTTCTTTTAAACGCGGCCCTTGGATTTATTAATATTGAGCAAAATAAAATCATTAAAATCTTTTCCATCGCCGCGGTTGTTCTTATGCCTCCAACCGTGATTGCGAGTATCTTCGGCATGAATTTCCATTTTATGCCCGAACTTTCCTGGCCGTGGGGATATCCTCTTTCACTCGTGTTAATGGTCTTGGCCGGTATCAGCCCTTATGTTTATTTTAAACGCAAGGGGTGGTTGTAAAAATGAATAATCGAGCAGGTTGAAGCGTACGGTAAAAGGGTGTGATTACGATTATGAATTTCAAACGTGCTCGTGAATGAACGCATTTTGCAAGGGAAGATATGAAGATGGCGCAGGATTCAAGAATTGCCTTACTGATCGATTGTGATAATGCCAGTTATCAGGCTATTGATGGTGTCTTAAATGAACTGGCCAAATACGGAGTTACCAGTATCAGGCGTGCTTACGGGAATTGGAAAACACCCAATCTGAGGGGCTGGGAAGAGCAGCTCCACCCGTTTGCTATTCAGCCCATTCAGCAATTCGCCTATACCCAGGGCAAGAATGCCACGGATGCCGCCATGATTATTGATGCGATGGATCTGCTGTATACCCAACAGCTTGATGCCTTTGCGCTCATGACCAGCGACAGTGATTTTACCCCGCTCGTCATGCGGATTCTTACGAATGGCCTCAAGGTATATGGGTTCGGTGAAAGGAAAACTCCGCTTCCCTTTGCCAACGCCTGTTCGCAATTCATCTATACGGAAAATCTGATTCCCTCGTCCGAAACGGGCGAAAAGGCGGCTGATGTTCCGGCGGATTTGAAGAAATCACGCAATGAACTTCGTGGAAACACGGAATTGGTGAAATTACTTCGCAATGCGGTGGAACAGACTGCCGGAGAAGACGGATGGTCCCATCTCGGGCGGGTTGGGCAATACATTTCCAATAATACCTCATTTTCTCCCATCAATTACGGGTACAAAAAACTGAGCGATCTAATCCGCGTGACCGAGTTATTCAAGATGGATATGCGAAAAAATAATTCGGTGATGTATATCAAGGATTGCCGGAAGTAAGTCGGCTGGGTGATTGGTTCGATGAAAAGCGAAACGGACTCCTGGTTTGTTTACATGCTCATCTGCAGGGATGAAACCATTTATACCGGCATAGCCAGGGATCCGAAAAAGCGACTTGCGGAACATAACAGCGGCGTTAACGGGGCAAAATATACCCGTTCGCGCCGTCCTGTCTCCATGGTTTACCTTGAGGAACTCCCCTCTCGCTCTATCGCCGCCGGTCGCGAATGCCGGTTAAAGCGTTTCAGCAGGCAGCAGAAACTGCGGCTGATCCAATCTTGTGGTTATCAGCCGAACCCTTCCTGACCCTTTCTATTCATACCACGAGAGGATTTCAGACAGGTCTTCGCGGCCCGTCTTTATTCTGTTGACGGGAGATTCCGGGTCCGGATGTCCCATGGCGATGGCCAGGAGAATCTCCCTTTCCTCCGGGATATCCAGTTGATCGCTGATTACGTCCGCGAATGGAACGATCAGGCCTATGGGACAGGTACCAAGGCCCATGGCATGGGCTGCCAGGAGCAGATAGGAGACTGAGAGTCCCACGTCCAGATATCGGGCCTTGGGAAAAAGCCGGTCCATCGTAACGATAATGGCTATGGGCGCGCCATAAAAAGAACAGCTTCCCTGTTCAATAAATTGGCTGTACGATGCCTCCGTTTCCAGAATAGCGGGCTGCATTTGCTCAAGAACCCGGCGGCTCCTTTGGGCGAATCTCTCGGGAAGCGGCTTTGACTGTTCCAGGACCACAGGTGGTCTTCCTTTCGGCCTGTGTTTTTTGCAGGCTCCTTACCAGCCTGTCTTTTTCCTCTCCATAGGTGATAACAAACTCCCAGGGCTGGAGATTCATCGCCGACGGTGCGAGACCGGCAAGCTGAAAAACCTGTTCAACCTCTTTTCTTGCAACCGGTTTGTCCAGGTAGGCCCTTGTGCTTCCCCTTTCTTTCATGGTTGTGAATAGTTCCACGGATCTTCTCCTCCTGTTTTCTTAAATGGGCCGGTGAACAGCCTACATGAAATTCAAAGACAATGCAATCCTTGCGGTTTGGTATCAGGATCTTTGGATACGATGCCTTGCTTTCATTGGCGGATGTTGTGTGAGCGGCATCCTGCCTTTCAGGATTATTATTGACAGGACCCCGTCATCAGGCTATTTTTTCCTGGAAGTCCAAAATTCAATGCACAGGGATATTCCAGCCCGAATTAAGAACAGGAGAGAAAATGGAAAGAGCAATGGTATGGTTCAAGTGCGCGGCGATGCATGATCCGGTCAGGCCGGTCTTGAAACAAGGTGCGATCCTTGGCTGGGAAGCCAAGCAAAGGGTGGTTGATTTGACGATTGAACGTGATTTAAAGGGGGAAGAACTCCTTCAACGGATGAAAGGCTGGTTTACGGCAGATGTGTATCAGGCCCTGGAAATTTTCAATCGTTACGGGAAACTGAAAATCCTTGACGGTTCCGATCTTGTCGTGGAAACAAAGGATATGGAAATGTTGACAGGCCTTTCGAACAGCCTGCGGGAGGCATTTGGCGAGGAAGCCTGGATTGAGCATATCCCCAAGAGCATGCTGGCCTGAGGGCGATTGCTGCAATAAGGAGGGAACCATGTATAAGATTCTGGAAGGAAGCGAAGGCAACGTTCTGGGGGTTGAGGTGATCGGCGGGTATCTAAAGAAAGACGTCGAGGAATTGAAAAAAATCTGTGACGACAAAATTGCCGAAGGGCACGGCAAGCTGAACTTCCTTATGAAGATTGATCAGCTGGATTTTGGCAAAAGTGAACTCAGCGCATTTTATGAGGATTCCAAATACGCCCTTTCGCATATGAAAAATCTTCGTCACATTGCCGTGGTAGGGAACAGCAAGCTGGAAAAAACCCTGATCGAGCTCGATAACAAGCTGTTGGGGAAACCGAAAAAGGAACGGATCGAAAAGTATTTTGATGTGGGGGATATGGATAAGGCCTGGGATTTTGTGCGCAGTTAATTCCAATACCCGTGAATGGTTATTATTCATTTTGCCTCATAGTGTAGGACCTCTGCACAGTCCATGATGGTCGATCCAAGATACGGCAGCAAAAAAGACCCTGAGGCTCCATGACTGCCAGGTTTTTTGAATAAGATACAATCCGTGATTGAATTCCAAGTAGAACATATTATATTTTAGCGTCTCGTGTTCGTTAAACGGGGGCGTAGATGTGAAAACTGAAAATATTTGCGAGGTTTGAAAATGGCAAAGAGAATACGCAAGGAAAATACCGATAAAATTGCTCGACAAAGGGTCACCCTTATTCTTGATGCGCCGGAAGCTGGTGCCGTATCCCTGCTGGGAGATTTCAACCAATGGAATGAGAAAAAGCACCCCATGAAGAAAAGTGCGGACGGCGTCTGGGAAAAAACCATCGTGGTTCCGGCGGGAAGCTATGAATACCTTTTTCTTGTGGATGGGAAATGGCGGAATGATCCGACCAACGATCAGGTCCGCACCAACTCTTTCGGCACCTTGAATAATGTCTTGAAGGTTTCTGCAAAAGTGTGATCCCCTCGACTCTTCGCTTCCCGGATCGGCACGCCCTCCTGTCCAGATGACAGGAGGGAATCGCCCTTCCACCCCATGTTTTTCCTGCCTGAGGCCATGGTTGGCGTGGTAATATTTGTATTGCCAATTCCCTCAAATGTGTTATGTTAAAAAGTTATAAATTGCACCTTGATTCTTAAGAAAAGAAGGGATTCTTGAGAAAAGAAGGTGATTCCTGAGAAAGGCAAGGTGGGTCGCGGTCGTGTCTTATTTTGAGGCGATAGAGAGGTTCTTGCTGTACTTAAAGAACATAAAGGGCTGTTCGCCTTACACGCTCAGAAGTTATCGAACGGACCTGGAGCAGTTTGTGCGTTTTGTGGAAAACAGGGAGCCTGATTCGGCTCAGGGCAAGGAAAAATGCAAGGGAGTGGGGTCTGTTGAACCTCTCGTTGTTCGGGAATATCTGGGGAGCCTTTACGGACGGCTGAAAAAAACGTCTATCGCTCGAAAACTCTCGGTTGTCAGATCCTTTTTTCGTTTTCTGGAAAAGGAAGATCCGGAATGCGGGAATCCCGCGGCGGAAATCGGAACCCCTAAGCTGGAAAGGGTTATTCCGCCCTATCTGCCGGTGGATGACGTCTTCCGACTGCTTGAGAGACCTGACCGGAGCAAGCCATTGGGAATGCGGGATCTTGCCATTCTTGAAGTGCTCTATTCCTGTGGATTCAGGGCGGGGGAACTCGCGAGTCTCAATGTGGGCGACGTGGATTCCCATGGCCGTCTTGTAAAGGTTACGGGCAAGGGAAACAAAGAAAGGATTGTCCCCATTGGTCGTAAGGCCATCGGCGCAGTCAAAGGATATTTGGAAAAAACCAGGGAGTTAAGGGGAAAAACAGGGGTTTTATTGCCGGAGAGTCCGCTTTTCATCAATTTTCGAGGCGGTCGTCTTACTACGAGAAGTATGGGGAGAATCATCAAAAAGTACGTTATTGATGCCGGTTTGCCTTCCGATATCAGTCCCCATTCCATGCGGCATTCTTATGCGACCCACCTCTTGGACGGGGGCGCTGATCTTCGTTCGGTTCAGGAACTGCTGGGCCACGAGAGTCTGTCTACAACGCAGAAATATACCCACGTGAGTATTGACAGGCTGATGGAAGTGTACGATAAGGCGCATCCGAGACATTGATGGGGACACTGATGGGGACATTGACCGATACATTGACGTGGGAATTAATGAGGAGAGGTTGTTTTATGGCGGAATCAAATTCTGGAATGATCCGGGCCACAACGGTCCTTGCTGTGAGGAAAAACGGCAGGTGTGTGATGGCGGGGGACGGTCAGGTGACCCTTGGCGACACCATCATGAAACACAGGGCAACAAAAGTCCGGCGCATGTACGATGACCAACTGCTGGTAGGTTTCGCAGGGGCTGCCGCGGATGCCTTCAACCTTTTTGAGAGATTGGAGGGGAAGCTGGAATCCTGTAACGGAAACCTTACGCGGGCGGCGGTGGAACTGGCCAAGGACTGGAGGACCGACAAAATCCTCCGCAGACTTGAGGCCTTGGTTCTGGCCATGGATAAGGATCATACCTTCATCATTTCGGGGACGGGGGATGTCATCGAGCCTGACGAAGCCGTTGCAGCCATAGGTTCGGGGGGGCCCTATGCAGTGGCGGCAGCCCGCGCGCTGGTGGAACATTCCGATCTGGGAGCGGATGTCATTGCCCTTGAGGCCATGAAAATTGCAGCCTCCATATGCCTTTACACAAATGATCAGATAATCGTTCATGAACTGGAAAAATAGGAAATAAACAATGGATAAAGAAGGGAAGAATGAGGAACGTTTTGTAGGGGTTCTGACCCCGCGTGAGATCGTATGCGAGCTGGACAAGTATATCATCGGGCAGCATGAGGCAAAACGTTCGGTGGCCATCGCCTTAAGAAACAGGTGGAGGCGTCAACAGGTTCCCAGCGAATTGCGGGACGAAATCGCTCCCAAGAACATCATCATGATGGGGCCCACCGGAGTCGGCAAGACGGAGATCGCGAGACGGTTGGCTCGCCTTGCCAATTCCCCTTTTATGAAAGTGGAAGCGACAAAATTCACGGAAGTGGGCTACGTGGGCAGGGACGTGGAATCGATGGTCAGGGATTTGACTGAACTTGCCGTGAACATAGCTAAAAAAGACGAGCAGGAAAAAATTCAGCCAAAAGCCCGTGAGATGGCCGAGGAGCGATTGCTGGACATTCTACTTCCCAAGAAAAGTGAGCTTGAAAAAAAGGAAGAGGACCCGGATAAAGAAAGGGTCTTGGAGGTGGTCAAGTCCGACAAAAGCGAGAATTCTTCAACGAGAGAAAAGCTCAGACGCATGCTCAGAAGCGGCAAAATGGATAAGCGCTATGTGGAATTGGAGGTTGCCAGTGCCAATACCCCCATGGTGGAAATCTTTTCCAGTGCGGGCATCGAGGAAATGGAATTCAATGTGAAAGAGATGTTCGGCAACATCTTTCCGCAAAAGAAGAAGAAGCGGCGCGTGAAGATCCAGGAAGCCCTCGAAATCCTGTTTCAGGAGGAATCCCAGAAGCTGATCGATATGGATAATGTGATCGAAGAAGCCATTCGCATCACCGAGCAGAATGGGATTATTTTCCTGGATGAACTGGACAAGGTGGCGGGATCGGATTCCTCCTACGGGGGACCGGACGTGTCGCGTGAAGGAGTGCAGAGAGATCTCCTCCCCATTGTGGAAGGTTCTACGGTGGCCACCAAGTACGGAATGGTGAAAACGGATCATGTACTCTTTATTGCGGCCGGGGCTTTTAATGTGAGCAAACCTTCCGATCTGTTGCCGGAGCTGCAGGGCCGATTCCCCATTCGGGTTGAGCTGGATTCCCTTTCCATGGATGATTTTATCCGGATACTGCTGGAGCCCAAAAATGCCTTGATCATCCAATATCAGGCCCTTCTGGCTACGGAAGGAGTTGATCTTGTATTCGAAGAGGATGCGGTCCGTGAAATTGCCCGCATGGCCAGCGAGGTGAATGATCGCATGGAAAATATCGGTGCGCGCCGATTGCATACGGTCATGGAGAAGCTGGTGGATGAAATCTCCTTTGATGCCCCCGACCTGGAGGAAAAGAAGGTGGTCATTACCAAAGAGTATGTGGAGGAAAAGCTGTCTGAAATTCTCGAAGATGAAAATTTGAGCAGGTATATTTTATGATAACGGATCATGAAAGGGCCAAAGTCCTCATAGAGGCCCTGCCCTATATCCAGCGTTTTAACGGGGCGACCATCGTGGTGAAATACGGCGGCCATGCCATGGTGGATGAAAAGCTGAAACAGGATTTCGCCCTCGATATTATTCTCATGAAGTATGTGGGGATGAATCCCGTGGTTGTTCACGGGGGCGGGCCCCAGATCGGGAGTTTGTTAAAACGGCTTTCCATCGAATCCGAGTTCGTGGACGGCATGCGGGTTACCGACAGGCAGACCATGGATGTAGTGGAAATGGTCCTGGTGGGGAAGGTAAACCAGGAGATCGTGTCCCTGATTAACGGCAATGGCGGGCGCGCCGTGGGTTTGTCGGGAAAAGACGGGGGCCTGATTCTGGCGGAGAAAATGAAATATATCAAGGCCGGGGGCCCTGATCAGGCGCCGGAGATTATTGATATGGGGATGGTCGGCGCCATTGCTTCGGTGGACAGCAGGGTCCTTCTGGAGTTGATGAAAAGCGGATTCATCCCGGTCATCGCCCCCATCGGCGCCGGAAATGCGGGGGAGACCTACAATATCAACGCCGATCTTGTAGCAGGGGCCATAGCCGCTTCACTGAAGGCCAGAAAGCTGGTTCTCATCACGGATACGGAAGGCGTGCTTGGGGGGGACGGGAAACTGATATCCACCCTCAGGAAAGAGGAAGCCGTCGATCTGATCGGAAGCGGCGTCATCAAAGGAGGAATGATTCCCAAGGTGAAATGTTGCATGGATGCCATTTCAAAGGGCGTTCGAAAAGCGCATATCATTGACGGACGAGAGCCACATTCCATTCTGTTGGAGATTCTCACAAAGATAGGAATTGGTACGGAGATTGTAGAATGATGAATACAATGGAGCGAGCGGATAAGTTTATGTTCCAGACCTACGGCCGGTTTCCCCTGACCTTGGTTCGGGGCGAAGGATGCCGGGTGTGGGACGAAGAAGGAAAGGAATATCTCGATTTTGTCGGGGGCATCGCGGTCTGTGCTTTAGGGCACAGCTCTCCTGTGGTAACCAGGGCGCTGGAAGAGCAGTCAAAAACCCTTGTACATGTCTCAAACCTTTACTATACAAAGCCCCAGACGGATCTGGCGCAACTGCTGGTGGAGAATTCCTTTGCGGACCGTGTTTTTTTCTGTAACAGCGGCGCGGAAGCAAACGAGGCCGCCATTAAACTGGCGAGGCGTTATTCCAGCGAAAAATTCGGAGGGAATCGGCACATGATCATCTCCATGGAAAATTCGTTCCATGGAAGGACCATGGCTACCCTTTCGGCCACGGGCCAGACAAAGATCCAGGTTGGATACGATCCTCTTCTTCAGGGGTTCAAGTTTGTGCCTTTTAATGATATATCCCGTCTGGAGAACGCCGTGGATGAAAAGGTCTGCGCCGTGATCCTCGAACCTATCCAGGGAGAGGGCGGGGTTATCTGTCCCGAGGAGGGGTATCTGAAGGCCGTTCGGAAACTGTGCGACGAAAAAGGGATTCTTCTTATTTTTGACGAAGTGCAGGTGGGCATGGGAAGGACGGGAAAACTTTTCGCCCATGAACATTATGGAATCGTCCCGGATATCATGACCCTGGCAAAGGCCCTGGGAAACGGCCTTCCCATAGGCGCCATGCTTTCAACCGACCAGATAGGGGCGGCATTCGGACCGGGGAGCCACGCCACCACATTTGGCGGAACGCCGCTCGTGACCGCTGTTTCCAAGGCGGTTTTGGAGAGCCTTCTTAACGATGGATGGATCGAAAACGCACGGCTGATGGGGGAATATTTCAGGGAAAAGCTAAAAACCCTTGCAGGGAAATATTCCTTTATCAAAGACGTCAGGGGCGCCGGTCTCATCGTGGGTGTGGAACTGGATGGCCAGGCGGCGCCGGTCGTGGAGGCCTGCCGCAAGGAAGGATTTCTGATTATCGCTGCGCACGAAACGGTACTGCGTTTCGTGCCGCCCCTGATTGTTCAGAAGAATGAGATAGACCTGCTGGTGGATGCCCTCGACCGGATATTCGCTGGAATGAATGAATCCTAATAATGGAGATAGGCATTGGAAGAGAAGATAAATAAGATTGTACTGGCTTATTCCGGTGGTTTGGATACTTCGGTTATTCTGAAATGGTTGAAGGAGACCTATCAATGCCCCGTGGTGGCCTACGCTGCTGATCTGGGGCAGGGAGAAGAACTGAGCGGCATCAGGGAAAAGGCCTTGAAAACCGGCGCCGACGAAGTGGTGATTGACGATCTGACCGAGGACTTTGTGGGCAATTTCGTCTGGCCCGCCCTTAGAGGCAACGCCATTTATGAATCGACCTATCTGCTGGGAACATCCCTTGCAAGACCGTTGATCGCCAGGGGCCAGGTGGAGGCGGCAAGAAAAACGGGCGCCGACGCAGTCAGCCACGGGGCTACCGGAAAGGGAAACGACCAGGTCCGGTTCGAGCTGGCCTACATGGCCCTGAATCCCGAGTTGAAAATTATCGCGCCCTGGAGGACGTGGGATTTCAGAGGCCGCGAAGATCTCATGGAATACGCCCGCTCCAGGAACATTCCCGTGCCTGTGACCAAGGAGAAACCCTATTCCAGCGATCGCAATCTTCTGCACATCAGTTTTGAAGGAGGCATCCTGGAGGATACCTGGCGGGAACCTCCCGAGGAGATGTTCGTGCTGACGGTCTCGCCCCAAAACGCGCCGGACAAGGCTACCTATGTTGAGATAGGGTATGAGACGGGAAACCCCGTTTCCGTGGACGGCGAACCCATGACCCCTGCGAAACTGCTGGCCTGTCTCAATAAACTGGGGGGTGAAAACGGGATTGGCAGGGTAGACATGGTGGAAAATCGCTATGTGGGCATGAAATCGCGCGGCGTTTATGAAACACCCGGGGGAACCATCTTGAGGGTAGCCCATATTGCCATGGAATCGATCACCATGGATCGCGAGGTCATGCATCTCCGGGACGGGCTCATCCCGAGATATACCGACATGCTCTACAACGGGTACTGGTTCGCGCCGGAGAGGGAGATGCTCCAAACCCTGGTGGATGAAAGCCAGAAGAACGTGAACGGGACTGTGCGTCTAAAGCTCTATAAAGGCAACTGTGCGGTTGTGGGAAGAAAATCGCCTTCTTCTCTTTATCATTCGGGCTTCGCTACGTTTGAGGGGGATGAGGTCTACAACCAACAGGATGCCGAAGGATTCATCCGCCTCAATGGATTGAGACTGAAGATCCAGCGTCTTTTGCAGCAGGGCCGATAACAAGGAGATAAAAACGTATCATGGCGGCAAAAATGTGGGGTGGAAGATTTGCCCAGAAGACGGACGCGCTTGTCAACAAATTTAATTCTTCCATCGGTTTCGATCACAAACTTCATGCCTATGATGTGGACGGCAGCATCGCCCATTGCAGGGTTCTGACGCGAAGAGAGATCATTACCGAAGAAGAGGCCGTGATCATGATCGAGGCACTCGGGCAGATCAAGCGGGAACTGGAACGCGGAGAGTTTCCTTTTACTGATGGCCACGAGGATATTCACAGCATGGTGGAATCAATCCTTGTGGACAAGATCGGATCTTTGGGTGAAAAGATCCACACGGGTCGAAGCAGAAACGACCAGGTTGCTCTGGATGTGCGAATGTATGTCCGGGATGCCGTTCAACAGGTAATCAACCTGATCAAGACAAACCAGATCGCCCTGGTCGCCCTCGCCGAAAAGAATATGGATGTGATCATGCCGGGTTATACCCATATGCAAAGGGCCCAGCCGGTTCTTCTCAGCCACCACCTGTTGGCCTATTATGAAATGCTGGGACGGGATCGCGAGCGGTTCGAGGAAAGTTTTAAACGGGTCAACGTGCTTCCCCTTGGCAGTGCGGCCCTGGCCGGTACAACGTTT
Organism: uncultured delta proteobacterium; assembly: GCA_963747555.1. GTDB lineage: Bacteria > Desulfobacterota > DSM-4660 > Desulfatiglandales > Desulfatiglandaceae > DUZB01. The sequence goes on from CAVVFZ010000019.1 coordinate 265,782, forward strand.
GAACTGGACAGGGACGCGATTGCGGCGGACCTGGGTTTTGAGCGGATATCCAGGAACAGCATGGATGCGGTCAGCGACCGTGATTTTGTGATGGAGTTTCTTTTCAATGCCTCCATGGTCATGATGCATCTGAGCCGCCTGAGCGAAGAACTGGTTCTCTGGTCCACCCAAGAGTTCGGATTTGCGATCATTTCGGACAGTTTCTGTACCGGCAGCAGCATTATGCCCCAGAAAAAAAATCCGGATATGCCCGAACTCATACGAGGGAAAACGGGCCGGGTATATGGCCATCTCATGGGGCTTTTGACCACTTTCAAAGGGTTGCCCCTGACCTATAACAAGGATATGCAGGAAGATAAGGAAGCCCTTTTCGACGGGGCCGACACGGTAGCCATCTGCCTCGAAGTCATGGGCCGGCTTCTCGGTGAGATCGATTTTGACAGGGAGCGACTTGAAATGGCCGTAAGCCGGGGGCATCTCGCCGCAACGGACCTGGCCGATTACCTGGTGCGAAAAGGCATCACGTTCCGTGAAGCCCATGAAATCGTGGGTAAGATGGTCCTTTCCGTGATCAATAAGGGCAAGGAGCTCAGGGACCTGACGCTGGAGGAAATGAAAGGGTTTACCAGACAGATCGGAGAGGATGTATATGCATGGCTGGATCCTTTGCAGTCACCGGGAAGAAGGAATAGCCCCGGAGGCACCGGTCCGGAGAGGGTCAGGATTGAAATTGAATCGGCAAAGAAGGAGCTTGGCATTTGATCCGGTGGGGAAAAATTTTTCTGCTTGCCCTTTTATCCGTTCTTGTGTTGTCCTGTTTCGCATGTGGAAAGAAAGGACCGCCTTTTTTACCGGCGCGCCCTGTTCCGCCACGGGTGGACAACCTGCGGGTTACCTGGAAAGAAGGCACGGTTACCCTGGAAGGAACCGTAAAAGGGGAAGGCCTGGAAGAACGGATCACGGGATGCAGGGTGTTCAGCGTATGGTATTCCAAAGATGATGCGCCCTGTGAAACATGCCCCATTGAGATGAAGACCTTCCAGGAGATTCAGGGGAAAGTGGTGGTCGGCACAACATTTAAGTGCGAGATGGAAAAGAAGAAACAGGCGGGGATAACCTATTTCCAGGTCAAGCTGCTGGGCAGGGGAGGGGTGGTTGGTCCCCCGTCGGACATGGTGAAAATTACTGAGTAAAAGGCTGGCAGGAGATCATGAATCATTTTCATTATGAGCAGAAAGCGCTTTACTGCGAGGATGTACCGGTATCAAAAATTGCCCGGGATGTGGGCACGCCCGTCTATATCTATTCCGATGCAACACTCAGACGGCATTTTGATGTTTTCGATTCCGCCTTCAAAGACGTGAAGCATCTCACCTGTTTTTCCATGAAATCCAATTCCAACGGCGCCGTGCTGAACCTCTTTTCCCGACAGGGGGGAGGCGTGGATATTGTTTCGGGAGGCGAGCTGTTTCGGGCATTGAAGGCAGGAGTTGATCCCGCGAAAATCGTCTATTCGGGCGTGGGAAAACGGAAGGAGGAGCTGGTCTATGCCCTGGAATCCGGCATCCTCATCTTTAATGTGGAATCGCCCCAGGAAATGCATCAGCTGAATCGGGTGGCGGAAAGAATGGGAAAGAAGGCCAAGATTGCCCTCAGGGTCAATCCGGATGTTGATCCCAAGACCCACCCCTATATCTCCACCGGGTTAAAAGAGAATAAATTCGGTGTCAACATCAAGGATGCCGTGGAACAGTATTCCGTTGCATCGGGCCTGAAAGGTCTCCAGGTGGCCGGGGTCTCGTGCCATATCGGATCGCAGCTTACCAGCATCAGCCCGTTCGTGGATGCCCTGAAAAAATTGAAGGATCTGATTGAACAGTTGACCCGTTTAGGGATGCCGATCGACTATCTGGATCTGGGAGGCGGGCTCGGAATTACCTATGACAACGAATCGCCTCCTCCGCCCACGGAATATGCCGCGGCAATCCGGGCCGAACTGGGAGAAACCGGACTCACGTTAATTTTGGAACCCGGACGCGTGCTTGTAGGGAATGCTGGAATCCTTGTCGCAGAGGTGATTTATTGCAAGAGCAACGAAGACAAGAATTTCTTTGTGGTGGATGCTGCCATGAACGACCTCATGCGGCCGAGCCTGTACAACTCCTATCATGAAATCAGGCCGGTTCAGGTGACCGGCAGAAAAAAGGTGAAGGCGGACATCGTCGGCCCAATCTGCGAATCGGGGGACTTTCTCGCCAAGAACAGAGAAGTGGCGGCCTTTGAACCGGGAGAACTGTTGGCGGTCATGAGTGCCGGCGCCTATGGTTTCAGCATGTCGTCCACGTACAACTCCAGGCCCCGTGCCGCTGAAGTAATGGTAAAGGGCGATCGCTTTTCCGTCATACGGGAGAGGGAGAAAATGGAGGACCTGATCCGAGGGGAAAAGGTCCCGGATTTTCTGTAGAATCAGGGGAATCTTTTATAAGAGCCCGAAAGTGGCCTGCGCCTTGACTGTTCGGGAAAACAGGTTTCAGGTTTCAGTGTTCAGGGGCAAACGGTTGTATTCCGCATGACTGAAACCCGACACCTGAAACCATGGCTTCAGCAAGGATTAAAAAACAACGTATGACGGATGCTAAATGGGTTTTTTGAGGATAACCTCTTGAAAACGATAGAATTCTGGAAAATGAGCGGAAGCGGCAACGATTTTATCGTTGTTGACAACAGGAACGGCGCTATACAGGAAAAAGCAATGGGCCGTCTTGTGGAACGGGCCTGTCGAAGACGGACGTCCGTAGGCGCCGATGGAATGATTTTTGTTGTGAAATCGGAAAAATACGATTTCGCATGGCGATTTTTCAACGCCGACGGGGGGGAGGTCGATATGTGCGGCAATGGGGGACGCTGTGTTTCCCGTTTCGCTTTTTTGAAGGGAATTGCAGGGCGGAAAATGACCTTCGGAACCATGGCGGGGCCCGTTTCCGCGGAAGTGAACGAGCGGATCGTCAAGATTCTCATGCCTATCCCCACCGGCTTGAACCTTGATGTTGATCTGGCGTTTTTGGAGGGATGGAAGAGCTGTGATTTCATCAACACAGGAGTCCCTCACACAATTCTGAGGGTGGAGGATTTAATGAACCATCCCGTGAGGGAGCAGGGTCGGATAATCAGATATCACGATCGATTCGCTCCGGCGGGAACCAATGTCAATTTTATTATGAAAACCGGACCTAATGAACTGGCCATCCGGACCTATGAACGGGGAGTTGAAGATGAGACCCTGGCGTGCGGAACAGGCGCCATTGCCAGCGCCCTGGTGTCTTCGGCAAGAGAAATGGTCCAGTCCCCGGTTAAGGTAAAAACCCGGGGTGGCGATGAATTGACAATCTATTTTGACCGGAAAGGTGATTCCTTTGATCAGGTATGGCTCGAAGGAAACACTTCCATCATTTATACGGCCTCGCTCCATGATGAAGCTCTTTGATGATGCGGCTACCTATCGGTCTTTAAAAAAACAGAGAAGGAGGATATCATGTTTAAAGGATCTATCGTTGCTATCGTGACGCCTTTTAAAAATGGAGAGGTGGACGAAGACGCCTTTCGCAAACTTATTGAATTTCAGATTGAAAACGGCACCAGCGCCATTGTCCCCTGCGGAACAACCGGTGAATCGGCAACCCTGAACCATAAGGAACATGCCCGCGTGATCGATATCGCTGTTGAGGCCGTCAATAAGAGGGTCCCGGTCATAGCAGGGACCGGCGGAAACAGCACCCAGGAGGCCATTGAACTGACGGAGCATGCCAAGAAAGTGGGTGTGGACGCTACATTGCAGGTGACGCCATACTACAACAAACCCACGCAGGAAGGACTTTATCAACACTTCAGGGCCATTGCAAAAGCGGTCCCCCTTCCGCAAGTGCTCTATAACGTCCCGGGGAGGACCAGCGTCAATATGCTTCCCGAGACCGTCGCGCGTTTGGCCGAACTGCCGGAAATGGTGGCGATCAAGGAGGCATCGGGCAATCTGGTACAGATGGCCGAAATCGTCAATCTGGCCGGCGACAAGATTACCCTCCTTTCGGGGGATGACACTATTACGCTTCCGGTCTTGGCTATCGGCGGAAAAGGAGTGATCTCCGTAGTCGCGAACATTGTCCCGAAAGACACTTCCGATCTTGTCAGGTTCTGGGAGGAAGGAAAGATTGAGGAGGCCAAAGTACTTTTTTATAAACTTTTTCCCTTGTGCCAGGCCATGTTTTATGAAACCAATCCCATTCCCGTGAAGACGTCCGTGGCGCTTATGGGAATGAGCCAGGATGAGATGAGATTGCCGCTCTGTCCCATGGCGCCTGTCAATCTGGAGAAACTGAAAAAAGCCCTTACCGCCTATGGACTTATATAAGTAAGGAGGGATGACCATGGTCAATACCATTGTTGCAGGGGCTGCAGGTCGCATGGGGAGACGGATCATCGATATGATTTGCCAGAACCCGGAGACAACTCTTGTGGGCGCCTTTGAACGGCCCGGACATCCTGACATCAACGAGGATGCGGGAGTTTTGGCGGGCGTCGGGGAACTGGGTGTCAAGATACACGAATCCTTGGGGGAAGTGATGGACAAGGGGGATGTCCTCATAGACTTTAGCGCGCCGGAAGCAACCCTCGAGAATATGCGCGCCTGTTCCAGGACCGGATTGTCCGCCGTCATCGGGACCACGGGCATTATCGGAGAAATGCTGGAGGAACTGAAAACCCTCGCCAAAAAGACCCGGTGCGTGTTTTCCCCCAACATGAGCGTGGGGGTGAACGTCATGTTCAAGATTGCGGGGGAGATGGCCCGGATTCTCGGGGATGACTACGACATGGAAATCCTGGAAGTGCATCATCGACTCAAAAAGGACGCCCCGAGCGGGACGGCCATGAGGCTGGCCAGGGTGCTGGCGGACGCTGTCGGGAGAGATCTGGATAAGGTCGGGATATATGAACGAAAAGGAATGATCGGTCAGAGAAGCGATGCGGAGATCGGCATCCAGACCTGGAGGGCCGGAGATATCACCGGGGAACATACGGTGATGTTCGGAGGCATCGGAGAAAGGCTGGAATTGACGCACAGGGCGCACAACAGGGACAACTTTGCCCGTGGAGCGGTAAGGGCAGCCCTCTGGATTGTCGGACAACCCGACGGCCTTTATGATATGCAGGATGTACTGGGACTTAAAGAGGTTCACCATGAAAAGATTTGAAAAAGCCGAACGTTTACGACAGCTTCCTCCCTATCTTTTTAAGGAGATCGATCGAAAGAAAGCGGAGGTCAGGGCAAGGGGAGTGGATATTATCGACCTGGGAGTGGGCGATCCCGATCTTCCTACCCCCGGAACTATTATCAGCGCCCTGAAGAAGGCGGTCGATGATCCGGCAAACCACAGGTATCCTTCCTATTCAGGCCTGAACACATTTAAGGAAACAGTGGCGGAATGGTACGGAAAGCGGTTCGGAGTAATGCTGGATGCTTCCACGGAAGTGGTCTCTCTGATCGGTAGTAAAGAAGGGATTGCCCATTTCCCTCTCGCTTTCATCAACCCCGGCGACGTGGCGCTGGTTCCCAGCCCGGCCTATCCTGTGTACAATATTGCCACCATTTTTGCAGGGGGCGAGTCTTATTTCATGCCTCTTTTGCGTGAAAACAGATTTCTTCCGGACCTGGGAAGCATCCCTGAAGAGGTGGCGGAACGGGCCAAAATCATGTTCCTCAATTATCCGAACAACCCCACTTCCGCCATTGCGGACCTGGATTTTTTCAAGCAGGTCGTGGCCTTTGCAGAAAAGCACGACATATTGGTTTGTCATGATGCGGCCTATACGGAAATGGCATTCGACGGATACCATCCACCCAGCTTTTTAGAGGTGGAGGGGGCAAAGGAAGTGGGCATAGAGTTTCATTCTCTCTCCAAGACCTATAACATGACCGGCTGGAGAATAGGATTCGCCGTGGGCAATCCCGTTGCTGTAGACGGGTTGGGGGCCATCAAGAGTAATATCGACTCGGGTGTTTTTCAGGCGATCCAACTGGCCGGCATTGAAGCCATAAAGGGCGACCAGGCCTGTGTGGAGGAGGCAAACCGGATCTATACGAAACGACGGGACCTGATGGTCAGGGGGCTCCGTGATTCGGGCTTTGAGGTGGAGACTCCGAAGGCCACCTTCTATCTCTGGATAAGGGTGCCAAAAGGGTATACGTCGGCACGCCTGGCCACGAGGTTGTTGGAAGAGGCGGGCCTGGTGGTCACACCCGGCAACGGATTCGGTGAGCCGGGAGAGGGGTATTTTCGTATTGCCCTTACACAGAATGAGAAACGGCTTGAAGAGGCCGTGGAAAGACTAAAAAAATTAGTCTATTGAAAAAAAATGCAGTGGGGTTTTAGATGAAATTAGGCCATGACTGAAAAGGCATATATCGGGGTAGGCAGCAACCTGGGCGACAAAGTCGCCAATTGTCAGGCGGCGATCCAGAAGGTGGATAGTTTGCCCGGATGCAGCGTAACGGCCCGATCCGGCCTTTACCGTACGGAGCCGGTTGATGTTGAAGCTCAGGATTGGTACGTGAATGGTGTTATTTGTGTGCATACCCAGCTTGCTGCAAGAGACCTGTTGGTTCATTTAATGAGCATTGAAGCATCCATGGGCCGGGTCAGAAAACAGAAATGGGAAGCACGCATCATCGATCTGGATATCCTCCTGTATGGAAGTCATCGGATTCATGAGGAAGGGCTCATCATTCCCCATCCGCTGATGCATGCCAGGCGATTCGTTCTTGTTCCCTTGAATCAATTGGATCCAGAGTTGGTGCATCCCGCGTTTGGCGCTACCATATCCCAATTGCTGGAGGCATGCGGGGAAGAGGGCCAGGATATCCTGCCTCTGAGGACGTGAAATCATGCTGAGGATACTCTTTTTCGGCGTTCTTTTTTTTCTGCTTTATCGTGCATTCCGAAGATACTTTCGCTCGCGGGAAAATATCGGGCGGGGGAGTGAGGAGAGCAACGGGGGGATCATTGACGAAATGGTGCAGGATCCGTCTTGCAAGGCCTATATCCCGAAAAGGACAGCACTGAGGAAAAACATTGGAGGGCGGGAGTTTTTTTACTGCAGTCAGGAATGTGCGGCGAAACATGAAGAGGAAATGAGAAACCCAAAATAGGTTGGTGGAAGACATTATCTAAGAGCCTGTTTGAAAATTATCTCGTCGCGAGGTTGAGCGAGACTTTCGAGGGCAAGGAAGCAAAAAAATGGGGCTGGAAGCGTAGTTGAGCTACGGTGAAGACCCATTTTGGAAGCTGACGCAGCCATCGGAAGCCACAGCCGACCGCAGCAGGGATAATTTTCAAACAGGCTCTAAACAAAAACGGGGGAAACAGATGAAATTTTTTATTGATACGGCCAATGTTCAGGAAATCAAAGAAGCCCACGCCCTCGGCATGGTTGACGGCGTTACCACAAATCCGAGTCTGGTGGCGAAAGAGGGGAGAGACTTCAAGGAATTGATTAAAGAGATATGCGGGATTGTAGAGGGTCCCGTCAGCGCTGAAGTGGTGAGCGTGGATGCCGAAGGCATTGTTCGCGAGGCGAGGGACCTGGCTGAAATCGCCGAGAATATTGTGGTGAAAGTTCCCCTGATCGAAGAGGGCCTCAAGGCCGTCAAAATTCTGGCCGATGAAGGAATCCGGACGAATGTGACCCTCTGTTTTTCCGCCGTGCAAGCCCTGATGGCCGCCAAAGCCGGTGCGGCTTACATCAGCCCGTTTGTGGGAAGACTGGACGATATCAATCACGTGGGAATGGAACTGGTGGAACAGATTCTTACGATCTATGAAAACTATTCCTTTGATACCGAGGTCATTGTGGCCAGTATACGAAGCCCGCTGCACGTACTCGATTCCGCCCTTATGGGCGCGGATATCGCCACCATCCCTTTCAAGGTCATCAAACAGCTCGTTAAACACCCTTTGACGGATATCGGTCTGGCCAATTTCCTTGCAGACTGGAAGAAAACCATCTGACCCCTAAAGAGTGCCAAACGCCGTTAGCCATTCGTATATAGCTAACGGCGAACGGCTAAAAGCTAATGGCTTTTTTTCTGCGAAAGATGAAACAGTTCAGTCTCCTTCTCTGTATAACTTCGGGATTTGCGCTGCTGTTTTCGAATCCTTCTCAGGTTTTCGCGGACATCTACAAATACGTGGACGAAGAGGGAGTCTGGCATTTCACCAATGTGAGGACGGACAACAGATATAAAATCTTTATGAAGACTGCCGTCAAGAATGCCAATCAGTTTATCAGTAAATACGGTTATCTCATCACGCAGGCTTCGAAGCAGTTCGGTATAGATCCTCATCTCATCAAGGCTGTAATCAAGGCGGAATCGGGTTTCGATCATAAAGCGGTTTCCGAGGATGGCGCCCAGGGCCTGATGCAGCTCATGCCCGAAACATCAAACGATATGGCCGTGGAAAATCCCTTTGATCCGCAGGAGAACATCTTCGGGGGTGTAAGATATCTCAGCCTCATGTTAAAGCGATTTAACAACGATAAGAGGTTGGCCCTGGCAGCCTACAATGCGGGACCCAAGAACGTTGTGGCCTATAATGGAATTCCCCCGTTTCCCGAGACCAGGGCTTTTGTGGACAAGGTGATGCAGCTTTACAGCGCATATCGGGCGAAGAAATGAGACGACGGGAAGCTTGAAAGATCTGGAGATATCCGCTAAAAAGCAGAACCGATCCCCATGGGGTGGCCGCTGGGCCGTCTTCGCAGCCATTTCCGCTGTCTATTTTTTCGCATATTTTCACCGGGTCTCCACATCGGTCATCGCTCCCGACCTCCTGGCCGCCTTTCATGTGAATGCCACCGTCCTGGGATTCATGTCTTCCATGTATTTCTATCTGTATGCCTTCGAACAGCCGGTGGTAGGGTATCTGGCGGATCGGTGGGGACCTCGCTGGGTAGTGACCGGGTGGACCCTGGTAGCGGCCCTGGGATGTTTTCTCTTTGGGATGGCGCCCAGCATAGTATGGGCCTCGGCGGGTCGGGCACTCATCGGTTTTGGTGTGGGGGGTGTTTTTGTTCCCGGCATGAAGGCTTTTTCCCAATGGTTTCGGGTGGAGGAGTTTGCAACCCTGACCGGGGTCCTCCTGGCGCTGGGAAATCTCGGAGCCATCGTGGCTACCACCCCATTGGCCTGGGCGGCCCAGATGTGGGGTTGGCGGGGAAGTTTCATGGTGATCGGCGCCATCACCCTGGGGCTCGCCCTTGCCGCCTTCCTGCTCATAGGAAATCCGGAACCAAAGGCGGGTACATCGGCTGAAAAAGGACCATCCGTCGAAGACGGCAGGGCCGAAGGACCTCTGAAGTCAATGCTTGTGATCTTCCGTTCCGGGCGTTTCTGGATACTCGGCGCTATCTTTTTCGGGGCCTTCGGAACCTATCTCACGTTTCAGGGCCTTTGGGCCACCACCTATCTTATGGCCTTGCTGGGCCTGGATCTCTTTCACGCCAGCATTTTCGATATGCTGATCCCCATTGGCTTGATTTTGGGCGCCCCTTTTACAGGCTGGCTCGCAGGTCGGTTCTATCTGAACAAAGGGTGGGTGCTCATCGGTCTTCTGTTTCTGGAGACGGGTCTGTGGGCATGTATGGTGTTTGGCGGAAAGAGCCTGGGGACATCGGGGATCCTATTTCTCTTGTTTATCCTGGGGGGTGCGTCGGGTGGATTGGGCGCTATCCTGTGGGGTTTGGTGAGAGACACCACTCCGACCCCGATCCTGGGGCTCACCACGGGGCTTCTCAATCCGTTCCCTTTTGTTGGGGTAGCGGTCTTCCAGGTCTGGACCGGGGCCATTCTGGATCGGGTAGGCAGGGTGGACGGCATTTATCCCGTCGCCGCCTACCAGGATTCGTTCCTTTTGTGCTTCCTGACCGTGACCACCTGTCTGGGCCTGGCCCTTTTTTTTCAGAAGCGGCTGACCGGCGGAAATATGCGGAGACCTGTGGCGTTGTAGCCTTCAAACTGAAAGACCTCTTTCAAATTCCAGATTCAAATCTTCTGCCATGTTTTTCGCTCCCTGTGGCTACGAATCTGTTCTGTGATCTTCCGGACGTCCTTTGGTTTGTTTCCTTGAATCAAATTCCAGGCGCCCCGACCCTGCGCCGGCCCCGATTTCTTATCCCAGCTTTCCCTTTACGTATTCCGCGATCTTGCGGACGGTGGAGAGTGTGGGATAGTCGTCTTCGTCGATTCGTATGCCGTATTCATCCTGAAGGACAAGGGCAACTGTTGCTAAATCCATACTGTCAATTCCCACTTCGTCGATGAGGTCGAGATCGGGATCGAACGTTTCCGGTGTAACATCCTCCAGTTTGAGCTCATCGATCATAATTTGTGCAACTTTTAAAGTAATGCTTGAAGTTTCCAATGTTGACGCCATTTTTCCTCCTGAATGAACCTGTAGGCAAGAATCCCTGATAATTCAGTCTGCCTGTTTATTTTACCGACAGAATACCGTTGCATGCCAATTCTCCTTTCAGCAGGATACGAAAGGCGTAGGTATCGCTTTGTGTTGGAGATACACGGATGGTCAATCTGTCGTTCGGCCTTATGATCTGTTTAAAACGAACTTTCTTTACTCCGGTGATCTTTATGTCCTCTCCGGCCAGGTGTTTGACGGCTTCAAAGGCCATGGCTAACTGGGCGATCCCTGGAAGAATCGGATCATCGGGAAAATGACCTGAAAACCAGGGAGAGCCCGGTACGGCCTCGGCTTCCATAGCCACCTCATCGGAAGAGGATGTAATAAGATGGAGGGTATGCCATTTCATGCTATTTCGTTATCAAATGCTCCCACAACGGGCCGACATGGCCGCGGCTGTGCAATCTTGTTATGATTTTTTCGGTCATTTCACCGCCGGATCCAATGACCCAGTTGAATCGGTTGCCGGCACGTTCCTTTACCTGTTGGGTGATTTCATCGGAAGTGATCTCTTTCGGGCGGTAGAATATGGGCCTGAGGATACTTTGATTACTGGATATCTCGCCGGTTTCCACAGCCATATGGTAAAGCGCCGTATGCGGATAAATGCGAACAGCACAAAAAAAAAGAAGACACTCCTATTCAGGGCCTCGATTTCGGTCAATGTTTCATCCACAGTGCCGCGGTTTTCTCCCGGTCCGCCCAGAAGGAAATAGTGGGCAATATGAAGCCCTGCCTCTGCTGCCTGACGATGGGTCCGTGCGACCTGAGCAGGGACAAAGGGTTTTCTATAAGTCTTCAACATGGTTGCGGACAACGACTCCGTCCCGAATTCAACGTGCGTGAGTCCCGCCTCACCCAACAGTTCGAAATATCCTTCAGGCGCCTTCGTGGGTGCAAAAAAGGCCCCCCATGGAATAGAGAGTCCTGCTCGAATAAATGCCTTTGCAACCGCGGTGCTATGGACGTAGTCCGAGTTAAAGACCGAATCGGTTATGAAAATATATTTTGCACCGCTTTCCTGAAGACGCATGGCGGTATCGGCCACTTCATCGGGAGAAATCAACCGGAGAACACGCCCCTCTATGTGCGGATAAGTGCAGTAGATGCAACGAAATCCGCACCCCCGTTTGGTCTGCAGATTGAGCATCCCCCCGTTTTTGATATAGTATGCGCTATAGGGTTTATGGCGCAGGAAATCCCTTTTAAGAGGTTTTTCCCAAGGGGGTGGGGTGATAGCCTTGCAGCCCTTCTTTAAGATTCCCGGCCTGAAAGGACCCGTCCCTCCGTCCTCGATAACCTGTAACAACTCGGGCAGTCTTTCTCCTTCCCCCACGATACCGTAATCCGCATCCAGGGCCTCCATCAACTGGTCGGGGAAGAGACTGAATGCGCTCCCCCCGAGGACGACAGGCGCCCGGGTATGCTTGCGGACGGTCTTCATCAACTGCAGGTATGCACCGAAAAACCCATCCTTGTCGGATTGTTCGGAGCTGTCGATATTCCTTAAGGAGAGACCTACAACATCAGGGGCGTATCGAACTATCGTTTCACCGAGGGATGCCTGTTCAACCGGATCATTCATGTCGAGGACGCGGACATCATGAACTTCTCCGACAGCTCCGGACACATAATCAAGTCCCAGAGGGTAAACCGGGTAAGGGGTTTTCACTGTATTTGCGGAGATAAGCAATATTTTCATGGAAGACCTTTGTTCAAAATACCGATTCCTGTAACATAGGACCCGAATCCCACAACCAGGATTCCTTTGCCGTTAAGCTCCGAAGGTCCTTTGCCGCAAAGAGCTACAGGGATTTGTCCCGATTCCGCGAACGCCATGGCTGAAACGGTGGCCACGGCGGAGGCGGAGGCGAACTGCCCTGTAAATTTTCTGTAATCCAGGATGGAACCCTGAAATTCCGATTCTTTAATAAAATAGCCTAACTGTTTGTAACAACGATCTTTGTCTGATTCAGGGATGCCCGCGAACAGGGCACCGTATTGTTTATTCAGATGAATTGGGCCCCCGAAGCTGGAGATGAGTGCGCGGACGGCTGCGCCATTGTCGGATGCTCTTTTCAGAAAGATCGGCGAAAGATTCATTCCTGACGTTTCGTTTCCCCTCTTCAGCAGTAGAGCGCCACCCCCATCCGATCTGTCGGTTTTATCAGGGGTTGAGGGATCGAAAAGCGGTGAAAGGATTTCGTGAGATTCATCTGCCCCTATTACCAGTACCGGTCCATCCGTAGTTCGGGATATCAAGTCGGCCATCAAAAGGGCCTGCTCAAAGGAGTAATCCCCTCCCGTAGTGGTAATGTTGGGACCGGTGGCCTGAAAATGTATGGCAGCCTGCCCTGCGGCTGCGTTGTGAACCGATCCGATAAAATCCGTAGGGCTTGCGAATTGATCTTTAGATTCGATAAGTTGTGTCATGAAGTTGAATGTTTCTGTTAGAGAGCCCCAGCCTGTGCCGAAGAACAGAGTGCCTGGCCTTTCTTTTAAACCGGAGTTTTCCAGGGCTTCAATCCCGAGAGATAAGACCATCCTTGGCAATCTTTTCATCCGCCGAACCGTTTTTGTCGGAAGTTTAAGGGCCAAGTCCTTATCCGGCAGGATTCCTTTGCATTTTTTCCCTTGAGAAAGGGCTCTCAGGGTTTCGTCCGTAAACCCGGCGCCCGAGACGAGCGATCTACCCGCGATAGAAAAGGAATGGTCCGGGGATGTGTGGTTGCTTTTCATGGGGCCGCCCGGAGTTCCGATCACCACCGCGGCATTGTTTCCACCAAAGCCGAAAGAGTTCGAAAGAACGGTCCGGATCGTTTTTTTGACAGGCGCTCTCACGGGATTCATTTTGAGGATGGGGTCAGGAACCGCACAGCCGGTATTGGGAGGGACGATGCTGTTCTTCATGGCCATCACGGAAAGGATGGCTTCTACGACTCCTGCCGCGGCAAGGGTGTGACCGATCGCTCCCTTGACCGAAGAATGGCAGGGAATCTTGTTTTCAAAGAGCCGGTTTACCGCCACGGATTCTGAAGCATCGTTGTCAAGGGTTCCTGTCCCGTGTAGATTGATATAATCAATATTCAGGGGGGGGATACCCGCATCTTGCAGGGCTGTCTTCATCGCCTCGAGTGCCCCCCTGCCGTCAGGATGGGGGGTTGCGGGATGAAATGCATCGCAGCTCAAACCGGCGCCTACGATTTCGGCCACGGCATTTTCGGGTTCATGGTCCGCCCCTTGAAGGAGGATGGCCCCGGCGCCTTCGGCCACCGTCATTCCCTTTCTGTTTCGGTCAAACGGCTTTGCCCCGGCAGGGTCTATCAACTGGAGCGATTTAAAACCATAATAGGTCAAACGGCACAGGGAATCCGCTCCCACGACCAGGACGGTGTCTGTCATTTTCCGCCGCAGCATTTCCAGTGCGGCCTTAATGGCAGTGGCGCCTGAGGAGCACGCTGTGGAAACGGTGATTACAGGGCCTGTACACCCGAGAATCGAAGCAAGATACTCGGCAACGGAGCCGGCGGCATGATACCGGTAGTTTGCGGAAGACAGGTTCTGTTTCCGGAGGTTTTTCTCGGTTTCAGCCATCCCTCCGGTTGTGGTTCCCACGATGATGGCGCCGGGAGGCCTTTCCGATCCGGACATGGCTTCTTCGGCCGCAATCCTTGAGAGGATATGGGTCCTTGGGAGACCGTTGCCATCGGGTAAACCGTCAATTTCCCCCACAAGGAACGAGTCGTTCTCCGGAGTAGGAAAAACGGATATCCGCTTGAAACCTTTTTGACCCTGAAAGATGGCCCGTTCTGTTTCCGCCACCGTTTTTCCTACAGCGGTAATCAACCCCATTCCGGTAATATAAGCGCGAACATTCGTCAAATCGCTGCTCCAGGGGCCTGTTCCCGTATATATTGAGCCAGCGATTTCATGGTGGCAAACACCTTAGCCCCCAGCTCCCGGTTGTCGATTCTTACCCCATAGTCCTTTTCGATCATCATGACCAGTTCAAGGATGTCGATGGAATCAAGACCCAGATCTCCCCCGACCAAGGGGGTATCATCAGCGATCTCTTCGGGTTTTGTTTCTTCCAGATTCAGTGTGGCGACAATCTTGTGTCTCAATTCATCAGTCAGTCTATCCATATGTTTTCCCGCGGGGGTCAAGATCCGTAAATTTCAGGAGAGTTGACGGTTTCCGGTTTATGGTACCCGATAGTGTGCGAAGCCGTATTCAGGATTGCAGATTTGTGCACGTTGTCACTTTACAGCGCGGATAAAATATCGTAAAAGAATGCAATCTATCATCATTTTCCTTTTGGGTCAATCTCAATTTCCTGGCATTGTTTTCCTTTGAAATCAATGGATTATACGAGTGGATGCTGTCGGCGATGAAAATGGATCTGGACAAACTCATGCCCCACCGGGGGCCCATGAGATTAATCAAAAGAGTCATGGATGTGGGCCGGGACTGGGCCATTACGGAGTCGGTGGTTATGGAAGGGTGGCCGCTTTGCCAGGGAGATTCCGTGAGCCCTATTGTTCTGGTAGAGCTGGTGGCGCAGAGTGCGACGGTGTTCCTTGGCTGGCGGGAAATGCAGGAAAAAGGCGATGATTTTGAGGGAAGAGGCTGGCTGGTGGGGATTCGGGAAGCGGTTTTTCATTGTGAGAAAATCGACCTGAATAGCCGTGCTGATAACCGAGTCCAGAGAGGCCTTCGAATATGAAAGGTATCACGAGATTACGGGTACGATAACCGCGGACGGGAAACTGCTTGGAAAGGTAACTCTTCAGGTCATCCAGGCAGAGGAGTAAATGGAGAATCGTTTCATGGAACCAAAAAGGGAAGGCAGGGTCGCTCTTGTGACAGGCGGGGGCAGGGGAATCGGCCGTGCCATCTGTCTGGAACTGGCGGGGGATGGCTGTTATACGATTGTAAACTACCGCTCCGATGAAGGCGCGGCGGAAGAGACGCTGAGCGCTATCCGGGAAAATGGCGGAGAGGGAGAAACCTGCAGGTTCGACGTTTCTGATTCGAGGGAGACCGGGACTGCTCTTTCAGAAATATTCACACGGTTCCCCCGGATCGATCTGTTGGTGAATAATGCCGGGATCTCCTCGGACGGCCTGTTTATCTTCATGACGGAAGACGAGTGGGATTCCGTCATCAATACCACGCTGAAAGGCTTTTATAATGTGACCCGGCCAATCCTGGAGAAAATGGTCTCTGCGAAGCGGGGCTCCATTGTTTCCATTTCTTCCGTTTCAGGTCTCATCGGGCACAGGGGGCAAGCCAATTATTCCGCCGCAAAGGCCGGCCTTATCGGAACAAGCAGGGCCATTGCTTCCGAGGTGGCGAGGCTCGGTGTGCGGGTGAACGTGGTGGCTCCGGGCTTGATCGAAACTGACATGATCCGCGAGCTTCCAAGGGATGTCATCAAAGAACTGATTCCCATGGCCAGGGTGGGAAGACCTGCGGAAGTGGCCAAAGTCGTGAAATTCCTTTGTTCGGATGATGCATCGTACGTTACCGGTCAGGTTATTTCCGTGAATGGGGGGATGGCCTGATGTCAGGGAGGGGGAAAATCCGTTTGAAGGGACTTTTGGGGATTGCGGTCCTGTGTCTGACGTGCAGCCTGTGCCTGGGTTGGAGCGGTGATTTAAAGAAATTTGGTGAGGAAGCAAACTCCATCCAGACCCTGAGCGCGGATTTTGTCCAGGAAAAAAACTTGAAAATACTTGTTCAACCTCTTGTTTCAAAAGGGATATTCTACTTTAAAAAGCCAGATTCCCTGCGATGGGAATACAAGAGCCCGGTACACAGCGTGTTGCTGATGCACAACGGAGAAACACGACGATTTCTGGAAGGGCGGGATGGTGTCAGGGAAGATCGTGGACCCGGGATGCAGGGGATGCAAGTGGTTATGGGGGAGATCTCCCTCTGGTTGAGCGGTCATTTTGGTGACAATCCGGATTTTAAGGCGACGGTGGAGGATAACGGGGCGATCGTTTTGACCCCCAGGTCGAAGTCTCTCTCCCAATTCATCAGCCGGATCGAAATGTTTCCCTCCGATCGTCCCGGTGTCATTCGATCCGTTATCCTGTATGAGGGAGAGGACTCCTATACCACCATTCGATTCGAGAACGTGAAGGTGAATATCGATCTTCCCGAATCCCTCTTTCTGAAAAAGTAATGTAATGGCTGACTGCAATAATCACGATGCATCTTCTCGCCCGATCGACTGTCTCACGAGGGTCCTTTTCTGCTTAATCATGATGTTTTCCGTTGGTTCCTGCAGTACGCCCCACAGATTGGAACCTCTTTCTTCCATCATCATTCCGGGAAGCGAGTCCAGGTGTGCCGAGCCGTTTGTTACGCAAAACTGGCAGTTTATCCATTCCATTGAGGCAGTGCTGGCAGGCGGAGGGACCGCTTCCATGATTGGCGTGACCAATGTTTATCCTGAACAAAAGGCTGCGCACTGCGTGATCATGACGGTGGAGGGGTTTGTTTTGTTCGACGCCCTTTACGACAAGGAAGTCCATGTAGAAAGAGGGATTCCTCCGTTCGACAAAAAAGCCTTTGCCGAAGGGTTGATGAAAGATATCATGCTTGTCTTTTTCAGGCCTTCAGGAGAGCTTATCGGTTCGTCCGTCGCACAGGATGACGCCATCACCTGTCGTTATGAGATGGGCGGGAAAACGATTGAAGATGTACGGGTCCATCCGGACGGGGCCTGGGATATTCATCAATACGTGGACGAACGTTTGGAACGTTCCGTGGTGGCTGGAGCAGGCAGGGGAGAGGGGAAGAATAACCCGTTTATTCCCTCGCAACTGGAACTGACCGCCTATGGAAAATACGGCTACAGCCTGACTTTGCGGCTGATTAAGGCAACGCGACTTAGCGGATCTGAAAGGAACAATTTTTGAAATTCAAGCTGATCTATCCGAAATGGCCGAAACTGGAGCGGCAGACCGAATTCCATCTTCCGCCCCACGGCCCTGTTGTGTTTGCGGCGGCCCTGCCCGATACGGTTGAAGTGGATTTTGTGGATGAGAACCTGGAGGAAATCGATTTCGATGATCCTGCGGATTTTGTCGGCATATCCATGATGCTGACGGTCCAGGTGAAACGGGGCTGGGAGATTGGCGATCTCTATAGGAAAAAGGGGATCAAGGTTATCTTTGGCGGGATTGCCGCCATGCTACATGCGGAGGAAACGGCCCAGCACGCCGATTCCGTTTTTCTGGGAGAGGCCGAAGGTCGAATGGAAAAAGTTCTTTCCGACTTCCATGCGGGC
Organism: uncultured delta proteobacterium; assembly: GCA_963747555.1. Lineage (GTDB taxonomy): Bacteria > Desulfobacterota > DSM-4660 > Desulfatiglandales > Desulfatiglandaceae > DUZB01. The sequence continues at coordinate 283,611 of CAVVFZ010000019.1, forward strand.
AGACTCCAAAAGGTGTATGATTATTTGGACGACCGCCCGCCCATCGAGATGGTTGGGACGGCGAGAAGAGAGATCCTGAACAGGCCCTTATACAATTACCGGGGCGTACAGATGGTCGATCTGGTTCATGCCTCGCGAGGTTGCAGATTTCATTGTTATCCCTGTGCGGTGGCCTATCTGGGAGGACGGGAGTTCAGGCCGCGGCCCATTGACAAGGCCATTGCGGAAATGGCCTCCATTGACAACAACAGGCTCTTTATCGTGGATAACTCCCTTGCCCAGGACACCCAATGGGAGACCGATCTTTTCAGGGAAATGATTCCTCTGAAGAAGAAATGGTGCAGCCACCCCATCGAAGACAAACCCCATGTCCTTGATCTGGCGGCACAGGCAGGCGCCTGGTATGTGTATCAGGCTGTTTTTGATACCTCCGATTATATCCGGGAAAGAATCAAGAGATATCATGAATATGGCATCGGCGTTGAGGGGACCATCCTGCTGGGTCTGGACGATCACACTGAAGATTCCATTAAGAGACTGATTGATTTCCTCCTGGAAATTGAGCTGGACCTGGCGGAATTCACTGTTCTCACCCCTTTTCCCCACACCACCGCTTTTGAAGATCTGCACAGGCAGAAAAGGATATTATCCTACGACTGGGATCAATATTCCGCGGACAGGGTAGTTTTTCAACCGGCCCATATGTCTCCGGAAAGGCTTCAGGAGCTCTATCACGACGCCTGGGATCTTTTCTACGGGGTTGAGCCCCAGTCCTTCAAGATGTTCAAACTGCTTCAGCAGGTATCCCGCAGGGAGATGCTGGACAACACCTACCGGCCGAGGAAACGGGAACTTGCTTCCCGGGCATTTGGGGAGAAGGTCTCATGAGTGGTTTACTTCGGATTAAAGTGATACTTTAACTTTCTTTCGGAAGAAACCTGCTCGGAAATGGGTTTCAGGTTTCAGGTGTCGGGAGGAACCACTGCTGTATTCGATTGATTGTTAATTATGGCAAAGAGCCCTATCTGTTAACCTTTTTCCTCTGCATCCTCATAAAGGGCACGCACCGATCCGGCAAGGGTGGAGATCAATATCGTTTCGCGATCATAATCCGGTTCCATGGCTCCGATCAGTCTGATCCCTAAAGTTATCTTCTTGCTGCCGCAGAAAAGAAATTTCCCGGGTCTGAAAATTTCATCCGTTCCTTTCAGGGAAAGGGCCCTGATCGGCGCCTTGGAGCGTTTTGCCAGTTTAAACGCCCCTTCCTGAAAGTCTCCGATCCTGCCGTTTCTGCTTCTGGTTCCTTCTGGAAAGATGAAGAGATTTCCCCCCGATACAAGGTACTCCTCCATATCTTCCATTTTTTCGATCATCCATGTGGAAATGGGACCGTTTTTCGAGGTAGGAATGTAACCGGAGAATTTGAGTACGTTTCCGAAGATGGGGATCTTGAAGAAGATTCCTTTTACAATGGTTTTTTGCAAGGGAAAAAGGGAGATCAAGAGGAGTGGATCCAGGTAAGAAAGGTGATTGCACACGACAACCGAGGAGCGGATGGAACGGAGCTCATCGGGGACCCCCCATTTCAACCCGGGAATGATGACTCGGAGCAAGAAGAAAAAACTTCTGCAATAAAGATTATTCAGCTTTTGAAAGGCCGTCTCCCGGTTTCGTGAGAACAACAGGGCTGCCGCATAAAAAGGGGAGAAAAAGACGAGGAACCCAAGGGTGAAATAGACCCACGCGAGGAGGGTTGCGAAAAAGTCGAAGATGCGTTTAAATGCCCCTGTGATTGCAGACAGAGCGGAATTATTCATGTTTCTTGAATAGCAGGCTGGTATTGACGCCGCCAAACGCAAAATTCTGGACCGCGGCAATCCGGATGTCGGCTTCCAGGAGCGTTTTGGTATGCCTGATCATGGAGCATCTCTCATCCACCTCTTCGAGGTTCAGTGTGGGCGCAATAAAACCTTTATCCATCATGTAGAGGGTCATAATGGTTTCAATGACGCCACAGGAACCCATGGTATGTCCCGTATAGCTCTTGAGGCCCGTCACATGGGGTTTATCCCCGTAAATGCTTCCAATGGACTGGGCCTCCACCACGTCTCCCATTTTGGTGGCAGTGGCGTGGGCGCTGATGAAATCGACCTGGTCAGCGCGAATTCCGGCGTTCTCAAGACCCAGTTTTATGGCCCTGCTAATCCCATCCTTGCAGGGAAGGATCAAATCCCCGCCGTTATTGCCGCAGGCAAACCCGATGACTTCAGCCAGAATGGGGGCGCCCCTTTTCCGGGCATGTTCATATTCTTCCAGCAGGACCGCTCCAGCTCCTTCTCCTACAACAAGGCCGTCTCTTCTGGCATCAAAGGGCCTGGGAGTCCTATGAGGGGTTTCATTGAAGTCCGTGGAGCAGGCCAGGAGATTGTCAAATACCGCCACGGTAGTGGTGTCGTATTCATCGGCGCCTCCACAGATCATGGCATCCTGCATGCCGAACTTGACCGATTCATATCCGAAACCGATCGACTGGCTGCTTGTAGTGCAGGCGGTAGACGACGAAATCACCCTGCCGGTTATTCCAAACATCTTCGTAATATTGACCGCGGTGGTGTGGACCATCGATTTCAGATAATCCACGGCGCCGACGGCAGCGAACCGGTCTTCCGACCGGCTGAAAAAATTCTTGTATATTTCTCTTTGAACGGTAGGGCTTCCATGGGTTGAGCCGAATGCGACGCCGACTTTTCCGGAAGAGAGGAACTCCTTTTCCAGCCCGGAAGACTCGATGACCTCTTTTACTACCTGACAGGCATAATAGGAGACAGGTCCCATGGTCTTTCGGTATTTTCGCTCAAAGTCGAAATCCAGCGGGTAATTGATGGTTCCATACACCTTACAGTCTATGTACCCCGACAGGAGATGATCGTCGCGCAGAGGAATGACACCCGATCTGCCCTGCAGCAGGCTGTCAACAATATCCTTTTTACCGTGACCGATCGGTGTGATGGCTGAAGCCGCCGTGATGACAACTCTTCTCTCCATTTCAGAGGGACCTCTTCCGCGCCATCCGTTCCACATAATCACATATCTGATTGATGGTACGGATATCCATAGCCTGTTTTTTTTCGTCCCTGGTAAGTGCGCTCCCGAGCATCTCTTCTATTTTTCCAAGAAGTTCAAGGGCATCGATACTGTCGAATTCGTGTACTTCCCTCAGGTCGTCATCCAGCCCCGGGGCCTTTATCTCAAATTCCTTCTTAAGAATGTTCAAGATATTTGTTTCTATTTCTTTTCGTGTCATGTCTTGTTCCTTATATTTTCCATCTTTTCAAGTCTCCTGATGGAACAAATAACTATATTTTAGTGACCATTTAATGTCAAACGAAAGCTGCCCTGCCCAGCAATTCTCATTATGGCTTTTTGCGCACAACCGGCCATGGGGGTTTGTTTCAAGACGGCGTTAGAACCCATTAGCCATTCCATTGCACGGAAGTATAACTTCAAAATCAGACTGGAAACAGGTCCGTAAGAGAAGTATCCTGTGCAGGGCGGGTGTAATCAACCCCTGAGCATCAATGGATTTTCCTGCCCAGGAACGGTTCAAAATGATACCACTGGTGGGGGTGTTCCCGGATGTTTTGCTCGAGGATACGGGCGTAACTCTGGGCCGATTCCCGGATTGCACAATTCCTCTCCGTGCGGGTTGCGGCCTGAACGAAAATAGGTCTTGAGGCCTTGAAAAGATATTTCCCCTTTGCGTTACGAAACGAAAAGAACACAAAGAGGGGTTTGCCCGAGAGCAGAGCCAGCAGATGCGGCGCCTGGGGAAGAGAGACTTCATGTTCAAGAAAGTGTATCTGGACACTTCTCTGATTCTTGTGCCAAAGGATATCGCCGGTCATGGAAACAAACCCCCCGTCTTTTAGAAGATTGATCCCTTCCACCAGGTCGAAGGGGGATCCCCCGTCGGAACCGACAGCAACGATTTTTATTCCCGCCTGATCCAATTCACTTTTCTGGATGCCTTCAATCTGCTCTTTGTGTTTAATTCCCATATACAGAAGCAGATCCATTTCCGGCAACAGGTCTTTTAGGAGACGTACGGCAACCTCCCAGTTTCCTGCGTGGGACATTAGAATAATGCCGCCTGTCTTTTGCGCCGACGCCTCCTGCAGGTGTTCCAGCCCTTCCGATATAAAATGAATATCTCCCGGTTTCTGGAGCAGGACCCTGTCCATGAAGACTTTGGTGAAACCGTGATATTGTCGCCATGCATGGGAAACATGGCTGGTCCAACCCCTTTCGGGAAAAAGCGCTCCGTAAAATCGGACGCTGTTCCACATGCGCCGGGGGTTCAAAAAGAAATATCCCGTGGCGATGAACCATGTGAACAGGGAAAAGATCCACCATCCCAAGGCCCTGGATATCCGTATAAGAGCCTTATAAAATGCGACTTTCATGGCAAAACTTAATCGACCATTTCAGGAAGGAAGGCAATGGACCAGGTTCCGGGCCCCATATGAACACCTGATGTGAGGGATAAAGGTTGGAGAAGAATCTCGGCGAAAGGGTACAGCTCTTCTATTTCCTGCCTGATAAGGCCTGCCACCATGTCCTTATTGTCCGAATATTGAAGCATGATAAGCGGTCTTGAGGACCCGTTGAACAGATCTCCCAGTTTCCTCGTTGCAAACCGCCGTTGCTCCTTGAGGTTTCGGACCACCGCCGCTTTTTCAGCGCCCGTTGGCAGGGGACTGATGACCGGTTTCATATGGAGCAGATCCCCAAAAAAGGCGCTCGGTTTGGATAATCTTCCTCCAGCGGCAAGATATTGAAGCTTATCCAAGAATACATATTCCTGGCAGCTTTTCGCGGCCTTTTTCGCAAATTCCGTGACCGCCTCCGGATTATTTGTCCCTGCGGCAAACCTTTCCGTGGCCAAGACGATGACGGCCAAGCGGCCGGAGGCCGCGCCGGAGTCGATCACGGTGAATCGATTATCCGGATCATTCTCTTTCTTCCATTTCATGGCGGCCTGGTAATTCCCCGTGTAAACGGATCCCACAGAAAGGTAGAGCACCCTTTCATAACGATCCAAAACGCTTTGATAATACTGATTTCTTTCAAAGACCGACGCCTGGGACGAGGACACTTTCACCCCGTTCCGCATGGCCCTGTACAGTTCTTCCGGAGAAAAGAGGGTCTCCGGCAGGGTCTTGTCCCCGGCGGTGATGTAGCTGTCCAAAAGGGTTATTCTCAGATGGTGTGCGTTTTCGCGAGTGATGGACCCGGCGGCGTCCGTCATGATATGGATGCATCGCGGTGATTGAACCTGCTGGAATTCCTCGATCTGTTTGTCTAAGCTTTCTTCCTCCCATTGAATAATACTGCAGAAACCTTCGATGTCCTCTCTCGCGGTCTTTATGTCTCCGGTGTGCAGGTGTACCTTGCAAAAGTCTTCGTGGGGGATCACTACAATGCTTTCTCCAAGCTCGGACAGCCGGTGAATCTGTTCTCCCTGACCTTCATGAAACTGGACCACCATGTCCACACAGTAGCTGTCATCCCGCGGTTCGCTGAAGGCGGGGGAGATTTCAAGAAAGCCCTGGAATCGAAGGGTGACCGGTTGCAACGCCTCTGTGCTGTCGGCAAGGCTGAGGAGAAAGCCTTCGAGGAAGAGAAAAATGCCGAGTGCCCCGGCATCTACGACTTCTGCCGCCTTCAGTTTAGGGAGGAGTTCCCGGGTGGATTTTACTACTATTTCGAGACGATCGATCATATCGGAACTGTTTGAAAGGACCTCTTCAATAGGCTTTTCGTGAATGAATGTCACCAGGGCATCCAGCACATCCAGCATGGTTCCGTGTACGGGGGAGTGGATGGCCTGCCATGCCATGTCTCTTCCCGATTTCATAGCGGGAGGGAGACAATCCAGAGTATCGGCGGCCAACAAACCGGCAACAAACCGGGCGGCTATATTTCCTGAATTTCCACGGGCGGAAAGCAGCAGTTTTCGAGCTTTCGATTTTCGGTTGGAAGCCCCCTGTTTGAGTGGCGAAAGGCTTGTGATCAAATTTCGGCCTGTGTCTCCGTCCGCTACAGGGAAGACGTTGATGTGGTCCAGTAGATCGGACCATGCGGACAATCGCTCGATTCCCGTTATCAAGGCTTTGCCCAGGTCACTGTTCATGTCGGGAATCCTAAAGCCTGCCGGATATTATCCGGAATTTCAAAGAGCATCTCCATTTCAGGAAGCTTCACGGCCACCTGTTCACTTCTTCCTTTGGTACAGATTACCCCCGTTTCAGAACGTCTGATCTGAAAATCGATGATGATTTTTGCTTTTGCTTCGAGGATCGCTGCCGTAACAATGAATTTGTCCTTGTTTCGGAGAGCAATGATATGCTTTGTGCTTGTCTTTATGATGGGAAAAATGATCAGGCTGTCCCTTGAATATTCATAAAGGTCTATGCCGCACTGGTCAAACAGGGCGAATCTTGCCACATCAAAATATTTCATATAGTTTCCATGCCAGACGATATGCATGGGATCCAGATCGTGAAAAGGCACGCTCAAATGGACGTCGCAGGTCTTATGTTCGTTGTTGTTTTTCAAAATACTTCTGTTTTCTGACTCCTGAATTCTGAATTCTTTTTATCTTCGCCGACAGGGCTACAAAGTATTTTACGGCCGTGTTTGTTGTCAAGATTTTATTGACCGGGTCTGGGTTTCTTGCTATCTTTGGCCTCTGCCGAACGGGACAAGTCAAGATGGGGGCATGAAAATGGGAAAATGGCTTTGCTGGGGCTGGGTCGTTCTGTTGATGCTGGGCGTTCTTCAGGGCCCGTCGTGGGGAGAGGATAGAGCGAAGGAGGATGTCGCGACCCGGTTCGGTTTCGCCCTCAGCTATGGGAACAGCTTCCACCCCGATAACGACATCGGTTTTCTCATGGCCAATTATGTGGCCCTTTTCGATTATGACAAAATCTGGCATCACAGCGCGCCGGAGGCCCTGCGTTTCAAGCTGGAGGTAAGCCTTGGGGGTACCACAACGCCCGATCCGTGGATCATAGCATCCACGGGAATGATGGCCCTGTATTATCTGGACCCTTTGTCCACGACCTGGATTAGACCCTATATCGAAGCAGGGATAGGAATTATCTACACCGGTTTTCGGGTGCAAGGGCAGGGGAGCCACCTGAATTTTAATCCCCGAGGCGGGATAGGAGCGGAATTTCCCCTTGAGGACGAGATCCTGTTCACTTCTCTAAGATGGGATCACCTCTCCAACGCGGGCCTGAGTGAAGACAACACGAGCGTCGATTCGGTCGTCCTGATGTTCGGGGCATATTTCTGACAAGGCATCTCTTTGATTTTTATGCGAACATCTCAGCCTACCTGGATTTTTCCTTCTGAATCTGTTTGAGTTTTTCCCAGAGCTCTTTTACCTGTTCCCTGGCTTTCTCGGGGGAATTTTCATTATGGATGACGAAATCTGCGTACCCCACCTTTTCATCGATGGGCAGTTGTGACTTTAGAATATTAGCCGCCTCTTCTATCGTGATTCCGTCCCGTTTGGCCAGCCTTTTCACCTGCTCTTCCATGGGAATGTACACCACCAGGATTTTGTGAAACAGGTATTGAAGGTTCAATTCGATCAGCAGCGGGATGACCACCTGGATAACCGCGTTCGGATCCTTTTCCGCAATCTCCCGGACCTGTTTTTCAAACTCTTCATGAATACGTGGATGGGTGAAACTCTCCAGCTTCTTTCTTTTCTCAAAATCCCGAAACACGATATCGGAAACCGCCTTTCTGTTTAATGTGCCGTCATCCTGAAGGACCTGTTTGCCGAAATAGTCCACGATTTCGCGAAGGGCGGGGGTTCCGGGTTCCACCACCTTTCTGGCGATCAGGTCAAAGTCGATGATGGGGGCGCCCAGCTCTTGCAGCATGTTGGCCACGGTGGTTTTGCCGCTTGCAATTCCTCCGGTTACGCCGAGCAGGAGGCGATTGTCGTCCCCCCTGAGGGATTCGAGGCGCTGGAGTCCACCATAAGAGAGGGGAAAGGCGTCCGTCAGGTCCTGCTCAGCCCCCGCAAAACTAATGGGATAGCGGATGCCGCGGCGATAGAGGGTTTCCATTCCCCGTAGCGCCTTTTCCATCATGTCTGCCGGCACGGCCATGACCAGGTCTTCATCTTGTGCGTGCCCATAACGTCTCTCGCCGTAGCAGGGGATGGTGAGCGACGGTTTGCCTGTGAGGTAACATCTTGCAATGGCATCTGAACAGGACGATTCTCCCACACAGAAGAACTGCATCACCTCGTACTCTTCAAATTGCAGGGAGTTGATCAGGAGCATCATCTGGGCGGGGTTTGCGTAGATAAGCACGATATCGGGTTCAAAAGGCTTGTAAGCAAGGGGCGCCATGGCCACCGCCTCATATTTTCCCAAAGGCAGTCGGGGAATGCTTTGCTCATACTTCCTGCCGTCCTCACGGGTTTTGACCCAAACGATGCTCCGAAAAGTGCCGTCCAGATTTACTCCGGGGACTTCGGTGAGACCCAGGATGGAAGGGCAGGTGGGGTTCATGAAATCATCCAGATCAATGCCGACAGTCCAGTCAAAGTTCCTTACGAGCGTGATCATCTGGCAGAGGGTGATTTTATGACCGGGTCTGCGCATAAAAGGGATTTTGCTCAGCTCCTTCCTGTTCTCCAGCATCTTGAAAGCCACAGGGAACGATTTGAGACGCATCAACTGTTCCATCCTCCGGACGATCGTTCCCCAATCCCGTTTTGCTTCCATGTGTTTCTCCTTTATCGCTTCAACGCCTTTCGAAAGGCGATCGGTTCGTAGTTTTTCCGGCGGAGGGCCTTGAGGAAATCTTCTTCGCAGGTAACCGGATCGAAAAACTGGGTTGCGTAGGTTCCCACCTCTTCCACTTCATGGGCGTCGCTTCCTCCCGTGCCGGGCAACGCGAGGCCCGCCGCAACTTGTGAGGAAAACAGGTTTTCCTTTTCGGAAACCTTGCTGTTCATGACCTCTATGCCGTCCACATACTGGAAAAGGGGCCTGACCATGGCTTTTTCCGGGGTAAGACCTAACTGGCCGATACCAAAGGTGAGAAAACCGCGAAAGGGGTGGGCCGCTATGATAAATCCATCGGCTTTCAGAACCATTTTGCGCAGTTCCTCCAGGTCAACAATCCCCTTAATATCCTCTTCAAAGCCAAAAACAAGCATGTCGCCTTGATTCGTGGTAATCTCATTCCCCCTCAAAATGAGAAATTCGTGCCTGGCTTGAAGCTCCTCTATTGTCTTACGAGGCCAGACGTGGTTATGGTCGGTAAGGCATATCCCATCCAATCCGATCCGTTTGGCTTCCACTATCAGGTCTTCCAGGGGGGCTGAACTGCAAGGCGAGGCCTCGGCACAGTGGACGTGGAGATCAATGACCATGCCCTCCGAAGAGCTCTTTTCGAAAGGATTTGCGGCCCCCCTTTCAGCACTTTGAGACGCCCCATTTTTGAGTTTGCCCTCTATTGTTTGAGCCGGTTCTTCAACGGCTTTTTCTGCAGGGATTTTCTCATCCGCGAGTTGAGTCGGTATTACGCCCGTAAGTGCCGCCGCTTCGATCGCCGCTTCACAGCATTCCAACAGGATGTTTGCAAAATGTCGGCAGGACTTCCTCCCCACGGTTTTCTGGAGTTTCTGGCGGAAGCCTTCCTCCATAAGTCTGAGCCCAAGGGCTTCCTGAAGGAAAGGGATGGCCCGGGGACATTCCCGATTTTCCATGCGCGTCCATTTCCCGTCGATCCGGACGATTTCCAGGTCCGGAAGGGTAATATCCACATCCACTTCCATGCCGTATATATCGTCTTCCAGGATTCCGCGTGCGTGCAGGGTACGGTTGTCTTTCGTGTGAATACCGACAATTTTGTTTCTGTTGAATGTCAACATGTGGCTATCCTTCCGAATTCCTATGTCGCTTCAATCCCCTCCATGAGCGGGCTCTCCGATGAAAGGGCGGCGCAGCTGTTGTAAAGGCGGGGGCTGTTTTTCACCATATCGGCGAAAAACTGCCTTTCTCCCTGTATATCCTCGGGCGCCTTACCGAGAACCTGTTTCGTGAAAGAGAGAATAATTCCGTTGCAGCATTCTCCAATCATGAAAACGAGCTTTTTTTCTGTCGTGCTCTTTCCGATAAGGCCCTTCACGATCTTCTTGATTCCCGGCCCCACGCGAACCCCGACCACCCTCTTCAGGGTGTCATGGATGCCGGGAATTTCTGCTTCTGAGGACCGGCGGATTTCCGCCTCGATATGCGTAATTTCCAGATCGGGGGTTTTCACCCGGATGACCACAAGGAGATCCATCAGGGTATCCTGCAATCGGCAGGAGGAGACGAGGGTATCTTGATCAAGTTGCTCTACCGTGGTGGCGTTGTTTCGTGAGAAACAGAGAATGTCGGTCATTGCGCTATCTTTCACCTCCCAAATCGGGGACAAGGCTGTATGAAGGGTTCCATACATAGTCCCGTAAGATTGTTCCTGTCAAGGCAAACGCGATGAAAACACTTTTTTAACCACGAATGAAACGAAACATGATGTGATTTTCGTTTTATTGAAATCTTCGTGGCCTTCCTGATCTTTCTGATTCAGTTTTACGAGATCCTCAAATTTGATTTTGCTACCTGTCGATCTCCGGAATCATGGCGGAACGGACCATATTGGCGAAGCTTGCATTCCCCATGGTCATCCATTTTACTCTTCGATCGCTCCCGTTCCCCAGTTGTCTGATGATTTCATTGCTGGTATGCCCTTCCCCGGCCAATCCCCGGATGGTTCCATACAAATCTTCCAGATGGGCCAGTTTTTTTGCAAGATGTTTTTTTCCATTTTTCAGGCAGGGGCGGTGGCAGCAAAACAGGGCGTCAAAGTCATAGGCTAATACCTTTGTCAGGGATTCAATCTGGTCTTTCATCTTCTCATCGGATCGAAAAAATTTGATTTTTTCTCCGATATAAAGATCGCCTGAAAAGAGCCATCCGTTCTCCTTTTCAAGGAATACGGTATGGTCTTTGCTATGCCCCGGGGTGTGTACCGGAATCAATGTATGGCGATCAGTTTCAATCACAGGGGGCAGGGGAAGCACTTCCATCGGTTTCGAACGACCCCAGATCAGGTGCTGGTAGGGCAGGATTTTGTAGCCTCTCCGCAATTTTTCAATCATAAATGGATGACCGAAAATGCTTGCGCCATGGGTCCGGCCGATCAAGGCGGCATTGCCGCTGTGGTCTTCGTGATGGTGGGTCAATAGGATGGTCTTACAATGCTTTTCCTCAAGGAGCGCCGGGACATACTTCTGCATATTGGACTGGCCTGTATCGATCAGTATCCCATCAATATAATAAAAATGAACGGTCATGATTGGTGGGCCAACAGGACCGAACCCCAGTTCAAAGGCCGTCACTTCATTAAAGTTCCGTTTTCGGACAACATGCATCTGACAAGGATTCCTCCTCTTGCGTTTGCGGTTAAATGCAACTCCCTTCTTCAGGGAGGCAAGTATAGGAGACCCTGGATAGCAGGTCAAGTTGAGAATCCTCCACATCGCAATTCTCATTATGGCTTTCTCCTATGGCGACCTATCTGATAAAATCCATGAGGACAGAGGTTGTGTTTGTAACGCTTGACTTCCAGCAAAAGGGGCGATAGGAATAGCGATACTATAGTGGCGCCCCGTCCGGTCGGATGAAGCGGGTCACGAATTAACAGTGGAAAAAGGTGGGGTTCTCTATTGGACAGGATCATTTTCATCAGCTTAGCCGTGGTGATTTCCTCTTTAATGTATCTGACATTTGTAGCGGTCCTGAAGACCGAGAGGGGCAGGGATATCCTGGGGAGCCACTGGTATTTCCATCCCAATGCAATCTGCCTTTGGAGAGTGATCATCGGTCTTTCCGGTGTTATCCTCTATTTCGTGGCGGGGCGGCAGGCCTTGGGCATCCTGCTGTTTACCATCTCAGCGGTTCTGGACGGCGTGGATGGGCTGATCGCAAGAGAATGCAACCTGATCAGTTCGTTCGGGGAACAAATCGATCCCTTTTGCGACAAGCTGACCTATCTGCCTCCCATCGTTTTTTTTGCTTATCAGGGGATGCTGGATGTCGCGACGGTATGGATTTTGGTGGTTATCGAGGCTTGCGGACAGTTCGTGGTCCGATATATTATTAAGCGCTTTACCATATTTTCGGTGGCGGCGAACAATTTCGGAAAGATCAAGGCGGTTCTGTGCTTCTCCCTGATTATTTACTGTGCACTTCTTGAAAATAACTGGCGGATTCCCGATTTCTCGGCGCAAATGCTTAACCTGTGCATTATTCTGTCCATCTCATCCATCGTATTCAAACTCATCGCAAACCGTTTCTACGCCGATATCCTCTCGATTTTGAACCTGCTGTGCGGTATAATGGGAACCGTTTTTGTCTTCCAGGGGAGATATGCCTATGCCTCCATGGCTATCCTGGCCGGTCAGATCTTTGACCTGTTTGACGGTAGGATGGCGGAGAAGCACGGAGGAACCCGATTCGGACCGTGGTTTGATGATATAGCGGATCTGGTCAGCTTCGGAGTATGTCCGGGATTTTTGATCATTCTGAAAGGAGAGATAAAACTCTCTTTTTTTGTGCTGGGAATCCTCTACACCGTGGCCATAGGGTATCGTTTATGGCGATATCTATCCAAAGACAAGTATGACCAGACCCTGCCTCCCGGCGTATTTAACGGATTACCCAGTCCCGCCGGCGCCATGGCGGCCTTGGGCGCCTGCCTGTTTTTTAAAAATCCATGGGCCATTCACGGCATTATTTTGCTGACTATCTATCTGCTTGTAAGCCATATTCGGTTTGTTCATTTCGGGAGGGTGATCTTGCGTCGCCTCCCCAGGACGCTGATTGTCATGTTCGGTTTCGTCATTGTTTTTATGATTGCTTATCTTATAAAGGTACGGGATTCGGAAATATTGGGCGGATTGCTGATGCTCTCTTTTCTGACCTATGTCATTGCCAGCAGCGGAATGCTGATCCCGAAACGTTCCAAATAGATATCCGGTCCAGACGGGCCGGCTAAAGGAGATCATGGGTTTATGGCGCGTAAAGAGTATCTTTTAGAGCAGAAAAAGAAGGGCAGACGCCTTCTTGGTGTTTTTCCGGCCCAGTATCCAAAGGAGATCCTGTGGGCTATGAATATATTGCCTGTGGAGATCTGGGATCCTCCCCTGGAGAGCACCCATGCCAACGCCCATCTGCAGACGTATATCTGTGCTGTGGTAAAACAGGGTCTGGAATTGATCCTGCAGAGAAAGGCGGATATGCTGGACGGTTTTCTTTTTCCCCATACCTGTGATTCCATTCAGAATCTTGCATCCATCATCAACGATTATCTGAATCTGGAGAAACCCTGCTTCTTCTTTTATCATCCAAAGGCCCCTTACCATGGGTGTTCCAGGGATTACTATCTGGATCAGATGAAATTGCTCATTTCAAGTCTCGAAAAAGAATTCGGAGCCATGAACCCGGCTGCTCTGCAACAAAGCGTGGATCAGGGACGTCGGTTGTCGGAGATCCTCAGGGAGATCTATCACCTGAGAAGCAAAGGAGAACTCTCCGCATCCAATGCCCGATTTTACGAAGTAATCCGGCAGGGAGAATATCTTCATCCGGACGACTTTATTCCGCTCCTTGAGGAGTTTGTTCACAGGTACAAGGGTAAGGCCCAAAAGGGAATGCCCGTTCTGTTGAGCGGCGTCCTGCCCAATCCTCCGGAGATCCTGGAGATTCTGGACGGGACTGGCGCAAGGGTGGTCAATGACGATTTTCTGTGTTGTGGCAGACGGTTGCTGATCCCGCCAACTCCTGAAAAGGAACCGCTGGAAACGCTTGCGGACTGCTATTTTGCAATGCCCCCATGTACTACTAAGAATACGCCGTTGAAGGAGAGGGTGAATTATCTTATTGAAATGGCGGAGGCGAGCGGCGCCAAGGGGATAATTTTTTACATGGTCAAGTTCTGTGAGCCGGAATTGTTCGATGTGCCAAGAGTGGTGACGGCCTTGAAGGCAGCAGGGCTACCGACCCTTGTGATCGACGTGGAACTGAATCAGGGAGTAAGTGGGCAGATGGCCACCAGGGTCGAGGCGTTTCTGGAGATGATTTCGTGAGGGGGTAAACATGTCTCTTGCAAAAAAAGTTCGATACGGTTTCATGAAGGATGTGGGGGCCCCGGCAGTGATGGGTCTTGCCGCCGGTCGCAAGAAAAAACGGAGCCATACGCCCAAACCGTATATGGGTCCAGGGCTCAAGTGCGCGGTCAGGCTGAAGGAAATCATGACCCGTCACTATTTTCTTTCCAGATATGCGGAAGGTGCCAAACCCGTGGCGTGGGTCACCAGCGGGGCACCCGTTGAGTTGTTGCGGCCCTTCGGTTTCTATACGGTCTATCCGGAAAACCATGGCGCCCTCTGTGGGGCCCAGAAGATGGGGCCTGAGATGTGCAGTATTGCAGAGGAACACGGTTATCATCAAGACCTTTGTTCCTATGCCCGGATCGATCTGGGTCATTTTCTCTCGGGGAAAACCCCTGCGGGAAAACTTCCGAAACCGGATCTCCTTTTTGCGTCCAACAATATCTGCCAGACGGTCGTCTACTGGTACAAGGTCCTGGCGGATCAGCTGAACATCCCGTTCATCCTGTTTGATACCCCCTATAATTTTCGGGAATTGACGGATGCGGATCTCACCTATATGGTCCGGCAGTTGGAGGAAATGGTCCCCCAACTGGAACGGATTTCCGGGAAGTCTTTTGATGAAGACAAATTCAGGAACATGATCGGCCTTGCTCGGGACTCCTCCGCCCTGTGGGGAGAGGTCCTTGCCACCATGAAGGTGCGGCCTGCGCCCATGAGCATTTTCGATGCCTTTATTCACCTGGCGCCCATCGTCTCCCTGCGGGGCCTTCCGGTGACCCTGGAATATTATCAGACCCTTTTGAAGGAACTGAAGGAAAGGGTGGAAAAGAGTATCGGGGCCGTTATCCCTGAGCGCAAGAGACTGATGTGGGACAATATCGCCATCTGGTACAAGGTGAGGGATTTTTCGAATCTGTTCGCGGAAAGAGGAATGAACTTTGTGACAGCCACCTACACCAACGCCTGGGCTGAGACCATCTCTTTCATGGATGAGACCAAGCCCTTTGAGTCGTTAGCCAGGACATACAGCCGGGTTATTTTGAACAACAACCTGAATCACCGCCTGGACCTCATGGAAAGGCTGATTAAGGAATACCAGGTGGACGGGCTGGTGATCCACTCCGCCAGAAGCTGCAAGCCCTACTCCGTGGGTCAGTACGACATTAAGCGCCTCCTCATGGAGAGGCTGAAAATCCCCTCCGTGGTTATCGAGGCGGATATTACCGATTTCAGGGCCTACAGCGAGGAGCAGGCACGGACCAGGCTGGAGGCGTTCTTCGAGGCATTTTAATCTGAGCCGACTGAAAATGGTCAGAAGCACCCTTTCCCGAACAAAGGTATTTTCACTTTTCACCCTTTTCGCCTGTGCCACGCCCCTGGGCATCATTCTGGGACAGTATGTGCACAACTTGTTGGGAACCCATGCCATGGTGGTGGCCAAAGCCCTTGGGCTTTCCATTGCTTCCGGCGTGTTCCTCTATTTGTCCGAGAGGTGCTTTCTCTGCGGAGCACTATCTTCTAAAGAGTTTATCAGCTTCCTCAATCAATTCTCGAAGTGAGGCCTTTTCATCAATTTCCAGAATCGCCCCAGGAGCGCTCTCGTCTTCCTCCGGGAGAAGTCTCGGCGGTGGTTCCATGGATGGCTGGGGAGATGGATACGGCTCAGCCTCTGAAGGAGAGAAGATCGAGGCGGGCGAGACCAGATCATGCCTGCTTTCCATGTAGAGTCGGTATTGATCCATGCTGAACATCCCCTCATCCTTTCCGGTAAGGATGGCGTTTTCGATCTGCATGAGCCTGTTGTCACGGATCATGCTCTTGACGGATTGCGTCCCCTTTAAGATGGAGAGAAGCGGAACCCGATATTGGAGTCTCGGCATTAAGACGAGCTTTTGAACCACCAGGTAAGAAAGTGTTGATGCAATCTGATTCCGGACCGAATCCTGGGTCTCCGGGTGAAATGCGTTACACATCCGATGGAGGGCATCTTCAGCGGAGGAAGCGTGGAGGGAGGCGATTACCAGGTGGCCGGACTCGGAGGCATGCAACGTGAGGCGGATCGTTTCGGTTTCTCTGAGTTCTCCGACCACAATCACATCGGGGTCCTCACGCAAAACGTCAAGGAGACCCTGCTCAAAGGACGGCATGTGCGTACCGAGCTCTCGCTGTGCTATCAGCGACTTCTTTGAGGTAAAGGCATATTCGACGGGGTCCTCCAAGGTAACTATATGGGCGTTTCGTTTTGCATTGATCTCTTCGATTATCGAGGCCACGGTTGTGGATTTTCCGCAGCCCGCGGTACCACAGATAAGGACTAATCCGGATGTGAGACTGGAACACTCCGCAATGGAGGGGTGAAGGTTAAGATCATGGATTCGAGGGACCCGGCCGGGCAACAAACGGATCGCCATGCCGAGCCCAAATAAGGAGTGAAAGAGGTTTATTCGGATACGGACGTGACTCACGGTCCTTGCAAGATCAACAGATAGTCGATCCCTTAGCACTCTGCGATCCCTGTCGGAAAGGAGTTTGTCAGCCAGCTCTTTAAGTTCCTGGTGACGCCACATCTCGCGCTGGAAAACGATCGCCCCGTTTTGTCTGAAAACGACGGCCTTGTCGCTCATGATGTGGATATCTGAAACGTTCTTTCTGGCAGCGAGACTGATTGTTTCGGCCAAACGATCCATACCGTAACTTTACCTCCGCCCGAGGTCGGGCTTTTCTATTTTATTTGGCAGCATTTAACCGTTTATTTGTAACCCAAACCTGCATTCAGAATTTTCGAAGAGAGTTGAAAATCTGTATTTCAATAGGTTATTCAGTTCCCATCCACAAGATCAAGTCCAAGCTCCCATGCTTTTAACGGGAGAAAATCCCGTCTATCGATGGCAGGACGGGGAGAGGTACGATCGTACGTCGCACAAGGAAATTCACGGTTTGACGCCGACTTGTCCCGATCCCGCCGGAGGATTGCGGCCTCTGATTCATAGCGCCAGCTATTTATGGATGAACACGCATGTAGCATTTGGATATCATAAAATAATAAAATATGTATAAATTTTAGGAAAGTTATTTTATAATTTTAACGATGTTCTGCAAGACAAAGTCGGAAGGTATCCTATTCAAATTCCCTGGTACTATGTTTGGAGTCAGCAAAGCCATTCCGCCACGGGGGAAGAAACTGAGCCGTCCGGGATGAAACGCGGGCCTACGGAAACGTGGGTTAAGGAGGAACTGTGAACCCGCCGTGCCTACCGAAAGGGCGCTTGCTGGAAACCCTCCGTCCAGGGTTGCGAACGGTATTCCTATCCCTTTAATAAAGGATCGCTGGTAATGGCTCAAAAACCCACATATGAGCAACTGGCACGACGGATTCAGGAACTGGAACAGGACTCCCTGAAACGCACGAAAGCCGAACAACGGAGCGACAAGATTGTTTCCATCCTTCGGGCCACCTTGGAGTCCACGGCAGACGGCATTGTGGTGGTCAACCGGCACGGCAGGATTGTGAGCTCAAATCAGAGGTTTCAAGACCTGTGCCGGATTCCGGAATCCGTGATGGCGGCGAAGGAAGACAATCGGATTATCGGGTACATCATGGAACAGGTGAAAGATCCGGGAATGTTTCTCCAGAAGATCGCTGACCTCTACGATAAACCGGGCGCCGAAGATAAGGACATTATCGAATTCAAGGACGGCAGAATTTTCGAGCGGTGCTCACTGCCCCAGCGAATCGGTAAGGAGAATGTGGGGCGAGTCTGGAGTTTCCGTGATATCACGGCCAGCAAAACTTCGGAAAAGAGTCTTAAGGAAAGCTTTGTCGCCTTGCGCAAGGCCCTCAACGGCATTATCCAGGCCGTTGCCCTAACCGTGGAAAAGCGGGACCCTTACACCGCCGGCCATCAGCGCCGGGTGGCCGATCTCGCCCGGGCTATCGCTACAAAGATGGGCCTTTCGAAAGAACAGATCAACGGAATTCGCATTGCAGGCTCCATTCACGATCTTGGAAAAATATGCGTACCCGCCGAAATTCTCAGCAAGCCCGGCAGGCTGACGGAACACGAATTCGGCATGATCAAAGCCCATCCGGAAGTGGGGTATGAAATTCTCAAGGGTATCGAATTTCCATGGCCCATTGCTCAAACGGTGGTTCAGCATCACGAAAGTCTGGACGGTTCCGGGTACCCGGCTGGACTCAAAAGCGAACAGATTATTGTGGAGGCCCGGATTGTAGCCGTTTCAGATGTGGTTGAAGCCATGTCTTCGCACAGGCCCTACCGCCCCGCCCTGGGTATTGATTTGGCGCTGGGTGAAATACGAAAAGGCCGAGGTATCACCTATGACCCGGATGCAGTAGATGCCTGCATCAGCCTTTTCAAAACTGATAACTTTCGATTCAGACCGTCTGAAACTACCGGAGAAATGGGTTAAAAACCACTCACTATGGCCACATATAATCCAAAAAAGAAAGAAATCGAATGCAAAATCGTCTATTACGGCACGGCATTATCAGGAAAAACCACAAACCTGATGCGCCTTCACGACGCCTTTGCCAAATATGTTACGGGCGATATGGTCTCCATTGAAACCCAGGGGGACCGAACGCTTTTTTTCGACTTTCTGCCCATGGGACTCGGGAAAATAAAGGGCTGCGAAGTAAGGCTGCAGCTGTACACCGTGCCAGGTCATGCCAGATATCGTTCAACGCGGAAAATGGTTCTAAGGGGAGTAGACGGCCTGGTTTTTGTTGCCGATTCCATGGAAGTCCAGCGAAAAAACAATTTGGAATCCCTGCGGGACCTTCAACAGAACTTGAAAGAATTCGGCCTCAATATTTACAAGATCCCCCTTGTCCTTCAGTACAACAAACGGGATTTGGCGACGGGGGGACTATCCGTGATGTCTTTGGACCAAATGGAAAAAGAGTTGAATGGGCAACTCAAAGTCCCCTCCTTTCCCGCCATTGCCATTCGTCGGGATGGTATCGGGGCTACCTTGAAAAAATGCCTGGAGCTGACACTGCGATCTCTTCAAAAAGACCTGAACTGGGGCGCGTAACGTTCTGCGATGGAAAGGAATGCGTTAATTCAGGCAACCTTTGTTTCCTCGGCATCCCGGATTTATTGCACGCAACAATAATTCGACTCTCCCTATTCTTTTACCCTGTCGGAATGGGGCATGATCATTCTCTCTATTCTGCTTTATTCAGAAAATCACGAACAGCCTGATTGAACTGCGCTTTCCTTTCCATATGGTGGGGGTGTGACGCACCCTCAAATACAATCATATCGGCGTTCTGGGCCCACGATTTGTAATATTCCGTCGTAGCCGGATTGGCTTCATCATATTCCCCACAGGTAAAAAGGTTGGGAACCATCACGCTGCGCAAGTCTTCCGCCCGTTCAAAGTCCCGGAGATTGCCGGTTTGAGTAAATTCGCCTGGGCCCCACATCGTATGATAGACGGGGATGGTGAGTTTGTTGAATGATTCCATCAGAATGTCGGGCCAGGGGTCCATACGGCAAACAAACGAGGCATAAAATGCCATCATCCTTAAGATGGCGAATCACCATCTCAAGCTCAATGGCAAAGCGGGATGCCTTCCAGAGTGATCTTTCCTTTTTATGGGGAAAGGGAGGTTTGGGTTCTGGAGTTGATGTGATATTGATCCATTCTGAGACAAGCTCGCCCGCGACCCTTGTTGCGATCGAATCATTTGATTTTTTCAAGACTGAATCCTGAAAAGCCTTCCTGAGCTCTTCTACTGTTTCACCATCAAACTCTATCTACCACCACATTTTTCACAAGATACGGAATTCACCCTATTTACCCATTTCAATCGTCTATTGTATTTCTTTTAAGGGAGGAACCGGCGAATTGTTTCCATTCACAAGGTAATCACGAATGAAACGGATGTCGCTCGGCCGTGAGGCCGATGGAAAGCAGCTATCGAAAATCCCATAGGAGGAAAGAAATGAACATCGATCTGACAAACAAGACAGCTATTGTGACGGGTTCGACCGGAGGTATCGGCTTTGCCATTGCAAAAGGGATGGCTGATGCAGGCGCGGCGGTCATTATCAATGGTCGTAAACAGAAGACGGTGGCGCAGGCGGTCGAACGGTTGAATAAGGCCGTAAATGGCGCCAAGGTCCGAGGCGTTGTCGCCGATCTGGGGACGGCGGAAGGCTGTGGTGGCCTCGGGGCGGCGGAACCGTCAGCGGATATCCTTGTGAATAATTTGGGGATTTATGAACTAAGGGATTTTTTCAATACGCCGGACGAAGAATGGGAACGCATCTTTGCCATCAATTTCATGTCCGGTGTAAGGTTGTCCCGCTTTTATCTTCCTGGTATGGTTGCTCGAGGCTGGGGGAGGGTGCTTTTCCTTTCCTCTGAATCCGCGCTCAACATTCCGGTGGACATGATCCATTATGGCGTTACCAAGACCGCCTATCTGGCTCTT
Organism: uncultured delta proteobacterium; assembly: GCA_963747555.1. Taxonomy (GTDB): domain Bacteria; phylum Desulfobacterota; class DSM-4660; order Desulfatiglandales; family Desulfatiglandaceae; genus DUZB01. The sequence goes on from CAVVFZ010000019.1 coordinate 304,331, forward strand.
TCGCGCGGGTTGGCAAAACGAATGGCGGGCTCCGGTGTCACGGTAAACGCCATCCTGCCAGGCCCGACTCTCTCCGATGGTCTGCGTAAGATTCTGCTTGAGGATCAGCAAAAATCCGCCAAGCCGATCGAGGAAGCCGCTGCCGATTTTGTAATGGCGAATCGGCCGAGTTCGATCATCCGGCGCGCTGCGAGCGTCGAAGAGGTGGCCAACCTTGCAGTCTATATCGCCTCACCGCTTTCCTCGGCAACAACCGGCGCCGCGCTGAGAGTCGATGGCGGCGTTGTGGAAAGCATTGTCTGAGCACCACACCCTTATCCCTTACATAAACGGTCAAAATATCAACTCAGATGGATGGAAACATCCTTGCAATTTCGGTTTGAAAAGGATTACATAAATGGAAAGGGCAGAGTAAAGAATTGCGCCCGGACCGCGGATCCGGTCTGGTATTGGGCGGTGGACCCTTCTTATGAATCCATTATGATGGCGAACAGCGTAGACGCCTTTGCCAAGGAAGCCAATCTGCCTGTAACGGTTGTTCTCAATCGGGTGATTCCCGAGGTTGACGAGGATCTCGGAGAAGCACTCAAAAACCTTACCATTATCGGGCGAATTCCAGATCGCCGTTCGATATTTGTTAACAATTTTAAGGGCAATCCATTGGACACGGATATGCGGGAGATAGAATTCGTTTGTAGGGCGTTTGCAGAAATGTGGCGCTGATTTGACTCCACCGGATAGAGATTCATACATGATGACAAAAAAATGGATAATTATTATGGCCTGCGCGGTTACTGTGGGTGCTATTGCAGGAACCCTCGATTTGACGGGCAGGGCGCAGGTCGTCCAGGCAAAAAAGGATTCCCCCATCATGGAACCGGAAACGGCCGGCCGCGTCTCCCGTTCGCGGCAGCCGGAACATGTTTCCGTGCGGCTGGAATCGGGATTTCGAACCCTGATCGCCGGAGAAACCGGAAAGATTGAGCTTGAGGCTCGGCTGAATTCGTCGGGAAATGCCGACAGCGAGGCGCTGGCCTGGAAGAAAAATGCCGACGACGGCGTTATTGTGTGGATGGCCTCTCCGCGCAACAGTGGAATCGCCTTTCTGGACAAGGCCCACCCCAACAGACCTCACTATCACATCCTGGTGAAATTTCCTGTCCCCGAGGGGAATATCTCAGCCCCCCTGAAAGCCACGGTTGAATATACCGTGGATTCCAAAACCAAGGCCGGAAAGCACGCGCTCTGGCTGGACATCTTTTCGGAACTGACCACCCCGGACGGAAACAGGGTTTATGACGAGGGGGTTGCCAGCCTGCCTTTCGAAGTTGATACCCATCTGCGTACCAAGCTGCTGATGCTGTTCGTGGTTGCCGTTGCGATCCTTCTCTTTATTTTTGAGTGGGTGCGGGTGGACGTGGTCGGTATTTTGATGATGGTGTCGCTACCCGAACTGGGCCTGCTTCGAGCCGAGGATGCTTTTCGAGGGATCAGCAGCAACGCGGTCATCGCTATCATCGGTGTGATGATCATCAGTTATGGTCTGAACCGGGCCGGTCTGGTCAGCCGGCTTATTCAGCCTCTGCTGGGTTTCGTGGGAAAGAGCAGCTCCCGGCTGGTCGTGATCTTTTCGGGTTTGATTTCTGTCATATCCAGCGTTATGCAAAACACGGGGGCGGCGGTGCTCTTTTTGCCCGCCATCCGTCTTGTGGCCTCTCATAGACTTAAAGTCCACGTTTCCCGTGTTCTGATGCCCATTGGAATGGCCGCGATTCTTGGCGGTACGTTGACCATGATCGGTACGAGTCCGTTGATTTTGCTCAACGATATTTTGCCTCCTGGTATGCCCAAGTTCAGTTTCCTTGAACTGACGCCTATCGGTCTGGGCCTTGTCATTGGCGGCATTGCCTATCTTTCCACTTTCGGAATGCGTATGTTAGCCGGAAGTACGGCGGGCCGGACAGATTCGCTTCTCGATTCCCACGGAAGCGCTGAAGACAGTATTCTCAGTTCATACCCGTTGATCAACGGACCCTTTGAAATCATTGTACCCAAGGATTATCAACCGGGGGGAGGTCCGCAGGATGTGGTTGGCATTCGTCGGCGTTTTCTAGTGAACATCGTGGCATCGGCCAGGAATGAAGTAACGCAGAATATGACCCCACTTCCAAACGACATTATTCAGTCGGATTCTGTATTGTGCGCATATGGTCCAGAGGATGGGATCGGCGAGTTCGTCCGGGACTACGGACTGATTCTTGGAAAAGAGCCGCGTTGTTTCAAAAATACCACCTTTAACCCGGCCGTAGCCGGAATCGTGGAGGCGGTGGTTTCTCCACGCTCCAGTCTGGTGGGACAAACCATAAGAGAAATCCGCTTTCGAGAGACTTTCGGAGTAAATGTCCTGGCTATCCATCAGAACGGCAAGACCTACTATCGGGAGCTGGCTGATCGGCCCCTCCAGTCCGGTGATACCATGCTGATCCAAGGCACCTGGGAACAGTTCCATGCGCTCCAGGATCTTCACCAGAACTTTATCATCATCTCGTCGTTCGAGGAGGAATTTCACAAACCGGAAAAGGCAAAATGGGCTCTAACCTGTTTTTTGACCTCGCTTGTTTTGATGATCATTTCAAGCTTTTATTTTCAAACCCGCCCCTATAACCCGATTCCGTTGTCGGTTTGTCTGATGTTGGGCGCTCTGGGCATGATTGTGACCAAGGTCATTACCATCACCGAAGCATACCGAACGGTGGATTGGCGCACCGTTTTCCTGTTAGGGGGGCTCATTCCCCTGGGAATGGCCATAGATCAGACGGGTACCGCCGCATGGATAGCCAAAGGTGTTGTCCTGGCACTGGGTCATTTTATGTCTCCGCTGGTGCTATTGATTGTCTTAGCCGTCCTGAGCTGCGGTTTTACCATGGTGATCTCCAATGTGGGCGCCTGTGCCCTGCTCGTTCCCCTTGGAGTTCCGCTGGCTCTTCAGATTGGAATTGATCCGCGCGTGGCGGCCATTGTCGTGGGCATCGGAGTGTCTAATTCCTTTATTCTTCCAACCCATCAGGTGAATGCCCTGTATATGGGACCCGGAGAATATCGCAGCAAAGACTATATCAAAATCGGAGGATTCTTGAGCTTCATCTACATCGCGATCCTGGTAGCGATGACATACTTCTTCTATCTTTAGGGGGCGCAATCATGACGATTATTTCCATATCACGAGGGTCCTACAGCGAAGGCAGGGAAGTGGCCGAGAAGGTGGCGGAACGGCTTGGGTATCAGTGCTTGAGCCGTGAGGTTATTCTGGATGCCAGTGAACATTTCCACATCCCTGAAATGAAATTGACCAAGGCGATCCACGACGCACCTTCCATCCTGGAACGTTTGGGGCACGCTAAACTCTCTTTCGTGGTCTATTATCAGAGTGCCCTCACCCGCAGTGTGCAGAAGGACAACATCGTTTACCATGGTCTGGCCGGGCATCTCCTGCTCCCCGGGGTGCCGCATGTGCTCAAAATTCGAATTATCGCCGACCTGGCTGACCGCGTAGCCAGCACGATGAAACGAGAGGGAATTCCGATGCGTGAGGCGGAAATGCTGATTCAAAGAGATGACCAGGAACGACGAAAATGGACACAGAGCCTTTACGGGGTGGATCCCTGGGACAGTAGTTTGTATGACCTGGTGTTTCATATTCGCCGATTTACGCTTTCCAATACAGTGGATTTCATATGCCGTGCCGCAAGTCTCGATCAATTTCAAACCACCCCGGGTTCGAAGCAAAAAATGGACGATCTGGCCCTGGCGAGTCAAGTCAAGGCGGCTCTTGTAGATGCTTATCCCGATATTTCCGTGAAAAGCGATTACGGCAATATCCTGATCTACACGAAGCACGACGCGCGGCTCACACACAAACTGGAAGAAAAAGTGGAAAGCCTTAAAGAAGAGATTCAGGGGATCAAATACCTGGAAGTCCACCCGGGAGGCATAGTTCCCCCTGATGCCGTTTGACGGCCGGAGAAAGAAATTGCCTCCATCCGGAAGAAACGCATCCTATTCAAATTCCCTGGTCCTAAGTTTGGAGTCAGCAAAGCCATTCCGCCACAGGGTCTTTGAATAAGATACGAAGAAACATTACCAATTTGTAATGATGGTGAAATGTTTTTGTAAGGAACCTGTGGCTTAATAAATGGAAATAAGACCAAAGCCTGTAAAAAGCTTATTCAAAGCGGTGAGTTAGCACAGCCTGGGGAGTTTTTTGACCTGCCCGCCGTGCGCAAAGAGGACGATTCATGCCCCGGAATATCCCTTGGAAAAGAGTGATCCTGATTGTTCTCATGATCATTGCGCTGACCGGCCTGAATTACCTGACATACTATGGTTTGGGCTACGAACATGCCTTTTACAGAATACTCCTGTATATTCCCCTCGTCCTGGGAGGTTTCTGGTTCGGGCTCAGGGGCGCCGTGACCATTGCCATGGGTACGATGGTGCTTTTTCTTCCCTATAGCATGGCCCATTGGCACGGATTTTCCCTCGAAGATTTCCATGAAATCCTTGAAGGTTGCCTCTACCTCGCTATCTCAATCATACTTGGAGTTTTGGTCGAAAGGGAAAGAAAAAAACACAGGGCGCTTGTGGAAACGGAGAGCCTTGCGGCTGTTGGCCGGGCCGTGTCCGATGTTGCGCACGATATGAAAGCACCCCTTATGTCCATCGGTGGATTTGCGACTCAGGTCTCAAGAGCGCTGGATGCAGAGGATCCGAAACAGCGAAAACTCCATGTGATCATAGAGGAGACGGCCCGGCTTGAAACCATGGTCAGGGAGATGCTGGATTTTGGAAAGCCCACGGAGCTCCAGCTTATAAAGACGGATCTGAATGATCTTGCCCTGGAGGTTGCGGAGGGGGTTCGTCCTGTGGCCGAAAAAGCCCAGGTAGTGATCGACACGGACCTTGATCCTCTTTTGTGCCCCCTCATGCTGGATAGGCCGAAAATCAAACAGGCAATGCTGAACCTTGTAGTGAACGCCCTGGAAGCCAGTCCGGCAGGAGAACACGTGCTTATAAAGACAGCCGGGAATCCGCAAGTTGTAGATTTTTTTGTGATGGATTGCGGTACGGGAATAGACCTGGAGGACACCGAAAAGATCTTTGAGCCGTTTTTTACCAAAAAGAGCAAAGGGACCGGTCTGGGTCTGTCCATCGTGAAAAAGATTGTGGAGGCCCACAGCGGAAAGATTCTTTGTCATCCAAACCAGGAAAAAGGGGTCACATTTACCGCCAGGTTTCCCATTTTTGCCAATCGGCCATAAACCACCTTAATCCCTTCTTTTACGTACATCCTTCCATAAAAATACATTTCTTCACCTATTTTCTTCCCTGCTAAATCGCTATACCATATAATCATTTTAGAGTGGCGACAATCAATTCAACTGAAACAGATTACCGGCCAAGAGTGAATGGCTGATTAATCCCCAGTTAAAAGGAGTAGCCATGAACAGCTCGGAATGGGTAGAAAAACGTGAAGAGAGGGAAGCAGCCTCCCTTGAAAATCACCGCAGGCTTCACAGCCTCTTTGTGGAAGACAGGCTTGCATTCGAGCGAGAAAGAAAACGCGCCATCGATGACTTGATAAAGAGCGTCAAGGAAGAAGATCAGCGGGAGAGGCTTCGCGAGCAGCAGGCTCTCTGGGACAAACGGATGAGGAACGCGAAATCGCATCATAACCGCCTTGTGCTCGCCCAGACCTTCTTCTGGGATCATGTCCTGAATAATTGGCTCCCGGCCCTTCGACAGTTCAGCTAAGAGCCTGTTTGAAAATTATCCCGTAGCGAGGTCGAGCGAGGCTTTCGAGGGCAAGGAAGCGACAAGAATGGGGCTGAAGGCGTAGTCGAGCTACGTTGAAGACCCATTTTGGTCGATGATGCAGCCCCTGGAATCCGCAGCCGACCGCAGTAGGGATAATTTTCAAACAGGCTCTAAGGGCAAACGGTATCAAAAACGTCCGGCATGGACCGCAGGATACCCCTTCGGAAGATCCCTCCATGATATCCGTCTTTTCCCGACAAGGTGTGAATTGCCCCTGGTCCTGGTCGTGTTGCCCGCCTTTCTAAGCATCCAAAAAAAAATTCAAACAAAAGTTAACGCGGCACCTTCAACTTCATGCTCTCTTCATGAAGCCGGTCTATACTGTCGTCAAAGGGTACAGCAAGGCATTGGCAATTTCTACACTGATAGACGTGCCAATGTTTCTGAATTGGGAAGCCGCACGGGCGGTATAACGATGCTCCCGATGATCGTCTGGCCCACCGCAGGCCAACCGGACCCCCCGGTTTACGTCATCGCATTCCTGGCGCCGAAATGAACGCACCGGCGGCTACTCACCATCATAATCCCCATACATGAAGAAAGCATGAAGACCCGCGGATATCTTGTGATCCCTCCATTCAGTTCGGACTCAGGCATAGTAAAGCTTTTGCCTGAAAAAGGGCCTAATGATTTCGGCAAATATTGCCGATAAAAAGTGCGGACCCCCATCAGCCCTTTTTTAAAGGAGATGTGTTATGACTGGAATCAGTGGCATCAGCGGTATGGATGACGTAGCCCGGACGTTAGTGCAGTCCCCGATCAAGGCTGGAGAGGGCTCTCCCGTGGAGGAAGCCCACGAATCCCCGGCAGAAAAGGCCCGGGAACGACGATCCCCGGTTTAGACCCCTTCCCATCCGGCCCCCTCGGCGCCGGGTGTCGGTGGTACGATCAACGTCCTGGCTTGAAGCAGGATTCACCTTCGCCTACTAAATAACAGCGACCGGCAGCGTTGTGATGCCGGTCGCTTTTATTGGTGCTTTCAGAGCCCCTGTGAAGAAATGGCCTAAACCCGTCTGGAACGGGTTGGCTTTTTCATTCATATCCAAATCATTTAAGTAGCCCGCAGGTATACCGTCGTTGCTGCTGCTAAAAACACCCGATAATAGCCGAAGATTCCCAGACCATGCCGGGACAGATAATTCACCATCCATTTCACGGAGATGACCGCAGCGACAAAGGCAACCACCACGCCAATGATCAGCGAATAATGATCTAAGGTTTGCAGCATCAAGCGGCCATGCTTCAACGATTCATAAGCGATCGCCGCACCGCGCGTTACAACCCCCAGCAAGAAACTGTATTCGACGGCTGCCTCCATGGTCAGCCCCACCAACAAGCCGCCCACAATGGTAACCAGGCTGCGGTTGACTCCCGGCCACACGGCGATGCATTGGGCAAAGCCAATGATCATGCCACCCGCCAGGTCATGTCATCCAGCAGCCTTCCCGAGCCCACTCGTTGTCGCCGGGTTTGATTGCCCCGACTCACGGCCAGTATGGCCAGGCCGCCGAGCAGCCAGGCGATCACCACCGGCCAGGGATCAAAAAGGTATGACTTGATGATCTTATTGAACAACAGGCCCAAAAAAGCCACCGGCAAGAACCCGGCAGCCACGTTGATCAGCAAACGCCTGCCATCAGAATCTTTACCAAACATACCCCGCAAAATCTGTTTGACCCGCCTGACATAGAGCCAGAGTACGGCCAGGATAGCGCCGGCCTGGATGCAGATGGTGTAGGCGTCTAAGGCTTCTTTCCTTTGCTCCCGCTGTGCTGGAGATTGATAGGGATCATAAAATTCTCTCCTTTCAGGATACAAAATTGGCGATTTCCGGTTTTGTCGAACATGGGGAAATTAATATTTGTATGGGGATGATTAGACAATACATGCAAGACCCCGTTTCCTGAATGGAAAGATGGTATTTCATGCAATCCAGCACCTTTGTTAGAGGGATAACCTCCATATATTTCAATGAAAATCGCTGCAACTCCCGGATCGGGCGGTTCGAGTCAGCCTTGTGCTCACACTGTG
>CAVVFZ010000020.1:0-72099 GCA_963747555.1 uncultured delta proteobacterium
CTGAATGGAAAGATGGTATTTCATGCAATCCAGCACCTTTGTTAGAGGGATAACCTCCATATATTTCAATGAAAATCGCTGCAACTCCCGGATCGGGCGGTTCGAGTCAGCCTTGTGCTCACACTGTGCATTCGAATGGATTTTTTCAGTGGACTTTACAGCTTGCCCGCTGAGGGAACAGGAATATGCACGCCGCGATGAAGGCCATCAATACGGCGGACGCGCTGTAGCGGCTCAACGCCAAACCCCCATGGTCGATGGGTTTGTCAAGGAGATCTCCGACAACCGCCCCCAGGGGTCGCGTCAGGACAAAGGCCGTCCAAAACAGCGCTGTTCTGGAGATGCCGGTCCAGTAATAGGCTGCAACCACCACGGCCAAGAGAGCGCTGAACACCAGGGCGCCGCCGCCATAGCCCAGTCCGGCGCTATCGGCTGTCCAGTCCCCCAGCGCCGTTCCGAGCGTTTGGGAAAACATGATGGTGACCCAATAGAACATTTCTGCTTTGGGGGAGTTGACCAGGTCCACGGACACCGATCCCATCGTGCCGTACCAGAGCGCCAGGGACAGCAGCAGTAACGTCAGCAGGATTGCGGCGCCGCCGGCATACCCGATGCCCAGCGATCGGGTGGCAAAATCGGCCAGTGTGGTGCCCACGGTGGTGGTGGCGATGATGGTCGTCCAGTACAATACGGGATAAAATCGTTTGGCTTTGATTTGGGCGAATACGGCCACCAGAAAGATGACGGCAAAAATAGCAGTGCCCACCAGGTAACCCAGGTTCATGGACATGGAGACCGCATCTCCTCCGGTTTCGCCCAGAGTCGTGGCGGCAATCTTGATCGTCCAGAAGACGAGGGTTACTTCGGGGACTTTACTCGCTAAAGCCCGGGTATCGTTTTTTGCGTAAAAAGCATTCATGGGTTTTCTGCCTCCTTCCATCTTCACAAAGTTTGTATTCTGTCTGAAAAACACCGAGCTGCCTTTCCAATCCATTTGTTCCCGATGATAAGAGGTGATCATGAAGAAAGAATGAAGTTCGACGCACTGGAATGGAAAATTTGGCGGATACTGTTGGTTATAGTGCGCAAGAAACGTGATGCGGGCCTTCACCTTCATGCTCTCTTCATGATGGGGATCTATACTGTTTTTAAACGGCATGGCAAGATCATGGTTTTCTTGCCGAGCAACGCCGGACTAACCTGGAATATCAATAAACGGAGGCAGTATGATGAAAAAGAAATGGGTTCACATTATTGGAAGCGGCGCCTTGATCGTAGGGCTTGCTGTTGTTGGAACGAGTTTTGCGAAATCGGAGGACAATGAGATTCATGATGGAACCATTCGAATCGAGAGACAGGCGGAGGCGGATTTCCCCTCTCTGGCCAAATTGACGTTTCCGGAGGCCATCCGGAAGGCCCTGGCTGCCGTTCACGGCCAGGTGCTGAAGACCCAACTTGAAAACGAAGACGGTTTTCTGGTCTATGGCGTCGAAGTGGTGACCGCCGACAAAGTCATTATGGAGGTGAAAGTGGACGCTGGTTCCGGAAAGGTTCTCGCCATGAACCGGGATAAGGTGGATGACGATGATCACGAGCATGGCGAAAAGAATCACGGTGGTGACCCGGAGGATTAAGAGTATGAATAAATTCCTCGTTCCCATGGTCCTCCGTGGGAACGAGGACCGGTATCATTCAAAGCGGCAGACTTCAAATGCGCACTAACCCTTGTTTTCTTCCTGGTCCAGCTCGGGCTTGTTTCCTGCACCATTACGTGTTAACAATTCAGGCGGATATGCATTCCCACGCAGGAGCACCTGCCCGCCAAGGCCTTTACCCGATTTTTTCTGCCTTCGAACGGGATATGAAAACAAAAAGAGGTTGCCAGGAGTCAAGATAACAGGCTATGGCAGGCGTGTGGGAACGAGAAAACAGAGCGATTGGATGCCATGCATTCACGGTAAGCGGCCTGGGATTGGGCATGACCACGGTGAATGTTCTTTTTCTGACAGTAATAGTAGGCTTGATTGCCTATTTGAGTATTATTCAGAAAACGCGCGGTTCTTTTGTCGGGAGACGTGGTGAAACATCCGTAGAGGCGCAACGATTATGAGAATTCTCATTGTCGATGACGAATATTCGCTGCTCCAGCAGTTACAGCAGATTTTGGAAAGTCAGAGGTATATCATCGATACCGCGGCGGACGGTGAGAAGGCCCTGGATAAAATTTTCGATCAGCCCTTCGACCTGATCATTCTGGACATCATGCTGCCAAAACGGGACGGGCTCTCCGTGTTGAAGGAGGTTCGCAAGGCAAAAATCCATACGCCCATTCTCATGCTGACCGCCAGGAGCGAGATCGACGACAAAATCAAGGGTCTGGATCAGGGCGCGGACGACTACCTGGCTAAACCGTTTTCAGTGGCGGAGCTGCTGGCGAGGGTGCGCGCCCTGCTTCGGCGGGGCACGGCGCACACCACGCCCGTTCTTGAAATCAATGACATCCGGCTTGACGCTGTCGCACGTGAAGTGACGGCGGAGGGCAAGCCGGATTCAGCTGACGCCAAAGGAATTCGCGATCCTTGAGTTCCTGCTTTACAACAAAAACCGGGCCGTATCGCGCTTCAGTCTGGCGGAGCATGTCTGGGGGGAAGACTTCGACCCCTTTACCATGTCCAACTACATCGACGTCCATATCAAGAACCTTCGGCACAAGATCGGAGATACCGAGGGCGGCATTGTCCGGACCATCCGGGGTGTCGGCTACATTATCAGGGAAGAAGGACAATGAAAATCCGCCACAGGATCATGCTCTGGGTTGCCGGCGCCGGACTTTCCACCAGCCTGGTTTTTTCGCTGGTGGTCTTTTTGGAGCTTCGGGAAGAGCCTCTGGAAATCATTGACTCGCAGTTGAAGACGGCCGCTGACACAGTGGCAGGGGAGATAGCAAAGGTATCCGGACCGTTGCCGGGCGCACAGGGAATCGTGTTGCCCGTCTCCTTAAAACATTACTGGATCAAGGTGTACGATCAGGACTTGCGCACGGCGTATGCATCGGATCTGTCCAGGGTGGCGGACCTCCCCCTGTATCGGGACAGGGGGGAGGATGCATACATGGTTCAAGCACATGTGCCGCGCAAGCGTATGGATCTTCAGCAGGACGAAGACGATGATGTTGCCTTTAGAGTACGGGTGATTCCCGAGGAGATCATGGGGGCGCCTTATCTGATTCAGATCGCCAAACCGGTGGAAGACCTGGAAAAGGAGCTTTTCGATCTTTTTACCGCCATCGGTATCGGTCTTGCTGTATCGACGGTTTTGCTCATCTGCTTGAGTTATGTGCTGGCCGGACGCATTGTGAAGCCCATCGCGGCCATCAACCGGCTTGCCCGCGATATCAACGAAAACACGCTGGAGAAAAGAATTCCCCTCGGCAAAAGCCATGATGAGATCCACGATCTTGCATCGCGCCTGAACGAGATGTTCGATCGACTGCAATTCTCCTTTGCCCGCCAGAAGCGGTTCCTTGGCGACGCCTCCCATGAATTGAAGAGCCCTATCGCCATGCTGAGGCTTTTCTTTGACGAGGCGGTTCAACGCGGCGATTTGCCCGAAGATTTTGTAGGCCAGTTGAATTTGCAGGGGCACAATGTCCTGCGAATGGACAGGTTGGTCAGGACCCTGCTGGAGCTGTCTATTCTGGAAATCAAAGCGTCCCTGACACTGGAAATATTCGATTTTGCGGATTTGGCCCGTTCGGTGCTGGCCGATTTTGCCCCGCTTATGGATCAGGGCAAAATTCAGTTGGAAACCGAAATGCCGCCAAAACTTGAACTCCGGGGCGACAAGGACAAAATTCGCAGGGTGCTCATCAATATTGTTGATAATGCGGTCAAGTACAATGTGGAGGAAGGTCGCATTCAATGGAAAGCTTTCGAAACGAAAGGCGGCGTAGAGATTTCCCTGTACAATACCGGCCCGGGTATTCCCCGGGAAGATCTCTCCAGGGTATTTGACCAGTTCTACCGCGTTGATAAATCCCGTTCGACCGAATACGGCGGCGCGGGACTTGGTCTTGCCATTGTCCAGGAAATCGTCCGGCTGCACAAGGGTAAGGTTTCCATCGACAGCCAGGAGGGCCTTTGGACGCAGGTCGACATCTTTCTGCCCCGGCGCCATGAGGAGAATCGCATCGCGTAACGCAACCCATGATCCGATGGATCACTCCGGCCGTTGTGCATCAAAATGTATGAGCGGCCGCGGATAACCGCGACTCTCGTCATTCCGTTCGGCTATAGGATGCCACTTCATATGAAAAATAGATTCATTTACAACAGTCAGTCTCCGCAGGGTTCGGAAGTGAGATCGCGTGTGCTGCCCGCGGGCATTTGGGCGTTGGGGTTTGTCTCTCTATTCATGGATACATCCTCGGAGCTTATTCATAGCCTGCTGCCGGTTTTTTTGGTCACTTCCCTTGGCGCCTCCATGACCGCCATAGGTCTTATCGAGGGAGTCGCCGAAGCTTCCGCGGCCGTCACAAAAGTATTTTCGGGCGCCATCAGCGACTATCTCGGGAAACGAAAGTTGTTAGCGGTGCTTGGTTACGGGCTTGCCGCGATTACAAAGCCCATATTCCCCTTGGCAACCACTATCGGTTGGGTCTTTGGCGCGCGGCTTGTCGACCGAATCGGCAAGGGGATTCGAGGCGCCCCGCGTGACGCACTGGTGGCGGACATAGTGCCGTGTGACCAGCGAGGGGCTGCGTACGGGCTGCGCCAGACGCTCGATTCCGTCGGTGCATTCGTCGGGCCGCTTCTCGCTGTGGCCTTCATGGCATGGTTTGCGAACGACATCAGAACGGTATTATGGATTGCGGTCGTCCCTGCGTTTATTGCCGTAGGGGTTCTTGTCTTCGGAGTTCGGGCGCCGGAGAAAACGCAAGTCAAATCGAGCGTGAAAATGCCGATCACGCTCCTTGACGTCAAATCCCTTTCGCGCCGTTATTGGCTTATCGTAATGCTCAGCGCGATTTTCACTCTGGCCCGCTTCAGCGAGGCTTTCTTGGTGCTGCGCGCCCAATCCGTCGGACTGGCCCTTGGTTACGTGCCCGCCATAATGATCGTCATGAATGTCGTTTACGCAGTGACCGCCTATCCAGCGGGAGTCTTTTGTGATCGGATGGGTCCTCGGATGTTGCTCGTCATGGGACTTGCGGTTCTGGTTGTTGCCGATATTGCACTGGCGGCGGCCGCATCGCCCTTGCCGACGTTCATCGGCGCGGCGTTTTGGGGATTGCACATGGGACTTACGCAGGGATTGTTCGCCAAACTGGTCGCCGATGCCTCCCCTGAGGCGTTAAGGGGAACCGCTTTTGGCATCTTCAATCTTGTCGGCGGCGGTGCGCTGTTCATGGCGAGTGTCACGGCGGGCGCCCTGTGGAGTGCCTTCGGGGCCTCGGCCACGTTTCTGGCCAGTGCGGCCTTCTCCACACTCACCTTGATCGGGCTGGCCTTATATCGAAGGAAATCCCGGGCCATTCGTTGTCGATGAGGAGCGATTCATGGGAACGATGGCTGAAAAGCTACACGTTATGAAAGGAAAATCCGTGCAAATATTTTGGTTGTTAAACTTTGGAGATAAAGATGAAAGAACTGATCAGCGCTTATCCTGTAGTCATCGAAATTCCCATCGCATGGGGCGATATGGACGCCTTTCAACACGTAAACAATACCGTCTATTTCAGGCATTTTGAAAGCGGGCGAATTTCCTATTTTGAAAAGATTCATTTTATGGAGTTCATGCATGATACCGGCATCGGTCCCATACTGGCTTCCACGCAATGCAGATTCAAGATCCCGCTGACCTATCCGGATGTGGTGACGGTGGGCACGAAGGTGGACAATCTGGAAGAGGACCGCTTTCTGATGAAGTATGTTGTTATTAGCCGGAAGCACGGTCAGGTGGCGGCATCGGGGGAGGGGATGATGGTTACCTTCGACTATCGGAACAATAAAAAAGTACCCATACCGGATGAGATAAGAAAGAGGATCATGGCTCTTGAAGAGAGTGTGATTCAGACCGCCTGAAATCAGCGATCTATTACGATATGTTGACGATGTTGGTACGTTCTTTGGAGAAAGGCATCAATTTTTTGCTATCAAAATCATATGCATATGATCTTACGGTTATAATCGTAACTTTAGGTCCTGTGTTTCCAGTATTCCGGCTCCCTGTGTAGATGCATGACGGCCACAATATATATGCCTTCCTTTTCTTCTGAATAGAGAATTCCATAGGGGAACCTCCGAACCAACGACCTCCGGATATCCTCCTCAATAACTGGCCAAGTTTTTGGGAAAGCAATCGTCCTTTCGATAGCGGAATACACCTCAACGGCGAAGTCATACCCCAGTCCCCGTTCTCTTTCTTCATAGTAGTCAATTGCTTCAGTGAACTCGACTTCGGCTTCAGGGTGAAACGAGTAATTCATTTTTCAAACCTATCCCATATTTTTTTGAATACGTCTCCTCCTGGCACTGCTTCGAGTTTGCCGGAACGAAGTTCCGCCAAACGTCGTTTGGCTACTATTGCCCACTTTCTATCTATTTCCGACTCAGGCGTATTCAAACTCTTTAATAGGGAGTCAACAATCATTGCCCTATCTTCAACAGGCAATGAAATAGCTTCTGCTATGAGATCTTTTGTTTTCATATTTCTGATACCTCAAGTTATGTTTTCTTCTGTTTATTCTAACCCTCATCCTCTCTCTACCATCTGAATTTCCTCCTCCGTGAGCTTGTAGAGCCGGTAGGTGAGTTGATTCATGTCGTGTTCAGCGTGGGCGATTTCAGAATCCAATGCCTCGATGTCGGCGTCGATTCCGACCACCTGTTTCATAATGGCCGGGTTGCTCGTCTTGCGGAGTTTGAGGAGGAGGGATATCAACCGGTTGGCATCAAACTTCTGGGTTACATTGGTGCGACGGGCTTTCTGCCGCCATTGGGCCGCAATGAACGTAGCCTCTTCATCCTCAAGGAAAATGCCATCGATCAGCGTAATGCCGTCGGCCATGAGCGCTAATTCGCCGTAATCGATTTTCACGGTGAGTTTTGCGCCGGGGCGAAGCAGGGGATTGATTTGTTCCAGGTGGGCGGCCAGTTTTAAATTGCGCTGTAGTTTGGCCCAGGCGCTCAATTCGCGCGCCTTTCAATTCTGCCGGGGCCTCGTTTTTTAGATCGTTTAGCGGCTTGACGTCTCGCCCACAGCCAGCTTTCGTCTCGCGAGTCTTCCTCGCATTGCGCGCTTTCAAGCCGTTTGTCGATCATTAACAGCAGATCACGCCGGCGGGTGTGCGAGTTCATGTAGGATCGTTGCTTTCTCGGCCACTTGGGACTTTTCGTCTTCCGTGGCGTGGGGAATAGGAAGGGGTCTAAGAAACTGTGTTTCAGCATCGAAAAAGCCGCCCGCTTTGGGTCTGGCTATTCGAACAAAAATTAAATTCGGGACAGGACTGTTCAGGATTCCCAATAGAAAGTGCATTTCACTCTTCACTGTTGGCAAGATAGAGTATACTCTTCCTCCGAGGGTTGATAGCTCCCCGTTCTTGTCGCAGGTAAGCCGCAGCTCTGGAGTTGTTCCTGCAACAGCGAGTTTTGGCAAAGGTTGCTTGTCAAGGTTCTGCGGCCTGCTAAAACAGTACCAGTTATCATCGTTGAATCGGTGCTTCTCACGGGCTCTAAGCTCATTTTCGTGTTGGCATAAATACGCCGAAGCATTGGGAAATTTAGCCTTCATTTCGGCTTGGCTATAGAGAGTAGGTCGGACCTTTGAAATGTCGTACGGGAATAGCAGATAGACATCAACAATCGGGGATTCATATCGGTTAATACGCTTCTCCTGATGCAATTTTTCGCATGAGAGAATCTTCGATTGAAACCTGTTCAGGCTTCTCGCCTCCTTTGTACAAATAGCTGTTGGGGCTAACTCTTTCGAGAACATACGTCTTATCAGCACTCGTCTTTACACCTTGGAAAATCTGAGTCGTTACAGAACTATCTCCCAACTGATCGCATTCTTTCAGCTTGTCAAATAGGCTCCGTTCAATGTATGAGACGAATATCCAACTCTCCTTTTCTGATAAGTCCTGGTAACAGGTTACGTCCTTCACCTCGCGCCAATCCACGCTTGCGATGTCCTGCTTGCCGCCCGGCGCGAACACACAGTGGATATGGTCCTGCGGGAACCGACGAAGAACTGCAAGGCGGTGTAAGTAGTTGCCTCATCAAAAACCTGAAAGCTTTTAAAGTCAATCCAACGGTCCAGGCGTCGTGTGCGCTTGAGCTTCTGCCGCAGCCCTTTGCCATATTCGTTTACCATCCAGACATTTGGGGCGATGTATCCCATTTTTCCTTTGGAATTCAGCAATTCAATCCCACGTTCGATAAAGGGGAGGTACATGTCGAAATTGCCGGTTTGCGTGCTTTCGTATAATGGCCCGCCGTTTTCGGCTCTGGCCTTTATAAGGTATTCCGCAACATCTTCCTGTATCTTTCGGAAATGTTGCAGCTTAACATACGGGGGATTCCCAATTACGCAGTCAAAGCCGGGATCTTCGCCTTCGAAAATTTCCGGGAAAGCCTCTTTCCAATCGAAGGTGTTGACGCGTTCCTGTTCATCCTCGTCGAACAGCTCTCGGTTGATGCCTCTCTGGCTGTAAAAATCATGCCCGATCAGGCTGTTTCCACAACGGATATTCCGGTCCAGGGAAGTGAGCGGTTGATCAGGCAAGGCGGTATGGAGCCAGAGGGCCAGTCGCGTGATTTCCACCGATTCGGCATTGATGTCCGTCCCGTAGATGTTCTTCGACAATACGGCGCGCATGGCCGAATGGGTGTCGAAAAGCCGCATGACGCCGGTTATTCGTTCCAACTCCTTGACGATCCATTGTCGCTCTTCGTACAGATATTTGAACGCCTGGATCAAAAAGGCCCCTGAACCGCAGGCCGGATCCACGACCCTCAATTCATCCAACCGTTGGCGGTATTGCTGCAAGACCTTTTCATATTCACCTACCAACCTGGAGGAACGGCGATCCTTGCGGTAGGCATCAATCTGTTCATCGGTTACGTTCGTGAATTTGTCCAAACCGAGTTCCTTGCGAATTTCAGACAGCCTGGCCCCCACGGTCTCCTCGACGATGTAATGGGTTACCCATTCAGGCGTGTAATACACGCCGTCACGCTTGCGCTTGGTGAGTTCGGTCAGCGACTCGCGACCTTCTGCGTGGGCTTCCATTACTTCCAGGTCGGTGATGCTTTGCTCAAAGATGCGGCCCATGGCGGTGAGTGTTAGAGTGCGTCCCGCGCCGTCCTCCGCTGTTCCGAAGTTGTACTTAGCCGAAAAATAGAGCAGCGTTTTCGGGTACTGCAGGAGCCTTTGAGTACTCTGTCCCTGGTTTTGTTCGCAAAAGACGCAGTTGGGAATTTTCAGACCGTCCATTTCCGGGTCTTCCACGAACAAGCCGCCGTTAAATTTATTGATACGTTCGGCGCCGAAGGGCGAACCCTCCCGCATGGCTGAGAACAACCGTTTGAGCATGTTCCAGGCTTGATCGGATTCCGGATTGTAGAACTTGCTTGCGCCCACTTCAATCAAGGCATCGCGTAGAACATTGGGCGGAAAGCCCAAATCGCGGCCCATGTCCTCGCAATAGAGGATGAACAGGCAACGGTCGAGAATACGTTGGGTGAATTTGACCAGCCGCCGCAGTCGACCCTCTTGCTCATATTGCGGGTTGTGTTGGCGCAAAGCCTGATAAAGTGTTTCCCGGAAAGCGTGATATTCACCGTAAAATTCATTCTCCAAACTCTGCTCATGGGTGATCTGCTCGCCCAAAAGCTTTTCGAGTCGCGATTTCCCGCCGGTGGTCAGCAGCCACTCGGAATGAAAGGTGCGGTAGAAGAGAAAACGCTGAAACAAAGAATCCTCGCCGTCTCCCAGTAGCGAAACGGCCAGGTCCCCCTCTTCGGGCTTGATGACGAAACGTTGGTATTGCGCCTTATTGCCATAAACATAAAGCCTGAATTCGTTCATGTCGGTTACAAATCCCCAGGTCGGAAGAATCGGCGAGATCAGACCTGTTCGGGATTCACGAAGATAATCAAGGCACTGGGCAACGGGTGAGCGGGCATTGGGTCGGCTTGTCTGGGGTTTGTCCAGCCCCGAACGATCATCCTTGAATTCTCCCAGCAATTGAGGAATTTCCGCCATATCATCCCGACCGAAGAAACCTATCGCAACATCGGCCGCGCCTGTGTTGCCTCTTTGACCCGCCGCCTTGACGGGAAATTGCTGCTGGATGGTGTAGCCGTGAGTCTTTTCACCTTCACCGCTGGCGTAATAGCCCCAGGTTTGCTTGAAAAAGAGATTGATGAACGATGCTTCCGATGCGGTCTCTTTTTGCCAATCCTTGCCGGCCCAGTTTTTCAGGCGGCTATGCAGGGCCTCTGCTTCGGGAGAGTTTTTAAAGGCATCATAGTCCTTCGCCCAGACGGAACGGAGATAAGCATTGCTGAACAATGGTTGATGTTTTTCCGGCAAAATGAACCTCCATACTAAATCCCAACCTTGGGCGCCCCGGGGCAGATTCTTACAGGTACTTTCAAAATGGCACAAGAATCAGAGAATATCAATGAATTTAGGAAGGGTTTCGGGGCCAAAGGCATTCTGATTGCCATCCCAACCTCCCCATGATATAGAAATGCCATATTTCAAGTGTTGAATACCCTGCTCTCTTCAACCATCGGGCAGGGTTCCATATGTTAGGCTTAAATCCTTTTTTAACAAATAGAAAATCAAAAACCGCTGCAGGAGTGCAGATAAAATGAAGTGGAACACGCTCTATTCCAGTCGTATCCAGTCCATGGGGCATTCAGATGTCGCCGCCATGTTGAAATTGGCTGAACGGCCTGAAGTCATTTCCTTCGCCGGAGGGCTTCCCGATCCGGAAGTCTTTCTTCTGGAGGAAATCAAAGAGATTTTTGAAGAGGTTTTAGCTCAGAGGGGGCGAGCCGCTTTGGGCTACGGACCTATCGTCGGCATCACCCCTTTCAGGGAATGGCTGGCAGACCATATGACACGTTCAGGCAGACCCACCAAAGTGGAGGAATGCCTGGTAACAACCGGCGGCATTGCCGCTTTGGATTTGATTTGCAAAGTTTTGCTGAATCCCGGTGATGTCGCCATTGTGGGGGAGCCTTCCTATTTGGCTGCCCTGCATGTAATCAGAAGTTATCAGGGGCGCTTTGCCGGTGTTCCGCTGGATGATGAAGGAATGCAGCCCGATGCGCTGGAATCGACGCTCAAAGACTTGCAACGTGAATCATTGCGTCCCAAATTCGTTTACCTGGTTCCTTCCTTTCAAAATCCATCCGGTGTTACGCTTTCAGAAGAGCGGCGAAAAAAAATTATCGAAATAGCGGTGGATTACGATGTGCCCATTGTGGAAGATGCAGCCTACCGCGATCTCCGATTTGAGGGTCACGCTCCGCCATTGCTGGCATCTCTGGCTCCCCGGAAACGTCATCCACATTAACACGTTCTCGAAGATCTTCAATCCGGGCATGCGCATAGGTTGGGTTACCGCGCCGCGGGAATTTATCGAGACTTTGGCATTGGCCAAACAGGGCCAGGATCAATGTTCCACAACGATCGGACAATATGTGGCTCTGGCGTTTCGCTTCAAGGAATTTGATTGAAAGGCAGAAGACCCGATCCATTGAAATTTATCGCCGGAAGCGAGACGTGATGTTGGCCGCCTTGGAGGATTGCTTCCCAAAAAGTGCACACTGGACAAAACCGCAGGGAGGTTTTTATACCTGGGTCACCTTTCCTCTCGAAATGGACACGGAAGCGCTCTTGCCAAGATCTATCGAGGAGGTCAGCGTCGCCTATGGCGCCGGTCCATCGTTCTATCACAATCGCAGTGGAAAAGAACATATGCGGTTGTGCTACAGTTATGTGCCGGATGCACAAATCGAGGAAGGTATTCGAAGGCTTGCAAGTCTTGTGTCCTCGGTCCAGGGGGATGACAAATAGCTTTTATGCGTTTATAACAAAATGATGCGGAGGGCGATATGAGTACGAAGGAAGGGACATTTACAAGGGTGGAGAAAACCGCGGAGAAGATGTACGGGCCTCGAAAGCTTCTGGTGTGCGGCTATCCCGCAAAGGAGCAGGAGGGGCTTGCGGCGTGTCTGAAGGAAACCGCCCTGAATGATCTTCCCGTGGTATTTATCGGAGAAAAAGAGGGGGAGCAGTGCATCAACAAGATTCTGACGTGGAATGACGGGCACGGCGCCGGAGAAGATTCCTGTCTCAACAGAGCCGTAATCATGTCGGGTTTCACCCAGGAAGAGCTGCATCGTCTCATAAAGAACTACAAAAGAAGCGGGATGCCCGCTCAGCTTTGGGCCACGGTTACCCCGGTTTCCCAAGGGTGGCGATTGGTCGATCTCTTAAATGAACTGGCGAAGGAAGCCGAAGCCATGAGAAGGAGAGCTTCTTCTAAGGGGGCCTGCTGAGTGCAATCCGATTCCAAAAGCTGCTCCGCATTTCTGCCTTCCTTTAATCGGAACAAAGCTGATAGCAGATTATTGAGCGGCTTTAACTCTTCCTCTTTACATGTAAGGCCTTACCTATTATTGTAGAAACGTTATATAAGTTCTGAAAAGAAAGGGTTTCCGTCGGCATTATGCCGTTTTAGTAAGGGAACCGGGAGGAAAATGAAGACGCGAATTCTCGTCGCAGGAATAATCGCCTCGATTCTACTTCTGCCTGTGCAGGGACATTCCGGATATGGCATGGAAAACCCGCCATACCCGACAGAAACCATTTTTTCCTGCAGCCTTTCTCCTCCCAGCCAGTATGCCGCCGAGATCCTTTCCTTTCTTTTGCAGGTTGTTCTGGGCCAGGAGGGAAATCCGAGATTCAGGAAAGAGTGGGCCACACGGGGGGCTGATGAAAAACTGGATTATGGGAGGATTTCAGCAATGATGTCCGATCATGATGCCAGCCAGTTGGACCTGATCGTGCTGGACCCGGGCCTTCACTTTCTTACGAAGGTGCTTTACCGGTACGACAACGGCCTGAGTGAGTATAAGGGCCGGTTCGATTTTGCCAGCGTTTACCCCGCAACCGAGGTTGTGGCTTTACGCCTGTTGTTGTTGAAAAAAATCAACGAAGGGGAGAAGATTAACCTGGATGAACTTATCCGTATGGAGAATCTTCTCATGGATCCCGTGGCGGAAATATCGGATCAGGATCTGAAAGCGGTGAACCTGAATGCGGAAGAGATGCGGTTTTTAAGGGATATCCTGAAAGGGGAACCGCGTCTGTTCGAATACCTCAAATCGCCTTTTCTCGTGAGGGGCCTGGTGAAGGTCGGCGCAGTAAATAGGGATTCCTTTTCGCGGGAGATGATGGAATCAGCCAACTACAAAGGTTGCCGCTGTTGCTACTCCACAGGGTCGAAAAAGAGTGATGCCGTGAAAATTGCGGTGCTGCCATCGATTATCGGAGAGTTCGATTTTGACCGGAATCTGCCCGGGCTTTCGGCATTCGGTTTCAAGCCTACAGAAGATCTTGAGAAAATTATCGAGAAACTGGAATCGGACATTCTGTTTCGAACGAGGCAACTGCTGGATAATGGGGATTGCGCGGGACCTTCCTTGAAAGGAAAAGAGAAGAAATATAGGGATGCCGACTGGAATGACATTCTTCAGGATAAACTGGCCTTCTATGTGGAAGAAAAGCGTCCCTTGGTAATTACGCCCCAAAACGCCGCCGAGGTCGTGGCCGATGTGTGCCCGGAGGCGGATTTTACCGTTATCCTGTTGGACAAAAATGTGTACCTGACGGTCAATTTGAACGAAAAGAAGGATATGTATCCGGCCGTTCCCTGGATCTACCTGGATGTCATGGATATTCAGTATTCTCAGGCGGAAGATCAGATAGAAGAGATCAGCAGATTTATCTGTTCCAGACTCAAGGCCGGGTTTCATAATGGAGAATGACCACATGAAAAAGGGTGTTTCAAATGAAGTCTGGGTAATGGGAGATTTGAGAAACGAGAAGTTTTTTAATTTGAGTCTCAGGGCCCTTGCCAAAGCACGGAATCTGGCCGGTTCACTTGGTGGAAAGGCATGCGTGGTGTTTTTTGATGTTTCAGGAGAAACGCCGAAAAACACAGACGGGTCTGGTTCCGGTTGCGCTTGAATCGGCCATGAAAGAATGTCTGACCCATGGGGCGGACAAGATTTATTTGATTGAACAGAAAAACCTGGCCTTGTACAGGGCTGATATTTGCGCTTTCGACCTTGCAGAGGCTGTAAAGGAACGGCGTCCCTCGCTTATTCTTTTTGCCCTCACGGATTTCGGTCGTGAAATGGCTGCCATATCCGCCCGTTTATGCGACGCAGGATTGATTTCGGACTGCCAGAATCTGCGCGTGGAGGATAGACGGATTATCGGCGTCTGTCCTGCATGGGGTGGAGAAATCATGGCTGAAATTACGTTTTCAAATACGCTGCAACCGGGATTTGCGACGATGCAGGCCAATCCCTTTTCGGCGGTTGAAGCAAAGGGAGATCCCGGGACCATTGTCCGTATGGGGGTTGAAGGAGGGATCGAAAGTTCGGGTAAGATGCGCAAACCGCAACTCCTTTCCCTATCGCCCGAGCCGCTGGACGAGAAAAAACTGGAAGAGGCAAAGGTGGTTGTTGTGGGCGGGGCCGGTCTGGGAGATATGGAAGGCTTTCGGGCTTGTCAGGGAGTTTGCCGCTGCCGTCGGAGGGGAAGTGGGAGCGACCAGGCCGCCTGTTCTCGAACACTGGGTGGAGGAAGACCGGCTGATCGGACAGACGGGAAAGACGGTGAGACCTGATCTCCTCTTTTCCATCGGAACCTCAGGGGCTGTTCAGTATACGGCGGGGATTGTGGATGCGAAAACCATTGTGGCCGTAAATCGTGATCCCTATGCGTCCATATTCCAGGTAGCCGATCTGGGCATTGTGGCGGATGCCAGGACATTTCTTCCCCTGCTCACGGCGCGGATTAAACAACGTGTGATGCGCAAATTGGCGGATGTGCTGTCCGAAGACAGGGCGGCAGGTTCTGGAAAAGGTCGTTTCGGGGAAAGCATCAGGAGCTTGCGCGAAGCTCAGCACTGGTCTGTGGAGGCCCTTGCAAAGGCCACGGGACAAACCCCCGAATTTGTAAAGCAGGTGGAAGCCGATGAGATTTCTCCTCCGGTGAGTTTTCTTGTGAGCCTCGCGGGGGCGTTGAGCATTGATCCCGGAACATTCCTTCATAAAGAGGAAAAGGCCGTTATCAGAGATCAGCGCGCAAAGGCCTTTTACAAACGGACCAGAAACTATTCCTACGAGACGCTTACTCCCGGAGCCGAAAACAGCCATCTGCGTGCCTTCATGGTTACCATCGAATCCCAGCACGCCCACAAACCGGTGGAATACAAGCATGAAGGGGAGGAGTTTATTTTCGTGATGGAAGGCGATCTGGAATTTAGCCTCGGCGGGAAGGTGCACGTGCTGAAAGAAGGGGAATGCATCCATTTCAATTCGGATATTCCTCACAAACTCAAGAGCCTCTCCAATGATCCCACGAGATGTCTCGTAATGCTTTATACGATTTAGGAAATATGCAGGAGAATCCGAAATGCGATTTGTCGTCATAGGGGGCGATGCGGCGGGGATGAGCGCTGCAAGCCGCGCAAAGAGAAATCAGCCCGATCTTGAGGTGATCGTGCTGGAGCAGACCGAAGATGTTTCATACAGCGCCTGCGGGATGCCTTATAATATTGCGGATCCGGATAGGGACATGGAAGATCTTGTGGTCCGTACCGCCGGGGCTTTCAGGGAAAAGCAGGGGATCGATCTGAGAACCGGGCATCGGGTTCAAGCGGATCGATCCCGCCAGACAGGAGGTGTCCGGGGTGGATGCCCGAGGGGAGACTTTCCGCGTCTCCTACGATAAGCTCCTCATCGCAACGGGCGCTTCCGCCCTGACCCCGGATCTGCCCGGGTTTGATCTTCCCGGCGTGTTTGTTTTAAAAAACCTGGAGCATGGCAGGAGGATCAAGCGCTTCATCGAGACTGTCTTCGGTTCAAAAAGCGGTGATCATCGGAATGGGATATATCGCTATGGAGATGTGCGAGAGCCTCAGGGTCAGGGGCATCGATGTGGCGATGGTAAAGCCGGGTCCGGACTTGCTGCCATGGATGAGCCGAGAAATGGCGTCAGTGGTCGGGTCGGAAATAGAACGGCAAGCCGTGGGTCTGCACCCGGGCAAAAAAATACAGGGGATTGAAAGAAAGAGCGACCGTCTGATTGTCCGATGCGAGGGGCTGGATTTGAAGGGTGACATGGTCCTTGTGGCCACGGGAGTAAGACCCAACAGCGATATCGCCGAGCGTGCCGGTCTCGCTCTGGGGCCATGGTCGGCGATTTCCGTGGGAAAAGATATGAAGACCTCCGATGAGAATATCTATTCCGCCGGGGATTGCGCCGACGCCTTTCATGTGGTAACCGGGAAGAAGGCCTGGATACCTCTGGCACTCAGGGCCAATCGCGGAGGTTGGGCGGTCGCCGACAACGTTACCGGAAAAATCGGTTGAACTGGAAGGGATCGCCGGTACGGCCGTATTTCAGGTCTTTGATCTTCAGGTGGCTCAGGACCGGACTTTCCGTGAAAGAATCGGAGCGCAATGGGTTTGATCCGGTGGAAATGGTCATACAGAGTCCCTCACGGGCCCATGCCCATCCCGGTTCCAGCACCCTGCATGTCCAGATGGTAGGCGACCGGATTTCCGGCAGGGTCCTGGGCGCCCAGATAGTCGGTAGGGAGGGCGCGGCGCACAGAATCAATGCCTTTGCCGTTGCGCTTCACCAGCACATGACCGTTGAGGCCTTCAGCCAGTGCGACTTGGCCTATGCCCCCCCGTTCGGGCCGGTGTGGGATCCCATGCTCACCTGCGCCAACCAGCTTCTAAAGAAACTGTGAAGTAAAACGGGTTCGATTCACTTGTCGTTGAAACGATTCATAGTCCTGTCCATCCTCATTCCGTGCCTGTTCGTGGGGCTTTCCGCCGCATGGTTCGCCCACGTTCTTTTGACTCCCAAAAAGGAAATAGGAGAAGATCAGCTCTTTATTGTGAGAGAGGGGGCTACCTTGAAGGAGGTGGCTGCGAGTCTCGAAAAGTTCGGGATGGTGAAAGCACGCTTTCCCCGTGATCGTATGGGGAAAACTGCACGGTTATGACAGACAGATAAAGGCCGGAGAGTACAGCCTGAACAGGACTATGACGCCCATCGAGATTCTGGAGAAGCTACATAAAGGGAAATATTCTGACCTATTCCGTGACGATCCCGGAAGGTTTCACTGCGCATCAGATTGCCGATCTCCTTCATGAAAAAGGCTTATGCGATAAAGAGGCGTTTTTGTCTTCGGTTCATGATGCATCCGTGGACCAAGAAGATGGTATTGCGGGTACGGATCTTGAAGGATATCTGTATCCGGACACCTACAAATTCGCCCGGGGGATTTCACCCGTTTCCATCGTCCGCATGATGGTTATGCGCTTCAGGGAAAAGATGGAACCTCTCAGGGAGAAAGTGGAAGAATCCGGGATGACCATGAACGAAATTAGTCACGCTGGCATCCATCGTTGAAAAGGAGACCGGGAGTGCGGAAGAGCGGCCGGTTATTGCAAGCGTTTTTTTTAACCGTTTAAAAAAAGGGATGCGGCTTGAAAGCGACCCTACGGTCATCTACGGAATAGCAGATTTTAACGGAAATCTCACGAAAGAGGATCTGAACCGGCCCGGACCCTATAATACCTATACGGAAAGAGGGCTCCCGCCGGGGCCCATTGCCAATCCGGGGATCGATTCCATTCGAGCGGTTCTTTATCCATCCAATACCGATTTTCTCTTTTTTGTGTCTAAGAATGACGGCACGCATTATTTCTCAAAAACCCTGAGAGAACACAACAGGGCAGTCCGAACTTATCAGAAACGATCCCGGAAAAAGCCGGACTGAAGATATCGAACAGGAGGCTGAAAGAGATGGAAAACAAGGTTTTTTTTACGACAAAGGAAGTCTCGCAGTTCTTGAAGATTAACGAGAAAATGGTATACACGCTCGTGGCGGAAAAGGGGCTCCCGGCCACGAAGGCAACCGGAAAATGGCTCTTTCCGAAACATCTGGTGGAACAGTGGCTGGAAAATCGTACGGTGAACTATCCAAAAATGAGTGATTCTCTTCCGCCTCACCATGACCTTCTCATTATCTGCGGAAGCAATGATATCCTTCTGGACAGGGCCATGTCCCTGTTCAATCAGAGTTTTACTGACCACGTCGCCGTTTTCGGGAACCTGGGAAGTCTCGGAGGAATTCGCGCCCTCAGGAAAGGAAATTGCCATATCGCTTCCAGTCATCTCCTGCAGGATAACGGGGAGGAGTACAACTTCGGATTTGCGGAAAATGAAATGGGGCAGATGCCGGGAATGATCAATTTTTGCAAGAGAGAACAGGGCCTTCTCGTAGCGAAAGGGAACCCGCGAAAGATTCGGAATGTGGCTGATCTGGCCACACCGGGATTAAGGATAGTCAACCGGCCGCTTGGCACGGGAACCCGATTGTTGTTTGACAGTGAAATGCTGAAGGCGGGGCTGGAAGGTTCGCGGATCAAGGGGTATGAGAGGGAGATGTCCCGCCATCTCGATGTGGGACTGGAGGTGTTAGCCGGCCGGGCCGATGTCGGTCCCGGAATCCGGGCCGTCGCGGGGCTTCTTGACCTGGATTTTCTGCACCTTCGCTGGGAGCGGTTCGATTTTCTGATACAAAAGGCCCGATTCTTTGAAAAGGGCGTTCAACTTTTTTTGAATTTCCTTTCCGACCAGGCGTTTCGGTCTATGGCCGGGGATCTTGAGGGATACGATCTGGAACTTTGCGGAAAGATGGTTTTCCCGATGGAAACCGCGACATGAGTGGGCCGTCCCGGGAAAAACGTTATCCTCCGTCTTTTGCTTCCTGGCTGGTCTGGGGACTCGGCGCTGCCTTTTATTGTACCGGTTTTTACCAAAGGGTTGCGCCCGCTGTTATTACGGATTACCTGATGGCTGATTTCAGCCTGGATGCCGCCGAACTGGGCAGTTTTTCCGCCTTCTATTTCTACAGCTATGTCCTGATGCAGATCCCCACGGGGATTTTAGCGGATCGATGGGGCCCGAGGAAGCTGCTTGCCGCGGGGGCTTTTGTTGCGGCATTGGGAACCTTTTTCTTCGCGTTGGGGCAATCCATCTTTCTGGCGAATCTGGGCCGGCTGCTGATCGGCGGTTCCGTGGGGGTCGCTTTCGTCTCTGTCTTGAAGCTTGCAACGCACTGGTTTCCTCCCCAGCGATTTGCCATGACCAGCGGGCTGGCGCTTTTATTCGGGCTTGTGGGAGCGGTTACGGCAGGAGCCCCGCTGCGGTTCCTGGTGGATCACTTCGGATGGCGGTCGGTCATGTTTGTTTCCGCTCTTCTCACTTCGGCGCTTACCATTGCTATCTGGGTGTACATTAGGGATGATCCCGGCGAAAAAGGGTACAGATCCTATGTCTCGAAGTCCGGTTCGGATAACCGTTCCGCGGCCCAGATATTTTCCGGTCTGCTTAAGGTATTGCGTTACAAAAATACCTGGGTGATCTCGCTAACTCCCTCGGGAATTGCGGGCCCTCTGCTCGCCTTTTCGGGTTTATGGGGGGTCTCCTATTTGATATCCCGATACGGTCTTACACACGCCGAGAGCGCTGGAATTACGTCTCTTCTCCTGGTGACATGGGGCCTGGGAGGTCCCGTGCTGGGGGGGCTGTCCGACAGGCTGCACAGGAGAAAAGCCCTGTATCTTGCGGGATCTATCGTAACATCGTTAGGATGGATCGTCGTCATCTATCTTCCGAATCTGCCCCTTTGGGCCTTTACCACCATTCTTGGCATCGTGGGATTTGCTTCAGGGTCCATGATTATCGGATTCGCCTTTGCCAAAGAGTCCGTGCCCCCATCTCTGGCAGGAACGGTTTCAGGGGTTTGTAACATGGGTGTGATGTTGGGACCCATGATTCTGCAGCCCCTGATTGGATGGGCGCTGGATCGAAACTGGACCGGATTGTCGGAAAACGGGATCAGAATTTATGAAAAAGGCACCTATGACTGGGCGTTCGCGCTGATGGTCGTCTGGTCCGTTCTTGGAACGCTGCTGATGTTTTTCAGTACCGATACCCATTGCAGGCAGATGGTTCTGGAAGCACCGGTCGCGGCTGAGTCGAAGGAAAGGGAGGCATAAAAACCGAAATGGGGATCATCGAAAGACATGGCCTCCTATAAAGGCCATAGTGCAGGGGGAATAGCTGCTGCGGCTGTTTTTCTGGGGGGATTCCACCATTTCTTTTCGTTTCAACCGGATTGGGTGGATATCCTGGTTTTTTTGGTGACAGGCCTTCTAGGCGCCCTGTTTCCAGACGTGGATACCAACAGTCGGGGGCAGGACATCTTTTATTCCCTGTTTTTTATCCTGGATTTCAGCTTTATCGCCTTAAGAAAATTCGAGTATGCGGCACTTCTGGGCCTGCTGGTGATCCTGCCCGTTCTGGGGAGGCACCGTGGCTGGACGCATACCTGGTGGGCAATGCTGATTGTTCCTTTCCCGATCATTCTGCTGCCGGTGGCCTTTTTCAAGGCCGATCCAGTGTCATTGATTCCCTATTATCTTTGCGCCGTTTCCGGATATCTTTCCCACCTGATTCTCGATTGGAAATTCAGATAGCGACTGAAAGAAACCCCTTCGGGAACTGCCCCCTCTTTTCAAGGGGGGAGTCTTTTCCAGTTGTTTTTCTTTAAAACCCCGTTTATGAAAACCCAGGCTAAAGTGATGGTCTGTAAAGGTCGTTCGTGAGGAAGCGTTTCCCGGGAACCTGGGAGGCCCTGTCATCTCCGTCCGAACAGACGACCGGGATGGGAACCCGACTATCAATCCCCGGCCCATATTGCGAGCGAATCAATCAGCCCCTCGAGACGCTATCAGAAGGCGAAGGCAACGAAGCTGGAAGAGAAGGATGTCAGGGAGTCGGAGCGTTCAATAGTACCGCTGAAGCTGAAGCCGGGGAACTGATCCTAAAGGACCCTGTGGAGGGAAAGGGGCGCCATAATACTGGACCTTTAGGAAGGAAAGATGCAGGGTACATCGAGACCTGAAAGCGTCTCAACGAGACTTCAAAGGGTAGCGACATCGTTTAGAGTTTTCTTGACAAGCGGGTACGTGACGGAGTGCTCATAGTTGCGTAGTGAGTCCATATTATGAGGAGCCGGATGCGTCAATCGCGCATGTCCGGATCTGTGGGGGGAGGGGGAGAGAAATTTCCCTCTTCTACCCGACTGGCGTAAATCATCAATTACTTGACAATGTTATGGTTATGTGATAAAAAAACGCTTTAAAAATGGCTATTTGCTGATCCTTATTTAGATGTTTTGCAGCCAGCGAGCGAGTAATGATCCTTCGGCTGGAATTAGAAAGATAAGGAGATTGGAAGGGTTTTTATGGAACCTATCCCAGCCTCCAGCCTGAAATCAAGACAGATCTTTATGGTGAGCGCCATACCCAAATTATGTGCATGGTGACGGGCGCTATTGAAAAGAGTTGTGAAAATTCGGTGGGGGGTTGAAATGCAGAAAGACAGTACTGCAGAAGTACCTTTAAAAAACAGCAATGTCCTGAAATTTCAGCGCGGGGTATCGAAGCAGGAGAAAAAAGAACTCATTGGTGGGGAGAAAGACTTAATTAGCCCTTCTCCAAATGAGGAATTTACACCACCACCTTGGATTTTTCAGCATCAGGATCTCAATAACGTATTGGAATCCGCTAAGATGATCGATGAAAAGGCGCTGAAAAATAAGATTAATCATGCTCATTTCATGGATAGAAATCTTCTTATCCTTTTGCGCCATCTAAAATACGGCGATAACGTGATTGTAAAAGTAAAGTCCGGTCCCTGCCTCGGCAGCGAAGTGACTTGTCAGTTTGTGACTGATCGCTCGTCACAAATAGATTTTGAAAAGTTTACTTTTCTTCACCTCATTATCGATGATACGCAATCGGTAATACTGATACCGGCCACTGTAATTAAGATAGGCAGGTCCAGTATCTCTCTTCATTTGCCTCAGAAAGGCTATGCAGTCGGTCAGCGCCAGATAAGGCGTTATTCTTGCGAGAAAATTGACGCGGAGCTGATTAGAAGAGGACGTGTGATCAAAGGTGAGTTGTTAGATTACAGTCCTGACGGATTCTGCGTTAGAGTAAACAATATGCCGTTCAATAGCTTTGTCCAGCCATCCGCTTCGGATGTCTTGACCATGGTTCGCCTTAGCAATGAAGATCATCAGGACTTATTTTCCGGTTTCTGTCACGTCATTCGCGAACAGACAGTATTGAATCGCACGGATGTTGTCCTGGTCCCAGGAGAAAATCAGCTCGAAGTTTGTGATAAAGGGAATGTCAAAACGCCCGCGCAGGATCTTCGACTCACACCTGTTATTATTTTTGACCATCCTTTTTTTGGAAAAAGAATTCAACTTGATATTTCAGACATTTCTACGTCAGGGTTTTCTGCATATGAAATAAAAAATGAAGCAGTTTTAATAGAGGGCTTGATCATTCCCAAGGCAACGATTGAATTTGCAGGTGTCTTAAAGATGGAGTGTTCTGCGCAGGTAATCGGACGCTTCATGAAAGATGAGGAAACAATTCACTGCGACTTCGCCATTCTCGATATGGATATCAATTGCTACACACGCCTCGTCCATATCTTGGCCAATTCAAAGGACCCCTATTCCCGTATCTCCAATAAAGTGGATATGGATGCGTTATGGGAGTTCTTTTTCGACACAGGTTTTATTTATCCCAAAAAATATGACCTCATCAAATCTCAAAAGGACGCATTTAAACAAACTTATAATAAACTATATAATAATAATCCGACAATTGCCAAGCATTTTGTCTACCAAAGAAACGGACGGCTTTTTGCCCATATCTCGATGGTAAGAGCCTATGAGCGTGCCTGGATCATCCAACATCATGCCGCCAGAAGTGTGGAAGGAAGAAGAGCCGGTTTTGCAGTGTTAAAACAGATCGTACTTTACTTGAAAGATATGCACCGTCTTCCCTCCACTAAGATAGATCACATGATGGTTTATTTCCGCCCCGAAAACAAATTCCCAGATAGCGTATTCGGGGGATTTGCCAGGTCCAAAGAGAATGTAGGTGCCTGTTCTATGGATCTTTTCAGCTATCTTCCCTATTCGGGCCTTTCAATAACAGGCAAACTCCCCCAGGGATGGTCCCTTACTGAGTGTTCGGCGATGAACCTGTGGGAACTGAATCTTTTTTATCGCAACCGTTCAGGAGGACTCTTGATGGATGCACTGGGCCTTGTCCAAAAAAGCAGGAGTCAGAAATCCATAGAGGAAGCCTATAGTTCACTCGGTTTCTCGAGGAAATGGACGGCCTATTCCTTGAAATACAAGGAAGAACTTGAGGCAGTCCTACTCGTTAACCAATCAGACTTTGGATTCAATCTTTCCGAATTACTAAATGGCATTAAAGTCTTGCTAATAAGTCCTGAACACTTGTCTTGGAGTATCCTAAACAAAGCCATTGGACGGTTGCTTAATGAACACCGTATGAAAGATGTTTCTATTCTGTTTTTTCCATTCGACTATGTGAAGGCAATGGATATCCCTTATGAAAAGCAGTATCTACTGTGGATCTATGATGCCCGTTACGTTGAACAATTTGTCGAGTATATGAAAAGGAAATTCAGGATAAAAGATTGGTAAGAGATCTCTTTGTTGACTGCGATTTCCTCCTGCTCAATTTATGATGACAAACCAAGCCCTCTGCAAACCTCTGGTTTATTGCAGACTCAATATTTGGATGGGCAGCTTCGAACGTGATGAGGAAATTGTGAGAAAAGGGCCTTTTTCGAGTGTCCTGGGTGTTTCAGCTTTACTGATAAATGGGAGAAGAAAGGTTTCTAACAGAAAATCTTTGTGGGAAATGGCGATGTTGGATGGGATGATGCCATAGCAACTTTTGTGATAATTTCATGAACAACAATCCTTTATATAACAGTCGGATTATCAGGACCTACATAGAGTATCTGCGAAAACACTATCCTGAAATGGCAGATTGATTCTTTGTTGGTCTACGCAGAAATGTCCGATCCGAAATACGGGATGGATCTCACTGGTTTACGCAAAGTCAGGTTGATCGATTTTATGAAAACGTCGAGATGAAGACAGGCAACCCGAATGTGGCCAGTGAGGCGGGGCGTTTTTCCGCGTCTACTGAAGGATTGGGTGCTGCAAAACAGTATGCATTAGGGTTAATGAGTTTGGCATCCATCTATTTGTTAATGGGAAAACTCTACCCGCTGATGAGTCGGGCTGCTGAGATAAAGCAAAAAAAATTGGGTCCAACAGGGTCGAAATTGTCTGTACACCAAAGCCGGGCGTGGATGAAAAGCTGTCACCAATGCGAAAATCGGATGGGTACTTTTGAAGCTGTGGCGAAATTTTTTAACTGATAAGCCCGCCAGGTAGAGCATGTTTCCTGTTTCCACAAAGATGACGATGCCTGTAGATATATCGTCACTTGGGAAAAATCTCCGGCTCATCTCTGGAAAAAATACTAAATTACGCATTGCTTTTCCTCGATAATCGTTTGCGCGATCTTGATCCCGTTTGCTCTCAACGCCTTATGAGATTGTACTTTTGATGATATGTGCCTTTGTCTCGGCAGCGTTTCATTATATTCGCAGCATTTGGAAAAAAATCGGAACTATCAATACAATTAAGACCCAGGGTGATGCCGCCAAGAATCTTTTGGCGGAGAGCGATATCCGATATAACAACGCGATATTTGTTCAGGAGATAGGGCAGGCTATTTCTACTATTTTGGATATTGATGAACTCATTGGGACGGTTGTGAGCGTGATGCGGAAGCGGTTGGATTTTGATCGTGGAATGGTCATGATTGCCAACCCAGAGAAGACCCACCTTACCTACAGGGATGGTTATGGGTATCCCCCTGAATTTGAAGAGGTTTTGACGCGAACGGGTTTTCATTTAGATAATCCCCGTTCGAGAGGGGTAGCAATTCAGGCGTTTCAAGAAACAAAAGCCTTTTCTGGTAAACGATATCTCTGAGATAGAAAAGGATCTTTCCGAAAGGAGCAGGGAATTTGTCAAAAAGATGGGTTCACAGTCATTCATCTGCGTTCCGATTGTTTATGAAAATGAATCTCTGGGACTCATCAGTGATGGATAATATAAGTTCAAAAAGGACCCTCACCGGGAGTGACACGAGCCTCCTGATGGGTGTTGCATCCCAGACCGCGATAAGTATGGTGAATGCGATTTCCTTCCAGAAACTTCAGGAGAGCGAGGAGAAATATCGCACCATCCTTGAAAGGATTGAAGAAGGATACTTCGAAGTGGATTTGGCCGGTAGATTGACGTTTTTCAATGACTCTGTTTGTAGAATACTCGGATATTCCCGTGGAAAATTAATGGGCATGAGCAATCTGGAATATACCGATTCAAAGACATCCGCGAGAATCTATAAGACTTTCAATGAAATCTACCGTACCGGAAAACACGCGACCATTTTAGACTACAAGATTATACGAGGCAATGGGGAGACAAGAAATCTTGAGGTCTCTGCTTCCCAGTTAAGCAATTCGGCGGGTGAACCGGCAGGATTCCGAGGGGTGATCCGGGATGTTACGGATAGAAAAGAGGCCGAGGCGATGCACAGGGAAAAACTGGCGGCAGAGGCCGCCAGCAGGGCAAAGAGTAGATTCCTGGCCAACATGAGTCACGAGATAAGGACACCTTTAAACGGCATTATCGGCATGACGGAATTGGCCATGACGACCGAACTGGATAGTAATCAGCGCAATATATTGCAGACCGTCCAGAGGGAATCACACTCCTTGCTGGATATCATCAATGACGTCCTCGATTTTTCAAAAATCGAGGCGGAAATGCTTGAATTGGAAGAAATCCCTTTAGATATGGCGAGTATGGTCGATAATCTCGTGAACAGCTTTTCGCTCAGAGCCATGCAAAAAGGTCTGGAAATCAAGGCATCATTGGCGTCAGATATCCCGTCATCGGTTATTGGCGATCCTGGAAGGCTGAGGCAGATATTGACAAATCTCGTTGCCAATGCCGTTAAATTCACCCACAAAGGAGAAATAAAAATTGCCGTCAACGTGGCTGAAGACCTTGGGGAGCGTGTTAAGCTGCGGTTTTCGGTTAGGGATACGGGCATCGGGATACCAAGAGATAAAAAGGCGACCATCTTCGAGAGTTTCACCCAGGCGGACAGTTCCACCACCAGGAAGTATGGCGGAACAGGTCTGGGAACCACCATCTCGAAGCACTTGGCGGAATTGATGGGTGGGGAAATCGGTGTGGAGAGTGAGGTAGGCATGGGGAGCTGCTTCTGGTTTACTGCGGTTTTTTACAAGCCAACGAGTGAAAAGGATATCCGGATGAAAATAGAAGAAAAACCGTTTATCAGTGTAAGAGCAGGGAAGGGAGCAACAGAAATCCTATAATGTACTTCTGGTAGAAGATTATCCGACTAACCAGCAGGTGGCTATGTTCCATCTAAAAGCGGCCGGCTATGGCGTGGATCTGGCGGAGAACGGCCTTGAGGCGTTAGAACTTTACCGGAAAAATCGTTACCATGTCGTCCTAATGGATGTCCAAATGCCTGTCATGGACGGTTATGAGGCCACGCGTGGGATCAGGGAATTTGAAAAGCAGGGCATGCGAATCGAAACTTCGAATACGAGATCTGAGCGTGAGCGAGGACCATCCAGAGATGCTCAGATGCAATCCATAACAGATAATCACCAATTACGAATCCCACGGGTTCCTATTGTTGCCATGACGGGGCACGCGGTGGAAGGGTACAGGGAAGAATGTTTGGCGGTGGGAATGGATGATTACCTCACAAAACCACTGATGAAGAAGCAACTATTGGCCGTGGTTGAAAAGTGGACCCGTTCGGCCACCGACGACGATGCCGTCAATTTGAGTCCCCAGACCAACTCCCACCCGGATGCAAGCATACCCGATGGATCGGAACTTCCACATGATTCGAATAATCAACCATCCAGAAAAGTCTCTCCAATGGATTTTGAGAAGGCTTTGAAGGAATTTGAAGGAGATAGAGCGCTCCTGATAGAGGTCTTAGGAGGTTTTCTGAAAAATGTCAGAATGCAGGTTGGGGTCATTCGAAAATCCCTTATGAGCGAGGATTCCGATCGGGTTCAAAGAGAGGCGCATTCCATAAAAGGCGGTGCTGCTAATCTTAGAGCCGACGAGCTTTCCAGAATCGCATTGGAGCTTGAAATGATAGGGAAGTCAGGGAAGATGGAAAGTGGAATGGACGCCCTTCAAAGGCTCGAAAGAGAGCTGGAGAATTTAGAACAATTAGGGAGAGATTTATGAATATGCCGGAGCATTTTCTATGAAAATCTTGATTGTTGATGATGAGCTTGTAAGTCGTAAAAAAATGGATCTGCTGATCAGGAGTTTAGGGTATGAGACCATTGTTGCCAGTGATGGAGTGGAAGGTTGGGAGGCCTGGAAAAAAGAAAGAGCGAGAATGGTCATTACGGACTGGATGATGCCGGGGATGGACGGTCTTGAGCTTTGCGCGAAAATAAGGGAGGCTGAAGGGAGCCAGTATATCTACATCATAATGGTTACCTCAAAAGAAGATGTCAACGATCTTGTCAGGGGCATGGATGCGGGAGCCGATGACTTTATTACAAAGCCCTTTGTTAAAGAGGAGTTGGCCGTAAGGATTAGGGCCGGAGAAAGGATATCCGGTTTTGAGACCAGGGATATTGTGATCTTCGCTTTGGCCAGACTGGTGGAATCGCGTGATTCAGAAACAGGCTGTCATCTGGAACGGATGCGACACTATTCCAAAGAGCTGGCAACAGCTATTTTGAAATCCGATAATCCCCCTAAGGAGATAGACGGCCTGTTTCTGGATAATATCTTTCTGACCAGCCCACTCCATGATATCGGCAAAATAGGTATTCCTGATTATATATTGCTTAAGCCGGGACGGCTCGATGATGAAGAATTACAAATCATGAGAACACACAGTCTTATCGGTTTTAAAACCATTAACGAGGCCTTGATAAAATATCCCAAGGCGGACTATCTGCGCATGAGTGCGGAAATTGCTATCTCACATCATGAGAGGTTCGATGGCAGCGGGTATCCCAATGGTCTCAAAGGGGAGGAGATTCCCCTTTCGGCGCGCATAGTGGCCTTAGCAGACGTATATGATGCGCTGGTCAGCAAAAGGATATATAAAGAGGCGTATCAGCATAAATTAGCAAAAAAAGTAATCGAAAAAGAGAGAGGAAAGCATTTTGATCCCATGGTAGTAGATGCTTTCCTCTGTTGTGAGGACAAATTCATTGAAATATCGGAGCGTTTTTCTAAGAATCAAACCGGTTTTGTACCCCTGCAGGGTATCAGGGGCGTGTAGGTAAACCGCCTCGCGTCATGGAAAAATTCGATAAAGTCAGCAAGGAATTTCTTGTGCCCACCTGGATATTGTTGAAAGGCATTGGTTGCCTTTTTTAACACCATTTCCAGTTTCTTTGTCCAGTTGAATAAATTTTGTCCTCTTGCCTTTCCGTAAATCCAGATGGTGTGCTTTCAGCTTCCCTTCGGATATTCTTTATGGTGCGGATCATACAGGTCGGAATAGAGTTTTCTTCCCGCGCAGGGATCAAAGTTATTTACCTCTTCTCAGCAATTTCAGCTTAGTTATTTGCGTATGCATAAAATTGTGAACTTCAATGGCGTTTTCTGAATTTATCTCAAGGTTTGGACTGTCTATATTTTGGAGGCCATGCAGGTCTTATTTTGTAACTTGATCCAGAGCGCCAGTATTGCATGCAACTCAAAGGAAATGGTCTGACCTTGCCATAGCCCGTACAAGGCCAGCACTACTGGGCATGCTTTCCGTTGTTGTTCTGCTCGCTTTAGAATTGTTAAAGAGCAAAATCCTGCCAGTTTTAACCCGTGTGTGGTGCAGAAAAGCTCAACCAACTTTCCTAGTTGTTGCTATAGTGCGAAAGCATGTCTGGCGGGCCAGGAATCATACGAACTCGGCACCTGAAGCCAATATAACCCATTTCCAGGGTGAATTGTTAGAAACGCTTGTGCGTATAGTATGTACACAGCTTGGGTGGCTATAAATTGACCAAAGTCGGGACATGTTTCTGGATGCTTTTCCCTTGACTCGAAAGGGGAATCTCTCTATATTCTCTTCCAAAGAAGCAAGTTCTTACCACTTTTTTTAAACATCCTGGCATTAAGGATTAATAAAATTCTCTTGCTGCCCCACTTTGTGGAGGGCTCTTCCACGAGTTATGGAGCTGCCTATTAGCTGGTACATTGCACAAAATATATGTCTCTCAGCCACACCAGCAAAGAAGGACCGTGGTCTCAATAAAAATCAGACACCGTAGCAAAAAGGACCTTATGGCGGGATGGATTCTCTGACTCTGAATTCCGCCACCATGAAATTTGAATAGGGTCAGAGATCACGGCAAATAGATTTGCAGCATTATAATAAGTTGAATCTATTGGATTAAGTGTTCTTATTCGGAATTGTTCACAATGGTTTAACATCCTTCGAATTAGGCTTAATGCTGTTATTTTTCGGAAGCGTTCGCATGGTTTGACATGCCATCTTATCCACCTTTTCTAATGAGAAGAAGTGCATTCACCATGATATTGAGGATACAGTTCTATTCACGAAATTTGATGTCAAGATAAAAGGAATCTGCAAATGAAGTATCACTTAAATTATCCGATTGGAAAACAACCAACCGAGCTATATTAGAAAAGTTTTCTGATAAAAGAGTGATGATGCCCTTTTCAGGTGGCAAGGATTCATCTGTGGTCTTATTTCTTATTCAGAAGGCTGCTGAAGAATTTGATTTTAGCTGCGAAGTGCACGGAGTTTTGTTTCCCTCTCGTGTATATTCAGCGGAGGCGCTAAAAAAAATTGATTTTTACTGGTGTAAACGGAATACAAAGATTGTTTGGCATAAAGCCCCAGTCTCAGATGAATGTTTAGCTGAGGCTCTAAAAGGTGGACAAACTCCATGTTTGACATGTATACAAATGAAAAAAAGTGTTCTCCAGTCACAATTCAAGACGATGATTTCCGACTGGAGCTCTATTGTGATAATAATGAGTTATTCTCTTTGGATCTTGTGAGTGCCACACTCGAACATATATCAAGATCCACTTTTTCTGATGAACGTTATTTATGTTCCTTACGGGAGAAAGACTCTGATGATAGATTCATTGAAACAGCCCAGCGTTTTTATCCTTTGCTAAAGATTAAAGGAGGTCCTACCATATATAAGCCTTTAATTAAATATAACGATCAGGAGATAGAAAATTTCATATCGGAAAATAGTATTCCTTTGACAACAACTTCATGCCACTATAAGGAATTTAGGCCAAAAAGAATATTCGCAACCTACTATGAAAAAGCTGATTTATTCTTTGATTACTCAAAAGTATTTGATTTTGCAACAAAAAAGCTTAATCTGCCGGACATTTCGTTTTATGAGAAAATCGATATGGAACAATATTTGACTGCAATTATTTAAAAAAATCCACCGCTTTTAATCGAAGGAGATAAGGGAAGCATATCGAATGGATAATTGTGACCATATAATGGAAGGCGAACAAGAATCGATTCGGTTAGACATCAAAACGGACCCCAAAATAATTGAGGAGCTTGCACTATGGGCTGGAATAAGGCCAGGTATGCGTATAGCTGATTTGGGTTGTGGTCCAGGGAAAACCACATTTTGTTTAAACAAACTTGTTCAACCAGGTGGCTCGGCGATTGGAGTCGATATCTCTCAAAAGAGAATCGATTACGCTCAAGCTCATTACTCACGAGAAGGGGAAATAAAATTTATTACCGGAGATATCCGTAAGCCATTAAATAACTTGGGAAGTTTTGATTGTGTCTGGATTCGTTTTGTGCTTGAACATTATCTTTCAAGTAGTTTTGATATTGTAAAAAATGTTTCAGCTGTTTTGAAACCGGGTGGAATTATGTGCCTTGTCGATTTGGACTATAATTGTCTTAGCCATCATGGATTATCGTCACGAGTTGAAAAAGCATTATACGGAATTATGGCCTGTCTAGAATCACACGCGAATTTTGATCCCTATGTGGGCAGGAAATTATATTCTTATCTTTATGATCTGAAATATGAGCAGATTGAGGTAAGAGTTGACGCTCACCACTGTATTTTTGGTGTGTTAAATGAAAGCGACTCGTTTAATTGGATTAAGAAAGTAGAAATTGCAGCAAAGAATTCAGGCTATAGTTTCGAAGAATACGAAGACGGGTTTGAAGGATTTTTTGCAGAGTTCAGACAATCATTTTTTGATCCGCGAAGATTCTCTTACACGCCAGTAATCATTTGTCGTGGACGAAAATCGTAATCTCTCTTTTTGCATCGTCTGCCTGGAATTTCCCGATTTGAGTAGCAATATAAAGAAGGCATCTCGCGCTGGATCAATGTGCTTCTCGGCTTTGGTGGCTCATTTATGTGAAGTGTAGCCCTTTTCTTATTAGGGGCCTTCAAGAACTGTAATTATGCCATGGCGATACGATTTTGGGACCTGTTTGTGGAAAATGCAACAAGAACAGAACCGCAACAGTATCAAAATTACCTTTGCGAACAGCAAGAAGCACAGAGACGATCTAAAACAGCTTGTCTGGCCTTTGGCGGTAAGTTCCGACAGTGCGTTTCCTCTATTTCAAAGGGCCTACAGCTGCAACGCGGCAGACGAGGCAACCTTTTTTGAAAAGCAATGGTATAACCTGATTGGTCTGTTGCTTGGCTACATGGATTTCCCCTGCGTGGCAGATTCAAAGATTGTAACCGCAACGAATATGGCATGTCCACGACAACGAGGGATATTTTGTCGCACCGGTTCCCATGTATAAATCGTATAAGACAGCCATTTACGATGCGTTAGACAACCATAACCAGGAAACCCATCTTCCCTATGAAGGGGAGCTCAACCGGGGTTTTGAGATCCCTTTTACGATTACCCTTGACAATAAAAACTATCCTTTTCACATGATCATCCTCTATGTCCACGGCCTGTTTAAAATTAGAGCAGGACGTTGGAAAACCGTGTGGAAAAAACAAAATCGGACTTCACTGAGTTGCGATCCAAGCTCAATAAGTAAAAACTCAAAACAGAGGAATCGATGCGTGCAGCATGTGAAGCTATCTTGAATCGCAGGAACGTAAGTCTTCGGAGTTTTTTCAGTGCGGCATCAGCAACCACCCTCTCATCTCCTATAAGAAAGCCAAAAGAGGAAAGCCTTCAAAAAACAAGGAGAACAAACAAGTCGCAGTGGTAACTGATCACTTCGTGATAGAATTGATGTTTAATCAAATAGCCTTCGATAGATGTGCCTGCAGACATCGGAGCGGATCTAAGCATTCCTGCTGTTCTTTCAGCTCTTCAGGTCATCGTGCTTATAGAAAGAAGGCAAGAGAAATATCCACGAAAGGGACAAAGGCCTGGACAATTTCATGCCCAACAGAAAAACGTCCGTAATCCAAGAACGGAATACCTCTTTTGAGAATTCTAGTATGTTGTGAAAGGCGATCTACCCCTGCCCGATGGAAAACCCTGTGGCTTTGTTTCCACGTTGAACTAATTAATCCAAGGTAGACCTCGGACACAGCCGAAGGTTTACCCTGGGATAATTAAAAAACTGAACCATTTATGTTAGCCAGCGCTTCCTTCTCTTGTAGTGCTTCACATCACGATAGCTCTTCGTTTTCCCAACTTCGGTGAGGCCCAGATAGAATTCCCTTACGTCGGCATTCTCCTTGAGCTTTTCCACGGTGTCATCCAGGACGATACGGCCATTTTCCATCACGTATCCATGGGAGGCTATAGAAAGGGCCAGGCGGGCGTTCTGTTCCACCAGGAGGATACTCACTTTTTCTTCCTGGTTGATTCGATGAATGATTTTGAAGATTTCTGAAACCAGCAGGGGGGAAAGCCCCATGGATGGTTCGTCCAGAAGCATCAGCGTGGGTGTAGACATGAGGCCCCGTCCAATGACCAGCATCTGCTGCTCCCCACCGCTGATATACCCTGCAAGGACGTTTTTCCGGGCCTGCAGTCGGGGAAAAAGGGTGTACACTTTCCGGATATCTTCTTTCATTCTGCGTCGACTCCGATTTGTGTGACCGCCGGCGATGAGGTTTTCGTCGATGGACAGGTCCTCAAATACCCGTCTTCCTTCCATGACCTGAAAAATACCTCTGCGTACGATCTCTTCCGGATATCTCCGATCGATGCGCTCTCCCCTGAAACGGATCTGCCCGTCGGTGACCGCCCCGTCTTCCGATTTGAGCAGGCCGGAAATGGCCTTCAGGGTGGTGGTCTTCCCGGCCCCATTATTACCCAGGACCGCAACAATCCGGCCTTCCTCCACCTGAAGAGACATGCCCTTAAGCACCAGGATGACATTATGGTAAATCACTTCAATATTATTGACGACAAGCAGTGGTTCCATCGTCTATGCCCCTAACCTGGAGTAGGTGATGTCCTCTTCTCCGAGATAGGCCCTGATAACCTTTTCGTTGTGCCGAATTTCCATAGGTTTGCCCTCGGCGATTTTCTGCCCGAAGTCGAGCACACAGATCCGGTTGCTGATGTCCATCACCACGCCCATATCGTGTTCGATAAGGATGATGGTGACTCCCCATTCCTCATTTATGTCCAGGATAAATCGAGCGATATCTTCCGTCTCTTCCAGGTTCATTCCGGTGGCTGGTTCGTCCAGCAGGAGCACCCTGGGACGCATGGCCAACGCCCTCGCCATCTCCACGCGCTTTTGAAGCCCGTAGGGAAGGGAGTGTACCACATGCTTGCGGATCGGTTCGATTTCCAACAGATCGACGATTTTCTCTTCGATCTCTTTCCGAAGCTTCATCTCTTCGTTTCTGGCCTTCCCGTAGTAGATTCCGCCCGACAGGCTGCCTGATTTCAGGTGGACGTGAGCGCCTAATTTGATGTTGTCCAGCACGGTCATATGTCCGAACAGTTCCACATTCTGAAAGGTTCTGGCAATGCCCAGCTTTGCGATGCGGTGGGGTTTGACTTGGGTGATGTCCCGGCCCTCAAAGAAAATGTTTCCTCTTTCCGGCTGATAGAATCGATTGATACAGTTCAGAAGACAGGTTTTTCCGGCCCCGTTGGGACCGATAATGGAAAAGATCTCCCCTTTCCTCACCCCTGTCGTTACCCCGTGCAGGGCTTTAATGCCGCCGAAACTGAGATGGATATCTTTCAGATACAACTGATAATCGTTTTTCTCTTCCATTTCTTCATTCCGGGGATGGGGTGTTGTTTCCATCCGAAGAGGGTTCCACCTGTTTTATCCTGACTGTGGTCTTCATTTTAAAGCCTTTTCCATCCTTGTAACGGATATCTGCTTCCACCGGTATCTCCTCCCGATCTCCGTAAAGGCCTTCGATCAGATCCTTGTACCTTTCCGCAACAAATTTTCTTCTGACCTTTCGGGTCCTGGTCAACTCATCATCGTCGGCATCCAGTTCCTTATAAAGGAGTACGAATCGGGTGACTTTGGCTACTTTGGGCAGGGATTCATTGGCCTTCGCCACCTCTTGGGAGATGAGGTCGTACGTCTGCTCTTTCTGGGAAAGGTCTGTGAAGGTGGTGTACGCCATCTGGTTGTTTTCGGCCCATTTACCCACGTTGGCCATGTCGATGGCGATCATGGCTGTGATGAACGGTCTGTCCTGGCCGATGACCACCGCATCCACAATGTAGGGGCTGAACCGCAATTTGTTTTCAATGAGTTGCGGCGAAAACTTGCTTCCGTCCACCAGTTTCATCACGTCCGACATGCGGTCGATGATGATCACATGTCCGTCCTTTTCAATGATGGCTGCGTCGCCGGAATGAAACCAGCCATCCCGCAGGGCCTCGGCCGTGGCCTCTGGATTCTTGTAATATCCCTTGAAGATGGTATCGCCCCGGGAGAGCAGTTCCCCTGTGTCTGAGACCTTGAACTCGATCCCGGGAATCGGTTTTCCCACCGTGTCCAGGCGAATATCATCCGTTCGATGAATGATGGAAGCCGCAGTCTGTTCCGTCATGCCATAGGCCTGTTTGATGTTAACGTTCAGTGCCATGAACATGTTGAATATTTCCTGCCCAAGGGGCGCTCCTCCCGTATAGACGTGGCGGAGGCGGGCAAGCCCCAGGTAGTTTTTGAGGGACCGGAATAGAAAGAGATAGCCCAGCGTATTTAAAATTTTCAACCCGAGGGGAAGGGGCCTTTTGTTGAGCGTGTGATCA
This sequence comes from uncultured delta proteobacterium, assembly GCA_963747555.1. Taxonomy (GTDB): domain Bacteria; phylum Desulfobacterota; class DSM-4660; order Desulfatiglandales; family Desulfatiglandaceae; genus DUZB01. Next base: position 35,615 of record CAVVFZ010000020.1, read on the forward strand.
GCCACTTTGTATCCCACGGGCAGAAACAATCGATAGGCCAGCCTCTTGATCCAGACGGCGTCCTGAATTTTCACCTGTATATCCGAGCACATTCGCTCCCAGATGCGAGGGGGGGCCAGCATGATGTGGGGGCCGATTTCCCGAATGTTTTCCTGGACCGTCTCCACTTTCTCAGGGAAATTGACTGTGATTGCCTTGTACAGGGCCCAGTAAACGCCGAATTCCTGCTCTCCGATCCAGGGGAGAGGCAGAAAGGATACATATTCAAAGTTCTCCTCAGCGTGATCCACCTCATCCTGGGCCTTTGCCACACTGTACATATTCTTGTGGGTGATCATACTCCCCTTGGGCAGTCCGGTGGTGCCGGAGGTGTAATTGATCATCCCCACATCATCGGGCTGAATCTTCCGGATCATTTCATCGAACAAACCGGGTTCCTTCCTGTGGAGTTCACGACCCAGTTCCTGGATGTCTCGGAAGTAGGCCAGGATGGGTTCGTTGTAGCGCCGCATCCCTTTGGGATCATCCACGATGATTTTGATGATTTTTGGGCATTTATCCTGAATCTCAAGAATCTTATCGGCCTGCTCCTGATCGCCGGCCACCACGAACATGGAGTCCGAATGGTTGATAATGTATTCCACCTGGTCCAGATGGCTGTCCGGATAGATCCCCACGATAGCGCCGCCGAGGGACTGGACGGCCAGTTCCGAATACAGGCCTTCAGGACGGTTATCGCCCGCATAGGATAGTTTGTCGTCTTTTTTGAAGCCCAGTTGATGAAGTCCCAGGGCGAAATCACGCACGTTCTCAAAATATCCCTGCCAGGTAACCGGCTGCCAGATGCCGAATTCCTTTTCTCGGATGGCCGCCTTGGTATGGCCCAGGCGATCGGCGTTCCGTTTGAGAAGCATGGGCATGGTGAGGATGTCGGTCATGAATGTAAACCTTGATAAAATTCGGCGAAGGTTTATCCAAGATGCGGCAGCAAAAAAGACCTCGTGACTCCATTCTGCCGGGGGCTCTCGTTCCCACGCAGGAGCGTGGGAACGAGGTGGCAATCCGCAATTTTGCGTAGGTTCAAGAGCTTTTGGTACAAGAATTCCTTAACCTCTAAGCTTCTGAACTTCTACCCTTCTGTCTATTGACCGTTCCTACTCCGTCTTGATCCAGTCGGAAATAGGCTCAAAGATCTTTTTCTCTACATTGGCCTTATAGACCCTTCCGTAGGGGATTTTATTGTTTATGACCGTATAGGGACACATCAGCCCCCCGGTTTCCACGTTTTTGAGGGTCTGCAGGGCCTTGGCCAGACCGGGGCCGTTCAGTTCTCCCGCCTTGTCTGCCCGTTTCAGACACTCTACAAAGACCAGGCCGGTGAAAAATCCCTGCATGTAGGAGGTGGGTCTGTATTTCACATCAGGGTGGTGTTTTTCCGTCCAGGCCCTGATCTTCTGGATCATGGGAATCTCGGTCTGCCAGTAAAAAGCATAAGGCATCACGCCCAGGTATCCTTCGGCCAACGGACCCAGTTTATCCAGCAGCATTTTGTGGGTGCCCCAGAAGGTCCCCATGAATTTGGCCTTGAGCCCGTAGTCGCGGGCCTGCTTCAGAACGGCGGGGATAGGGGAGAGCACAAAGCCCTGAAATATCACATATTCCGCTTTTTTTCTTTTTAGATCAAGGACCTGGGAGGTGATATCCACGCCGCCCACCTTGGCCACTTCTTCCGCGACCAGGTTGAGGCCTAGTTTCTTGCAGACCTCTCTTCCATAGGGGACCGGATCCTTTCCGAATTCCGTATCACTGTAGAAAAAGGCCACGTTGGCGCCCGGCTTTTCTTTTGCAATATATTGAAGCAGGATCCCGAACATATCGCCGTAGGTCGGTCCCGGAACAAAAATAAAGGGGTTCTTGGCGGTATCGGCCAGTTCGCCGGAAAAGGAGGTGGAACTGTAAAGGATTTTGTATCGATCCTTGATCTCGGGGGCCATGGCCTTTCCCAGTGCCGTGCTTTCTCCGTACATGGCGATCGGATTGTCCCTGGCCATGATTCGCTTGAAAGCGGCCACCGCCACATCTACTTTGTAGGTCCCGTCTTCCATGATATATGTGATCTGCTTTCCGTTGATGCCTCCCTCTTCGTTGGCCATCATCAGCGCATCTTCCAGGCCCGCATTGATATGCACGCCCGCAAAAGCAAAACGGCCCGTAATGGGTTGTACGGCGCCGATCTTGATTTCGTCGGCAGCAAGGGTGGTGGTTGCGAAGGACATCAGGGTTAGAATCCCTAAAACTGCCAGTCCCAGTGACGCAAAAACACTTTTTTTCATGGTCGTTTCCTCCTTGAGTTTCTGATGGGTCCCATGGCGCGGACGCTTGTTTTCGACCGCAGATTTCAATGACATAGATGTGAGTTAGCCGGCATCACCCCCTTTTTAATCTGAGATTTCAATAGGAAAATGGCCAAAGCAAAAAGAAGGCCTTGATACGTCTCCAGATTTCCGCCAGACCGCGGGGTTCGAAAATGAGAAACAGGACAATCAAGCCACCGAACACTACTTCCTTGAAGGGAATGAAAAACTGAGGTGCACTCGCAAATACGCTGGTCAGACTGCTGGTGAGAACATTCAGCAATTCCGGCACAAGGGTCATGAAAACGGCGCCGAAGATCGATCCCAGCACGCTCCCAAGGCCTCCCACGATGACCATGGCAAGATATTGCACCGACAGATGAAAGGGGAAGTGTTCCGGGGTGACGATGCGGATGAAGCCTACCCACAAGGCCCCCGCAATCCCCGCATAAAAGGACGATATGGCAAAGGCGGTCAGTTTATAGCGGAACAGATTGATGCCGATGATTTCAGCGGCAAGATCGCGGTCCCGGATGGCCACAAAGGCGCGGCCCACGCGGCTGCGAACCAGGTTGCGGGCGTATCCCACGGCCAGTAATACCGCGAAGAGCGTGAGGAAGTAGTACCGTTTTTCCGTATTTATGAGGAGGCTTCCGATGCGTGGGGGCGGCACGTTGATGCCGCGAACCCCCTGGGTCAGGCTTTCCCAATGGATAAAAATAAATTCAAAGATGAACTGGGCGGCCAGGGTGGCGATGCAGAGATAGAGCCCTTTGACGCGAAGGGAGGGAATGCCGATGATGAGTCCTGCGAGCGCGGCCATGGCTCCGGCGCAGGGTATGGCCACCCAGAAAGAGAACCCCAGTTTCGTGACCAGAATGGCGTAGGTATAACCGCCGACGCCCGCAAAGGCGGCGTGTCCCAAGGAGATCTGTCCGGTAAACCCCGTAAGAATATTGAGGCCTACAGCAGCGATTACGGCGAAACCGATCATGTTGGCCACATACAGCAGGTAGGCATTGGCCACAAAGGGAAAGACCAGAAGAAAAACAAAGAAAAGGCCCAGCCACCATTTGACGAACAAGGATTGAAAGATTTCTTCATCCTTGAGGTACGTTTCCCTGAAATCACCACATCTCATATTATCGTTCCCGGGTTTCAGGTTTCAGCTGAACCTTAAACCCTCTCAATAATCTTCTTGCCGAAAAGACCGTAAGGACGAATCATCAGGATAATGACCAGAATGAAAAACGGCGCCACGGCCTTTGCGCCGCCTCCCACCAGCGGGTCGATGTAGAGGCCTGTAAGGTTCTCCAGAATCCCGATGATGAAACCTCCGATGATGGCTCCCCCGATGCTGTCCAGTCCTCCCAGTATGATTACGGCGAGGACTTTGAGGCCGATATCTCCCATATAGATGCTGATGCCGCTGATATTTCCGATTACGATGCCTCCGATGACGGCGGCAATGGCGCCGAAACTCCAGGAAAGGGCAAAAATCCAGCGTACACTGATTCCCATGGAAAGCGCCGCTTGCTGGTCGTTGGCCGTTGCGCGCATGGCAACACCGGTTCGTGTGAATTTGAAAATGAGAATGAAAACAAGGGTTCCAATAACGGCAAAGACAAATCCCCACAGGAGTCCGGAGGGAACGATGGCAAAATTCAGATCGAGGGGTTCGGGGGGGAATATTTCGGGAAAAGATCGATACTCAGGGGACCAAATGATGTGGGTAATGCCCTGGAGCATGAAGGCCAGGCCGATGGTCACCATGATTACCGAGATGATCGGTTCACCGATGAGTTGTCGCAGTATGAGCCGTTCAATAATCAGGCCCAGCAGAAAAGCAAAAACGAGCGTGCCTGTGAAGGCGGCCCAGAAGGGGGCCCCGGTTTGCGTGATGATGGAGAGGCATACGAAGGCGCCCAGGGTCATGAAGGCGCCCGTGGCCAGGTTCAGGATGCTGGTGGCTTTATAGATGAGAACGAAACCAAGGGCGATCAAGCCATAAACGCCGCCAGTTGCCAAGCCCGTGATGATAATCTGAATCAGGATATCCATGCGAAAGTCCTCTCCTCCAGGCAAACTATTTCTCCTGGGATGCGGCTATGAGTAGGGCGCGGGCTGTTCAGGTTTCCGAGAAAACAGGGATTTTTATTCTATTGTTAGGGGAATATTTGGCTGCGGAAATGAATGCCACCACCCCGTGACGGTATTCGATACTCGTTATTCTATGGCAATCGGGCACCCCGAAGCCCATAGAGAAAGCCATTTTATCGGGGCGAATAAGCAATCTAAATTTCAGGATATGTTGCCCTGAGTATAGGATTGGGATCTTGGTTTTGTCAAGCAAAAATCTGTGTCTTACGGGCGGCTTTAGGTGAAAGGCCATCATGCCAGTGAGGAGCCCTATTCAAATTCCCTGACGACGAAAAAGACCTTGTGACTCCATTCTGCCGGGGTTTTTGAATAACATACACAACGGCTGATTCTCGATAAATATTGTTGCTTATTTATGCGCAATAAACGATACTCCATACATTGTATTGATGTTTGGGGGGCGGAATTTTTCGGGTTGTATCTTTAGTATCAGTAAAGGAGGAAATGAAATGAGATTTATAAGAATATGTGTGATGGTTTCGGTCCTTTTTCTTGCAGGCGGTCTTGCCGGATGCGGCGGAGGAACGACCGAGGTGAAAACGACAACACGAAGTACTACTTTGGGACAGGAGTTGATTGACCTGGATAAGGCATACCAGCAAGGCGCGATTACAGAGGATCAATATAAGAAGGCCAAGGAAAAGCTTCTCAAGAAACAGAATTAACCGATATGTCGGTTTTGGGGAACTAATTGGGCTATCGCCCAATTTCAACAAGAAATAACAGGGAGAAAAGGATGAAGAGATTTGTAACTTTCGTAACGTTGTTATTCGTGCTGTCTGTTTTGGGCGCCTGTGTCACCACCGGAGAACCTCCCGTAAAAGCCCCTGTCTCGGTAGGGATCGACAAGATTGTCAAGAAGGGAGAACTGGTCGTTGGGACGGCGGGAAGTATGCCGCCCCTGAATATGACCACCAAAAAGCGGCAAAGTGATCGGAGTGGAACCGGACCTCGCATCCGTCATGGCATCGGCCATGGGCGTCAAACTGAAGTTGTCCACCATGCCTTTTTCTGAACTGTTGTCGGCCCTCGAAAGGGGCGATGTGGACATCGTGATGTCTGATATGACCATTACTCCCGAGAGAAATATGAAAGTGGCTTTTGTGGGTCCCTATTTCATTTCGGGAAAATCGATCCTAACCAAAAAAAGCACGATCGCAGCTGCGACCAACACGGAAGATATCAATACCCAGCAGATAAAGCTGACCGCTCTCAAAGGTTCTACGAGCCAGATTTTTGTGGAAAAACTGCTTCCCAAAGCGCAGCTTGTATTGGCGCCGGACTATGATGCCGCCGTCGCCATGGTTATTGACGGCAAGGTGGATGCCATGGTTGCCGATTATCCTTTCTGCGTGGTTTCCGTGCTCCGTTATCCTGAAGAAGGACTGGCAACCCTTTTGAAGCCATTGACTTATGAGCCGATCGGAGTTGCTCTTACGGGAAATGATCCTCTTCTGATAAACTGGATGCAGAATTTCCTTGGCACACTTGAGGGAAGCGGAGAGCTTGAACACTTGAGGGCAAAATGGTTTACGGATGGTTCCTGGATAAAGAAATTGCCCTGAGCATTATTTGAAGTGACAAAATTCGCATAAAAAAAGCCCCACCCCGGAAAGGGGATGGGGCTTTTTATGCGAAATATTAGAGCGTACTGGCGATGATTACCTTCTGTACCTGGCTTGTTCCTTCATAAATCTGCGTGATCTTGGCGTCACGCATCATTCTTTCCACAGGATATTCCTTTACATAACCATATCCACCCAGTAGCTGGACCGCATCCGTGGTTACCTTCATGGCTGTTTCAGCGGCAAAGAGTTTGGCCATTGCGGAACTCCTGATCATCTCTTTGGGTACCCTGTCCAGATTCTTGGGCAGGCGTTCGAATGCGGCTGCTGCTTTGTAGGTCAACTGCCTGGCTGCTTCCACCTGGGTGGCCATATCGGCCATCATCCACTGGAGCCCCTGAAACGAAAAGAGGGGTTTTCCGAACTGGGTTCTTTCCTTGGTGTATTGGACTGCATAATCGAGGGCGCCCTGGGCAATTCCAACGGCCTGAACGGCAACCGGAATCCTTGTGATGTCCAGTGTTTTCATGAGGATGGAAAATCCCTTGTCCTCTCCCATCAAGATGTTGGAGGCGGGAACGCGTACATCCTCCAAAATGATTTCCACTGTGGAAGATCCACGAATCCCCATTTTGTTCTCGTGTTTTCCTATACTGAGACCGGGAGTGCCTTTATCTACAATAAAAATTCCCGTCCCCTTGTTTGCCGGCAGGGAGGTATCCGTTCTTGCGGCAATGCAGATGACGTCCGCGACATCCGCATGGGAAATGAACATCTTGGTTCCGGTCAGCACGTATTCATCGCCATCCTTGACGGCTTTTGTTCTCAGGCCGGAAACATCGGAGCCTGCATTGGGTTCCGTCAGGCCGAAGGCAATAAGGTTTTCTCCCGATGCAAGCTTCGGAAAATATCTGTCTTTCTGCTCATCGTTTCCAGCCAACATGATAGGCATGGTTCCGAGTTCGTGGACAAGAAGAACAACCGAAGTGGAGGCACAGACTTTTGCGATCTCCTCGATGATCAAACAGAGCGAAAACAGCCCCATTTGAGAACCACCGTATTTTTCCGGGAAGTCAGCGCCGAAAAGACCGTTTTCCCGAAGGACATCTACCATGTCCCATGGAAATTTGGCCTCTTCATCGCGCAGCGCCGCTCCCGGTGCAATCTGTTCCTTTGCGATGCGGGAAACGGTATCTTTGAGCATCTGCTGCTCTTCTGTAAGTTGGTAAGTCATCTGTTGCTCCTTTCATAAATGGGATTTTCTTTGTGATCTACTGTGTGCATGATTCCGCTTCTCCTTCAGCGCGGCCATTATTGTGAAATCGCCCCGCGTTGTCAATATCCGGGGCCTGGTTTCCTAATTCTTGACAAGAAGCTTCTGCCCTAAGTGGAGCGTTTGTTTTAGAGTCATTCCATTAAGTTTGCATAGCTCTTGAGCGGTAATACCGTATTTTTTTCCAATGCCGGACAGCGTATCTCCCTTGCGTACCGTATGATAGATCTTCCCGTCGGCATTGCTTCTTTTTTTGCTTTCGATTGTTCGGGTGCTTGCGGCAGCGGTTTGAATCGATTTTTCCGTCTGTTTTTCAAGAAGAGAAAGACGCCTCTCCACACCTTCCAGCGCGATGATCCTTTCTTTGAGTTCTCCGATCACCCCTTGGATGGGAGCAAGATCTTCTTTGGAGAGCTTGTTGTCTATCGTTGAAAAATAGACGATGATCAGTATCGCGAAGAGAATGCCCGCGACTGCGAAAATGAGGGATTTGTTCCTCCCCCGGATTTCGGGCAGTCGTTTCTGAAAGGCAGGTTTTCTTTTTTTTGGCGTATATCCAAGATCATCTACGATTTCATTCATGAAGTCTTCAACGGCCTTATCTTTTTGTTCCTGGTTCACCATTTTCTCCTTTTTCATTGTTCAAAATCACGACATTCCTATAACTGTAATCGCGTTTCTTTGCTACAACCCCATCTCTTTGTTGATCAGGATCACGATGATCCTGTTTTTGGGAAAAGATTTCTGTGTAATAGTCCAGGTATTGCAGATACGTGTGGGACTGCTGCATTCTTCACAAAAACCGGTTTTTACGCACGGGGTTTTTTTGTTCAGCCGCATGGCATTTGCGGGAGCCGCATATTCCTTGATTCGCAGCATTGCCCTTTCAAGATCCGGCACGATCTTGTTTCTTCCAGCCAGGATGAGAACATTTTTTGGCCCGAAAGTGATGGCTGCCACACGATTCCCATACATATCAAGATTGATGAGTTCTCCTGTTTCAGTCAACGCGTTCGTTCCCGTGATGAAAAGATCGGAAAGGAGCGCTTTCCTTCTCCGTTCAAGGGCGTCGTCGGGAGAGATATCTTTTGTGAAAGTATCAATGATGTCAAGGTCGCTTCTGTTCTTGAGCGCATCATAAAGGCCCGTGGCGACAAAGGTCATCGATCCACCCCATGAGATGGTTTTCGCCCCTGTACGGGGGAGGATTCTTTCAAGAGCGAGATTGCTTGCCTCCAGTGGATCTTGCACGATGAACACCTCGAAGTTGTTTTTCTCCAAGGCTTCTTTTGCAAGGCTTAGGCGGATATCCCAATATTGTTTGATAGGTTGATCCATAGGTTTCCCCTTTCTGATTGAAACTCCCCTGCGCGTGTGAAATTTGCAGACAGGGAGTTTTTATATGGACACAAACTCATTTTACCTTTTTATGGCGTCAAATGTAAACCCCTCGCGACAATTCTCATTATAGTTATTTTATCCACGGTGCAGATTCATAAAAGCCGCAAAGAGAGTCTTTAGGATAAGGTCTTCTTTCTTGACAACCGTTTTTGTGAGCGCTAAAGTATAGTTAAACAGTAGAGATTAAACGTTGAGACGCACAGGGGTTTGAAAAATGAGAAAGGAAGATTGCCTCGAAAGGAAAAGATGGGTTGAACTGGAGATGCCGACATGAAATTATCCACGAGGAGTCGGTATGGGACCAGAATGATGCTGGATCTGGCGAAGCATTTCGATGAAGGTCCTGTTCAGATCAGTGACATTGCGAAACGAGAGAATATTTCTGTAAAGTATTTGGAACAGCTCATTATTCCCTTAAAAAGAGCGGGCATCATAGAGAGCTTTCGTGGGCCAAAGGGCGGTCATACCCTCACCAGCCCTCCCGACGAAATCACCATTGGAGATATCGTGAGAATTCTCGAGGGAGGCATAGATCTGATCGACTGTATCGGAAATCCTGAATGCTGTGACAGAATGGACCTCTGTCTGATGCGCGACATCTGGGAAGAGGCTACAAAGGCCATGTATGACAAACTCGATTCGGTTACGTTGTCGTCGATCATCCAGCAGGAAAAAAATGGTTCCCCCCAAGAAGGAGGAACGGGAGCAAGAAAAATTCAAACCGTTTGTTCAAAGCGCAAAGATTATCAAGAACAGGCGGGACAAAAATTGAAGGGGAAGGTTTGAGAAATGGAAATTGTTTCTATTGCCAGCAGCAAGAAAAAGGGAACACCCAAAGTGCCTGTAGAAGAAGCCTATCTTGTGAGAGATCATGGAATCGAGGGGGACGCCCATGCGGGAAACTGGCATCGTCAGGTGAGTTTTTTATCCGCCGAAAGCATCCAAAAAGCCCGTGACCGGGGTTTGGATGTCACTTTTGGAAATTTTGCTGAAAATATCGCCACCAGAGGCATTGACTGGGAGATCATCCCGGTGGGCGCCTTACTGAATCTGGGGGATTCCGCCCGAGTGGAGATTACCCAGAAAGGGAAGGAATGCCACAATAAATGTGCCATATATTATCTTGCCGGAGATTGCATTATGCCGCGGGAAGGGATCTTTGCCCGCGTGATCGAAGGGGGAAAAATCCGTTGCGGGGATTCGATACGGTTTCAGACAGGGCTCGATGTGCCTGCTGCTGGAACTGAAAAAGGGGATTAGGTTGTTTTCCAATTGAGCGTAGCGGGCGTTAAATAGTTGTGCATAAGTTTCTGTCTCGATCTGACTGGCTTTTTTTGGCCAGAGGCCCTGCTCGTAAGGAACGGGGTTCTTTTATTTTAATATTCACACCACCTGCTTTTATGTTGCTTCATGGCCTTCATGGTAAAAACCCCTCCTACCATGTCTGTAGACTTGCCCCTTCTCGTTTATTTCAAGACTCCTGATTCAATCTGAAACACTACCATACGATTTTTCTTGACGGGCTTTTTCGGGAATCCTAATATGTCCATCAAATGATGGAAACAAGAACTGGAGAGCGCTGATGGTCACCCCGCTCGAAAAGGCCCGCAAGAATCCCGATTCCATGAAGGGAAAGATCCTTTCCGTGGCGCGATGCGTATTCGGCGAGTACGGTTTTCACGGTACGACGACCAGGATGATCGCTCAGGAAGTGGGAATCGATATCTCAACGCTCTACTATCACTGGGGAGAGAAGGGGGATCTGTACGCGGCGGTGATTCTGGATATCACCGAAGACCTGCGGAGAAAACTGCAGGATGTGGAAAGGGTGATCCACGGAAAACCGCTCGCCGTTCGACTGGATATTGCCATCGACATGATGACCGACTACCTTTTCGAACACCCCGAAATTTCCAACCTCATTCTGCTGCGCTATTTTGGAAAAACCCGCACCAACACCGGTTTTGATTTCCGGGTCCCCGAATTCATTTCAGATATTGCCCGTTCCATGGACCTGTGCAGCGACAAAGCGAATGTATCGAAAGCAGTGAAGATGCAGGTCCTTGGTATCATGAATGCTATCCACAACTTTGTATCCGGCGAAGATTTTTTTAAACCCATGCTCGAAATGGAGAGGGAGGAATATATCCGCAGGGTGAAAGAAACCTTGAAATTCATTTTGATACCCGCTTTTTCCGGGAGGCTCGCGGACGGATGATGTTCGACGTCGAAAGACTCATAGGTAAGGGGTTTTTCAGTTAAATTGAACCGCAAGAACGCGAAAGTTTTTGGCTTCCTGATTGGGACGACCGATCAGGAAAATAACCGCCATCATTTGAGCATTAGGCATCAGGAGATGATTTATCCATACCCCAAAATGCCCAAAGGGCTGATTGGTTTATCGAATCGTCCGTTCCGATTCGGTAAAAAACTCGTATCTTCGCGTACTTTGCGTCTTGAGCGAAGCGGGCGGTGAAGACCCCCTTGTGCACATCCATTGGATTAAACCGCCAAGGCGCTAAGACGCTAAGGGTTTTGGTATTTTTCCGGATCGGGGTGAAACCGATCGGGAAAATGTAACGCTTTACCATGCACATTTGTTTTTCGGTAGTTTTCGGGGCAGCCTTTCGCTGACGTAATTATTTTTAGATTTGCCCAAAGGGCTGATTGGTTTATCGAATCGTCCGTTCCGATTCGGTAAAAAACTGTATCTTCGCGTACTTTGTCTTGAGCGAAGCCCCGACAACGGGACAAGCGGGCGGTTAATATTCATGTCCTTAGTCTTATTCGTGGTTAAAACCCCATCGCTTTTTCCCTTAAATAAAAGGAGGAAACAGAATGGCTCTAAACTTGGATGTGGTGGGCAGGAAGATCGGCCCGGTAAAGAAAGAGTATGACTGGAGGGATCTGGTCCTTTACGCCCTCGGGGTAGGGGCCGGTTTTGAGGATCTGGAATACTGTTTTGAACAGCAGCTCAAGGTGATTCCCAGTTTTTCCATTGCCGGCGTGTTCGAGTTCTTAGCGGAAGTGGGAATCAGCTCCAATGCCGATCTTTCCGGAATCCTGCATGGAGAACAGGATATTGTTTTCCATAATCCCATTCCCAAGGAAGGAACCCTGATCACCGAGGGGAAAATCACCCATATGTTTGACAAGGGTGCCGGCAAGGGCGCCCTTGTTGTGGCGGAAGCCGACACCTATCATTCCAACGGACAGAAACTCTTCAGCAACCTTTTTACCCTGTTTTGCCGAAAAGATGGGGGTTTTGGCGGGGCGCCCGGTCCCAGCGAAACCTTGGAGTTCCCCGACAGGGCGCCCGATTTTGAAGAGCGCGCCGTTCCTTCTCCAAACCAGCCCCTTCTCTACAGGCTTTCGGGGGATATCTTTCAGCTTCACGCGGACCCGGAATTTGCCAGGGCAAGCGGCTTTGAAAAACCGATTATGCACGGCCTCTGTACCCACGGATACGCCTGCAGGGCCGTGATCAAGCACCTCTTTCCGGGTGAGCCCGAACGTATGTCCAGGTTCCGGGTACGCTTTTCGCGCACTTTGTATCCGGGCACTCCCATCATCACACAGATTTGGAAAATGGAAGAGGGGAAGGCCTATTTCAGAACCATCAACGGAGATAGCGGTGAAACAGTGCTCGACAGGGGCATTGTGGAGTGGCTGGACCGGGAGGAAATGGCGAGACGGAAAAAGAGCGGGGGGATCCGCTTCGACGGCCGCGTGGCGATCGTCACCGGCGCCGGCGCCGGATTAGGGCGTGTGTACGCCCTGGAGCTGGCGGCAAGGGGCGCCAAAGTGGTGGTGAACGATCTCGGAGGCGCGAGGGATGGCTCCGGAGGCGGAAAAGGACCCGCCGACCAGGTTGTGGAAGAAATTCGGTCCAAAGGTGGACAGGCTGTTGCCAACTACGATTCCGTGGCGACTCCCGAAGGCGGGCAGGCCATTGTGGATGCGGCCGTGAACACTTTTGGCAAATTGGATATCCTGATCAACAATGCAGGGATCCTGCGGGACAAGACCCTAATAAAAATGGAACCGGAGAACTGGGATGCGGTGATGGATGTGCATCTCAAAGGGGCATACAATGTCACCCGGCCTGCTTTCATCAAAATGCGGGATAACCGGTATGGCCGCATCATCTTTACCTCATCGGCCGCGGGACTTTACGGCAATTTCGGGCAGACAAACTATTCGGCTGCAAAAATGGGGCTTGTCGGTTTCATGAATACCCTGAAGCTGGAGGGAGAAAAGCACGATATCAAGGTGAATACCATTGCACCGGTTGCGGCCACGAGACTCACGGAAGATATCCTTCCCCCGGAGATCCTGGCGAAGTTGAAACCCGAATTCGTGGCTCCGCTTGTCCTGTACCTCTGTGCTGAGCAGTGCCCGGTAACGGGCGCCATCTACAACGCGGGCATGGGCTATTTCAACCGTGTCGCCTTTGCCACGGGTCCGGGAGCCGTTGTAGGGAATAAAGATGAGATCCCCACCCCCGAAGGCGTGGCAGCCGGTTTTGAAAAGATCAAATCCCTTGAAGGGGCCATGGAATATCCCAATGCCACGGCTGCATTCAGTCCCATGTTGGATGCATTCAATCCGAAGAAGGTTCCGGATGCGGATCAAATAGATGCGGGGCAGGCGGATGCAGATCAGGCGGAGCCCGGTCTTACGGTCAAGGCGATCTTTGAGGGTTTGCCTGGCGCCTTCCAGGCCGACAGGGCCAAAGGAGTCGATGTGGTGTTCCAGTTCGATATTTCGGGGCCCAAAGGCGGATCCTGGCAGGTAACCGTGAAAGATGGAACCTGCCTGGTGGCGCCGGGCTCCCACAGTGCACCTACCACGACCATCGGAATGGGCGACGATGATTTCGTGAAGATGATTTCCGGAGAACTGAACGCCATGTCGGCCTATACGGGCGGAAAGCTAAAAATCGCAGGCGATCTCATGAAATCCCAGCTTATTGAAAAACTGTTCAAGTTCTGAAACAGGAGGAAGATCCATGATTGGAATCACATCGTATGGCGGTTATATCCCAAGACTCAGGCTCAACCGCATGAGCATTTTTCAAAATATGGGCTGGTTCGCCCCGGCCATCGTCATGGTCGCCCAGGGCGAGCGTTCCTTTTGCAACTGGGATGAGGACACCCTGACCATGGCGGTGGAAGCTTCCCGTGATTGTCTCAGGGGAATGGACAAGTCGAATGTGGACGCCCACTACCTTTGTTCCACAACCCTTCCCTTCGCGGATCGTTCCTGCGCGGGCGTCGTAAAGACGGCCCTGAATCTGCCGGACAACCTGGCGACCGCGGATTTTACCACCTCTCTCAAATGTGGAACAAGCGCCCTCATCAGCGCTTTAGAGGCGGTGAAAGGCGGCGAACGACGGAAGATCCTGGTAACGGCTTCCGACAAGCGGGAAGCGAGGGCCGCCTATTTTTATGAGATGTGGTTCGGAGATGGGGCCGCATCACTCCTTGTGGGAGATCAGAATGTGATCGCCGAGTTCAAGGGAAGCTATTCCGTTGCCCACGATTTTGTGGATCACTATCGCGGTTCTCAGAACAAATACGACTACATGTGGGAAGAGCGCTGGGTTCGGGATATGGGATATTCCAAAATTATCCCCGAGGCGGTGGAAGGCCTTTTCAAGAAGCTTTCCATCACCATGGAGGATGTGGACACGCTGGTATTCCCCTGTTTTTTCAAGGCTGAACACTGGAAGATCGCCCAAAAACTGAAGGCGCCCGCGGAAAAGGTGGTGGACAACCTGCACGAGGTCTGTGGGGAAACCGGGGCGGCCCATCCGTTTGTCATGCTCGTTTCGGCCCTTGAAAAGGCCAAACCGGGAGACCGGATCCTCCTTGCGGGTTTTGGGCAGGGATGTGATGCCCTTTATTTCCAGGTAACGGACCATGTGAAAAATCTGTCCGACCGTGTGGGGATTCGCGGGAGCCTTGAAAACAAAAAAATAGTAGACAACTATCCGAAGTTTTTAAAATTCAGAGATCTGATCGAAACGGAGATGGGCATTCGGGCCGAGGCGCCCACCCAGGCGGCCATGACGGTCCTCTGGAGAAAACGGAAGATGTTGACCGGTCTGATCGGCGGCAGATGCACGGAATGCGGAACCCCCCAATTTCCCAAAATGGATATCTGTGTCAATCCGGACTGCAACCGGTTTTACACCCAGGAAGACTATCCGTTTGCTGACGAACCGGCGTTCATCAAGAGTTTTACCGGAGATCTTCTGGCGGTTTCCGTCGATCCCCCGGCCGTCTATGGGATGATCCAGTTTGAAAAGGGGGGTCGTTTCATGGCTGATTTCACGGACTGTGAACTGGGCGAAGTGCGGGTGGGGCAGCAGGTGTCTCTGGTGTTCCGGAGAAGGTTTGTGGACAAGGAGAGGGGATTCAGCGGATATTTCTGGAAGGCTATTCCCATTCCGGGGACCACTCCGGAGGTAGAAGAGAAGGATGGCATCCGTTTCGATGGAAGGGTTGCGGTAGTAACCGGCGCCGGTGCCGGTCTGGGCCGCATTTACGCCCTTGAACTGGCCAGGCGTGGCGCCAAGGTGGTGGTGAACGATCTGGGAGGTGCAAGGGACGGGGCCGGGAAAGGTTCCAGCACGCCCGCCGATGAGGTAGTGGAGGAGATCAGAAAGGTTGGCGGCGAGGCTGTGGCCAATTACGACTCGGTGGCAACTCCCGAGGGAGGGCAGGCCATTGTGGATGCGGCTTTGGAGGCCTTTGGAAGGCTGGATATCGTGGTCAACAACGCGGGGATACTGAGGGACCGGACCCTGGTCAAGATGGAACCGGAAAACTGGGATGCGGTTATGGATGTTCATCTCAAAGGGGCCTACAATGTCACCCGGCCGGCCTTTATGCAGATGCGGGAAAACCGTTTTGGCCGCATCGTATTCACCACCTCCGCCGCCGGGCTCTACGGGAATTTTGGTCAGACCAACTATTCGGCCGCCAAGGTGGGCCTCATCGGATTCATGAACACCCTGAAACTGGAAGGGGACAAACACAACATCAAGGTCAACACGGTGGCGCCCGTGGCCGCAACAAGACTCACGGAGGATATCTTGCCTCCGGACCTCTTGAAGAAGTTGAAACCGGAATTCGTGGCGCCTCTTGTCCTCTATCTTTGCTCCGAGCAGTGCACGGATACGGGCCTGGTCTTGAATGCGGGAATGGGATACTTCAATCGGGCGGCCATCGTTACGGGTCCCGGCGCCGTGGTGGGGGATGAAAAAACGGCGCCGACCCTGGAAGAGATTCACAAGAACTGGGAAGCTATAAACCATCTGGAGAACGCCCGGGAATTTCCAAACGCCACCGCCGCCTTTGGCCCCATGCTGGACGCCTTCAGCCCCAAGAAAAAAGAAGCGGGCGGAAGTGTAGAATCGGGGCTCACGGTGAAAAAAATATTCGAAGGATTGCCCGATGCCTTCCAGACCGATAAATCCGCAGGGGTGAACGTGGTCTTTCAATTTAACATTTCCGGCCCCGAGGGAGGGGAATGGAATGCCGCGATCAGGGACGGAAAATGCACCGTGGCCCAAGGGACCCACAATGCTCCCACCACGACGATTAAGATGGGGGATGACGATTTTGTGAATCTCATCACCGGAAAGCTGAACGCCATGTCGGCCTTTACCTCCGGGAAGATCCGCATTGAAGGGGATCTCATGAAATCCCAGCTTATCGAAAAGCTTTTTAAGTTCTGATGAA
The DNA here is from genome assembly GCA_963747555.1 of uncultured delta proteobacterium. Taxonomy (GTDB): domain Bacteria; phylum Desulfobacterota; class DSM-4660; order Desulfatiglandales; family Desulfatiglandaceae; genus DUZB01. The sequence continues at coordinate 52,119 of CAVVFZ010000020.1, forward strand.
TCAGGAATAGGAGAACGGATTATGGCTACAGGAATCAAAGACAAGGTCGCAATCATCGGCATGGGCTGCACCCGTTTCGGCGAGCGGTGGGACGTTGGCGCTGAAGAATTGATGGTGGAGGCGTTTTCCGAATGTCTACAGGACGCCGGGATCGAAAAGAATGAAATTGAAGCAGCCTGGCTGGGCACCTGCATCGAAGAAGTGAATGTGGGAAAGAGCGCCCTGCCTCTTTCCACTACGTTGAGACTCCCTTTTATCCCCGTAACAAGGGTGGAAAATTTCTGCGCGAGCGGGACGGAAGCGTTTCGAGGAGCGGTCTATGCCGTTGCTTCGGGGGCCTGCGATGTGGCCCTGGCCCTTGGGGTGGAAAAACTCAAAGACTCCGGATACGGCGGTTTGCCAAATCCCGGGTCCAACTGGGGGTCCCTGAGCTGGCTCTGGTGGCCCAATGTGACGGCGCCTGGCGCCTTTGCCCAATTGGCCAGCGCCTATGCCGCGAAATACCGTATCACGGATGAGGATTTAAAACGGGCCATTGCCCACGTGTCCGTCAAAAGCCATGCCAACGGCGTTCTGAATCCCAAGGCCCATTTGAGAAAAATCGTAACAGAAGACCAGGTCATGGGAGCCCCCATTATTGCACACCCCTTGGGTCTTTTCGATTGCTGCGGTGTAAGCGACGGTTCAGCCTGCGCCATTGTGACCACGGTGGAGAACGCCAAAGCCATGGGAAAGAAAGACTTCATTACCGTCAAATCGCTTCAGCTTGCCTTGAGCAGCGGGGAGGAAATGGGGTATAATAAATGGGATGGAGATCACTTCATGACCACGGACAAGTGCAGCGTAAAGGCCTACAAAGAGGCTGGGATCACGAATCCGAGGGAGGAAATCAGCATGATGGAGGTCCATGACTGTTTTTCCATCACCGAGCTTGTGACCTATGAGGACCTGCATATTTCGGAGCGGGGCCAGGCCGTGAAGGATGCCATGGACGGGTTCTACGATCTGAAGGGAGGGGGCGTGCCCTGCCAGGTGGATGGCGGATTAAAATGTTTTGGCCATCCGATCGGAGCTTCGGGCCTGCGCATGCTGTACGAGATGTATCTGCAGTTTCATGGCCGGGCCGGGGAAAGGCAGATCGAAAATCCCAGATTCGGACTAACCCACAACCTGGGTGGGGTGCCGTATATGAATGTGTGCAGTATTTCCATTGTGGGCAGATACGAGAATTGAACCTTTTGTCAAAGTACAAATTTAAACTATTCGTTTGATTCGTTCAATTCGTGGTCAAAGTGGTTTTGATGTGAAGGGATGGCCTATGCTTGAAATCAAGCCCATCATGAATTCATCCGCGGAGGATATCCTTTCCTTCAAGACCTGCTGCGGTCTCAATGCCTGGGACCAGAACCTTGAGATCCAGGTGAAGAATATTGGATACAGGACGGTTTTTGTCCCAAGCCATTTTGATCTTGAAGGGGAGGCGGGCACAAGGCGGGTGGCCAATCTGATGCCCAACGGGGAGCAGCGGATCGAGCCGGGCCGGTTTCTCTCCTTTTATTGTTTTATGGAAGAACAAGTGTGGAAGAGGGCCGTGCGGATTGTTTTCTATGATCGTGATGGAAACAGGTATCCGGTGGAAATCAACAGATGAGAGCCGACTTGTGATTCAATGCGATGGAAGATTAACCGCCCGCTTGTCCCGTTGTCGGGGCTTCGCTCAAGACGCTAAGAACGCGAAGAGACAAGTTTTTTTATCGAATCGGAACGGACGATTCGATAAAGCAATCAGAGCTTTTTGTGGTTCCTATGAATGACATCGAAGAAATAGGAAGGAACATCGTCCACTGTTCAATTAAGGTGCACAAAGCACTTGGTCCGGGGCTGCTGGAATCGGTCTATCAGCAATGCCTGGCCTATGAACTTGAAAAAGTAGGATTAACAGTTGCATGTGAAGTTCCTATACCAGTGAAATACGAAAAAGTCAGTATCGACCTGGGCTTTCGGATCGATATGATGGTGGATAATGTAGTGGTCATAGAAAACAAGACCGTTGACGGCCTCCTTCCGATCCACCAGGCTCAACTTCTTACTTATCTTAAACTTACCAATCTTCAATTAGGATTTCTTCTGAACTGGAATGTTGTAGTAATGAAAGATGGTATCAAGCGCATGGTAAACAATCTCAAACGATAGCCACCCCAAGGCTTGCCTTTTCCTGATCGGTTTCACCCCGATCCGGAAAACCCCAAAACCCTTAGCGTCTTGGCGCCTTAGTTTATCCCGTTGTCTATTTAACGGGGCGGTTTACCCAGTTAGATCCGTTTTTGCTTCTATTTAACCGGGGTTCAATTTAATTTTTTTTGTACGAGGAGTGAAAAGATGGAGATTATTCAGTACACCGAAGAACACCGCATATTCAGAGAAGCTGTCAGAAGGTTTTTTGAAAAGGAGGTCACCCCGCACATTGAAGAGTGGGAGGAGGCGGGCATTGTTCCGAAAAGCGCCTGGAAAAAGATGGGAGAGCAGGGATTTTTATGTATGGACATCCCCGAAGAATACGGTGGCGCGGGGGCTGATTTTCTCTATAGCATCATTCTTACCGAAGAACTGGTGAAGACCGGCTGTAACGGTCTGGCCGCACCTCTGCACAGCGATATCGTGGTTCCGTATATCTCAGCCTATGCCCCTGAGGAACTGAAGAGAAAATACCTGCCAGGGTGTGTGTCGGGGGATATCATCACGGCCGTGGCCATGACCGAGCCCAATACGGGGAGCGACCTGGCGGCCATTCGAACGACGGCGGTGGAGGACGGGGACGAGGTGGTGCTCAACGGTCAGAAGACTTTCATCAGCAACGGTATCAATTGTGATCTCCTGGTCCTGGCGGCAAAGGATCCGGCGGTTGAAAATTCCTATCAGGCCATCGATCTCTACCTGGTGGAAGCCGGCACTCCGGGGTTTGAAAAGGGAAAACGGATCAGAAAAGTCGGGTGGCACTCGCAGGACACGGCGGAACTGTTTTTCAGTGACTGCAGGATCCCAAAGACCAACCGTCTCGGCAAAAAGGGAGACGGATTCCTCATGCTGATGCAGAAGCTCCAGCAGGAACGACTCATGTGCTGCTCCATGGCCCAGACGGCCGCGGAGCGGATGCTGGAGATGACCATCCCCTATTGTAAGGAGAGAACCGCCTTCGGTCGTCCCATTTCAAAATTTCAAAACAGCCAGTTCCGGATCGTGGAGATGGCGACGGAAATCAAATTAGGCCGTACCTTTCTGGATAAACTGGTCATGGACCACATGGAAGGGAAGAATATCGTCGTGGAGGTTTCCATGGGCAAATACTGGATCGCGGAGATGGCCATGAGGGTCGCCGATGGATGCGTGCAGCTTCACGGCGGATACGGCTACTGCGAGGAATACCCCATTGCGAGGGCCTGGAGGGACACGCGCGTCATGTCTATATTTGCCGGAACCAGCGAGATCATGAAAGGGATCGCGGCCAAATTCATGGGGTTGTAGGGCGAGACCGAACATGGAGTTTGAAAACGTCTACAGACTGGTTTTGTTGTTAATGCCGTGCTTTGAGCTTCTGTTGAGCGCTCTTGAAAAGCCGGGAAGGTGATCCATTAAAAAACGGACCCGGGAGCCCTGAGATGTCGTTTAACAGGAAGTCCTTGACAATCTCGAGAGTGAGCCCCATTATTCAGCGAAGATCACTAATTGACGGCAATCGACCATAAGCCGTTGTTGTCCAAGTAAAAATTATCCATCCACCATGCAACCCCGCGGCCGGAGCTGGGCCTGCACCGCTATGGATACTTTTTCTCTGTGAACTCCGTGCCTCGAACGAAGTGGGTGGTGAAAATCCAAGACAAGGGCTGATATGGCCATGTTTTATCTCGATCTTTTTACCGCGCTGGAAGAACATAAAGTCCGTTACGTGTTAGTCGGGGGCCTTGCCATGAACTTGCATGGGGTCCCTCGCATGACCATGGATATTGATCTTGTCATTGCCCTGGACGAAAAGAACCTGAAAGGTTTCATCGAGGCTGCCAACGATCTTCAATTGCAGCCGATCTTGCCGATAGCCCTCGACGATTTGCTGGATCCGGGAAAGCGTGGCTTTTGGGCAAGGAATCGTAACATGATTGCCTTCGCTCTTCGGCCACTCCGGGAAGACGGACCTACGGTCGATATTTTGATTGCCCCCCCTGTAGATATCGAAAGAACCTTGGGCAGGGCTGTATCTCGTGATTTGGGTTCCACCAGGGTTGCTCTTGCCTGTATAGAAGACATGATCCTGTTAAAAGAAAAGACCGGCAGGGCACAGGATGAAGCGGACATTGTTCATCTTCGTCGGTTAATCGGCGGAAAGGTCTAAAAATGGTGCTGCAGCCAAAGGAAAAGGGCGGATTTTCTTATTGTGTCAGCGATGATCAACTCGTTTCATTTCAAAAGCTCAGTCCTTTGCAGAGACTTGAATGGGCGGATCAGGCCCGCCGCTTTACCCTGCTGGCGCGCACCCCAGAAACCGCCCAACGTCAGGAGCGGTTGCGACAGGGAAAGACTATCGTAGAGTAAGAATCTAAAACGGCAGCCACCCGAAGGCGTTGTCTTTTCATACGAAATAGTGAAGTTACCCCTCAAAACAAAGATTACCGCTGTACTTCCTGAATTTAAGAGCTCCTTTTCTCCGGAAACCGTCTCCTTTCCAGTGAAGAACCACACGTGTCTGTGGTCTCGATGCCTTTGTGGTGAAAAACAATTTCTTTCTCAACTACGGGCTTGAGAAACAAACCGGTAAATGTTACGTTGGAGCCACTCGAATCGGATCGCAAAACGCAAACCCTAAATGGTAGAAGAATACATGAACAACACACACCCAACAGATATGCAAGCCCAGTCCTATGACCCATACGAAGACGAAATTGAACTTATGGACTACCTGAAAGTTCTATGGAAATGGAAATACCTTATCCTGATCGGGACGTTGGTTTGCGTCGTGGCCGCAGCCGTGATCAGCCTCAATATGACAAAGGTTTATGGAATCACAACCGTCCTTCAACCCGGGATGCTGAAGGTAACAAATGATGGAAAAACCGTTTATATCGATTCACCCGAGAATATCAAGGCGGTGATCGAAACGGGGGCATTAAACGGAGCAGTTCTTAAAGATATCAAATTTCCCAATAAAGAAGAGGAGCCAACGTCCGTCGAGTTTAAAGTAACGATTCCAAAAGGTACAAATGCAGTGGAAGTCTTGTACGAAACTCCATACGTAGACATAGGAATGCAGATACATGAAGAACGTGAATCGTGCCCTGTTGAAACGATATGGGAAATTGGTCGAATATTACGGCAAAAATCAAGACATGGAGATCGCCCAGAGGATGTCAATGATCGATGACCTAAAGGCCGTTCTTGACGCTGCAAAAAAAGAAATCTTTATCGTTAACAAAACATTAGATGAATTGGAGACAGAAATTAGACTGGTAAAGGAAAACACATCTTCATTAATAAAGCAAAGGGACAAATTCGTTTCAAATGAGGCGGATACGAGGAATATCCTTTCGGCTATTCTCTTTACCAATACCATTCAGCAGAATATGGCACTCGACAAGACTTACAGGGATGATCTGGGTGCGCAGCGGTCACGGAAAGAAAATTTATTACTCAAACTGGAGACAACACAAAACAAAATCAAGAGTCTTCTAACGGAAATACGGGACCTTGAATTCAGAAAGGAAGGAATCCAAAACATCCTGATCATCAAACCCCCAAAGGCAAGTCGCTCTCCCGTAAAACCCAAGACCCGTCTCAACGTGATGTTAGCCGGGGTAGTGGGGTTGTTCCTGACCGTTTTTCTGGCTTTCTTCGTGGAATATATCTCCAAACACAAAAGCAGCGAAGAGAGTTGATCTTTTTATTTCAACTCGCTGAAACCCCTGCCCGCGCCGTGGTTTTGGAAGATTGTACTGGTGCGCATCTGTGGTGGATACGATTTTTTCGCCGTTGAATTTTACTGTTCGATCCATAATGATCAGGAGAAACGGCCTTAGCAGGCGGGTCCGCGCCAAAAGAACTTTACGACTTCAAAATTTTGGCAATCTGCATTAACATAGAATTATTCATGTACCAGCATTACTGGTCCAGAAACAACCTCACCTATTACAGCGGAGGGAACTATGACATTCAACATCTTCTACAAAAAGCAAAAGGACTGGTTTATCGGTCATATCCAAGAATCTCCCGATTATGAAAGCCAGGGTAGAACCCTGGATGAATTGAGAGAAAATCTAATAGAGATTTATAATGATATCAATGAAGGCATGGTACCTGACGCTGAACCATTTCAATTAATGGAAGTTGCAATTTGAAAAGGGTGGAAGTGGCCCAGACAGACCCAAGAACGAGCAATGACGAAATATTGAACTGGGCTGCGAGAGAACGTAAAATTATTGTCACGACAGATTAGGAGACAATGAAATGCCGGCTATATCCCCAAAACTGGGAGAGTTTTTGGTCAAAACTACCAAAGCAAAGGACATCGATGATGCGTTCACAAAGGTTTTTTCTGAATATCTGACGATGAAAATCATGAAATTGGTAAATATTTCAGAAGGCTTTGAGAAAAAATGGTGCATGGATTTTGACGAATTCAAAAGCAGGTTGAAGGAAGGTTCACTAAAAGAAGACATTTATGTTTTTGATACGGAGCGGGATTTTTGGGAATGGGAAGAAGCGGAAACATTGAAGAGCCATTATGAAGCATTTCAAAAACAATGGATGTGACACACGTATGGGAAGACATGAAGTAGGGTTACAAATCCGACAATCTCCACCATTATATCGCGAATAAAATTCATTTAAAAAGACTTCTTGACAACCCAAGCCCTCTTCACCTAATGTTCGCCGCATGAACCATCTTTACGAACAGGAAATTCATTACAAGCTCCTGACACTTCTGGCTTCCGAAGAGAACCTCTCTCAGCGAGAAATGGCCGGGAGGATGGGAATCAGTCTGGGGAAAACCAACTATGTCCTCACCGAACTGGCCAACAAAGGGATCATCAAAATCAAACGATTCAAAAGCGCCCCCAACAAGATCCCCTACTCCTACATGCTGACGCCCCAGGGCCTCGAAGAAAAAGCAAAAATAACCCTGAACTTCCTGAAAAGAAAGCTTTCCGAATACGAGGAAATAAAGAGACAGATCAAGGAAATCGTAAAGGAAGTGGAAAGAGATAAAAACTTCGACTTTCCCGTAGCCGACACACTGGAAATGCTGGCGGAAATCTAATAACCATAACGAAAGATTCATCATATCAAAAAATAAATAAGCGCCCCAATGTAACCCAAGGGGCGGAGCTGTGCCAATTGCCGGTTATCCTGCACCTGGAATACAGTATTCACCTCCACCATCAGGCGGATTCCGTGCCTTTGTAATCCGGAAGCCCGGTTTCAAAGGCAAAACAAAAACAGCGTAATCCGCGCCAAAAAATAAAGTGACAAAAGCACCAACGCCCCAAATTACCTATGAAAGGAGGTTAGAATGGAAACGCACGTTTACGAAACTACGATAAGGAAAAGAGGCCATTTGGAACTGAAAAATCTGCCTTTCGAGGAAGGAGCAGTCATTAGAATAGCCATATCAAACAAGGCAAAAAAAGGGAATTTGGAGCGACTGATAAACAACGATCACGTATGGAGCGACGATGACATCAGCGCTGTTCAGGTGGGAAGGGATATAATTAACCAATGGAAAATATCCTGATTGATACAGACATTGCCATCGAATATCTGAGAAGCAAGGACAAAGGCTCCTCTGAACTGGTGAGGTTGCTTCGAAATCATTTCATTCATATTTCGGCAATTTCTGAGTTTGAGCTTTTTCTGGGTGCGAGAACTGAGCGCCATCGGTACGATCTGCAAATGCTTTTCGAACAGATGGTCCTTATCCCTTTCGATTTTGGATGCGGCGTGATCGCAGCTGACATCTGGAGAGACCGAAAGGCAACGCACCAACACCTTGAGATAAAGGACATATTCATTGCGAGTATAGCGATTCATGAAGACCTGTGGCTGCGGACCTTCAACGAAAAGCATTTCAAAGGAGTCGAGAGGCTGAGGGTGTGGCAACGGTAAGCGGTCAGCAGGATTTTTAACTTTTAGCAGCTTTACGGTTCAATTCAATGCATGCTTACAAGGGTTTAACCGCCCGCTTCGCTCAAGACGCTAAGAACGCGAAGATACAAGTTTTTTTATCGAATCGGAACGGACGATTCGATAAAGCAATCGGCCTTTCGGGCATTTCTGAAATGAGTGACATCGAAGAAATAGGAAGAACACTGCCACTAAGATGTACCAAAGTTCAAATGTGCATGGTAAAGCCTTGCCTTTTCCTGATCGGTTTCACCCCGATCCGGAAAACCACCAAAACCCTTAGCGTCTTGGCGCCGTAGTTTATCCCGTTGTCTATTTAACGGGGTTTAATTCAATGCATGCTCACAAGCGGGTGTTCACCGCCCGCTTCGCTCAAGACGCAAAGAACGCGAAGATACAAGTTTTTTATCGAATCGGAACGGACGATTCGATAAAGCAATCGGCCCTTCGGGCATTTCTGAAAATAGTGCCGTCAGCGAAAGGCTGCCCTTAAGACCACCAAAAAACAAATGTGCATGGTAAAGCGTTGCCTTTTCCCGATCGGTTTCACCCCGATCCGGAAAACCCCCAAAACCCTTAGCGTCTTTGCGCCGTAGTTTATCCCGTTGTCTATTTAACGGGGCGGTTCAACTACAAGATCAGAAGGTAGCATCGTCCCGTATTCCCGCTTTAAGAATAAAGTTGGCGGTTTCCAGTTCACGCTTCCTCCAAATGGGCTATAAACGTTATCGGGCATTTTGGAACATCAACAAGGCGCCATGCCCGAACAAACGGAAGTAATACCTCCAAATTTATGATGAGCCAGTTTCAAAATGTTCAATTTTGTTTGAGATAAGTCGAAGATCCCGAGCTTTGAACGGGGAACGCGAACGTTTCAACCACAGGAATATGTTCGATATTTCGAGGATTAAAATCTGAGCCGGACGCCCAGATCGGGCAAAGGGGGGCGTTTTGAAATTGGCTCATAACATCATACTGATAAATTTTGGCATTAGTTTTGCTTTACACGAGTACACAATCGGTCATCATTTTGTGCAAGTAAAGAATCAGAACATTGCCCGAAGCGTTAAGGTGCAGATTTAAGATGCTTATAATCCCTACCATCAAAATGGGGTCTACACCCTATATCCTTCATAGGGTAAAACGTGTATGGTCATATACAATACAAAGGCGGAGATGTGCATGTACAATGCGGGAACCTGGATTCAAAGGCAAAAACAAAAAACCGTGTAATCCGTGAAACCTGCCCGCAATGCTTCGCAACGCGAAGCAGGCGGGTCCGTGCCAAAAAATGAAACACGAAGAACCGATCATTGCAGGCAACTTTCACGCGAGCGGGGCCTCTGACCGGAAAAAAGGTCAGTCAAATCGAGGCAGAAACTTCTCAAACGACTATTTACCGCCCGCTACGCTCAAGACGCTAAGAACGCTAAGCTTTAGTTTTTTTACCGAATCGGAACGCACGATTCGGTAAAGCAATCAGCCCTGTGGGCGTTTCTGAAAATAGTGCCGTCAGCGAAAATATAACTAGTGGACACCAAAGCGTTTTCTTCTCCTGATCGGTTTCACCCCGATCTGGAAAAACCAAAAAAAACCTTAGCGTCTTAGCGGTTCATAAATAGGAAGGAGGAAAAGATCATGACCAAGAAGTAATTAGCCATAATCCTTGTCGGCCTTTTCCTCTCAGCATCCTAATTGTTCCCACCGTCAGGTGGACTTATGTGTCTTTCAATCCGTCCTGCCCGGATTCAAAGACAAAAACAAAAAACTTTGCGTCCTTAGCGTCTTAGCGGTTCAAAAAAAGTCTTAGCGGTTCAAAAACAAACAGGAGGAAAGAAACATGTCAAAAAAATTATTCACCATTATCCTTGTCGGCCTTTTCGCCCTTATTCTCCCACTTTCAGCCCAATCGGAGGGAATCCCCCTCCAGAAAGACGTCCTCCTCAGCTCCCCCATCTTCGGCCCTGAAGACCTTCCCGAGGAGATCACCTTCAACCTCTACGACTCCAAAGACGCCACCGAACCCATCGGCTCCCAGACCTTCCAACGTGGCCAATACAACGTTGATTTCGAATTCAGCAAATCCGACGGAATCACGGCAGGCAACGTGGCCAGGATCGCCGCAAACTTCACCGAAAAATTGGCCATCAACAGCGATCCGAAATCCGCCGCCAATACCAAAGAGATCTGGGCAGGAATTGAAGTCGGGGGAACCGAAATCGGCGACAGAACCAAGGTTTCCGATGAAACCCTGGTTCAGCTTCTCTTGGCCAGCGATGCCTCCATCTCCACCTATCTGACCCTTGCTTATACAGGGGATGCCAATCCGATCACGACCATTTATAAGGATTTGCCCATTTCGTCATTGGCTTCGGATGGTTCAGGGTCTTCGCTGAGCAATTATTTTAGAGCGGTTACACGACGAATGCTTCTGAGGGATTGATAGAGCCAAATTCAGCTTACTGCGCCATTTTGGGAGATAAACGGTAACAACATTTATTATGATAGTGGAAAGGTTGGTATGGGGACGAGAATTGGCCTGCCCGTGCATCCAAATTAACGCAACATCACACATATAGTTTAACCACTCCAACCACAGGCACTGCAGCTGGTAACGGTGTTGATTTTAAAATTGACCCAACTACAAGCGATTTTTATTTTCTGCAATATGAGGATGCGCCCATCAGGTTCTACGTAGGCGCCACCGAAAGATTGCGCGTGACCAGCAACGGACGAGTCGGAATCGGGGTGCAGGCTCCTGCCCGTGCCCTCCAAATTAACGCAACATCTAACCATCTTAGTTTAACCACTCCAACCACAGGCACTGCAGCTGGTAACGGTGTTGATTTTAAAATTGACCCAACTACAAGCGATTTTTATTTTCTACAATATGAGGATGCGCCCATCAGATTCTACGTGGGGGCCAACGAAAGACTGCGCATCAACAGCAACGGCAGCGTTGGTATCGGTACCGCAAATCCTGGAACGTATAAGCTAGCCGTTGAAGGTAAAATCGGATGCCGAGAACTGGTAGTTACTACGGCTGCATGGGCAACTTTGTTTTTAAGGATGATTATAAACTTCTTTCTCTAAACGAGGTTGATGCATTTATTCAGGCCAACAACCATCTCCCCGGTATCCCCACTGAGGCTGAAGTCAAGGAGAAAGGAATTAATGTATCTGAAATCAGTGCAAAACTCCTTCAGAAAATTGAAGAGTTGACTATATATGTAATTGATATTAATAAGGAAAATGATCTCCTTAAAATGCAACTGGCCAATTTAAAGGCGCAAATGAAAGAAAACAACAATAGAACCACCCATCATTGAATCAAGGCCGCCTCCTGAATACCTGATAGGTCTTTAAGGGGGCGGGCTTTAGTGCCACTGAAGCCGCCTACCCGTCTATTCCTGCATGAATTTTTGACTGTGCGAATCGAACAAACCACGCGAATCGAACCAGAAAAAGCCAGGAAAGAGTCGTCTTCTTTCTCTATGCAATTGTTCAACAATGCTAATTGATGATAAATGACTTCAATCAACAAGAAATATAGAACTATCGCGATAATCCCGGCGAGGGGTGGCTCCAAACGAATTCCTGGCAAGAATATCCGTGCTTTTAAGGGCAAACCCCTGATTGCTTGGGAGCGATCAAGAACAGGCAAAAGATTGCCGGCTTATTGATCGAACCATAGTTTCCACCGACAGCGAGGAGATTTCCCAGATTGCTCAAGAAAACGGAGCAGAGGTTCCTTGCCTTCGGCCTAAAAAAATTGCTGCCGATGAGACAACCGATCTTCCTGTATACCAGCATATGCTTCAATGGCTTGGAGAACATGAAGGCTATTTTCCTGATATCATTGTTTGGCTTCCGTCCAACTGCACCACTACGAGCGAAAGATGATATTGAAGGGGCCATTCGGGTTCTGATCGATACAAAGGCTGATTGGGTAAGGAGCGTTTGTCTTGTCGATCAACACCCCTATTGGATGTACACTCTTGACGGGGATCGTTTAAAACCCTTTTTACCCGACATCGATATCCGAAAATACTTTCGAAGTCAGCTACTGCCCCCTATCTACAGAATAAATGGCGCTGTAGATGTAACGTGGCAGCATGTTGTCATGCAGAGGGGGCTCTTGTATATGGGTAATATGGAGCGACCGAAATGCCGCCGGAAAGAAGCATTGATATTGATGATGAACTTCAATTCAGATGTGCTGAGCTGTTGGCAAATAGGTAAATTCACTTGACCTATCCACTGGCAGCCTTGGCGAAATGGGTTTCAGATGGCTATAAGGGTTATCGCTGAAATAGGTGTAAATCATAACGGCTCTGTAGAACTGGCGCGGAAACTGATCGATGCTGCCAAAACCACTGACGCGGACATGGTCAAATTCCAGACCTTTTCGGCGGATAGGCTGGCAAGCAACGGCACGCCCAAAGTAGCCTACCAACTGCGATCAAGCCAACCGCAAGAGTAGCCACATCACTCCATGCTCAAAAAACTGGAGCTGTCTGAAAAGGCTCACGGAGAACTACAGTTATACTGTGAGAAGGTTGGCATTGAATTGAACGCCTTACAGCGAGAAGATGCTGAGTTCCTACATCGTCTGGGTGTGAGGATTTTCAAAGTTGCCAGCGCAGATTTGGTGGACCGGCCCCTGCATGAATTTATCGCTTCTACCAGGCAACAATACATTGCCACAGGCATGGCAACAATGGAAGAAATAGAGGAGACCATCCATATTTACGACCAGCATGAGAGTCGTGCCAACGTAATCCTTCTCCAATGTACGTCGGCGTATCCTGCGGACCCTGCCGATGCCAATCTAATGGTTATGCAGGAGCCTCCACGAGCAATTTGGATGTCCAGTTGGCTATTCCGACCATACTCCCGGAAATGAATGCGCAATAGCAGCTGCTGCCTTAGGAGCCACGATCATAGAAAAGCATTTTACCCTCGACAAGACCCTACCTGGTCCAGATCATGCGGCCTCTTCCAACCCCTGAGGAGTTTGCAAACATGGTGCGATCCGTACGCCTGGTCGAAGCGCCCTTGGGGATGGAAACAAGCGGATTTCCGAAAGTGAGAAGGAAATGCGCCGGGTACCTTCGGAAAAGCATTATGGCGGGCCGGACCTCCCGAAAGGCCATTTGTTGCGAAAGGCTGATTTGGCATACCAAAGGCCCGGTACAGGCCTGTCACCAATGAAATATCCTGATCTTTTGGGAAAGACACTCAAACATTCCATTCCTTCAGGCACACAGCTACATTTCTCTGATTTTGACTAAAGGTTATCGATATATGCTGGCACATGGTTTGATGCGGCTTTTGACTCCAGCCGATGTTGATTCCCTGAGCATGTTTTTCGAACGGAATAATCGGCCAGGTGTAACCCGATATTTTCATCCCTTTCCCCTGAGCCGGGTATCTGCAGAAAAGCTGCTTCTGCCAAACAGGCGTGATCTCTTTTCGGGATTGAGGAAGACGGTCACTTGACAGCCTTCAGCATGCTCCAAGGCTGGGATCAAGGCTTCCGCATCCCCAGCTTCGGAATCCTGGTAGATGTAGATTGCTGCGGACGCGGATACGGACACCGGCTCACAGAATGGACCCTGCGCTGGGCATGGTACAAGGAATGCATGAGGGTAAGGCTTTCTGTATATCTCGAAAATCGATACGCTTATAAAATGTACAAGAACATGGGGTTTATTGAAAAAAGTAGAGAGCTTGGCAATAATGGGTTGGCCAAGGTTTTGATGGAAGTCTTTCCGACAAGACCGTCTGTTTCGGTTTATGTCAGTACTCAATGTCTCGCTGCGGATGAGCCTTTAAGAGATCGGTTAAACAAACTTTATGGTGCAGGCTTGTTCCATATAGAGTTGAGCAACTATCCTGTAGACGAATTTTCGGATTTGCCCTCTTGGGTGGCCAAGTTTAAGGGCGGCTTACTCTGCATCACTTTTTTCCCCTGAAGAGGAGGACCTTGTATTGAATCTGGCTTCACTAAATGATTCTGTCTATGACAAAACACTTTCCTTTTTCAAACGGGGAGTGAAGTTGTCTGCGGACTGCAAGTCTCGCTTCTATTCAATCCACGGGGGCTATGGAACAGATCCGTTTGAAAAAGATTCTCACGGGTTTGTTTTTCCTCTGCCGAAACCCGAGAATTTCAATAGGGCTCTCCTTCGCTTTGTAGAGGGCATGATATCTTTATCTCGATACGCTCGGGAATACGGTGTGAGAGTTCTAATAGAAAACAACGTGTTGGCGGAACATAACAAATACAGACTTCTTCTGGCGACGCCGGATGATTTCAAAGAGTTCTTTGATCTGTGGCCGAATGATTTGCCCCCAGGGGGTTTCTTTGGATTGGGGCCACTTCGGGTACGGCTAACACGCTGGGCTCCGTTTAGACGGATTCACTAAGCTGCGGGATCATGTAATCGGACTGCATCTACACTCCAATAATCTAAGGGACGATGAGCGCCTCCCTTTTTCCTTGATCCCAATGTAGTCGAGCTGATGCGTGAGTTCAAACCTGTTTTTCTGACCCTGGAAGGCCGATACTCTGCGCTTGAGGCATTGCAAGAGGGAACCCTCCAAGTAGAGAAAGGCCTGTATGGATAATAGTACCTACATTCTGTAATTGTATTTGAGAATGCTACACTGCGCGACGCCATGGAGTCCTTTGACCGGAGCGCTTTGCGGGTGGTCATGATCTGCGACGATAAGCGAAAGCTTTTTGGGTGGCTACGAGGGGGAATCCACGCCGCGCCTTGCTTGCCGGTCATGGCTTGCTTGCCCCTCTCCTCCCGATCGCTAATCCGAACCCCGGTCATCAGGGCGAACGGACATGCCGCGCCAAGAGTTGGTAAAACATATCTGACCGGGTCTATTTTCTGCCCGTGGTGAATGAGCAGGGCGTTGTTGAGGATGTTCTCTCTTTTGACAGGAGAACCACGATCCCCGTGGCCTCCCTGCGATTGGCGAGCGTGAACTGCGGTATGTGACGGATGCGGTTTTAAGTGGCTGGATATCCTCTCAGGGGGAATATATCAACAGCTTTGAAAAGGGCTTTGCAGATTTCTGCGGAACAAAATACGCTGTTGCCGTCTCTAATGGAACTGTGGCGCTGCACCTGGCCCTGACCGCTTTGGGCATAAAACCAGAAGATGAGGTTATTGTACCGGCTCTGACATTCGTAGCCACTGCCGCTGTGGTGCGCCACTGTCACGCTAAGCCGGTTTTTGTGGATGTGGAGACATCTACCTGGAATATGGACACTAAAAAGCTTGCAGCGGCAATAACAGATCAGGACCAAGGCGGTATACCTGTTCATCTTTACGGTATGCCATGCCGAATGGATGCAATCATGGAGATTGCAAAACAAAAAAATGTTTGGGTTGTTGAGGATGCGGCTGAAGCTCACGGGGCAGAGTTTCTTGGGAAAAGAGTTGGCTCGTGGGGGCATGCGGGATGTTTTAGCTTTTTCGGTAACAAGATTATAACAACAGGTGAAGGCGGCATGATTGTAACCGATGATGAAGAGCTAAACGGGCGCTTAAGAATTTTGCGCGATCACGGTATGAATTTGCAGCGCCGCTACTGGCATGATGTGGTGGGTTACAATTATCGCATGACCAATCTACAGGCGGCCATTGGTGTCGCACAGCTTGAACGATGGCGATCAGACTTATTGCAGCCAAGGACAGAATTCGAAAATGGTATGATAGGAATATCCCACGTGAATTCTTTGAAACTGTACGCCCAACCCATGATATGCTGGCGGTTTGTTGGCTTTATACTACCTTGTTGAAAGAAAGAAAAAATGCCCATTCCAGAGATAGCCTTCTGCAAAGCTTGAAGGCAAAAGGGATTGATTGCAGACCAGTTTTTTTCCCTGTGCCAGCCATGCCGCCCTATTTTGAAAAAAACTGGGAGGATCTTTATCCTGTGACACGGCGTATTTCTGAGCATGGATTCAGCCTACCTTCTTCGGTGGAATTGAGTAGGAGAGATCTGAGCCGAGTGACGCACGTCTTAAATTCTTTGGTAAACCGAGACCACTTGCATGCATAAACCTACCGAGAAAACATTGAGCGTGAAAACTTTGTATTTCAAGGTCAATTCACAATTTCCAGGACCAATGGATGTCTGATCGCTTTCAGACTTATTTCTCAGAGATTTGCCAATAAGGAATTTTTTCGCGCAAAGATTTGTAGTGCGAGTCTACTATTGTTGTAAAGAAGGATAGCTGAAAGAAGCGTAATGGAAGAGCCATTTTTTTTTAAAATTATACAAACCTTTAGGCGCGTAATACACAAGCCATTTTGTTTTGTACGTTCAAGAGCCGTGTGGCATAAACGAGAACAGAATTTTAGAGAGTTTCTATCTAAAATCAAAGATTATAAGGCAAATTCGTCAGATACAAATGAGATTGCGATTGTTATCCAACCATGGTTACTGACGCCATTACCGTGGTATCTTTTATTTCTTGCCTACGCATTCTATCGTCATGGTAAAAAAACCATTGTTGTTTGGGATGACATGAATTCTGATTTTAAAAAAGGCAAATGGCAGCAGAGGTTCCAACAAAACAGTATTCGGCGTGTTCTACAAATGATGCCAAAGGTAATTAAATATGTTTCACTGTCCACATACGCCAATAAAAAATTGCTGAAAACTTATAGTTCGTTTGAGCATTTGGTATGTAAAAATTACACAATTTATAATCGAGGTGAAACTGGTCCTTCCGGCAGATCGTATTTTCGAAGGAAGATCACAAAGAAATTGAAAGAGACAGCAAGTTGTGTACAATTATTCCTCCAGGATGTGCGGCCATCTATTGTTATTATTGGCGGCGGTGGGTATGGATCAAGTGGATTGTGGATTGACCTAGCGAAACCCATGAACATTCGAGTAGCTTCTATTGACTCGAGTTTTTCAATGCTTTGGTGAGTACAGATGGTATAGCTGCTAACTTAGACGATATAGAACGCGCTTTTAAACTGTTGCCCGAAGAAGACAATGCTTGACCATTCCTTGGGCGCAGGAAGAATTGCGAAAGCGAGTAAATGGGAAAGATCATTTTGTATCACAAATCGCGCGAACTACTGGGGGAGGTAGTGAATTCGCGTTCTTTTGCCATTAAATCAAAGCTATGATCTTTCCGCTTTGAAAGGCACAACGTGTTTCGTAGCTAAACAAATGGATGCTGGAAACGATCGAATGGATTATAGAGAACTCATCGGAAACAATTGTGATTCGCAGACATCCCATAGAGAGGTTTCCTCAATTCAGAAGTAGTGATGATTATTTTAAATCTATTACGGATCATTTGGGGCAAATAGCAGGATTTTTTTTGTGGATTCAGACGATCCTGTTAACACTTATGACCTGATTGGAAAAGCTAAAGTTGTTGTTTCATACATTTCTACGGTCGGGTCGGAAGCCGCAGCCCTTGGAAAGACTGTTGTTACGGAAGGAAAGAGCTGCTATGCGGATTTGGGTTTTGTTTGGGAGCAAAAGACGAGAAAAGAATATTTCGAATTTCTCAGCAAGGCACTCAAAGGTAAATTAAATGTTAGTGACAAACAAAGAATATGCATGGAGGTGTTATTACTTAACCCAATGCTGTAATTGGTATCAAACAAGCATTTATACCACAACCGACTGATTTCGAAAAATGGGTATTTAAAGATCCAGAAGATATTATATTAAGTGAAGAATTATTAGATATTATTACTGCTATAGACCGGAACATTCCATTATCCATATTGGTTCATTATAAGAATAGGGAAAATGTTTTGGAAGACGGAAATTATGTTGAGAAAACGAAAAAAAATGAAAATTAAGATTATGCTGATTTCAAAGTTTTGTATTTTATTTGATTTGTTAATTTGCTCTATTATAACAAGTTAGTAGTTTGATGGCCATATCAAAAAGAAACTTATTTTCGGCAAGCGCAATATATACTTTTGGCGACTTTATGGTGCTTGGTGTTTCTGGATTCCTTTTGGTTCCCATTTATGTCCGTTATATGACGCCAGCCGAGTATGGTCTATATGGGACAGTCACCACAATGATAACGTTGCTGGGTGTTGTAATGATGATGGGTTTTCATTCGGCAACGGTAAGATTTTATTTTATATATAGACAAACAGGGGAAGAAAATGCTTATCTTGGAAGTCTATGGCTCTTTCAGATTTTTGTTTCACTTGGGTTAGTCGGTATTTTCATTTTATTTGGAAAACCGGTCTGGAGGCTGGTTGCGCCCGATGTGCCTATTGATCCATATGGTTGGGTTGTTGTTGGAGGTGCCTGGCTCTTATTTGCTTCGGGCATTTATTCTATCTGGCTAAAGGGTAAAGGAAAGGCCTGGGCCCTTTATTGGTGTTCAGTTATTACTGAACAGCTGTATTTGTGGGATTAATTGCCATTTTGCTTGTTTGGATGCAAGGAGGTCCTCTGGGTGCATTGTTTGCTTCTTTGGGTTCCAGCCTTTTTATGGCGTTGATTAGCATCATTATGCTGGGAAGGAAACTCAAGTGGAAATTTCGACCGAAATATTTGAAAGGTTCTCTAACTTTTGGTAGCTGGATGATGACGGGTACAATTGGGGCAATTGTATTAAATCGATCCCAGTTGTTTGTCCTGCAAAACTATTCGGACTTGTCCATGGTCGGTATTCTCAATTTTGGGCTGCAATTAAGCAGTGTCCTTATGCTGATATCCCAATCCTTTGCTAAAGCTTTCCAGCCTTTCATATATTCGGCCACCACCCGTGAGATAGCAGCTGTTTCTATAAGTAAGTTTGCCAAAGACTATATTTCTGCTATGATGTATGCCTTATTGGTTGTATTTCTATTGTCAAATGAAATTATTATTGTTTTGGCGCGTCCGACATACGCAAGCGCAGCCCCGATAATACGCGTGCTGGCTGTTGCCAGATTTATATCCGCACTCAACATTTTTCCATCAACAGCATTTCTACTTGAACGCCGGGTTGGTCTGATGCAGGCGGTTACTCTTGGTTCTGCATTGTTCAACCTGATCTTAACAATTGTACTTGTTAACTTGTGGCAGATAACCGGTGCTGCCTCTAAGCCTGTTAGTTTCATCGATTGTGTTGATATCTATTAGCTATTTCTTATCTCAAAGGATATTTAAGGTAGATTATGAATGGATGGAATTGGCCAAAATTTTTATATTGGGATGTGTAGTGGTATGTATAGAAAATGGAGTCGCAGCTGCCTTAAGTGAACCGTATATACTTTTTGCACGGTTGATCCTTTTGTTAATCTTTCCAGCTGGACTGGTAGCCTTGGGCATCTTTAGAGTGGGAGAAATTGTGTCTTTTGTGAAGCTTCTTAGGGGGCATTTTAGCAAGGTTTGTGGCCGAGTTCGAGCCATTGGATGAAGACGTTATGATAGCCAATTTTAGAGTCAAGACCTTGCTGAAGAAGCTACTGCGGTTTGTATTTCGAAAGTTTAATGGGTTTGCTGTGGTTTTATATACCGAAGCGCATCGGTACCGGTTTAGTAATTGGGGTGCAGGGTCGAGGCTTGAGTGGTCTGCAAAATTGATAGCCCCACATCTTATACGCGTTGGCTCTTCAGTTTCTATTTGTGCATACCATGGTTAAACGCCAAAGATGACCGTGGCAATGGCGAACCCACACTAGTAATAGGAAACGGGGCGTATATTGGGCGCTTTGTGCATATAAACGCTTGGCGCAATGTAAGAATAGGAAAACGACGTTCTTATTGCTGATAGCAAGACCAACCTGAACCAAGGCTACACAACATG
>CAVVFZ010000021.1:0-263025 GCA_963747555.1 uncultured delta proteobacterium
TATGTCAATTATTTGATAAAATAGTTTGAGTTGGATCTAAAACACCTCCAATTCTTTATGAAACAATCAAACCGTTCTTTTATCACATGTATAGGCATTGATTAATCATGTGTCAATGTGAGGGCAGGATATTAGCACCCGAACAGTCTATAGAAATCGTTCCATGCCGTCCTTTCGGGGCTCACAACCAGCTGATAAAGCATATAGTTTTGGATTGTTTATCGCTGCGGCTTATTGAAAGTCGCGAAATTTTTCGGTGAAAAATTCTTGTGGCACCCGAATTGCAAAACGTTGAAAAGAAGGAGATGAACGTAATCTGCTTCCACCTTTTAAAAGGAGAACTTTCGACTATGGTTGACTATTGTTTAAAGCCTAACATTTCCATCCTCCGCCCAGTCACAATTCTGTTGGCAATCCTGATTTCATCCGCATGGACATTTTGTCCCTCCAGCGCAGTTGCCGATCATGATGAGCATGGCCTTCGCATTGATTCGGCCGAATGGAAGAACGAGACCCACACACTTGAAGCTCAGGGAAGAGGGCCGGGAAGAACCGTCATTACGATTCAAAATGATTCTACAAACGAAATGATAGGTTCAACGCGCTCTGACAGGTCCGGGGAATGGACCTTTAAGGCAGATCTTTCGAATTCACCATGCAGCATCCGGGCGGAAGCGAACGGAGATCATGCAACACGGGAAGTCTCCGGAACGCCTTCTGCTTGTGGAGAAGCCCAATCGCCGACCCCAACCATGTCGAGCCTTTCAATCAACGGCCCTTCCAGCCTGAATGAAGGGACCAGTGCGACGTTTGTCGCCGTGGCGTCCTACCAGGACGGCACCACCGCCAAAGTGACCGCGACATGGAGCGAAAACAGCTCCTATGCAAGCATCAGCGCGAACGGGCTTCTGACCGCAAACATGGTAACATCCAATCAGACAGCAATAATAACAGCCAGCTATACCTCAGCCGGTACCACGCGGACAGCCGTCAAAAACGTAACCATCGTAAACGGAACAGCTTCGGCTGCGGCGAAATCGATCACCTCGACCAGTCAAAACCGCGACACCTTACCCAGTGCCGCCGTTCCGGAACAGCCTTTTATCAATCTTCCGGACTTCAGTATCTTTGCGGTAAACGACCTGGGGATGCACTGCGGGGACCTGGATCACCGTATCGCGAGTATCCTGCCGCCCTTCAACGTCCTTCATGCGGTGGTCGTAAAGAAAGGGAACTCAAACAGTCCCCCGCGAATCCTGACACCGGCCGAGGTGCAGGTTTTTTATTCAGCGGCATCCAACCCGGATGATCCGGCGCTTCAGTCCCAGCCTTCGGCACCGATCTTTAAAACCAATTTCTGGGAGCCGAATCCGGCAAACCCGGCAAGCACCATTGCCTTTGACGGATTTGACCCCTTCTATCCGCCGAACGTGCTCAGTCCGACCGTTTTGAATGGAGACAACGGTCTTCCGTCTCCGGATCTGGCGGCGTTATACCCAATTTCAGGACCAGGGGAATTGATCGCGTACCAGCAGGACATGCCAGGTATTTCAGATCCTTATGTGGCCAATACCCCCATGCCCATCGAGCGGTTTGATACGGATCTGCCTTTCTTTGTCAATTTTCCCTTCGGTTATGAACTGACCAATATGAACTGGTTTGCGGCAGATGGAATTCCCATGACACCCTATGATGATTTCGGGCGCAAGAATTCCTTTCCCTTGATGCGGGTACAGGCAAAATCCTCGACCTCCGGCCTGACCGGTACCGCACACCAAATCGTTGCCTCATTGGATACGGTGATCCCCATATCTGCGGAAGCCGATTGCGCCAAATGTCATACATCCGCAACGGACGGGGGAAACGGCCAGGCAGCCTGTGTGCCGGGGGTGATCTCGGTTGCAGTGTTTCCGGGTCCGCTCGAAGCGGGACCGCCTTCACCGTGGCCACCGCATCGGACGATGTGGCGAATGTGCCTTCGGGTGCCAGCAAAGAGTGGGCGGCGGATACCAATATCATCCGGCTTCACGATGCCAAGCACGGTACGCAGTTGGAGGAATCAACGCCTGTTGCGTGTCAACAATGTCATTACACCCCCGCTCTTGACCTGGCGCATCTGGGCCCCTTGGGACCTGGCGACGCCGCGGCCAACGGCAGGGATCAGAGAGTTCACCAAACCAACTCCAGGGTCATCCATACATTTCATGCCCAATTCACGGACCTCTTTGCGGATGATATGCCCGCACCCACGGACGCGCGGCGCACGGATCCATCCACCGGCAAACCCACGCCCAATGCCTTTGTTCAGGATAAGTTGGATCAGAGCTGTTATCAGTGCCATCCGGGCAGGGATACCAAATGCCTCCGGGGGGCCATGTACAACGGAGGGCTCATCTGTCAGGATTGTCATGGAGGGATGCGTCAGGTGGGAGATGATTTTTCAGAAAACTTCTCAAATGCCACGCCTTTTCCGGCGGGCGCTGATCTGACCAAGCGTGTCCCATGGGCAACAGTTCCCGCATGTCAGTCTTGCCACACAGGCGATGCTCTCGATAACATCGGGATGCACGATAACCAGGTCATCAGGGCAAAGGACGGCATCCGACTTCTGCAGGCCTACCGCACCAATGATACGGTCAAGGCTACGCCCATCAGTGCAACCAACAAGCGGTTTGCGGAAAATGATTCGAATGGAAACAGGGTCCTCTACCGCTTCAGCAAGGGGCATGGGGATTTGTTCTGCGAGGCCTGCCACGGGAGCACCCATGCGGAATGGCCGGTTCAGCCGGAAAGCGGAGCATATGTCGCCAATGACAACATGGCCGCCATCCAGTTGCAGGGGCATACAGGTAAAATCATCGAATGCAGTACCTGCCATACGGAAACCCTGCCCGCTTCTCTGGACGGACCCCACGGCATGCACCCGGTGGGCGCCACCCGGTTTGCAAACGGCGGGCATGAAAGTCTGGCTGAACGTTCTCGCGATAACTGCCGTGCATGCCATGGCGTCAACGGAGAAGGTACGGTCCTGTCCATGGCGGCCGCGGCCCGATCCCTTTCTGCTGAGGGTCGCACGGTTTCGCTGGCAAAAGGACAGATGGTGAGCTGCAATCTCTGCCATGGAAACCCGCTATGATGCCATAGAAAACAAAAATACCTGAAAAACAAGAAAAGCCTGCTGATGATCAGCAGGCTTTTCCCGCCATTAAATTGATCCTGGCCTTCACCAGGGAAGAAGTCAAGTCCCTAATGGCCATTGAAAAACAAGGCAGGTACATAAAGGTCCCGGACATTGCAATCATAGGCAAAGATGAAATCAGAGGTCTGGAGCCGAACGTAAATCCAGCTGCAATTGCGGCGCTGTACTTGCCGACGGCCGGCGTGTTCAACCCCTTTGATCTCTTGTATGCATTTTTTGAAAACGCCAGGCAAAACGGGGTAGACATGATGATGGACACCGCGGTGAAGGGGATTGCGCCCGAAAAGGCCGGATTCAGGGTAGAAACCACCCAGGGCGAAATCCAGGCCGGTTACCTTGTCAATGCGGCAGGACTCTTCGCCGAAAAGATCGCCCGGATGGCAGGAATTCAGGAATTCAAGATTACCTATGTCACCAAGGGGTCGTGCCTTGTCCTGGACGCTGCGGTAGGCGATCTGGTGCATCATATTGTGACGGGCCTGATCGATTCCAAAAGGTCGTTATGGAAGCTGTATCCGGAAAAGAAAGGATATGGGAAGGCTCTTTCCATAAATTGATCGCGAACAACCGCTATCCCCTTCCCGTCGAAAAGTTCAAATGGAATCGAGCAGATCCGGAAGGCGGGATTATTTTGAGAATCACGTCTGCAGCCTATTGATCGGGGATTTTAGAAATCGCATAAGATCACAGGCAATGTTTGCCTGTGATCTCTTCAACAACAACCTGAATAACGGTGGTTTTTTGCACATTCTCACTCGGAATGGGCATGCGTTCCCCTGAATACCTTGTAAACAATCGGGCAAGCACCTCTTGCTTTTCCTGGTGATCCGATAAAAAGCGGGCTGTTCCGGTTCCGATCACACTCTGGTAGGTAATGCCCCATCCGCAAGCCCTGCCTCCCTTTCCCTTTGCCACCCCTTCCATACGATCAATTTCGAAACAGACACGGCTATTTTTTTTCAACATGTCTATTTTGCGGCCCTCTGTTCCACAATGAAAAAACAGAGAATCCCCATCATAATCAAAGCACAGGGGCACCACATAGGGAGTCAAGCCATCGGTCATGGCCAGTCGACATACCAATGCACGCTGAATAATCTCATCAATAGCGGCTCTATCCTTTATTTCATTCTTTGTACGCAACATAGTGAACTCCTTTCGTTTCCGCCATAGCCTTTCGTTGCTTTCAATTCCACTTTTACGTTTCAAATTTACATGGGAAGAACGAACTATGGCAAAGTATAACTACTTTTTGGCTTTAATGAATGATGTATGCTCAGAAACGTCTCTTTTTTTATTATCGAAGCAGGCGCCACGGCAATAGGCATTGAAAATTTGACTCAATACGCTTATAATAATATTTTATGAGTACTTCTGAAAAGGTTTGGGCGGTAATGAAAAACTCAATACCACCCTCGTAATGCAAGGCTGTAACAGGTGAGACACAAGGAACAATCGTGTTTTATTGACAGTCGATTTCGCTGGGCCGAAAGCTTTAAAGATGAAGGGGGACCAAATGATATTTGACAGGAAACATCTTGAGATTGCATTTATTCTCTTCACAGCGATGCTGCTCTTGGTCGCTTGCGGAGCGAGCCAGCTTAAGCTGGAACCAATCTCGAAATCGGAAAATCCTGTAGCCTTGGTTAATCAACTGGGCAACTCCCTGAAGAGCGCGAGGGAAAATCAAGTGGATATCCTGGCGCCCGGCTGGTTTGAAAAGGCTGAGGAGTCCTATTTGAAAGCCCGGAAACAATTGAACGCCGGAGAGGAAATCTCGGAGATTCTTCTCAACGTCTCCTACGGGCGAGCCGAACTAATCCGCGCTGAGGAAATGGCTCAGTTGTCAAGAAATGCGTTGGCAGAGGTCATTAAATCCCGAAATGAAGCCCGGGCAGCCGGTGCTGAAAGCCTTGGAGAGGATTACGCGGAAACGGAGGAAAACTTTCTGGAAATGACGAGGGCCGTTGAAAACAACAACCTGGATTGGGCCCAGAAAAATATGGAAAAGGTAAATCAAGCCTATCGTCAACTCGAACTTCAGGCCATCAAGAAACAGAATCTGGAAGAGGCCGGCAAGTTAATACAGGAAGCAGAGAAGAATGGCGCAAAAAAAATTGTACCCAAGACGCTGGCGTTTGCACAAGAGTCGTTGAGGGAAGCAGATGCCTATATAACCGAGCACCAATCCGAGAAACAGAACGTGGAGAAGAGGGGCAGGGATGCCTTTTTCGAAGCCCGGCGCCTGATGAACGTGCTCAAACAGAGTCAGAAGTTCCAAACCATGGAACCTGAAGAGATAACCCTCTGGGTGGAAAAAATCCTCTACAGGACCACCAGAAAACTTTCCGCGCCCGACAGGCGCGATGAGCCCTTTGATGCACAGGTGGACAAAATTTTAGACGCGATCGGCGCATTGCAAAATGAATATCAAATTGTCACCAACAAGATGGCGATTCAGCGGTCTGAAATGGAAACCATGCAGAAGAAGATCGCCTTATTGGAGGAACGAGAGAAGAAACTCCAAAACACAGAAGAACGACTGGAGGCCGAAAGAAGTTTCCAGCAAATATTTCATAAGATTCAGACCGAATTCGACCCGGCGGAGGCTGAGGTATATAAGCAAGGGGATAAACTCTATATTCGTCTGAAGGCCATTCAATTCCCCGTTGGCCAAGATATTATCCTCCCCCGCAATTACCCTTTGCTGATGAAGGTGCAAAAAGCCATCATGGCCTTTAATGAACCCACTGTTCTCATCGAAGGGCATACGGACAGCACGGGATCGAAGGCCAAAAATGACGAACTGTCCGAACGCCGCGCCCAGGCGGTTCGGGAATATCTTGTGGCAAACGGAACCTTGCCGAAAGACAGAATTTTCGCCGAGGGGTTCGGATCCCGGAAGCCGTTGGCGCCCAATGAAACCCCAGAAGGGCGGGCGATCAACCGCCGAATCGACGTGGTGATCTCTCCGAGCCAGAAGATGCCGTAGAGTCGATCCATTCATTCATTCCAATATGGGCGTTGCGAGTTTCCAAATCCTATGGGAGGCACTTAGACCGTAACCATGATTCATACAGTCGATAGTCGTTAGTCCCGAGTCAAGATCCCCTTGTCGGAGCTGAGGCGTTTCCCGCATAGCGGCAAACGCCTCGCGACTTATCGGGGCCACGTGATCGACCCCATCATCCATTCTAATTGTTCCTGGACTGCACCTTTACGTTCATTCGCATCATATTAAAAAATCCTGGCAGTAATGAAGTCACAAGGTCTTTTTTGCTGCCGCATCTAATTTCTATGGAGCACCGGATAGTCTTTTGAAAATCAACCCTACCCAACCTATCCCGCATATGGAAAAGGGAGGACGGAAATGAAGCTTGTCCTAAAGGCATTACTGGTTATGTCTTTCTTCGCTGGACTGGTTATTCCAGCCTATGCGGAAGATGCCGGGGACCTTTCCCTGAAAGAAGAAATCCTGAAGCTTCAAAAAATGGTCTTGGACCTGCAGCAGCGCATCCAACAGCTTGAGGCGGATAGAGCAAAAACGAGGAAGGAAACTGCAGGCGCCGGCCGACAGGTGGAACAGGAATCTCAAAAGAATGTCCACGTCCAAAGTGCACCGCCTCCGCCTGAAGCCGAAACAAAGACGCCTTCCCAGAAGGGTAAAGAAGAAACGGCTGCAGCATTAGGGGCCAGTGCCCCCGCGCCCCTCCAGATAGGAGGGCGCACAGTCAGAGTGGGCATAGATGGCGCCATCCAGCTGGATGCCATTCACGATTTCAATGCCCTGGGACTGACGCCCGGCGGCAGTGTTCAAAGGGAGTTTGTTACCGCGGAAATCCCCGTTGGAGGCCCCGCATCCAATATAACCAACAGGACAGGATTCAGCCCGAACCAAAGTTACCTCTCCGGCTGGGCGGAAACCGATACACCGTGGGGACCTTTGCGGCTATATGCGGATGTAAACCTCATGGGTTCCACAACAGACACGGAGTTCCAGATCTACAAAGCCTATGGACAATGGGGCTGGCTCAAAGCGGGGCTCGATTATACGCTCTGGCTGAACCAGTCCGCCATGCCGGACACACTGGATTTTGAGGGTCCCAATGCCATTCCAGAGGTTCGTTTTGTCCAGGCAAGCGTGAAAATTCCGCTGCAACCGGGAGCTGAAAAACAGAATTGGTTTTTCACCGTGGGTGTGGAAGACGCTGCTGGAGATATCACGGAGCCATCCACACCGACCGGCACCACTTCCGTGGACCAGATTCCCTCGGTAATTGGAAAACTGAGCTACGAACCGGACTGGACCCATATTGAGGTGGGAGGAATGTTCCGCAGGCTTCGGGTGGAAGGGCCGGGATATGACCAGTCCCTGACCGGATGGGGAGTCACCCTGAGCGGAAGTGTAAATTCCTGGAAAAATGATAATTTTCTTTGGGGAGCTCAGTATGGAAACGCCCTGGGCGCCTATATTCAGGACACATCCGGTCTGGGACTGGATGCGGCCCCCACTTCGGCAACCAATACGGACATGAAAGTAATTCCCGCCTTTGGGGTCTGGGCCGCCTATCAGCACTGGTGGACCAAATCCCTGCGGTCGTCAGCTACCTACGGGTTTGTTCACATGGACACGGATTTTGACATCTATCCAAACACTCCCGAAGAAGGAACCTACAAACAGACCCAGTACGCCTCTGCAAACCTCATCTGGAGCCCCTGGCCTCCTTTTGATGTGGGTCTCGAATACCTGTACGGGCATCGCACCGTAACCGCCGGTACAGCGGTAGACGGCAGCACCACCGGGGATGACCACCGCGTGCAGTTTACCATGCGATGGAATTTCAACTATGAGAGGTAGGGGCCATGGAAAGTGTTTATCGGTAATGTTTCGGTTCGATTTTGTATTTCCTGACTTTATATCCAAAGACCCTTTCCGTGGTCTTGAGCGCCATGGCCGCCTGTCTCATGTTCCCCCTGCTGGTCTTCAGGGCATCAATCAACAACTCCTTTTCAAACCGTTCCACCGCCTCGGTAAAGGATTGCGTCTGGTGGGTTCCCGTTTCATTCGCAGTCTGCAGCGTAGGCGGTAGATGATAGCTGTGAATGACATGGTCGTCGCAGAGAAGTACCGCCCGTTCCATACAGTTTTCCAGTTCCCGCACGTTTCCGGACCAGTGATACTGGGCAAGCGACTCGATCGCCGGTGTGGAGATGCGTTTGATGTCTTTTTTATACTCTGCTGCATATTTTTCCAGGAAGTAATCGGCCAGAAGGAGGATATCGGCCTCTCTCTCCCGTAGGGGAGGGATATAGATGGGGTAGACATTAAGACGGTAAAACAGGTCCTCCCGGAAGGTTCCTTCCTCCACGGATTTGGCCAGATCCTTATTCGTGGCTGCAATGAGCCGGATGTTCACCCGGATGGTCTTTGTTCCGCCAAGCCGTTCCATTTCTCTTTCCTGAAGCACTCTCAGAAGTTTCCCCTGACTTTCCAGTTCCAGAGACCCGATTTCATCCAGAAAAATGGTCCCCGAATTGGCGAGCTCGAATTTCCCGGCCTTTTCTCGGCTCGCCCCCGTAAAGGCCCCTTTTTCATATCCAAAAAGTTCCGCCTCAACCAGGTTGGAGGGAAGTGCGGCGCAGTTTATCTTAACCAGAGGCTTTTCACCTCGCAGACTGTTATAGTGGATGGCATTGGCCACCAGCTCCTTTCCGGTTCCGCTTTCCCCCAAAAGCAGGACGTTGGCATTGCTGCGCGCAACCTGGGTGATCAGGTAGAACACTTCCTGCATTTTCCGGCTGTTCCCGACAATATTCGTAAAGCTGTATTTCTTGTTCAGTTCCTTTTTGAGACGCAGATTTTCTTCCTGAAGTCTCCTCTTTTCCCTGTTGATCCTATCCAGCAATAGGACTTTCTGGGCGATCAGGGTGCTGATTACCGTCAAGAGTCTTACGTCTTCCTCAAGGGGGATCGACCCGGCTGAAACCCTGTCCGCGCTCAGGGAACCGATAATCTTGCCATTTTCCTTTATGGGAACACAGATAAAGGAGATCTCGGATTTGTCGATCCGGCTTCGTGCCCCGGTACGGTCAAGGAAAAGGGGTTCGCTGTCTACCCGCGGGACAGCCATGGGACGGCCGGATTTGATCACGTTGCCCGTAACCCCCTCCCCCAGCTTGTATATGCCTTTGTTCATTTCGGTGCTGGAAATGCCATGGGCAACCTCGATATGGATCTCAGAAGAATGTGGATCCAGAATAGCGATAGACCCTCTGTTCATGCCGAGATGTTCTGAAAGCAGGTCGAGCACGGTGTATAAAGCCTTCTTCAAATCCAGTGTGGCATGGATCGCCTTGGTGATTTCGTAAAGGCACGTAATTTCGTCCGGCCTGGGCTTGTTCAGTTCTTGAGTCATTGTCAGCGATTCGCTCCGTTTGGTTGATGCAGGTCTGTTTTTATCAATATCCAAGCATAGGTTCTTGACAAAAATACAAAAATGTAGATAGATTAGCAAACATTTTTTTAGGAGATCTGCACATGGCCATTTTACGAATAGCGCAGGGCCAGATAAATACGACGGTCGGAAACTTTTCAGGAAACGCTGAAAAGATCATCCGGACCATCGCGTCGGCACGAGGGCGAGGGGTAGATATCGTTACTTTCCCGGAGCTTTCCGTTTGCGGTTATCCTCCGGAAGACCTTCTGCTAAAGCGTAGTTTCCTGAGGGACAACAACGAGGTTCTGCACCATATCAAAAAGCATACGGAAGATATTGCAGCCATCGTCGGGTACGCTGATTACCACAATGGAAAAGTGTATAATGCCGCCGCTCTCCTGCATAATGGGATCTTGCTGGCCACCTACCACAAGATTGAACTCCCCAATTACGGGGTTTTTGATGAAAAACGCTATTTCGAAAAGGGATCAGGCCACCCGGTCTTTGAGATCGGGCAGATGCGATTCACGATCACCATCTGTGAGGATATCTGGATTGACGGAGGGATTTGCGAAAAAATTGCAGCGGCGGCAAATGCGGCCATCGTCTTTAATATCTCGGCATCCCCGTTTCATGCGGGGAAAACAGATATGCGGCTCCATGTGGCCAAACGTTTTGTAACCAATACGGGAAGTTCTCTCTTTTTCAACAACCTGATAGGGGGACAGGATGAGTTGGTCTTCGACGGAGGAAGCTTTGTTATAGACCCCAAAGGGAAAGTGGTCTCCAGGGCAGCCCGTTTCCGGGAAGAAATCCTGATCACGGATATTGCGATCCCGACAAACAGACCTGCCTCAAAAGCCCCAAAACCGGAGTACGTTGAAACCACGCTCATTCCCCTGGATATACGTCCCCAGGCACGGGAAAACACGATCGAAACAAGGATTGCAGAGGAAAACACGAAACTGGAGGAGGTCTATGAAGCACTGATCCTCGGCGCCAGGGACTATGTGCAGAAAAACGGTTTCAAAAAAGTGCTGATAGGACTAAGCGGCGGGATCGATTCTGCTTTAACCGCGGCAATTGCAGTGGATGCCCTGGGAGAAGAAAACGTGGTGGGGGTCACCATGCCATCCCAATACACTTCCAGCGAAACCTTCACCGATGCGGAAAGATTGGCCGGGAACCTGCATATTAAACTGATTACCGCACCCATCAAGGAGATATACCAAAGTTACCTGGAGGCCACGAAAACGATTCTCGACAACGCCAAACACGGTATCGCCCATGAGAACATGCAGGCGCGAATCCGGGGAAACATTCTCATGGCCCTTTCCAATCAATTCGGATGGCTGGTCCTGACGACAGGCAATAAGAGCGAGATCGCCGTGGGATATTGCACACTGTACGGCGATATGGCCGGAGGTTTCGCCGTAATCAAGGACGTGCCCAAAACCCTCGTATTCGAGCTTTCAAGACACATGAACGAACAAAAAGGCAGGGAGATTATACCGGAAACCACCATCGCGAGGCCCCCCTCCGCCGAATTGCGTCCCGATCAGAAAGATGAAGATTCCCTGCCTCCCTATTTCGGTCCTGGATCCGATTCTGGAGGCCTATGTAGAAAAAGATGAATCCGCCCTCGAAATCATCGCCAAGGGATTTGATCCCGAAACCGTCCGTAACGTGCTTCGACTCGTGGACTTGAACGAGTACAAACGACGGCAAGCGCCTCCGGGAGTAAAAATCACTCCGAGGGCATTCGGAAGGGACCGGCGACTTCCCATCACCAATGCCTATCTCCGGAGTGCACCATAGAGTTTCTTGATCTTTTCCCGGGTCATGATCTCTTTCCACCCTTTGCCGAGGGCATTTTCCCAGAGAGGATCGAGGATCAGGGCCACATCCACCATCTGCTCCAGTTGCGCTTCGCTGCAGCCGGCCAGCGGATATTGGGGCAGACTGGCCCCGTTTCTCGCCATCATTTTCCGAAACTCCAGAACTTCCTCGGGATGGAATTCATCCAGCAGATTAAAAATGATACAGTTTCCAATGCCGTGATGAATATGGAGAACGAAGGAAAGTCCGTAGGAAAGGGCATGGCAGATGCCCACTTGGGAATAGGCGATGCTCATTCCGCCGAAGTAGGAGGCCATCATCAGCTTGTCGGCACTGTCCGGACCTTTTTCAAGGAAGACCTCCCGGCACAGATCTATAGCCTTTTCGCCATAGGACTTGCTGAACGTATTCAAATAAGAACCCGCGAGAGACTCAACGCAGTGGATATAGCAATCCATTCCCGTATAAAACCATTGGTCCACCGGCACTCCCGCGGTCAGTTCGGGATCAAGCACAATCTGGTCAAAAACCGTATGATCGGAATTGAGTCCCAACTTCTTTTCCGGTCCGCAGAGGACCGTGGTCCGGGAGACCTCAGCACCCGTCCCGGACAAGGTTGGGATGCCCACATGATAGACGGCCGGGTTTCCGATCAGGTCCCACCCCTGGTAATCCGAGGAAGATCCCGGATTCGTCAACATAAGGGAAACGGCCTTGGCCAGATCCATGGTAGCACCGCCACCGATGCCGACCACCCCTGACGGCAATCCGCCCGACGCGGCCTTTACTTTTTCCGTCAGTTCATCCACATAGGCCGTGGTAGGTTCTTCATCCACATTCACCCAGAGAAGCAGGTCGTCGGCTTCGACCGGAACCCTGTCTCTTAAAGGGGTCCCCATAAACACATCGTCTACGAGAAACACCATGAAGGAGTCGGAGGTCTTCCGTTTTACTGCAAGGATATCACCGAGCTGGTTAAAACAACCGCGGCCGTAAACCACATTGGAAACCATTCTAAAGTTGCGAAACATATTTTCTCTCTCATTCTTCTCAGATACGGCTTAACACTCCGTTCATTTTTGTTATCCGTTCGGACAGCTCCTGCTCGGTCCAGGATAGCTTTATGAGCATGGAAAGCGTTCTGCCCATGATGCCGTCCGATCGGGGAAGTTGAAGATGGGCATAATCCGGCAAAATTCCAAGCTTTTCCGCAGCAAGGGCGGCCGCGGTCCTCATCCCCTTCAGATGCTCCCATTTTCGGATATAGTGCCAGTTGTTGTCATACCAATAAAAGACCCCATCCACACCCGCTCCCGCCAATTCCTTTACTACGGTCCTGGTTTTCTCTTCATCCGGGAGAAAAAAAGAAAGAAATGTGGCCGAATCTCCGGATTCATCCGGGATATTCCTGAAGCGGACGGCAAAGCATCGGGAAAGGGCCTCTTTAATCCGCCTTTTGTGCTGCCGCTGCCTTTCAAGCATGATATCAAGCTTCCTCAGCTGCGCCAGACCCACTGCGGCGTTCAATTCGCTGATACGATAGTTACAGCCCAAAATGGGGTGTCCTTCAAGCCCCCTGTCAATGCCCAGGTGATCGTGCCCGTGATCCGCATAGGCATCTATGGTCAGGTACAGTTCTTCCTCATCGGTAACCACGGCGCCCCCTTCTCCGCAAGTGACGGTCTTTACGGGATCAAAGGAAAAGCAACCGGCCCGTCCGAAAGTTCCTACAGCTTTTCCATGAAAGGTGGCGCCAAGGGCCTGGCAGGCGTCTTCGATCAGGGTAATTCCATGGGAGGCACAGACGGCTTCAAGATCATCGATTCTTGCCATGGAACCGCACATGTGAACGGGCACAACAGCCTTTGTTCGTTTCGTAACAACGTTCCGGACAGCTTCCGGATCCAGGCACAGGGTCTCATCAATGTCCGCAAACACTGGAATTGCGCCTGCCAGAAGGACGGCCTCCATGGAGGCCACAAAGGTGAACGGGGGGATGATCACTTCATCCCCGGCCCCTATCCCGCAGGAAGCCAGGGCTATGGATAGCGCCGATGTACCGCTTGAACACAGGTGGCAACATTTCACTCCAAGGCGTCTGGACAGTTCCTCTTCAAAGGTTCTGGCTTTCCAGTGTCCCTTCCTTGCCGCATCAAAACCGTAGCGGAATAAAACCCCTGTTTCGAGCACATCCTCCACTTCTTTCCGCTCTTCCTCACCAAACATCTCAAACCCAGGCATCTGTGTCTCCCGTCGCGTGCTATTCAAACCAAGGGACGCAGAGCGTCCACGGTGCGTTCCCACATGGAGCATGGGAACAAGGATGAAAAAAGTTTTGCTATCTTAAATAAACAGGTACGTTCAAGTCAATAGATTCCTTTCTTTCCCATGGATTCAAAGGGCTGCGCAAATAGACATTGAGAACCGAGAAGAAATGGGATATCTTTATGCCTGCTTTATACTGAGGGAAATAATGGCCTCTCCGTACCAGCCTGAAAGGACCGCTGCTCCACAGGAATCAGATGCAGCGGCAAAAAAGACCCTGTGGCGGAATGGCTTTGCTGGCTCCAAACATAGTACCGGGAAATTGGAATAGGGTCCATTTTGACAACGTAAGAGGAAAGAATGGCAACAGGAAGACAAAGGGTCTCCTCCGGAGTAAGCCAGTTAGACAGGCTTTTGGGCGGCCTTTATATCGGCGACAATGTGGTATGGCACGATGATGCAGGAAGTCTCGCATCCGTATTCTGCCTGAATTTCATTCAGGCCTCTCTGAACCAGAACAAGCCGCTCATTTATGTCAGCTTCGACCGATCTCCCAGAAATCTCCTGGAGAAACTCGGTCCCCTGGCTGAAAACAAGAACGTGACGATTCTGGATTGCTTCACCCTTGGAAAAGGGGCAGGATCCGATATATTCATGACATTTTACAAGGAAAACGACTCCGAACGCTCCTGTCGCATTGTCAGTGTGGACGAACCGCAACGGATGGATAAGGTCATGGATGCCTTTTACGGCATTCACGAGAGTCTGGAAGGAGACGTTCGATTCGTTTTTGAAAGCCTCACCGGAATGCAGGATCTGTGGGGAGGGGAAGAGCACATCCTCTCCTTTTACTCCCATTCCTGTCCCAGGTTGTACGAGCTGAACACGATCGCCTACTGGATCATGGAGAAGCAGGCTCATTCCACCCGGCTCAGGGCCCAGATCAATCAGATCGCCCAGGTTGCCATCGACCTTTCCGTAAAAAGGGGAACCACGTCCCTGACCATACTGAAGGCGGAAAAGAGGAGTCTGGACAACCTGGATAAACCCTTCAATTACTGGAGCAAGGATCTCCTCATCAAATTCGACGATGAAAAACGAACTACGGGAAAATTTGATCTGGGCATGCGTCTAAAAGAACTCCGCATGAAAAGGGGCCTGACCCAGACGGAATTAGCCAAACTTGTGGGGGTAACCCCCAGCAACATTTCCCAGGTAGAAAGCAACCTGATCTATCCTTCCCTTCCGGCCCTGATCAAAATGGGAGAAGTCCTCTCCGTGGAAGTGAGCTCGTTTTTCCAGAAATCCGGTGGACTCAAAAGTAAAGTCATTTTCCCGAAGACGGAAAGCGTTGAAATAAAATTCCCTGATCTCCCTGAAAACAGCATTATGGGCAAGGCCCTCACCCCGCTGGATTTCGAACCCAAGGCCGAACCGTTTTTGGTGGAAATCCCTCCCGGAAAAGGCCTGAACTCCCACTTTTTCATCCATAAAGGGGAGGAAATGGGCTACGTGCTCTCTGGTCGCATTCAGCTCAAACTGGGAAACGCTGTCCACACTGCGAACGCGGGAGACCTCATCTATCTGACCACCGAAATGCCCTCCCGGTGGGAAAATAAAGGGACGGAACCTGCCGTTTTACTCTGGATCAAGGTGAGATAGGGGCTGATTCCCCAGCACGCCCCGGATCCAGCTGGCCGTTTCCTCCAATGCGGTCCGTGAGATTCCCGTCTCCACGCCAAGGGAATCGAACAGACGCACGAGATCTTCGGTAGCCACATTTCCGGAGGCGCCCGGTGCATAAGGACATCCCCCTAATCCCCCTACGGAAGCGTCAAAGACCATAATTCCTTCTTCAAATGCCTTTAGGGTATTTGCGACGGCCATTTTCCCGGTATCATGAAAATGCATGGCTATATTGCGCAGGGAGAAGTTGTCCTTCAAGACCGCCACGACCTCCCCCACTTTTTCCGGAGTGGCCGTCCCGATCGTATCGGCAATCACCACCTCATAAGCGCCCAGTTTAAATAACTCTTGGGAAATCTTTACGATCGAAGAGACGGAGGCATCTCCGCCGTAAGGGCAGCCGAAGGCCGTGGAAATATAGCCTCTGATCTTGATGCCTTCCTTCCGGGCGCCGTCGCACGCCAACGAAATTCTTCGGAGGGATTCTTCCACCGTGGCATTGATGTTTTTCAGATTAAAGGCGTCGCTGGTTGCCGTAAAAACGGCAATCTCCTTCGCATGGGCGAGGATCGCGGCAGCCAGTCCTTTCAGGTTGGGAACGAGTACCGAAAAGTGAACACCCTTACACTGGGGGCTCCGGTTGATAAAGGCAAAGAGATCTTCGGCATCGGCCAACTGCGGGACGCGGGGCGCACGAACGAAGCTCGTGGCCTCCATATGCCTGATCCCGCAGGAAACCAATTTTTCGATCAGGGAGAACTTGTCCGCGGTGGACAGGATCTTCTTTTCATTCTGAAGACCATCCCTGGGACCCACTTCCACAATCCGTACGCTACTGAAACTGTTATCGGACATGATAAATACCAGCAAGGGGCTTTGCGGCCTGTGAACCAAGGGCTCGCTCAAAGGAGAAACTCATATTGACCGACTGCCGGATCTTTTTCGTCGGCACAAAAAAAGCCTTCGGATGGTATTACCATCCGAAGGCCATCTTACCATATCCTGAATCAACTGTCTTTAACCGTTCAGGATCTTCCTTGCGCTCTCATCATTTACATCCGCCACGTGGGGGATTCCCGTCTCTCTTGCGGTTTCCCTGTTTCCCGACATGAGATCACCACGGGTCATCTTATTGAGGGAGAATTTTCTCGCGCCCGCCATGAGTTGTTGCAAGCCGCAGGCCAATTTATCCGCCAGGGTGCAGAAAGCGATGGCGCCGTACGGGATGTTTTTCATCTCGTCCTTGCCCACCTTTTTCTCCACGTCAAAATAGGAGGCAAAAATTTCCTTTGCACTGCTTCCCACCTGTTTGACGGTCTTGGGGAGTTCGGACCAGTGACCGTTTACTTTACCGCGCCTTTCCGGATGTATGGCCCCTTCGATGTTGGAACCCACAAATCCCGGAATCATGATTCCTCTTCCCATGCAGATGAGCTTGGTGTAGGGGGCGCCTAATGCAAGCCCTTTGAACAAATGATCTTCCAGGGCAAAGCCTCCGGCAAAAGACATATCCACCACATGCTCGCCCTTAGCCGCCAGGATACGGGCATAATCATAGGCTCTCGAATGCAGATTGATGGATGGTACGCCCCAGCTCTGCATCATGTTCCACGGACTCATCCCCGTGCCGCCGCCGGAACCGTCAATGGTCAGGAGGTCAAGGTTAGCCTCGGAAGCAAACTTGATGGCCATGGCCAGTTCTTCCATTCCGTAGGAGCCGGTCTTGAGCGTCACCCTCTTGAAACCAATCCCGCGCAGGTAATCAACGCTGCTCATAAAGTCTTCTCGAACCTGGGCCACGGTCCCCAGATTGGTGCCCCCAAGACGGCTGTGTCGGGCAAAAGATTTGATGGATCCGTTTTCAAAGGCCTCCTTCACCTCCGGGAGTGTAGGATCAGGGTCCACCACATATCCTCTCTGTTTCAGGAAAAGGGCGTAATCCAGACTGGTGACCTGTATTTCGCCTCCGATATCCTTGGCTCCCTGGCCCCATTTCAGTTCGATAATGCATTTGTCGCCATATTTGTCCACCACATATTCCGCAACGCCGTTGCGGGTATCTTCCACGTTGAGTTGGACGATAATCGCCCCATACCCGTCAAAGTATCGAAGATAGGTATTGATGCGTCGATCCAGTTCCGGAGAGACCTCCACCTTGCCTTTCCTGGTTTCCCCGGGGTTGATTTTTGATTTCCTGTCAACCCCCACCACATTCTCGCCGATAACAACGGGGATACCGACGAGCGCTCCACCAATGGCAAAAGAATCCCAATATTTTTCAGCAACGAATGTGGAACCAAGGGCCCCGGTCATGAGCGGCATTCTTATTTTGGTCTTCATTTCCGCTCCAAACTGGGTTTCAAGATTCACATTGGGAAAAATGCAGTCATCAGGATTATCGGTAAGGCCCTCCCGCAGGCCTTTTACGCCATAGGCATATCCCTGAATCCTGAGGGAATTGTAGGAAACGCCCACATGGGTGGTATTATTGGCGCCCGCGGTCACGATACCGAAACTTCTCGGATAGAGCAGCTTTCTGCCGACAAGGCTTGAAAGCCACGTTTCGCACTTTCCCTGGCAATCCGCCCGGCAGAGCGTACAAAGGCTCGATTCAGCGGGATTTCCCCGGTTACTTGTCCCTAACACATCGTTACTTTTTGAAAATCTCATCATGCATCCTCCTTGGCGTTAGATAAAAAGTTGGATTAAAACAAAAAAAAGGCGCCCACCCCGATAAACCGGAATTGAGGACGCCTTTGTCTTCAAATTTAGGGAATTCCCTCCACGCCATTGTGGCGGGAATTTATTGCACCTTCACATGTATGCTCTCGATTTAGTACGGCTAATGGATTTTGTCAAGACTTTTCACTAATCCCATGAATAAAAATGTAAGCAGCACTAAAAAAGAGAAAGGGGGGCAATGGGAAGGACTAAATTTCGTCGGAGAGAAGGACGGCCTCGGCAATGTTGCGCATCGATTTTCGGGAGTCCATGCTCCGCTTCTGTATCCATCGATACGCCTGGTCTCCCGTCATGTCTCGCCGGCGCATGAGAACTTCTTTGGCCTGTTCTACCAGTTTGCGGGTTTCCAGCTCCTCCTGGATCACTTTGGTCTGCACCATGAATTCCGTATTAAGAATGGCGACGGCCGCCTGGTTGGCAACCGCTGTAATGAGATTGACCTCTGTCTCAAGAAATTCGTGCGGTTCGGCCGTAAAGCAGTTGAGGACCCCGATGACCCTTTCATCTTTGACCTGGAGCGGGACGCTCACCATGGAAACGAGCCCCAATTTTCTGGCCATCTCCTTCTCTTTGAATCGTGGCTCCTTCAGGACATCCTTAACAATAAGAGGCTGTTTATGCGTAATGACAAAGCCCACCACGCCTTCTTTCATCGTCAGAGATCGGTCCCTCACGTATTCGGGCTCAATAGCTTGCGTGGCCTTGAGACGGATCTTAGGTGGTTTTTCATTTTCGTCTATCAGCCACAGAGAGCAGATCTCCACACCGGTAACCTTGGCCGTAACCAAAACGATTAACTTGAGGATATCCTCCAGGTACTGCTCGGAAGTAATGGCGCTGCTGATATCCATAAGCGCCTTAATATATTTCTCGTAGGTCTCAGGGCTGATCTTTTCCAATTTTCCCCGTCCTTCCTATGAAAAGAGCGGTTTCAGGTATGTCCTGAGCCTGCTTTCAAGATCCAGCTCCCATCCGCCGCCATAGACGATCAGACAGGCAAGTTCACTCGCCAGGATGGCATACCTGATTTTGGGCAACAGTTTGTTCACCCGTGCCCTGTATTTGGGGGTCTCTCTAATAAAGGTGGGCAAGTGGTTCAGAAGGGTTCGACTGAAGACCCGTTCATCCGACAACCCGGGCCTTGCCTGAAAGAAGGCAAAAAACCTGGCGTAGAGTTCGTTCATCTCGCTGCTGATGGCGTCGCTGATCTCGGTGAAAAGCCGCTTTCCCTTCTCTTCACCATGCCGCTTCATAATCAATCGGGCCTCCTCTTCAGCCCTCTTATCCAGGATATCAAGTACATCCTTCACATAGACCTCTTTGTGCTTGATGAATTCTTTCTCCGACATCAGAAGATTGGCCATGATTTCGTAAGAAGATGAAATCACGCCACATTTGTTTGCAGAGGCATCCCGCAGAACGATTACTCCACGCCTCTGGATCTCTTCCCGGGCCTCCGGTGTGAGGTAGGAGTTTGCCCCTTCGGAGATCACCCGAACCAGGGGGGTCTCATCTCCAGCAAACAGATTTCGCCAGTTTTCTCCGTTAATAGTCTCCGGCCGCCCCCCGCAGGGAAGGAAGAGGTCGGCCGGTACGGAAAAGGTGAGGCGGTCAAGTTCCCGGTAAAAATCATCCGTTGTGATCCAGCTCTCCCGCACGCCGGACTTTACGCGAAGGAGCTTCTTATACACATCCTGTAAACCCTTTTTCCGGCGTTCTCTTCTGAAAAGGATGAAGCCCCCCGGGTGCAGTCTCGCGGCGTCAAAAGCCACGATATCTTCCTTGAGGACCAGTCTGCCGAGTTCCCTTCCGTCAATCCCCTCCGGATCATAGATGGCGCCGGCCCCTGCCACGATGCACACGATTTTAGCCCGTGGACAGCGCTCCAGGAGAAGCCGCATGGAATTTCCGGCAACATCCCCGTTGCTCCCCCCTGTGATTTTTACCGTAAAGGGGTCACGATGCATGTTCACGCCCAATTGCTCCATGGCAATCTCGGAAAATTTCACTACACCCCGAGACGTCACACCGTACTCCTTGTGATTGATCCCTACCCGTTTGCTGGACATGATCCCAATACCCAGGGAGTATCCCCGCTTCACGGACTGCCGTGCAATGAACTCGATCATACCATCGTGCATGTTCTCATCGGGGCCTAATTCTATGGGTTCCTCTTCCCCGTAATAGTCCCTGACACGGAGATTTTTGGCTTTTCCGCCTTCCGTAACAAAGATATCCAGAAAGGCATTGGTAAACCCGTACTGCAGCTTGTAAAGCCGCTGGTTGACGGCTTCGGGGGAATCCAGGTCCATGGCATCCAGCACCGCCGTCAGTTTCGAACCTCCTTCATAGATGTCTTTATTCTTGAGATGCTGCGTATGGGCCAGGACAAAGACTTCACGGAACAGGGTATTGGTATTTGTGGCATACTCGTCCCGGGATTCACAGATGATGGTCCGCCACCCCCCCCTTGCGATGTCCGAAAATCCAACGTGATACCCTACACCGTATCTGCTGAAGAAAAAGGTGATTCGAAAAGGGGCATTCCGGGGCAGGTCCGCAATAAAATCGGACCCCAATTCGGACAAATAGACAGGATCGAGGCGAAAGGCCAGGGCATGCTTTTCAGGCACAAAGAAATTGGTCTTAAGCGTATTACGAATAAAGAGCAAACAGGTCTCAAAGACGGTCTTCCTGATTTCATCCAGATGCAGGTGACCGGTGTTGTATCGGTCGATGCTTTGTCGAGCCTCCTCCAATGCCTGCCCAAACGATTCCGGCCCGCCCTCCTCGTCCGGATCGAATTTTTTCCGGAAGATGTTTACGATCTTCATGGAAATATCAGGGTTGGAATGAAACGCGCTCTTAACCGCTTCCAGAGAGAAGCGATCCGGCTGGTTGTGAGCCAGCGTCGTATGACAGAAGGCAATCAGAGCATTTGTGAGGGAAGCCTCTTCCCCGGTCATAATCCGCTTTGTGACAAAATCGGCATAGGTGTTCCCGGAAGTGGACAGAATCTGCGTATTGTAGAGCTCCATCTGCAAATGGCGGAAGAGCTCTGAATCCTTCTCCACGGGTCCGCCGCCATAGGTTGTTACATAGAACGTACCCAAAAAATGAAAATGTACTCCCGTGCTTATGTTGAGTGTGTAGGAGCGCCTGACGGCGATTTTGAGACGCTGGAATACCTCGCTGGTCTGGGTCATAAAACCTTTTTGAGGTGGGTTCCCAACGGAGAACAGGATGCGGGTCTCCTGACGATCACTGACAATGTCCCCGTTCTCCACATCCAGATAGAGACCGTCATGGTTCGTCCCCTGTTGATAAAGCCACAAGGCCCGTGCGACACGCTCAGGGGGAGAAATCCGCACATAGTTCGGGTTATTGATCCAGAGCAGATACAGAACCTCGTCAAATTCCTTGAAGTCGAACGCCGGATAGAGCCGCTTCAGCGATGAAGCAACGGCCTTCCTGGTTTCGCGGGGAATTTTTCCCTTAACGGCGCCGGCGATCTCATCGTGGCTTTTCCGATCAAATTCGAACCGCTGGATCTCCAGGTCCTTATCCGTGCCGGGCAGATGTTCATAGGAATGGTTCAGTTCGGCATAGGAGATTTCTCGTTCCTGTAAGCTCTTCAGTGTGTCATACAGTGAGCCGGGAATATCCAGCCTGGCCACCATGAATTTCTTACTCTGATCCAGCAGCGTGACTTGCCTTTGATGAGCGACGGTATGCAGGTTCTCCACCAATCTGGTGACGGCCTCTATCTCATCAATCATGGTGGTAAAGAAGTAGGGATTCATGTGCGCACAAAGCCAGGCCAGATTCTCCGACATCCTTCTTCGGTTAGCGCTCAGACTCTGTTCTATTTTTCTGCAAAGGGGGGTATCCTGTACGCAAGGGCCCGGAGGGCCTTCCGTCGGAGGATTGTGGGGCGGTTCAGACATGGATTTTCCGGTCACTTTTCATTCCCTATCCGGTCCGCGTCCCTTCGATTCGTCCGCCTTGGAAATCACGGACTTGATATCAAGGACAGGGGTGCCGTCTATCACCTCCAGAGAGGCCACCTTGATCCGTGAAGGGGCCTCCAGAGCGGCAATACGTGTCACATGCATTCCGATGGGATTGGGTCTGTGCGGGGATCGTGTCGCAAAAACCCCTTTCACCGGATTATTTCTGTTCCCTCTTGGATGCACCCGCAATCTGGATCGGTCGGCCAGGTGCATCCATGTGAAAATCAGGATCTCGTCCCCTACATCCAGGCCGTCCAAGGCATCGGCGTATGGGGACGCTATCTCGATCCAGGCCTCTGGAGCGCCTTCGCGCTCCTGGTGCGGACAGTCACGGACATCCTTCAGCTCCGAATGCACGATGCCTACCGATTTTAGCTGGAAATGTTGTTGGGTCATCTTATTTATCAAGATTCTCGCGGACCACCTGAACAAGCTTTTTGGTGTCTTCAGGACCCAGTTTCCCTTCCTTGATGAAGATCACCTTTCCCTGCTTATCAAACGCCACAACATCACTGTTGTCATCCGCAAGGCCCCATTTCTTTACCAGGATCTTATGGTAATCACGGACGTATATGGCGGTCGGATATTTTTTCTGCTTTTCCTCGAGAGAAGAGGAGATAGCAAAGTTGGGCAACCAGGTGGCAGCCATGTTGATAATGGCGAAGGACTGGTATTTGTCCTTGGGAAAATCTGCCAATCTCAGGGCTTCACTGGCGTCATTGTTCAGATCTTTCTCATCAGGATCCACATAAAACAACACATGAACCTTCCCTTTCAGTTCGTCGCTGCTCCATGGGCTCCCATCCAACCGGCCCCCTTCATCGCCTGAAAGTTCCACTTTATCGGGAACCTGTCCCACCTGCAAACCGGCCCATACAGGCTGAGCCAACCAACAAATTGAAAACAGAACAGCCAGCAGAACTTTCATCATATCTCTCCTTTTTTCTTGTGGTTGCACTACAAAGCCAAAAACCTGGCATCCATTGACACCGACAGCTCACTCTACTTTCACCGCAATACCATAATAAACCACAGGATTTCATTGGGTGTCAACAAGAATGACATTCTTTGGTAACCCCGAAGTTGACGCGCCTCAAATAAACAGAATAGCGGTCCCCACATTTTTCGATAATAAGCTTGATGCGGCGGCAAAA
Organism: uncultured delta proteobacterium; assembly: GCA_963747555.1. GTDB lineage: Bacteria > Desulfobacterota > DSM-4660 > Desulfatiglandales > Desulfatiglandaceae > DUZB01. Next base: position 23,336 of record CAVVFZ010000021.1, read on the forward strand.
AAGACCCTGTGGCGGAATGGCTTTACTGACTCCAAACATAGTACCAGGAAATTTGAATAAGATACATTTTGTCTCAATATCGCAAAATTGCGCCAAAAACAAGATTTTCTTCCGAAAACAGGCCATTCTCATTTTCAGAAAACACAACGCATAAACTCCGTACGTAGGGCAAGCAAGGCAGGAGGGTTGCATAGCAGGTATTTTGTGAAATATTTCCCTTGACAAGAAAAAGTCCTCTGGTATAGAACCCGTTTCCACGGCGTATACCGCTCAGAAACACCATCAAAGCTGCCTTCGTTTGCGTCAGCCCCTTTGCCATTTCGGTCGGCAAAACGATCCCAACCCGGATGGAAATACCTCCCTTAAGGGTAACGAACAAAGGCGCCGCGGGAAATCTCACTGTTGTGATTGCCCGCGTTGCGTTCTATGCCTGTGCATGAACTCCACCGGGCCGGACAGGCATAAAACGCACAAACAGGCTTCGAAAAGCGGTTCTGCAGCCAGGATGAAACATGCCCCGGTAGGGGCCGAATCGTATAAATACAATCGAGGATACCATTCATGTTTTTTGATCTGCTTCTGTATGGATCTCTTGCTGTTTTCGGCATTGGCCTTCTCTACAAAACCTATCGCTGGATATCATGCCAAATCATCACATCCTCAGCCCCTTACAGTACGGGACAGCGTTTAGGACAAGCCCTTAAGGGTATTTTCGGCGTATTATTCAGCAGTCGAATCCTCATCCTGTTCAAAGCCTTCCTCTTGGATGTCCTCCTCCAGAAACGGATACTCAAGGAAGACGTGTACCGATGGATTATGCACATGTTGATCTTCTGGGGGTTTATGCTTCTCCTCCTCATGCATGCCCTGGAAAACTGGACCAGCATGGCCCTTTTTGAAGACTATGCCTCCACGGTGAACCCCTATTTCTTCCTCCGCAACCTCTTCGGTCTGATGGTAATTGCAGGCGTAATCATGGCCGTTTTCCGACGCCGGAAAGGAAAAGTTCCCCGCCTGCGCACAGGGGGTACAGACCGGTATTTGCTTGCCATTGTGGCTGTAATCATCCTTTCAGGTTTTTGCCTGGAAGGCGCCAAGATCCTGTCCCACAGAGAGTTCAATCGCATGGTGCAGGAATATGCCGACACCGATGACCCGGAAGAACTACAGGCCCTGGAAGCCTACTGGGTAAACAAGATGGGGCTCTATTCTCCAAAAATGCAGGGGCCCTTTGAAAACGACCTGCTGGAAAAGGGTCGCGAACTCAATGAAACAAGCTGCCGGAGTTGCCATTCTGCGCCGGAATCGGCCTTCATCGGGTACGGCTCTGTCCCTGGGAATGCGTCCCTTGGCAACTTTTCTTGAACGCGTCAACGCGGTAAACATTCTGTGGACCATCCATATCCTGGCCTGCTTTTTCGGCCTGGCATACCTCCCCTTCAGCAAAATGTTCCATATCATCGCAACCCCTCTGTGCCTCCTGAGCAACGCCGTCATGGACAGCGAAAAATCACTGCCGGCCAACATTGCCACACGACAGATAATGGAACTGGATGCCTGCGCGCGGTGTGGCACATGCAGTCTTCGATGTTCGTCCAGCCCTGCTTTCGAGGCCATGGGCAATGACTGCATCCTTCCTTCCGAGAGATTGCAGATTCTTAAACGTCTGGCAGCCGGAAAAGAGGTCTCCGCCTCCGAAATGAAGGCGCTTCGCGACGGGATCATCATTTGCACCAACTGCGATCGCTGTACGGTCGTTTGCCCTTCCGGGATCAATCTGCGCGACTTGTGGCTCAACGTGCGGGAAGATCTTGTCCGAAAAGAAATCACGGGCCAACCATTGCTCCTGTCAACCTTTTCTTTCGTCCGGGGACTGAATAAGGAAAAGATGCCGGCGGGCAGGTACGAAAAGCCTGTACTGTCGGCAAAGGACTCCGTGATCGGGGCATGGAAATCATGTTGCGAAACCGACGACCGGTCCGCTCACTCTCGGCCAGAACACCGGAGCCGGAGCAGATTTCCCGAAAGATGCGGCAAGCTTTTTCGCCTGCTTCGGTTGCCAGAACTGCACCACGGTCTGTCCGGTGGTGACCGGCCTTGAAAATCCCGGGGAGGAGCTGGGACTGCTTCCCCATCAGATCATGTACAGCCTTGGCCTGGGGCTTTTCCAACAGGCCTGCGCGTCGGGAATGCTCTGGGCGTGTACAACCTGTTACCAGTGCCAGGAACATTGTCCCCAGAATGTGGAGGTAACGGATATCCTCTATGATCTGAAAATCATGGCCCTCCGGGGTCCCCTGAAAGACATTGGCGGAAAAGGGACCCAAAGGAACGCCGCGTAATCTTCTACAACATTTGGAACAACTTGTAACATGCCAACCCAGGCTGTTGAGGCGAACATATGGAATATGCCTTTTTTTTAGGATGCAGCATCCCTGCCAGACTCCCGCAATATGAGAGTTCTGCTCGGGCGGTACTGGCCCGGCTGGATGTTAAAATCATCGATTATCGCGAATTCACCTGTTGCGGATATCCCCTTCGCAACGTAGATCAAAAAGCGTTCCTGCTTTCAGCGGCGGGAAACCTTGCCCTGGCCGAAAGGGATGGGTACGATGTCCTTACGCTCTGCAAATGCGGCTTCGGAACTTTTAAAGAAGCCCAGTACAGGCTGAAAAACGACGAGACGTTGAAAAAAGAAATCAACGACCTGCTGAAAAAGCAGGGCCTTAACTATCAGGGTCACGTGGAGGTGAAACACCTGCTTTCCGTTCTCTACCACGATGTAGGGATAGAAGCCTTGAAGAAAAGAATCACCACACCAACGAAAGGGCTCAAAATAGCTACCCATTACGGGTGTCATGCCCTCAGGCCGAGCAGAATCACCGGCTTCGATGATCCGATCGCACCGTCCCTCTTTGATGAACTGGTCAAGGCAACCGGCGCCGAAAGCGTGGAATGGGATGAAAAACTGAGTTGCTGCGGCGCTCCTTTGTTGGGAATAAACGATCAAATTTCCACAGACCTTGCCAAAAAGAAACTCCATAGCGGCATTAAGGCGGGCGCGGATTACCTCTGCACCGCCTGCCCCTATTGCCAGTTGCAGTTCGATCAGGTCCAGAAGAAGAGCGCCTCCGAATGGGGGCTGGAGAGATCTCTTCCAGCCATTCTTTATCCCCAGTTACTTGGTTTGTGTATGGGGATCGATGAAGCGGACCTGGGTTTGAAAAGGAATCATATTGGACTCGATGCCATCACATCGTTCTTGAAATAGGAGTAAATTATGTCAACAAGTAGACTGGGCTCCGTCCTGGTTGTGGGGGGCGGCATCAGCGGGATGCAGGCGGCCCTCGATATGGCGAATTCGGGATATTATGTCTATCTTATAGAACGATCCAGTTCCATCGGGGGCATGATGTCCCAGCTGGACAAAACGTTTCCAACCAACGATTGTGCCATGTGAATTATCTCTCCGAAACTGGTCGAGGTCGGCCGGCACATCAATATAGCGTTACATACACTGTCCGAAGTAAGCGCCATATCCGGCGAGGAAGGCAATTTCGAGGTTACCCTTATCCAGCATCCTCGATATGTGGATATGGAAAAATGCATCGCCTGCGGCGCATGCGCCGAAAAATGCCCGAAAAAAGTCTCCAATGAATATGACAGCGGCATGGGAAAGAGAAAGGCCATTTACGTGAAATACGCCCAGGCCGTCCCTCTGAAATATGCCATTGATCCGGAGCAATGCATCAAGCTGACGAAGGGCAAGTGCGGCAACTGTGAAAAAATCTGTCCTACGGGCGCCATCCGGTATGACGATCAGGAAAAGCAGATGAAGCTGCAGGTGGGGGCGGTGATCGTTGCGGATGGAAGTGAAACCTACAATCCCGCCCAGCACGATACCTACGGGTATGGAAAAAATCCCAATGTGGTGACCAGCCTGGAGTTTGAGCGGATTCTCTCCGCATCCGGACCTTATGGCGGGCACATGGTAAGGCCGTCAGACAAAAAAGAACCCAAAAAAATCGCCTGGCTGCAGTGCATCGGTTCCAGGGACGAACACCTGAACGGCAGAGGCTACTGTTCCGGAGTATGCTGCACCTACGCCGTCAAGGAAGCCATGCTGGCCAAGGAACATGCCGGCGGGGATCTGGATGCGGCCATCTTTTATATCGACATCCGCACCAATGGAAAGGATTTTGAAAGATATTACAACCGTGCCAGGGAGGAGCAGGGGGTTCGCTTCATAAAATCGAGGGTTACCCACATTGTCTCCGATGAAGAATCCGGCATGAGCCTGATTCGTTATGTGGACGAACAGGGACGTACGATGGAAGAACCGTTTGACATCGTGGTCCTTTCCGTAGGCCTGGGAGCAACCGCGGAAGGCCGGGAACTGGCGGAAAAGCTGGGAATCAAACTGGATCGCTACCATTTCGTCAGCACCGGGAGCTTTAAGCCGGTGGAAACATCGAGAGCCGGCATTTTCGTCTGTGGCGCATGCCAGGCCCCCAAGGACATTCCCTCTTCCGTCGTGGACTCCAGCGCGGCGGCAGGTGTCGCGGGAAGCCTTCTTTCCGAATCCCGCTGGTCCCTGACCAAGGACCCAGGAAGTGCTCAAACAACGCAATATCAAAGGCGAAGCCCCTCGCGTTGGGGTCTTTGTGTGCCGTTGCGGCACCAATATCGCCGGAACGGTGGATGTCCCCGCCGTAGCCGAATTCGCAAAAGGGCTGCCCGGCGTAGCGTTCGTGGAAGACAATATGTTCAGTTGCTCCCAGGACACCCAGGATAAAATGTCCCGGGTTATCCAGGAACAGGGGCTGAACCGGGTGGTCGTGGCCGCCTGCACTCCCAAGACCCACGAGCCCCTTTTCCAGGAAACGCTCATCAATGCGGGGCTTAACAAGTATCTCTTTGAGATGGTGAACATCCGAAACCAGTGCTCCTGGGTGCACAAGGATGACCCGGAAGCCGCCACACTCAAGGCAAAGGATCTGATTCGGATGGCCGTAGTCAAAGCCTGCATGCTGGAGCCGTTGACCGGAGCCGGTGCTCAATATCAATCAGAATGCTCTCATCATTGGTGGAGGCGTAGCCGGTATGGAGGCGGCCCGCAATCTTTCCGGACAGGGTTACCAGAGCTACCTTGTGGAACGAAACAAAGAGCTGGGGGGAAATGCCCTGTCTCTCCACGAAACGTGGCGTGGAGAAGATATCCAGGAGTACCTCCGGAGCCTCATTAAGCAGGTCGAAGAGGATAAGAGAATCAAAGTATATGTGGGCGCCGAAATAGGCGAGGTGGAAGGATTTGTAGGCGATTTCAAGACCATGATTAAACAGGGAAGGGAACAAAGAATTCTGGAACACGGGGTAACGATTATAGCCACCGGCGCCTCGGAATACCTCCCGGAAGACTCCTCTCTTCACGATTCCCAAGCGGTCACAACGGGGCTCGCCTTCCAGAAGATGCTGTTGGAAAACGATCCCCGCCTGGATGGCGTACGTACGGCTGTTTTTCTTCAGTGTCACGGATCGCGGATACCGGAGCGCCCTTACTGTTCCAAAGTCTGCTGCACCCAGAGCATCAAATCGGCCCTCGAACTCAAGAAGAGAGATCCCGCAATGCGGATCTTTATTCTCTACCGGGACATGCGGCCTTACGGCCTTCGGGAAGACCTGTACAGGGAAGCCAGGATGAAAGGGATTGCCTTTCTCCGTTACCAGTTCGAAAAACCTCTCCAAATGGAAGCGCAAGACAAAGGAGTAGAAATTCGATTCACGGACCTGGTTTTGAGAAAAGAGATGAATCTTCGTGCGGATCTTCTGGTCCTTGCTTCGGCCATTGTCCCTCAAAAAGAAAATCCGCTGGCCCGTTTCTACAAGGTGTCACAGAACGAAGACGGTTTCTTTGCCGAAGCCCATGTGAAACTCCGCCCGGTGGATTTTGCCACGGACGGGGTTTTCGTATGCGGCCTGGCCCACTCCCCGAAACCGCTCGACGAAAGCATCGCCCAGGCTCAGGCGGCATCCGCACGGGCGGTGACCCTTTTGTCCGCGAAGAGCATTGCCGTCAGCGGCACCGTGGCACGGGTCGATCCCGTTTACTGCAGCCGATGCGGCGTGTGTATCGACATCTGCCCTTACTCGGCCCCCCGATTTGATGAAAAGACCGGCAAAGCGGTAATCCAGTCTACTCTTTGCAAGGGATGCGGTCTTTGTGTGGCCTCCTGCCGTTCCGGAGCCCTCCACCTGAAAGGGTTTGAAACCGCCCAGATCATGGGAATGATAGACGGGATCGGATAAGGATACGCAATATTTTAAAAAGTTTTTTGACAGTCCGTCGTGGCAATGATAGGATAAAATCCACTATACAAGGTGGATCGCAAAGCACTTTCCTGTTTGGGAAAAATAGATGCAACTCGGAAACTCACTTTTAGAAAAGGGGGAAGAGATGTTTGACATCCATGATTTGCGCTCAATCATCATGCTGAACTACCTGAAAGACGACATGCTTGAGAAGATCCTGAAAGTGACGACTCTTAAGGAGTACAGCGCTGGAGAATACATCCATCGGGAAAGGGGCTATGCGGAATTCCTCTACGCCCTTGTGGAAGGGAAGGTCAGCCTTGAAACCGAAAAGGACTCTTCCACCAGTTTCATGGTGACCCAGCTCAACAGGGGCCATACCTTCGGATTCTCCTCCCTGCTGGATACGGAACACCGCAAGTATCTTGGGCATGCCAGGGCCATGACCGATGTAAAAGTTTACTGTTGGAGGGCCGCCGATATCGAGAAACTGCTGATAGAAGATTACGAAATGGGTTTCCTGCTGATGCGTCGAATCGCAAACATCATAGATCGACGTCTTCAGGTGGTCAAAGCCCAATTGGTGGAACTGCACGCGTAGGCAAAACATTCCTTGAAAAGAATAGACCGCAAATGCATCGGACAGGATGTCCAAGGCCTGATATGCGGCCTTTTTTTGTGCGTTTATTTCAGAATCTATCCGGACAGACACCGATCTTGATTGATTTCGAGAGACACTTGGATTGTAAAGGAGCTTGTTCTAAGACCTTTTTCCCTGCCAAAACGATCGGACAACCTACGGAGAAATAGCGATGAGGGTTTTCGGAACCATTCTGGTCATCATAGGAGGGATCCTCTTCTTTCTGTACTCTCTGCTGTGGACCCTCGAAGACTACAGTTACGAAAAAATCTCCATATGGCCAATTTTTCTGTGGATCTTCATCATCTTTGTGGGAATCATATTTCTGGCAAAACAGAAAAGGCGAACCAGGTATTAGTGCCGATGTATCTTATTTAAAAAAACCTGGCAGTAACGGAGTCACAGGGTCTTTTTTGCTGCCGCATCTTGGATCGACCTTCACGGACCGTTCACAGGTCCTTTCAGGCTGGTACAAAAAATAATGCTGAGTTTTTAGCGACCTCTCCGTGCCAGCCTAAAAGGACCGGTGCGCCAAAGGAATTAGATGCGACAGCAAAAAAGACCCTGTGGCGGAATGGCATTGCTGGCTCCAAACATGGTACCAGGGAATTTGAATAAGATACGTGCCGATACCTATGAGTGGATCTCCTTTACCGGAAAGCGGCAAGAATTCCATTCATACAGGGGTATTGAAGTTAGAGCCAAGCCCCGATATAATATGTTAATCTGCAAAGAGCCGATTTTACTTACCCTCAACCAAACGTCTCGCCAACGCTACCGCCTCACCGGCATCCGCGCCATGGCCATCCGCCCCTATCTTCTGCGCAAAGGCCTTGCTCACCGGGGCTCCGCCCACCATGATTTTCATATTCTTCCGAAGCCCCCTCTCTCCAAGCTCCCGGATAACACGTTCCATTTCAGGCATGGTGGTGGTCAAAAGAGCCGAGAGGCCAAGGAGATCCGGCTTCACCTTTTCAATCTCTGCGATGAGCGTTTCCACCGTCAAGTCCACCCCTAAATCCACCACCGTAAATCCCGCCCCCTCCAGCATCATGTTGACGAGATTTTTTCCGATATCATGCATGTCCCCCTTTACGGTTCCCATCATGATGGTGCCTCGTGATGGTTGGTCGGCTACCTTTAAGAGTGGCTTTACCGTATCCAGGCCCAATTTCATGGTCAGGGCCGAGACAAGCATCTCCGGGACGAAGATGGCGTTGTCGGCAAACTGTCGTCCCACCACGTCCATGGCCGCGATGAGGCCTTCGTTAATAATTAAGGCAGGTTCAATCCCGGCTTTGATCGCCTCCCCCACCAGGTCCTGGATTTCATTTCTTTTCCGGTTTACTACCGCTTCTTTGATACTGTTCAATCGTTCATTCATCATTTTTCCCTCTCTCACATGGAGTCATTTCCTCAATATCCCTCATGTACAGCCGAAACAATCGCCTTCAGATTTTCAATCGGGGTGGACAGTGGAATCGCGCACTCAGGGCCAATGATGTCCACCCCCGCATCAATGGCGTAACGCGCCTGTCTGTATACATCCTCCGGCGTTCCCTGATACAGGACTTCCGGATTGTTGATGTTTCCCACAAGACACATCCTGTGGCCGATTTTTTCAACAGCGGTTTTGGCATCCACCTGCCATTCAAAATGATAGCCATCAAAACCGGCATCCGCGAACATTTCCAGCCGGTCCGTGCAGTTTCCGCAAACGTGCAGGATCAACGGGCCTTCAATAGCAGCCGTCAATTCCTGATGTATGGGCAGAAGAAACTCCTGGTAATGGCGCGGACTCACCAGGTTTCCTGTTGCGTGATCGGCCAGCACCACAATGTCCGCCCCCGCCTGAAACTGGGCACGGGCGGAAGCTATCGTAGCCGGCATCAGTTGCCTCAGCATGCGGTTCACTTTTTCCTTTTCATCCAGTCCGATCTGGAGAAGGAAATTCTGGGTGCCGGTCATATGGTAGGAAAGGGTCCACGGTCCCATTACTTTGCCAATAATGGCGGCCTTCCCGCCCGACATGACGCCGAAGAATGGAAAGCGCATCAAGGAGAACCCGCATGGACGGTTTTTCCAGAAAATCGACAGGCATCCGTATATCCGAGAAATCTTCATAGGGAAAATGCCTGGAGTCCGGCATTCGGTTTCTGTCACCCCAATCCACCCGGCATCCAAGGGCAGCCGCTTCCTGATCCACGCTGTATTCCGGCATCACCGTATCAAAGCCCACGATCTCGTGTCCCGCCAGGGCCAGCTCCGCCATGGCCCGGGGATTCACATGGGCCTCGGGGAAGCTCACCCCGCACAGATCCATGAGCCCGTGACAGACAATGGAGGTGGGGTTGCCTACAGGGGGCCTTTCCCCTTTTAATCCCTTATAAAGGGCCGACATGATCAGATTGTACGATGTGGTTTTCATTCCTTCCTCCTTGGGTTGTAAATTGTACTGCAGAATTCCGCGGTTTCTCGCGAATTCCAAAGATTTTCATTCAAGGGCTTTGGCGCTAACTCTCTGCCCCCGGCATATGCACGGTAACCTGCTGGAATGGAATGACCCATTGCTGACGGGTGCATACATCGGTGCATATCCGCTGAATGGCGCGCTCCAGGGACCAGAACTTGGAGTCCGCACGGCCGTTGAATTCCGCCAAAACCGCCATATCCAGAGAAGACGCTCCCGCCTCCTTGAATTCGACGTGGATTCTCTCGATGCTTTCCTTATAACCTTCCTGTTCCAGCTCTTCCAGGATCGCCTTTTCCAACACCGCGGGCACATCCTTCGTAACCACATCTTGATGGCGATAATCGACACCGAAGGTGACCAGCAAACGGAATCCGGAAGAGAGGTTGACGGGTGATTGGGAGAGGTAATCGGCCGTGTTATAAAACTTATAGGCGCCTCCCTTCAGTCGCATCTTTACCGTATCCACGGTCTGGGCATAGATCTCTCCATAGGTCCCGTCCATAAGCCTGACCCAGTCACCCGATTTTGAAGGAAACCACGGTTCATTTTCCGACTTAGGGCGGGATCTGAGTTGCATAAGGTCGTTGATGTGAAGCCGGAGGAGTTTTCCGCCCAGTTCTCTGTTTTCTATGAGGGTATGAAAATTGATGGAAATCACTTCAAAGGGGATGCCTTTGTGCACGACCACCTCGCCCTCACGCACCGTTCCGAAATTAAGCATGAGGGTCGCCTGATTCCAGAAGAGGGGAAGGGCCTTTTTGGAGGCCCAACCCACTCCCAGCAGAAAGATAATGGTCAGGGACAGCAACACCCAGTCCCCGAAAGAATAAAGCACCCCGAGGAGCGCCAGGAACGAAAGGATTACCGTAAACACCACGTAAACAAGATCGAAAATGCGAACCGCAAATGCCCGCCCTTTCTTGTGAAAAGGGCTCAGTCTCTGGATCACTTTGTAAAAAAAATGAAGCGCCACCCAGACAAAGGCAAAAGAAAACAGGGCGATGAGCAGGTTCAGCCCTCTGCTCTTGAAAAAAGTGCCGAAGAGCTCCCTGAAAGACTGGGAAAGTGATTTTTTCTCCCCCATGATTTTCTCCAGCCGACTGGAAACAATGGCCCGCTGAGCCCGGATCTCTGCTCCCCGATTCTGCCAGGTCCTTACGATGGCGTTCAGTTTCTCCGTGAGCTGAGGATCAGTTGTCCGGGAAATCAGCAACAGCAGGTTTGCGTTCGCCTTCTCGACGGTTGCCAGCTGCAGATCGTATCGTGCCATTTCATTCCGGAGCTTTTCAATTTCCCGAGGACGGGACGTCATCCTTTGCATTTCCCGTATAAGTGGTTCGAGCATTTCCCTCAGCTCCATGCTCCAATCCGAGTTCCGCCCTCCTTCCTCATGGAAAACGCCCATGTCCACGCCGGTGCTCAACTGATCAAGCCTGGTCTCCGTTTCCATCAGCTTTGATTTCAGTTCGTCGATCTTTGCCTGAAGCTCCTTGTCCCGACCTTGCCCTTGGGGGCTCTGAAGGACCTCTCGGGTAGCCGAGATCATTCGAGAAAGGTTCCTGGAAGTCTGTAACAGGGTTTCCAATTCCTCGATTTTTTTTTCGGTATCCGCATCGGCAGGGGAATTGGCGGCCTGTGCCTGAAAACAAAGGAAGAAAACCCCTATAAGAACGAGGATGAGGGAAGAAAATTTTTTCATAACGGGTCCGCTCCACAGAAGATTGTTCATGGAATGATGTAGGTCCGGATCATTTTCCAATGGTCACGCTGTCATTATGAAACAGATCTTTTACTCCCGCCTTCAACAGGGCGGGATTAAGAAAAAGTCTCGATTTATTGGACCCCCTTGCATCAATAAAAGTATCGTCAAGGGTCAGTTCGCTTTTCTTGAGGATTTTAACGCTGCGGTCCATGAGGATAAAGTGGTAGCGCAAAACCCCATAGGCGCAGGCTGCTGCAATGATCAGAATGATCAGTTTTTTCATAATTCCCCGCTTTCTAAAAATTCCGTTTTTCTTCCATGGGGGCCGCAACCGCGTCTGCAAAGACCACAATCTCAACCCGCCGGTTGATTTGCTTGTTTTCGCGTGAGGTGTTGGGCGCAAGGGGCATGCTCTCCCCGAAACCGAAGACCTCCAACCGGTCGGGCGGAATGGCGCACTTTCTTACAAGGTAGTCTTTGACCGCCAAGGCACGGTTCATGCTCAGTTCCGCGTTGTATTTTTCGGAGCCGTCCGAGTCCGTATGGCCGTTTATATGAAAAATCCGGCCCCGCAGCCGGGGATCATTCAGGGCCTTTCCCAATGCATTCAGCACGGCAAAAGATTCGGGACGAATCGCATAGGAATTGACGGAAAACTCGATCTTGAGGTTAACAAACCCGCCGTCGCGCTTCTCGGGAACCTGGATGGTTTCCCACGTCTCGCCCCCCTCATCCTTTTTTAACACCTTAATGCTCCGGGTTTTTGGTTGCGTGGCAGGCGGGGCAACAGATTCCCATCCTTCCTGTTTGGTTGTTTTTGATCCCGTTCCTGGAGCGAGCAGACTTTCCGCAATCCCGTCCGAGGTGGTTTCAAACCCGTACTTTCCGGCGTTGCTGACGCCGCAAAAGAGAAAAAAAACAGACAGCGTCAAAATGACGAATCTGGACATGATGACCTCCTTTTTTTGTACAATTTCATGGCCCCATAACCACTGACACCTCAGCCTCCGCATACCCTCTTTTTCCTAAGATCCCCTGGTTTCGGATCCGCCCCGTCAGCTCGCCGGTCCGGGACCGGGAATGGGACACATCCCTGTCGTTGTCTTGAAGAAATGTTTCAGCTCCCCGCCCCCGCACCTCAGAAACCGTCCCGCATAAAGTGAATAATGCGGAAAAAAGGATAGAAAGCCAAACCCACTGGAAAAAGGATACTGAAAACGGTCTTTTCGGATCAAAGACAGATTGATCGGGTTCCATTCGGTCCCATCTCCTTATTGGGCAACCCTTGAAGATTGGTGGTTTCAGAAAGTTCAACGCAAAACGCTTCCAATGAAGCATCCCCCTCCTCCCCCACCGCCGGAATCTTCCCCGCCGGTCACGGGGATATCGGTTTCCACGGCCACGGTGCTGGTTTGCAGGAACTGGGTATAGGGAAAAAACATATATTTCCCGCCCTCGAATTCCCTCCCGCAGCAGAAGTCGAGGGGATGATTGAACAGGGAGAACCGGACCTGATCGGCAAATGTATTCAGGCCGTCCCAGTCCTGCCACAGAGTCGTTTCGCAGTTGTAGACCTGGGTATAGCTTTTGCCGCCTGTTCCTCCGCTGTAATACCCCATAGGGGTAACAATATACCCCACCTGCTCATAAACATACTCCACAAACCCCACACAGGTGAAATCTCCCGAATCAGGACCTGTCTGCTTCTGAAAGAGGAGATCGTAGCCCTTGCCTACCTGCTCTTTGGCTACCAATACGAGCTGATCCTTTCTATCCTCGCTCCATTCCGTAACATCGTCATAGTTCACCGGCAGTTTTGCCCCAAGGTAAACAACCCCTTCATTCGCTTCATCCACAGAGATAAAATTTTTGGAATCCGTTTCCACAATTCCCTCTGTAACGGCGTGAATAATGCGGAGATCCCCGATATAAAGACCCGTATGGCCCGATTTCAGTTCACCGAGAACGGCTTGCAGCACGGAACAGGGCAGTTCCAGCTGGTCCGTTTTGCCGTAGATGATGCCGTCGGCGCTGGTGCGATAGAGTAGGGCCCCCTTTTCGAGGGCGTCCGATTCCGTACCCCAAAAAAGCACCACGAAAAGCAAGAGAACAAAAAAGCCGGCTCTAAAAGAAATTTTTTTCATTGCAAAATTCCTTTCACCGTCTTGCGAACCAACGGAGAGGCATCGTTCAATGCGGGCGCCATGGTGGAACGTGCATCCGGGCTCAAAGGTTTAAATTTTTCAAGCGTAAGGGCGGCATTCCACCGGACCAGGGAAGACTGGTCGGACAGGAGCGACTGAATAAGGGCATTACGGGCCACCGTGCTCTTTGTTCCTCCCAGGGCCCGAACCATTTCAGCGCGAACCATCCGGTCCTGCTCCTCCTTCAGCCGGGTGACAAGCAGCGTCACGGACTTATCCGTTCCAATATGCCCGATTGCCTGGGAAGCCTTGAACCGAATCATTTCGCTCGGATCCGAAAGAGCAGCGGAAAGGAAAAGGAGGGATTCCTCCGCCCGCATGCGGCCCAGTGAAAAAAGGATCGTATACCTGAGATTTTCTCCAGTGCCCGTTTCGCCGTACACCTGTTCAAAAGCGGAAATGACCTGCGGCCTTCCCTGTTCGAGGTCCGCCAGCCCCCTGACGGCCCCACACCGGATCCCCTCACTTTCCTCCTTGTTCATCAAAATGGCCAACAACGGTTTCAGGGCTTGCTCCTCTCCGGATGACCCTAAGTATTGAATCGCCACCATGCGCTCTCTCAAGCTGTTTTCGGAATTCTCCGCAATGGAGAGATTTCTTGAGAATTCAGATTCGGCGGCAAGGACGGAAGCGGTCATTTGAAAAAAGATGCAAAAAATCCACAAAAACAATCGTCCCGGTGCAATTTTCATCATTTTCCTCCCCTGTTTGTCTCATCTACATTTAATTTATTTAAAAATACAGAAAATTTGCGACAATGACAATAGATTTTCTTTGACAATTAAAAACCCCATTGATAGTATTTTTCGATCTTGCCATCTACTGCGCACCCTATAATATACGGGCCGAGGCGACAATGACAAACCCCTGCCAGAACATGATCGCCCTGAAGCAGGAGAAGGAAGAAGGAGCATATTCCTCAAGGCTGCCATCCAGGCAACCTTCAACAGTAATCCATCCAATACAACCGCTTAATATATTTCAATTGCAACCGTATTTTTTAAGGAAAGGAGTAAACAAATGGGACGTAAACGAAGAGGAGTCTTTTCTCTGTTTACCGGCATTATGGTGCTAACGTTATTTTCGATGGCGGCCGGGGCCATGGAAACAACCGCCGTCGGAGAGGGACAGACCAGGCAGGAGGCTATTAATAACGGCATCCGGGTGGCCGTTGAACAGGCGCTGGGGACCCTCGTAAAATCGGACACGCAGGTCAGTCAGGGAAAACTGATCTGGGACAGGATTGCCTCCGCCAGTGCCGGCTATGTTAAAAAATACGACGTCCTTGCGGAAGGAAAAGACCCTGTCTCCGATGTTTACAAGGTTAAGTTATTGGTGACATTGGACGACCCCAAGTTGAAAAGCGCCGTAGACCAATTCATGGAGGATTCAAGGGCACAGAGGAATTTCCAGGAAACCCGTTTTGACGAAAGAAAGATCGTCGTGGTCTATCAGCCGCGAACCGGTTTTGATCTCCCCGCCAACTCTAAAGGTGTCCAGACCGTCATGGACCTGATCCAGGACAAACTGGCGGGTTACGGATTCAGGGTCTTTCTGGCCGACCAGGTTACACGCATCAAGGAAAAAACGGCGGAAATGGTCGGTGATGAAGAGACAGCCATCAATCTCGCGAGGCAGGAAGCGGCGGAAGCGGCTGTAACCGTCAGCTTTGATGCCGCAAAAAAACCCACTTCCGACGGGTACAATCTCATCCTGTGCACCCTGACCTTGAAAGCGTTTGACACATCCACGGGGGAGCTTTTCGCCAATGTACAGGATCGTGACAAGACGATTGCCAGAGGGGGGGAATACGGAATCGAAGATGGCGTGGCCCGGGCGGCCATCAAGGTCGGCCCCAGAACCGTAGAGAGGCTGACCAAAAAGATCGTAGAGCGATTCAGCACCAACAGGGCTAAATTTGTCACCCTCATTTTCCGGAACGTCTCGGTTGCCAACCAGGATAAAATGGAAGGAATCCTTGATACTATAGGGTGGAGATACCGCGTAAGCCGGCAGACCGGAAATTACATGGAGCTTGAAATCTTCAGCGAAGCAGATCCCACATCCGTCCGGAAAGTCGTCCGTTCGGAGATCAACAAGGCCGGTCTCCCTTTAAAACCCGGTGAAATGATCGGAAGCCGCGTCATTTTTGACGGGAAAGAAACGGGAGGATATTAACATGAGACGAAGCACCTGTATTGCTATCGGACTCCTTGCCCTTTTTCTGGCTGCCTGCGCGGGAATAAAGCCTTCCACCAAAGGTGCTCTCGTAAACGTATACAGGCCCAACCCGGTAAAGGAGGGGATTGTCTGCTCAACCGAAGGGGAGAAAGGGATTGCCTACATGTACGTGGGGGCAGAAACCATTAGCGGAAAAGTCGGGAAAGAAGACAAGCGGATCATCGCCCAGTATGCGCGATCCGTTCTTGGTCAGACTAACTTCATCAGCCCCATTTCCGTCCCGGCAATGAGCGGTGAATATCCTGATCTGAGCATTCGGGTGCACGAATTTACCGTCAAAACCGGAACGCTGGATAATCGAGTGAAGATGGACGGCGTCTTTCAGGCCAGTTTTTCCATTCGACAAGCCGGGATGCTGGAATGTTCCACCAGCGACCCGATCCTCATAGAAAAGCACTACGAAATGCCCGTTTACAAAAGGGAAAAGCTTCCGTCCACTCTGAAAGTGAAGGAATCGATGGTAAGGGAGGCCATAAGCCGTGTGGTGAGCCAGTTTGTTCCCGTAAAATCGAGTGTGCTGAGACCGGTCAAGACGGGAGGCGGAGACGTCGCTGAAAAGGCCGCGCAGATGATCGACTCGGGCAATTGCCGCGGCGGATATGAAATGGCGAAACCGGCTGCAAGCGCCGCCGATTGCCGGGATGCGGATCTGCTCTACAACGCCGGCGTCGCCGTAGAGTGCATGGCCTGGTCCATAGCCCAGGATCAAAAGACGCAGGAGAAATATCTGGCCGCAGCAGGGGGCTATTATCGAAAGGCCGCCATGCTCAAACCTGAAGATTCGGACATGCAGAAAGCCATGAACGAAGTACTGTATGAACTGGACACATTCTTCGCGTCTTTTAAGCGGCAGAAAACCACGGGCAAGACACTGGATCAATATAAGGCCCCTACGGGATATTAGGCGGTCAGGTTGGCAGTAATCTGGGATTTTGGATCTAATCCAGTTGGAGTTCATTCCTTATTGAATGAGCTCCGAGGATAACTCACCATGAGAAAAATAGCGTTGATCCTGTGTCTTCTTTTTATCCTGCCTGGATGCATGAAGGCCATCGAAATGGCAACCGGTCTTGAATTGACCAAGCACCTGAACCCGGTCATGGAACTGGAGATGGATCTGGTTTTTTTGGACGAAATTGCCGCTTTCACCAAGCTCAACCAAATTATCCTGAAAAGGGTTCCCATCTCTCTGGATGATCCCTGGCCGGAACTCTTGAACCATTACTCCAGCAGTCCTTCAGGGCAGGAAACGAAGGCCAGAGAGCAATATGATGTCTGTCTCAAAACGCTGCTGAAAGACGATTTCTATTTCTTCAGGACATACAATACCGCACTTTATTTCAACATGTTGGGGGCTGGAAGTACCGCAGCCCTGCTGGCCAAGGCAATTATTACCTCAAGAGACTTGCTCGTCATAGAAGCGGCAAAAGGGTTGGGCATCCGTTTCGAACATGCCAAATCGGTGCTCAGCTATTATCCCTTTGGTTGCAAATGTGACTATTACAGTAGAAAATTTGATACTCCGCGGCGGGGTTCCTTGGAATGCCGTAAAATTCGTAAAAAGAAGAAATGCCTTTTTTTCAACCTTCCCACGGAACAAATGCTCTATCGATACCTTTTTTCCAAAGGCGGCCTGAACTCCTGGGAAGACCTCCAAATCGATATGGACTGCCTCCATATCGTGGAAGGGGAGAGGCTTGGCTCGTTCAAGGAAGTCTTTTACTCCCTTCTTCCGGATCACCTGCGAAGCAGAATTAAAACCGTGGATAATGAAGTAAATGATGCGGTTGCGGAACTGGCATCCACAGAGGCAAGGTTGAAAGAAAAAGGCCTGAGAGACGCTGAGGTGCGGGCTCTTAACAAAAAGGAGGAAGTGCTTAACAAGCAGATCCGGAATCAATCCACCATACAGGATAAGCTCTATAAAGAGGCTGTTTCCACCCTGGAGGTCACCCCGGAAAGGGTTTACAAAGCCAAAAAGCTGCTGCAGGTCACCCGGTTTATCAGCTCTAATTTCTCGCAGATTTCGGCGGCCATGTCCGCTATGACCATCAAACTGACGGATGATATGATGTCCTTCTCCGGCCTTGGACAGAACCAGATCGCAAACAGTATAATCTACATGACCACCCAGGGTATTGCCACCGGCTCCAGGGCTCAAGTGAAAAAAAGGGCGGAACTCCTGGGAAAGCGCATTATCAGCCTTCCCGTAAACTACGTGCACATCTGGAGTTACGCCATATCACAGAAATCGGAGGTAAACAACTATATGAATTATTTGGAAGCCCTGGCGGCAATGGAACGAAAATTGTAGGTTTAAAAGAAGTTATTAGCTATCAGCCTTATATTTTCATTTTGGACCTTAAAAATATCGTAAGAGGGAGGAAGATCATGAAAAGATTTCTGGTATATTTTTTTGTAGCAAGTCTGGTATGGGCCGCCGGCGGCTGCGCGAAAAAGCACGTCACCCCGATGTCCGAAGAAGACAACCCCGCACATCATTATCTGATGGGCATGGATCTTGTGGAAAAGGGTGATTTGTCGGAAGCAGCCGTTCGCTTCAACAGGGCAACAGCGCTGCAACCGGATTATGCCCCCGCAATGGCCGGGTTGGCTCTGGTGTCCGCTCTCAGAACCGAGGCGGAAAAGGACAAGGAACATCAGGCAGTGGAGCTGGAAAGGGCCTTGGATCAGTTGGATAAAGCGCAAGACAAGGCGGAAGGAGACTCTCAGAAATTCGCCGTGCTTGTCACCGGTATTCGGGTGTATATGCATGCCCGGCCGAAGAACTGGATCGAAAAGGCGGAAAAACAGTACAAGAAAGCCCTTAAGCTTTCCAAAATCAAAATAGAGGAGCTGCCCTATTACCAAGGGATGGAGGCCGCCCACTATTTCATGGGTGCCGCCTATTTCAGTGCCCTGCAATTTCAGGATGCTGAAAACGCCCTGGGAAAAGTCCTCGCATCCGCCCCGGGCCGCTGGCATGACAAGGCCAACGCCCTTTACAAGAGGCTCCAGAAGATTATCCGGGCTTCCGCCAATTTCACGCTCACGGGCGTAGCCAAGAAAATTGCCGTAAAAAACGAAGTGAGCCGGGCTGATGTGGCCGCCCTGCTTGTGGATGAGCTGCATCTGGACAAGCTGATGGCAGGACGTATCCCTGTACCCTTAAAGGAAGAGGAACCTCCTTTCGTGCCGGCTGACATCCAGAATAACCTGTTTAAACCCGAAATACTCATTGCACTCAAATGGGGGCTGAGGGGGCTTGAACCGGCATACGACAAGACTTCCCGGGCCTACCTTTTCTATCCCGACAAACCCGTAACGAGAAAAGAACTGGCCTTTGTTCTGGAAGACGTCCTGATAAAGATCACCGGGGAAAAGGATCTGGCCACACGATATTTCGGACAGAAAAACTCTCCCTATCCCGATGTCCCCCCCACGGAAGCCTGCTTCAATGCAGTGATGAACGTGGTGAGCAGGGGTCTCATGGAGCCGGATCTTTCCGGCGCTTTTAGGCCGAACGATTACGTGGACGGTGCGGAGTTGATTTTGGCGGTCACGCGACTTAGAAATGTCATGAATATTCATTAGATAATGAGGAGGTTTGTCATGAAAAGAATAATATCGCTTGTTTCGTTTATAGTTCTTCTATTTTTTCTGGGCGCAGGGGCCTGGGCCGAGGACGTATGGCAAAGCGTAAAAGACCCGATAAAGATTTTTGAAGAGGGATACATCCAAGTCACAGGCGTTTCTGAAGAAGGCCAGAGCCGATACGGCGCCGTAAGGGCCGCAACGGTCGTCGCCCAGCGCGATCTTTTGGAAATTCTTGAAGGACTCCGCCTTTACGGAGAGACAACTGTAAAAAACGGCATGCTCCAGTCGGATGAAATTCGAACCACGATACAGGGATTCCTGAAAGGGGCGATCAAATGTGGAGAGAAATTCAACAGGGAGAGCGGGTATGCGGAAGTCTGCATGAGGCTGTACATTCGGGGAAAGGGAGGATTGTACGATGTGATTCTGCCCCTCATCAAAGAAAACAAGCTGGAACCCGTAAAAAAGACCTATTATGAACCCAAATTAATTCCCAAAGTGATGTCGGAACCGTCTGCCCAGGCACAAAAGCAGCCCGAACCGGTACAGCAGCAAGAAACAAAACCGGTTGAGGAAGTCAAAGGGGAGCAGCCTGCAGCCAAGCCCCTGGTGGTAGCGCCTTCGGAAATCGTCAAGCCCTTCGATGGCCTGATCGTGGATGTTCGGGACTTTCAATTCCGTCCCGCCCTCGTAAACACCATCCTCACGGAAAACGACGAGATCGTATTTGATCCCGCGAAAATCCTGAGCACTGTCCTGGTGGAAAGGGGATGCGGCGGTTTTACCACGGATCCGGGAAAGGCGGAGGCGCTTCTGGGAAGCTGGGGAAGTAAAAATCCGATGACGCTGAAATGCATTGGCGTCGTAAAAATGACCAATGCCAAAATCAGCGTTGACGATGCCGCCGCCGTTTATGTCAACGACAAAAACAGTCATCTTCTGGCCCAGGCCAAAGTGGTCTTTCTGCTTAAATAACGAAGTTCGTACGGAAAACAGACCACATGCTCCTTCCTTCCTTTCACGCAACTGTTCTTCGGTGGGAAAAGGGGGGAAGGAAGAAGAGGTTGAGAAATGAGAAAGAAGCTGCTCATCATACTGGGCTCCTCGGTGCTGGCCTTCGCAATCATAGTCTTTGGGGCCGGACTCTATATCAACAGTCACATCGATGAAATCGCCCGGGAACAATTAGGCGCCGGAATTCAGTTCGACCATGTGGCGTTTCATTACTCCCCGATGCCCACCGTTGTCATCACGAATCTCAAAATTGACAAGGGAGACAACAGAGTAACGATCCCGTCACTCAAACTCTATCCGGACCTTGTTGAACTTTTATCAGGCCACATCTCCATGAAGAATGTCATCCTGGATCAACCTCTCCTCTATGCCGACCTGAGCACCCTGACAGCCGGCGGGACGAAATCCGCCGATAGGGAAATCCTGACGACCGGTTCCATCCCGGCACAGATGGTGGCAGGCCTTGTGGTAAATGCCGGGAAGATGTTCCTGAAAGCCCGCGATGCCTCGGTGCAGCCCGTTACCTTCGCTTTAGCCATGGAAGAAGTAAAAAAGAAGGAGCAGAGCATTTCGGTAAAGCTCCAGAAGTTCAGCATTGAGGAAATAGGGCTGAATTTTGTTGGAGATATCTCCATTGCATCCATTTCTCCCCTCAAAATAAAAGTGGAAGCCCCGGCAGCCGCCATTAATCCGGAGGCCGTGAAAGATTTTCTTGTCAAGTTCGGGTTCATTCAGGAGGAGATCAGCCATGAAATTCCCGCTGTTCGGAGCGTAGATGCCAAAGGGTTGAAACTGGATCTGGATCCCGAGGCGGGAAAGATTTTCTTTTCCTCGGAGACCTTGCTTTTTGACCAGAATCAGATCAAGAATACCACCCTGAACCTGACCAAGGACGGCGCCTATGAACTGACCTCCAGCCAAATTCTTTTGAATATGGAAACGGTTTTCCGCTGGGTGCGGGAAAGCCCCAAAGGAAAGAAGGCGCTGGACGATCTTCTCGTCAAAGCCAAGCTAAAGGATCTGAGCGCCTCAGGCGGCCTTGAACTGTCCGCCCTTACCTTGAAAGGAACCAAAGGCGAAAATGCACGGGTGGACGGGTCCTTCGATATCAAGACAACAGGGCTGAAAATACACCTGGTGGCCGACAATGGCAAGGAGCAGGATTTCACCATCAGCCAACTGGATACCAAAGTAACCATCAAGGAGGGAACCCCATCCGTTCAAGTGAATTCCCTTCAGATGGGTTCCGCTGCTGGCGGCACAGGCACTTTAAAAGGGGTCTTTGCGTTTCCCATGATCCTGAAAGAAGTGGCGTTCGACAGCCGTTTCGTTGCCTTCAGGATTTTCGACACTACCCTCGACCTGAAGGCATCCAAAGAGCGAAATAAAGGGTTCTATTTTGATATGGATCTTCAGAACCCTTCCCTGAAAGTAGCTGCAAGGGGCGAACTCCAGTCGCAACCAAATAAAAGCACGGATTTCAGGGCGCAGCTTGGCGGATTTGAAGATTTTCAATGCCCCCTCGAAAGAACAGCAAAGGGGATGCCGCCTGTCCCATCGGAAAAACCGGCGGAATTCGACTTCAGTCTGGTGAAGAGCCGGGATTTTTCCGGAGCGGCGTCGGTTAAGGAATTTCGTTACAATGACTTTCCCGCCCTTGAAAATGTGGATATCACGGTCAAGTGCATGAATGATAAGGCCGTCCTCCAGGGGACCGTCCAGCTCTGCCAGATTCCTCTTACCCTGCAGGCTGTCGTAATGCCGCCGAATTTTATTGCAGCACAGCTTGAAGGGAAAGGGGCCGGCATCAACCTGACTTCCTTCATCGGCTGCTTTTCCAGGGACCTCCCCCTTTTCCTCAAAGGCAGGCTTTCCATTGCGGCAAACCTGTTCTCCGAGGGGAAGAACCCACAGGCCCTCGTGGATTCGCTTCAGGGCGAGGTCATGGTGACTCTCAATCGTTGCACCGTATCCCGCCTGTCGAATCTGGATTATCGTCTCTCTTTTCTCCTGGATATCCTGGGAGCGGCGGGAATCAGCTCCTTGAGGGAGGATGCCGTCACCTTTGATAAAGGCATGGCCCGGGCAAGCCTTTCGAAAGGCCGAATGATCCTGGACAACTTTTCTCTTTCAGGGCCGCTCCTGAGCGCAGAGGGTGCGGGAGAGTTTACCCTGAAGGAAAAACGCCTCAAAATTTCGGGACAGGTTCAAACAGCTATGGGGATCACGGAAGGATTCACCATAGACAAGGTTCTGACCAAAAGGGAGACGTAATCATGGTGCGCGGTTTTACCCGGAAGACAAAAGGAGTTCTGCTTTTGTGCGGGATAGCTCTTACACTGAGTTCTTGCGCCGGCCAGGAAAAGCCCAAGGCGATCTCTTATGTTTCCGAAAACAAAATTCCTCGAAAGATAGCTGTATTGCCTACAATTTACCTGGCCCCACAAAACCAGGAAAACACCATCGGGGTTAAATCCGGCAGTGAAGAAGAGAAATTCATAGACGATCTGGTCAGGGGAGTCATCCAGAATCAACTTGCCGGCAAGGGATATTCCGTTCAACCTCTTGGTCTCGTGGATCAAAAACTGCGCTCCAAAGGCGATGCAAGCACCTGGACAAAAATGAAACCCGCAGACCTCTGCAGTCTCTTGGGCGTAGATGGGCTGATCTATACCGAAATCCTGGCGGCAACCATGCTGCAGGCGGTGGCCTATGATGAGTATTCTCTTGAAGTCCGCCTCAAGATGGTCAACAGGGAGGGGGAAAACCTCGGAACTTGGACGGAATCCGCTTCAAAGAGAAAATTTGCCTTACCCACCAGCCCTATCGGGGCCGCGGCAACTATTGCAGAAGCAATCCTGGATGAACCGGCGAAAAAGCACATGCGCCTGGTTATCTACGATTTGGGTTGGAAAATTGCCCAGATTCTTCCTGACAGCCCCTACGAAAAGGCGCTGCCTGAGATCCTTTCCGTGGAAAGCAATATCGATAAAGGGGTTTTCGCCGCCGACGAAAAAATCGAAGTGAGCCTGAACGCGGAAGATGGTCTTACGTGCACCTTTGATATCGGCGATTTCAAGAAAAATATCCCCATGTCTCCCGTTTCAAGTGGCCTGTACAAGGGATTCTACATGGTTCGAAAGGGAGACAGCACATCAAACCAGCCGCTCACCATCCATCTGAGGAAGGCCAACGGAGTGGAGAGGACATGGCTGGAAACCGCCGGGGCCGTGACCATCGACGCTATTGCACCCCCCGCTCCAACGAAAGTCAAAACCAAGGCGACCAGAGAAGGAATCACCATTGAGTGGGCCAGACCGGAGACGGGAGACCTTGCTGGTTTCATTGTTGAAAGAAGCGATAGCCCGGTGGGAGGTTTTGCGTCACTAAACAGCACGAAGAATCTGAGTTATCTGGATGCGGAAGTAAAACAGGGCAAAACCTATTACTACCGTGTGCTTTCCATGGATCGGATCGGGAATCGTTCAAACCCTTCCCAGGTGAAGAAATCCACGGTTCCGTTTTTTGATGAGGTGGCGCTCTCTGACAGACCCAAAGGCCCCCTGGTTCCGGGCTTGTATTCCGTAACCGGGGAATCCGTTGTAGCAGAAGGGGAAGTCCTGAAGCTAAGCCCCGGGACGAGATTCAGGTTTTTGCCCGGCGCAAATCTGTTGTCAAAGGGCGTCCTGCTTGCTCAGGGGTCTGAAAAGGAACCCATTGTCTTTGAAGGATCCGGATGGAAAGGCATTTTCGTGGCGGAAAATGGCCGCGCGGAAATATCTAATGCGGAATTCACAGGTTGTTCCCCCTGCCTTGAATTGAAGAAAGGTCAGGTGGATGCGCAATCCGTTTACCTGAAAGGGAATGGCGGAACCGGTTTTATTGCCGATGAAGGGGGACATTTTCTATTGAAAGGCTCCTCTGTGGAGGGCTTTGAAAAGGGAATTGTGATAAATGATGCCAGAGGGAAGATCGAAGAAAGCGTCATCACCAAAAACGATATCGGTCTGGAATTTATCGCAGGGGAACTGGAGCTGAACCAAAACAATATTTTCGGAAATTCCGGGCAGAATGTCGTCTCCCGGCAAAAAATAGTCATCGGGAATAACTATTTGGGAACGGACTCGGTGAAAGATCTCAAGGTACAGGGAGACATTCTCGTGACAAGCCTGCTGGATTCTCCCTATCCGCACGGCAGAAAAATCGTCCTCATCAATAAGGCCGACATCACGCCGGAAAAAATTGAGGCCGAATTTCAGGAAAAGAAAGCAAAGGGAATTGAAGCTTTCTCCCAGCGAAAGTTCGGCGATGCCTACCAGTTTCTGACCGATGCACTCTCCATGAAGGACGACAGGGAGGTCTATCTTTATCTTGCCTATACGGAAATGATCCTGGGTGAGGAAGCAAAATCAGAGAAGACGTTAGAGAAGGGAATCAAGACGTACCCCTATGAAGTAAAACTTTATGAAGTCTATGCGAAATCCCTTGCCGCCAAAGGCAAGAAGGACGAAGCTGTTCTTCTCCTGGATAAGGCTCTTACCATGAACCCGGATAACCAATCCCTGAAGATCATGAAAGAAAGTCTTCTCTCTCCCCCTTCTTCACAGGCGCCCTTTTCTTCGGAGAGCAACCAGATACAGACGCCGAAACCTGCCGTCACCCAGCCCGGGAAGGTCGCTCCTGTTTCATCGCAGGATGTCAAAGAGTTCAACAAGCTGAAGTCTTCCGGCATAGATGCCTTTAAAAAGCGGGATTTCAAAAAGGCGGAGGGGCTGCTCGAAAACGCCCTGTCTCTTAGGAAGGATAAAGAGGTCTACCTGTATCTGGCCTATGCCAGGATGGAGCTTGGAAACACGGAAGCGTTGGAAAAAACGCTGAAGAGCGGAATAGCGGCCTTTCCCGATGAAGCAAGACTTTACCAGATTTACGCCAAGTATCTCTCTTCGAAAGGAGAGGTCGAAAAGGCTCTGACTCTCGTGGACCAGGGTCTCGAGGCCAACCCCGACGACACAAACCTCAAAATGATGAAGGATTATTTGAGCCGATGAGACGCCGCTCAATCGATCGTGAAAGAACCATGAAAAAATTCACCCTGTTCTTGACCATCGCCGTTCTTCTTGTTTCCCTTTCCACCGTCACGAAAGCGAAGGAAGACCTGGAAAGGGAAGGAGAAGCCCGCTACGACATCAACTATGCGAGCTATCTTATTGAAGTGGGCAAATATATGGAGGCCCTCGAGAACTATGAAACCGCCCTGGAATTGACTTCCCTCCCCAAGACAAAGATTGATGCACTTCTTGCCAAGGCAACCCTCCTGTCATCCTTCCTGGACGCACCGGAGGAGGCCTTGAAAGTTTACAGACAGGTGTACACCCAATACCCACAGGCGGCCGAAATTGCACGGTACAGGGAAGGACTCCTTCTTTTTCAGTTAAATCGTTACCGGGAAGCGCGAGATGTCCTCACCGATTACCTGAAAAGGTATCCGAAAGGCCGGTTCATTTTTCAGGCGGAGGCACTCCTCGAACAGATTGCGAAAATGCCTGCTCCATCGCCCCCCCCTGCCCCACCGACCACCATTCCCAAACCCGAGAAGCCTGTTCCCGAGACCCCCACGACTTCCATTCCCGCTCCTGCGCCTCCAATTCCCTCGCCTCCGGTTCCTGCGCCTCCGATTCCTTCGCCTCCAGCTCCTGTTGTTCCCGTTCCCCCGCCCGCGCCTCCGCCTGCTCCCAAGCCGACCATAAAAACGCCTCAGGTCAGGGTTCGCCTGTGTAAGACAAACGGGAGCATAGAGATCATGGGATCCCCCGTCTGCGTGGACGGATTGGGTTGCAAAGAAAAATTCACCGTTAAAGGGTCCGGTGGAAACATCAGCATCAATGGCGGCGCCACGGACAAGAAAACCATTACATTTACCAGTCGGAACCCTCTTGCAGTGGAATGCGATAAGGAAAAAAGGAAAGTACGGGGAAGCCTCACGGTGAAGCAGAAAGCAGGGGCGCTCATGCTGATCAACCTCGTCGATATGGAGGATTATCTCAAATCGGTGGTGCCAAGCGAGTCCTATGCCTCATGGCCCCTGGAGACGCTCAAGGCCCAGGCTGTCGCCGCGCGTACCTATGCCTATTACCAGATCCTGCACAGGGAAGACTGGGACTATGACCTGGTTGCCGACCAGGGAGATCAGGCCTACAAGGGAATGGAAAGAGAGCGGAAAAACTCAAGCCTGGCGGTCACGGAAACCGAGGGAGAGATTCTCACCTACAAAGAAAAGCCTATTCTGGCCATGTACAGTGCAAACAGCGGGGGATACACGGCGGATTCCCAATTCATTTTCAGCCTGAGCAAACCCTATCTCATCGCCCATCCGGACCCGGAGAGCCTCAACGGAAAGATGGCCTACTGGACGAAGAAGTTTTCCGTAAAAGAAGTGGAAAACGCCCTCGACAAGAGAGGGATCGACATCTCCGGAATTGAAAGGATTGAGGCGGCGGAGAGAGGCCCTTCCGGCCGCATTATCAAGGTACGCATCGTTTCAAAAAGCGGTTCGAAGGTCTTTCGGACGCGAACCACCCTCGGAAGGGCGCTTCAGCTTCCGGAAATTCTGCTGGAAATAACACAAAAGGACGGAAATTTCATCTTCGAGGGTCGGGGCTGGGGACACGGCGTGGGCTACTCCCAGTGGGGTTCGGCGATCCTGGGAAAAGACACCTCCTATAAAAAGATTCTGGCCTTTTATTACCCCAATGCGGTTTTGGAAAAGCAATGGTGATCTCAACAAAATGTTGGGATTCCATAGGATACACGCAACGGCATCTTATTCAAAAACGGCATGAAGGAATGGATTCCTGATTCAGAATTTCGCTGCCTGGAAATTTGCGTGGGATGCAAAAAACATCAGTCGGAGCCTTTCAACACAAACCTCGCATCCGCCGCGATGCACCCTTTCGAATTACACATTACAGGGTTCAGATCAATGGACTCGATATGGTCTTCAAGTTCCATGATCAGTTCTGAAAATGCCAACATCATGCGGGTCAATTCCTGCAAATGAATAGGTTCCGCTCCGCGATACCCCTCCAGGAGCTTATGCGCACGAAGGCTCTTCACCATGGACTGCACCGTCCCTTCATCCAGGGGCGCCATTCTCAAACTGGTATCTCCGTAGATCTCCACACCCGTTCCCCCCATCCCAAACAAAACTACAGGCCCGAACTGGTAGTCCATCTTCGCCCCGATGATCAGTTCTATTCCGGAAACCATCTCCTCCAGAAGAACCCCATCAAAAGCTTCGATCCGGCTGAGACGTGAAAAGGCTTCTTCCAGTTCCGCGTCGCTTCTTATGTCGGGGATGACGCCGCCCACATCCGATTTATGCATCACCTTCGGGGAGACGATCTTGGCCACTACGGGATAACCGATCTCTGCCGCGTCGCTCAGCGCCTTTTCCATGCCCCTGGCCCACCTGAAATTCGGGACATCCACATGCGACAGGGAGAGGATGCGCTTGGCCTGCGGTTCCATCACCCAACCCACTTTTTTGGAGTCCGCGAGGATAGACAGGATCTCTTTATTCAGCATGGCTGACACCTCCTCATGGCATCCGCCATCTGAACGGCCCCTTCGATGGAGGACGAAACGGGAATGCGGTTGAGTTCAAAGCCTTCAATCAGCATCCGGTATTTTTCCACGTAAGGAACATAGGCCACCAGAGGTTTTCCCGTCTGCATGGATATCTGGCTCAACCGCGCCCCCAGATCCGATGTGATCCCGGGAAGATAGGGAAGCAGCAGGACCATCACGCAATCTACCTCCGGGGAACGGCTCAGGCGCGCGGTGGCGACCACAAAATCATCGTCCACCGCGCTGCCCGTCAAATCCACAGGATTGCTCAAAGAAACGATATCACGGATGCTTTCGGAAAGGTCTCCTCTCAAGGCCTCCCGGATTTCCTCGGAAAACAGGGGAACGGAAAGCCCCTGGGCGGAACAGTGATCCACGGCCAGGGCCCCATGCCCGCCACTGCCGGTTACAATGCCGATCTTTCCCGCTATAGCCTTGGGATAACAGCTCAGGGCTTCACAGAAGGAAATCATCTCAAATGCATCTTTTGCCTCAACCACCCCGTGCTGGGCCAGTACCGCGCTGAAGGTTTCGTAATCTCCCGCAAGGGAAGCAGTATGGCTGGAGACGGCCCGTTTTCCACCCGGGCTCTTGCCCGATTTCAGAACCACCACCGGTTTGGCGCAGTCGCGGGCGGCAAGGACAAAATCCCGACCTTCATTCCTTCCAAACCCTTCTACATAAAACGCGATGACTTTGGTTTTCGGGTCATCGGCCAGATAACGGAGGAGCTCCAATTCCCCGATTACAGCCTTGTTTCCAATGCTCACTGCAATGGAAAGGCCGACTCCTTCCGCGGCGAATCTGATCATCTGGTCCACAAGGATACCCCCGCTCTGACTGGCCATGGCCACGTTGCCTACTTCGGGCCTGACCATGCGCTCAGCGGGAAGAAAAAAAGTATCTACCCGTGCCGGCGAATAGATGCCCAGACAGTTGGGACCGATAAAGGGAAAGTCGGCCTCTCTGGAAATGGCAACCATCCGGTCCTGAAGGGTCCCGCCTCCTGCCTCGGCAAACCCGCCGGAAATCACGGCGGCCCCACCCACTCCGGCCTTGATGCAGTCCGACAAAATAGCGGGACAGTGTTCAGCCCTTGCGGCAATAACCGCCAAATCGATCTTTTCGCCAATTTCCGCAATATGGGAAAAGACCTTCTCCCCTTGTAGAACACCTCCCCTGGGATTGATCGGAAACACTTTCAAGGGATATCGCAAATGGTTCTTGTTGTAGATGACATTGGCGGGGTGGCGGTTGTTTTTAAGAGAAACGCCGATGACCGCCATCGATTTTGGCGCTAACAACGGATCAAAACGCATGGATTCCTCCCTGTAAATAACGAGGTTTCAGAAAACCTGTATCTTATTCAAAACCCTGGCAGCAATGGAATCACAGGGTTTTTTTTTGGTTCAGGAATCGACAGACTCTCCCATGTAACTCCTACGCTCTTTCTCTTCCATCCAGATTTTGTCCTGAAACAGACGGATGTCCTCCTGATATTTCAGAATGCATCCGATGGTCTCCTGGACAACCGTTTCATCCAAATGATCCCTGTGCATGATCATGAGCGCCTTTGCCCAGTCGAGAGACTCTGAAACGCCCGGTTTCTTCAAAAAGTCCACCTCTCGGATCCTCTGCATGAACCCTGCAATCTGCTTTGCGAAATCCGGTTCAACGCCGGGCAGTTTGGTCATGATAATATGGTATTCTTTTTCGAAGGAAGGGTAATCAATCCAGTGATACAGGCACCTCCTTTTGAGGGCGTCATGGACATCTCTTGTGCGGTTGGAGGTCACCACAACCATCGGCTTTTTGAGGGCCTTGATGGTCCCGATTTCAGGAATCGTTATCTGAAAACTGGAAAGGACCTCCAAAAGAAACGCCTCAAATTCCTCATCAGACCGGTCGATCTCATCAATGAGTAAAACCGGAGGTTTGGTTCCCGATTTTTGTATGGCTTCGAGCAGAGGGCGCCTGATCAGAAACTGCGGCCCGTAGATGAAATCCTCAATCCCTTTCATTTCCTTTCCAGCCTGCTCTTCCATCCTGATATACAGGAGTTGTTTCGGATAGTTCCACTCGTAAAGGGCGGTGGACGAATCTATTCCCTCATAACACTGAAGGCGAATCAGCTCCGTGTCAAAGAGCTTTGCCATGACGATGGCAACTTCGGTTTTCCCCACGCCGGGCTCCCCTTCGAGGAATATTGGCTTTTCAAGTTTGCCCGCCAGATAAAGTACGGTTGCCAGGGCACGATCCGCGATATAGTCTTCCCCGGCCAATTTTTGCACAACTTCTTCGATGGAATCAAATTGTAAAGACAAGATTTTCTCCTTTCGCACCATTCTGGTTGAAAACTACTCAGCTATACTTTATCATATCCCGAGGTGTCAATATCTGTGGATGAAGGAATCTCTATGAAAACCAGGAAGAAGCCCAAACCAGCCTCCCCTGCCCTTCAGGAAAAACTCCAGCAAGTGGAAAACCTGGCCGCGGAAAAGGGTATCAAAGTTCATTACGACAGACTTGAAGCCGCGGGCCTGAAACTGAAAGGCGGATTCTGCACCGTAAGGGGGGAATATAACATCTTTGTCGACAAACGCAAATCAGTGGCGGAGAAAATCGAGTTCATCAGAGACTATATGGACCACGAAACTCTTTCCGCTTCCCCGAAAACATCAAAAGAAGAAAACCCTGCCCCAAAAGCATGAGTTTTGCCGCTTTAAAATGGACCTGTTCTTTTCCCCGAACGAAATGTCTTTAAGGCCGAAGACAACAAGGAATCCTCTTAAGGGGATAGCGATCCTGCTCCTACTCATTGTGTCTTTCCAGCCGCGACTGGTGGTTGCCGAAAGCAGATTTCCCTGCCTGGACCACATAACAGCAACGGATGCCCTGGTCATCCAGGACCCCGAAGGGAAAATCCTCTACAAAAAAAACGAGGGAAAGCAATGCATCCCGGCATCCACCCTGAAGGTATTGACGACGCTGGCAGCGATCAAGAATTTCGGCCTTTCCTATCAATTCAAAACCGAATTCTATCTGGATCGTAAACAGAACCTGAAGGTGAAAGGGTTCGGGGACCCCCTGTTGATTTCAGAAGTACTGCGGAACATTGCCACATCCCTCTCGACCAGGGTGAGACATTTCAACAATCTCGTGCTGGATGACACGTATTTTACCTCTCCTATTCAGATCCCTGGACGTGAACGGTCCACCAACCCCTATGATGCCCCTCCGGGTGCATTATCGGCCAATTTCAACACAGTGGCCTTCCAACACAACCGGGAAGGAAAAATTGTTTCCTCGGAACCGCAAACTCCAATAATTCCTTTTTCCGAGGAACGCATTCGCCGCCTGAATTTAAAAGAAGGTCGATACACCTTTATTCACAATACGCATGAGACCACCCTCTACACGGGAGAGCTCCTTCGGCATTTCCTGATAGAGAAGGGGGTGAAAACCGGAGGGAATGTCACGCTTGGTAAGATAGATGCGCAGGACAAGTGCATTTATGTTTTTCTCTCTCCCTTTACACTCGAAGAAGCCCTGAAGAAAATGCTCCGCTTCTCGAACAACTACATGGCCAATCAGATCATGCTTGTGCTTGGAGCCTCCCGGTTCGGCGCTCCGGGAAATCTTGAAAAGGGGGTCCGGGCTCTGAGGGAATTCGCCTCGAACGACCTGGGGCTTTCCCAAGTGAAGCTTGTGGAGGGATCCGGAATATCGAGGGAAAACAGAATTTCTGCCCTTGACATGCTTGTTGTGCTGAACCGCTTTAAACCATACAGGCATCTCCTGAGAAAAAGCGGCAAGGAATGGTTTAAGACCGGTTCTCTGAAAGGAGTGAGAACGCGGGTGGGGTTCCTGGAAGGCAATGTCAGCGGGCCCTATACGTTCGTGGTCGATTTCAATAGGTCCGGTTCTGATATGGACAACGTCATGGACTGCATAAAGAAGACATTAGGCACTTCTATCGCTCCCTGATCTCCCTTCTGTTTCCCAAAACCTGCAATCAGCTTTTAGCTCTTCATAATTCTAAGAGCTAACAGCTGTTTTGGCGTTATTTCTTGAAAAGGGCTTCCAAGGCCTTTTTGGCCTCCTCTTGCTTGGATGTCCCGGCATCGGCTCCAGCCGGTACGGAGCCTCTTAGGACGAAATACTCGCAAAAATTCGCCCGCTCCTTTTCAATAACCCGCTCCGCCATGACCTCCTGACATTCATTATAGGCGTTATAATCATAGAACTTGCATTGCTTGCAGCACCTGAGATCCCATCCGCAATGGGGACAGATATCGTGCCGCATTACTTTATCTTTCATGGTAAAACCCTTCTTGCAGAATGCACACTGTATCATCTCATTTCCTCCCGAAAAACAAAATTTTGACAATTTCTCCGTAGTGAATAATATTTCAAAATGAACAAAGAACTTTCCTATACACCCATCGAACACACAGCCGACATGGGCATGACGGTTACCGGAACTGATCTGGAGGACCTCTTCAGGAAGGCCGCGCAGTCAATCATCCAAATCATGCTTCGGAACAGCAGGATAAAAGGGAACGAATCCCTCCGGATTTCCCTGGACGGGGAAGACCTTGCCGACCTGATGGTCCGCTGGTTGGGGGAAATTCTTTACCTTTTTGACGCGGAGCAGAAAATTGTCTCCGATATCCGGATGTTGGAAGTCAACCCCACGCATCTTGAGGCAACCGTGGACGTCGCTGCTTTCCGGCCCGACCAAAACGAAATTGTAAACGAGATTAAGGCGGTAACCTACCATCAGATAGAAGTGGCGCAAAAGCCTGAGGGTTGGAGCGCCCGGGTAATTTTCGACTTATGACCAGCCATGTAAACATAAAATTAAGCAAAATCGATGAATATCGATGGCTGTTGCCGAAAACCGGTCCCATGCGCGTTCCGGGGCTCATTTTCAGCAACAACGAATTGATAAAAATCCTGCAGGAAGACCAGAGCCTTGTCCAGGTAGCCAACGTCGCTTCTCTTCCAGGCATCGTAGGCCATTCCCTGGCCATGCCTGACATCCACTGGGGATACGGTTTTCCCATTGGAGGCGTCGCAGCCTTTGATCTGGATGAGGGCATCGTTTCCCCGGGGGGAGTTGGGTACGATATCAACTGCGGATGCAGATTGATGACAACCCACCTTCAGGCCCATGAAATCCAACCGCTGATCAAAGATCTGGTTGCCGCCCTCTTTCGTTCGATCCCCAGCGGAGTGGGAACCGCCGGACCTGTTCGCCTCTCAAAATCAGAGGAGGCGCGGGTCGCAGCCCAAGGGGCCGCCTGGGCGGTAAAATCCGGCTTCGGTGAGGCGGAGGACCTGCAACGAACCGAAGACGGCGGATGCATGCAAGGGGCGGACCCTTCTGTTTTGAGCCCGAGAGCGATCCAAAGGGGACAGCAGCAGTTAGGTACCTTGGGATCGGGAAATCATTTCCTGGAGATTCAGGTCGTCGATGAAATCTACGACCGGGAAAAAGCCATGGCATTTGGTCTTATGGAGGGCGGAATAACGGTTTTTATCCACTCAGGGTCACGGGGCTTCGGCCACCAGATATGTGATGACTTTCTAAAAGAAATGACCCGTTACTACGCCAAGGGCACCCTCTCTTTTCCACTTCCCGACAGACAGCTTGCCTGCGCTCCCCTTCGCTCCGATCTGGCAGAACGATATCTTGCCGGGATGGCCTGTGCAGCCAATTACGCCTGGGCCAACCGTCAGGTGCTCATGCATCTGGCCCGTGAAACACTGCTTAGCGCCCTCGAAATAACGCCAAGGGAACTGGGGATGAAACTCCTTTATGATGTCTGTCACAACATCGCCAAGAAAGAAAAACACCTTGTGGACGGGAAGGAACGTCTGCTGTGCGTCCATCGCAAAGGGGCAACCCGCTCGCTGCCTCCCGGCCACCCTCTCCTGCCCGAAATTTACCGCCAGACGGGTCAACCGGTTTTGATACCCGGGGACATGGGAAGGTATTCCTATGTGCTTTCAGGGTCCGAAGGGGCCATGCGTGAAAGTTTTGGGTCTAGCTGCCATGGAGCAGGAAGAATCCTCAGCCGAACCCAGGCGATAAAAAATGCCAAAGGCAGGGCCATCTATCGTGAACTGGAAGACAGGGGTATTTTTGTCCAATCCAGAGGAAGACAGACGCTGAAAGAAGAAATGCCGGATGCCTACAAAGATGTTTCCCAGGTCGTTGATGCCGTGCATGGGGCCGACCTTGCCCGCAAGGTAGCCAGACTGAAGCCTCTCGGAGTCATAAAAGGGTAACCGGCCACTGAATATAGCAGTCAAAGACACACAGGTCAACGAGGAACAGCATGAAAAAAAACCATCAAACAGCTTCTTTGATCCTTGCCGCCGGAAGAGGCAGCCGGATGATCGGATATGAAGGCAACAAAACACTTCTGCCTCTGATTCCAGGGGAAACCCCGTACAGGGGGGCCGAACCGATCCTTTCGCATATTCTGAAAGAACTGCCCGCGGGGAACAAGGCCATCGTTGTAAACCACCGAAGAGAAGATATCATGAACGCAACCCGCGAAGACGGGCTGACGTATATTGAACAGCCCGAGCTGAACGGCACAGGGGGCGCACTGATCGCGGCACTGCCTTTTTTGAGGCAGATTGCGGATGAATATTTGATTATCACGATGGGAGATGTCCCTCTGGTCAAAAGGACGTCCTATAGGAAACTGCTGGAAAAACTGGAGGAGAATTCCCTTGCTGTATTGGGGTTCAAGCCTGCGTCACGAAAAAAATATGGATTGTTACAGTTGGAAAAACACAGCATCACAGGGATTATCGAGTGGGAATACTGGCGCCACTATTCGGAAAGAGAACTGGAGAAACTTGAAATCTGTAATTCCGGGATCTATGCGGCAAGGAAGGAAGACCTGATTCACTACATCTCCGTCCTGTCGTCAAAACCACATGTTGTGCAGAAAGAGATCCGTGGAAAAACAACAGAGGTCCATGAATATTTTATCACGGACCTGGTTGCCTGCATGCATAAAGACCAGCTTCCCATAGCCTGTGTGTTAGCCGATGAAGAGGAAGTCATGGGGGTGGACGACATGCAGGCCCTGTTGCAGGTGCAGAAAATTTTCAGATCCCATGGAAAGGATTGAAATGGAATGATCACTCTCCGGAGAGGATCGGGGCCAAACGGTCGAGATCAATCTTTGGTCCCAGGGCGATCAGGGTTTCTCCGGCCTCAATAAGCGTTGAAAAAGACGGATTGAAACTCATTTCTCCATTCTTCTTCCTGATAGCAAGAATAATAACATTCATATCCTTCCGGATACCGGAATTGACCAGGGTGACACCGTTCAGTCTTGAATGTTCGCCCACCGGCAATTCCTCCAATTGCAACTCTATGTTCTTATCGTGCATGGTAAGTTCGAGAAAGTCCGTAACTGCCGGTTTGATAATGGTGTGTGCCATTTTCAGGCCACCGATAAGATAGGGAAGGACCACCCGGCTGGCCCCCGCCCGCAAAAGTTTCTTTCGCGTCTGCTCCTTATCAGCCCTCGCTAAAATGAACAGGTCCCGATTGAGGCCCCTTGCGCTCATTGTGATAAACAGATTGTCCGCGTCGGAAAGCACCACAGCTACGAGGCCCTTTGCCTTTTCAATCCCAGCCTCCAGCAGGATTTCTTCGTTCGTGGCATCATCGATGATGAAGGTAATGCCCAAATCCGCAAGGGTTTCCCTCGCAGCGGGGTCGTTATCAATAACCACAAGAGGGATATGCTGGTTTCTGAGCTCGCTTACAATAATCGCCCCTAATCGCCCATAACCGCAGATGATGTAGTGATTTTTCATGGTCTTGAGTTTCCTCCCGAATTTCTTTCGCCCAAGGATGGAACTGAGTCTGAATTCCACCATTGTCTGGGCCACCATTCCAAGAGTATAGGCCATAACCCCCATCCCCAGAAAGATGATAACAACGGTGAATAGCCGTCCTACATTGGAAACCGTTCTGATTTCTCCATACCCCACAGTGGTCACCGTAATAACGGTCATATAAAATGCATCCAGGAGGTCCCATCCCTCTATGACCATATATCCAAAGGTACCGGCAACCAAGATGAGCACCAGTATGACTGCGCCGCGAATGGCATTTCTCAGGCCTTGAGGCAATCGGTTCTTTTTCATATTTTTAAAGAAAACAGTGGGTAAGAAACGACAGGGGATGGACAATGGATCGCATGTTTAAAGAACCCATTCCGCATATTCAAGTTGGGTCCTGGTTCGAAAGTCTGTCATTGGAGTTATTTTACGTCCCAGGAGTAGAGCTGACAGCCTCCACGGTGAACTCGCTCAGGCTGCCCTCCAAATTATCAAAGACAATCATGAAAGGGATGGCCGCGCCCGGAGGCACATTGAAATTCTTTCTGGCCATTCCGTCACGGTTTTCCATGGCCTTACTGATCTCGCTATAAGGCAGCGTCTTAAGCTCTTCTTCCGTAAAACTGTTTCCCGCATAGGAAGTGCACGTCTTAACCACTTTCCCTTGGTCATCCAGGATACTTCCTTTAATGAGGATAAAACTTCTTGGTTCCGGATACTTATTGGTGACAACGCCCCTGATGACAAAAAACCGCCCGCCGTTTTCGGCTTCTGCAAATCCGCCACTCACCGAGCTGAACATCAGGAGGCGAACCCCAGGATCGAGCTGTTCCTGCTTTTTTTCAGACCCTAAAAAAGGCAGGGATTTCGGGATTACTTCAGGTCTCAAATAGAAAAAAGCGGTCGCTGCGCCAATGATGAGGATGAAGACGATGAGCAACAAAAACCTGACCTTTGAGGACTTCTTTTTCAACTTCCTCCCGGAGACGGGGAATTCAGAATTTTCAACGTCTGAGGCATCTTCTTTTGCGATTCCCTCATCCCGCACTTCAGACTGCTCGCCTAAATGTTCAATGGATGGAAAATCAGACAAGGGACGGTTTGCCAGTTGCCGTTCCCCTTTGGTTGTCCTTAGAAGGAGGTTCTTTCCGGCTTCTTCAAAGAGGGCCTTTTCTGCGTCCATCTCCGAATCAGGTTCGTTCAGGATATCCTCCAGTCCGTCAAGGTCATCCAGAAAATCTTCTCGGTCCAGGGCTTCTTTCGATTCTGCAGGAAACCCATCATCCGTTGAATCCGCCTCAAGCAAATCCGTCGCCGCTTCGGGCGAAGGGGATTCATCTTCTGGTGGCGCCTTCGGTAGGGGATAGGCCATGAATATCTCTTGACAGACTGAACATCGAACCTTTGATCCGCCTTCCTTTATCAGGGATTCATCAAGATTGAACTCGGTCTTACAGTTTTCACACTGGATGATCATGACTCCCTCCTGCGTCATAAACGTAGCTTTCGAACACTGAACTGGACAGAGAAATTAAATCGGTGAACGGTAACGGCATCTTCCTCATTCCTTGAGGATAAAAATTTCGGGGAGATATCGGTATTTTTCATCAAAATCCAGTCCATATCCCACCAAAAAGCCCTCTTCAACCCTGAATCCGCAATAATCCACCGGAACATGCCTTTTTCTACGTTCAAACTTATCTACGAGCGCACATATCTTGATGCTTTCGGCTCCTCTGTCGGCCAAAATCCCTTTAATATAGGACAATGTCAGGCCGGTATCGACGATGTCTTCCACCAACAGAATGGGTTTCCCCTCAATGGGAAGTTCCAGATCCTTGGTTAACCGAACGGAACCGCAGGAATCCCTTCTTTCTCCATAACTGGCAGCTCTGAGAAAATCAATCTTCGAGGGCAGAGTGATTTCTCTTACCAGATCCGCAAAGAAAAATACAGATCCTTTCAGTATGCCCACAAGGAGAGGCTCCTTTCCTCGATAGTCTTCAGAAATTTGTCCGGCCAGCTCTTTTACGCGCGCGGCAATCACTTCTCTCGACAGTAGAAGCTCTTTCTTCACGTCCGTCCTCCTGTTTGTTCCTGAACGGTTTCCGATACGCCGACTCCGCACTCAAACGAATTGGTCTTTTCCATCAGCCTTGCTGATCCTTTGTCCTCTCTTCCCTCGGCGAGCATAGTAAAATAAGAATTCATTGTCAAATCATCACGCCCCTCATTTCTCATATTCCTGATCACAAAGCGCGGCTCCCGAAGGAAAAAATACGGTGAACGTGGTTCCA
The DNA here is from genome assembly GCA_963747555.1 of uncultured delta proteobacterium. Taxonomy (GTDB): domain Bacteria; phylum Desulfobacterota; class DSM-4660; order Desulfatiglandales; family Desulfatiglandaceae; genus DUZB01. The sequence goes on from CAVVFZ010000021.1 coordinate 61,320, forward strand.
CCCGAAACCTCGCAATCGTTTCTCACATTGCAGTATTCGCATTTTTCTATTTTTCCGGGGCAAAGACCGCCGTCATTTGCCAGGTAGCAGCACCTTGAAGAGGTCATACTGATTTTGAAGTGGTATCGCTCGGAAAACATTTTCATGCGCAGAAGATCAGCCCCTTTCCCACCGGCGTTAAAATCAAAGGGTTCTTTGGAGGAATAATCCATGGTTTCCTGCGTGCTGAAAAATCCTTCAAAAATCCGTTTCTGGTTTTCCCTGGTGATGCCCATTCCACAGTCAAGAACCACAAACTCCGAGCCATTCCCTCTTTTTCTCACATGGAGTTCCACCCTGCCTCCATCCGGGGTGTTTTCTACGGCGTTTCTGACAAGCCCCACAATCAATTTTTCCAGAGGATCCGATGGGATTCTTACAACAGGAGAGGCCCCGAGATAGGGAACGATTTGCACCTTCCTCCGCAGAAGTTGCGGTTTCATTTTTTCCAGTACCTCAGAGACAAACACCGAGAGGGAAATGCATTCCGGTTCGCCCTCTTCCACCGTAAAGATGTTATCTATCTTCTGTCTGATTTTCTCAACGATCGGCCCTTCCCCCACCTCTTCCGCCACCAGGGCTTCCAGTTCATCAGCGCACTCATCGAGCAGCAAAGACAGAACATAATGGGTGTCGTAATGTCTCTCCCGCATGATATCTTCTACCTCATACTGCATCTCCAGAATGCGGCCCAGATTGCGTCTTGCACGCTCAATGGTAGGCTGCCAGGTCTCCGATGGGACGTATGCCAGCTTCTTTTCAAGAATTCTCATGGAAGCGCCAAGGACAGCCAGGGGGGTTCTCAACTCATGAGAGAGATGATTAATCACTTTATCTTTTGAACGGTTGAGACTCGATACCTCCTGATAGGCTTCCTTGAGCTTTTCGGAATTTCGCGCTCTCTCGATATACAGGGCAACAGTCCCTGCAATCATGTTCATCAGCTCCACATCCGTGTTGTCAAAAACACCTCTTTTTTTATTCATTGCGCACAATACGCCAATAATACGATCAGCAATTCTGAGGGGCACATCCAGCATGTTGTTTGTCTTGAAACCGGACCTGACATCCACCACCGAGTAGTAATCGGGATCTTTCGAGGTGTCAGGGACGATGGCGGGCTTTCCGGTGCGAATCACTCTGCCTGAAACACCTTTATCCGCCGGATAGCGGATCTCTTTCATCTTCTTTTCCGCCGCCAGATCATCAACGGATGCCGATTTAAAAAAGAGTTCGGTGGTTTGCTCATCCAAAAGCATTACCAGAGCACCCTCCGACTCTACAAGGGTTTTGATCTCCGCGCTGATATAGTTCAGCAGATCATCCAGATCCGGATATTCGGGCAACGCCATGCTGATTCTCAACATGGCCGCATTGTTTCTTCGTATTCTTGTCCCCAGGGTAATATCCCTCAGAAAGACAAGTTCTCCCACAGGCCTGCCTTCCTGTTCAGAAAAAACAGCAGCCCTCATAACCACATCCAGCAGACGCCCATCTTTCGTGAGCCGCATGGTCTGCTGGCGGAGAATCATTCTTTCTTTCGACAGAGTAAGTAGGTTTTTCTCTGCTTCCTGCTCAAGACCAGGAGGGACGTATGGAATGCCGTTTCCTTTCAGCTCGTCAAGTGTCCACCCGAAGGTATCTGTAAAGGCCGGATTCAGGTAGGTCACCAGGCCATCCAGTGTGAGAACCGCCATGGGGTAGGGGATGAAATCAAGAAGCGTCCTGTTATGTTTCTCCGATTCGATAAGCGCTTTCTGGGTCTTAAATCGTTCTGTAATATCCCGGGCAATGCCGCGAAAACCTCCTACTCTTCCATTTTCATGAAAAAAACGATCCGCTGAAAGTTCGATGATTCTGATATTTCCCTGCTTATCCGTAATCTCCCATACCAGATCCGAAATCGCCTTTCCCGTCCTGAGTATTCCATTGAAAGCTTCAGCTGCCTGCCTGGCATAGGCTTCGCTCATGAATCGCGAAAAGTTTTCAGATTGAATTTCTTCCCGCGAATAACCGAAAACGCGACAGAGTGAATCATTAAAGTAGATAAAATTCCCATAGATATCTACCTCATAGACACCCTCCGAAATATTTTCCACAAACGCCTTATAGCGTTCAAGGGAGAGTCTTTCTGAAACCTCCTCCTCCGAACGGGGAAACTCCGATACCACTTCTGCTTCTCCATCTTTCATGTGGCCACAACCCTGCAGTGAAACATGAACCAATCCAAAGGCTATTTACATCCTGATGGTTGTATACCAGCAGACAGCTAATTGTCATTAGATTTTTTCCCGTGGTTCCCGCGTTTTCACCCAAAATGGCATCAACAGGTCCTCCCCAAAAGAGCGTAAACCATCCATGGTCACGATCTTTGGGCGTCCGTGACCATTACCGGAAATACAACCGGAATCAGAATTGCTGTTGCAGGACTTTGCCATTTATCCTATAATAGGATGTAATCTGCAATCAAGGATGAGAGACGATGCCGAAAATCAGAAAAATACCAAAGGCGACCATTACAAGACTTTCCATCTATTACAGGCAATTGGAGCTGCTGGAGTTCGATGGTTACCGTATGGTATCGTCTGAAAAACTGGCATGGCTGTGCCAGGTCAACCCCGCTCAGATCAGAAAAGATCTTGGCTATTTCGGAGAATTCGGCGTTCGAGGCGTGGGCTACGATGTCATCGATCTACAAATGCAGATCAAAAGGATTCTGGCCGTAAATCGCGACTGGAATCTCGGGGTCGCGGGGATCGGGAATCTCGGTTCAGCCCTCATGCAACGTCAAAATCTCACTGACCGGGGATTTAAGTGCGTGGCGGCCTTTGACAACGATCCCCGAAAAATTGGAAAGAAACTTCCATCCGGCCTTCTGATCAGAGACATAGAAGACCTGGGTCAGTCTATTGCAGAACTCAAGATTGAGATAGGCGTAATCGCCACACCACCTTCCGCCGCACAAAAAGTTGCGGATCTGTTTCTGGAGGCCCGCGTAAATGCCATCCTCAACTTTTCTCCCACAAGGATAAGCGTTCCGGAATGCTGTCTTGTTGAAAACATCGACTTTACCGTCATGCTGGATGTGCTGACGTATAAACTTAAACATGATAAAAAGGCTGCTATGGCTTAGGAGGTCTTATTTATGCTCAAATATTTACCTCACGTTTTGTTGTTTGTTTTTCTCTTTCTCTTTGGTGCAAATCCCGTCATGAGCGAGGATAAGCAGGGACCAAAAGCAGTAATAAAAGAGTCCGAGTTCAACTTTAAGGAAGTAAAACAGGGAGAGACGATCGAACATACTTTTAAAGTCCAAAACCAGGGAGATATGCCTCTTAAAATTCTGAATGTGCGACCCGGCTGAGGTTGCACGGTCGCCCAGTTTGACAGGGACATTCCCCCGGGTGGGGAAGGAAAAATCACGCTGAAAATCGATACCAAGGGATACCAGGGCACCATCGCAAAATATGCAAGGGTTATCACCAATGACACCCATACCAAACCGTTAAAGCTGAAGCTTTCTGCTGATGTAACGGTTCCTGTTTTTGTAACGCCAAGCTCCCGTTATATCTTTTTTCGTGGGCCGGAAGGCGAAAATATGACCAAAGAAGCGGAGATATGGACTACTCAGGAGAAACCTCTTGAACTTAGTGAAACGGAATTCACACTTGCCGGAAAAATAAAATATGACTTGAAAGAGGTTGAAAAAGGACGCAGATATAAACTCACGTTCCAGACCATCCCTGGAAGCGAGACGACGTACCGGGGATTTCTGACCTTTAAAACCAACTACGAAGAACAGCCGGAAATTAAATTTGTAATCAGGGCGCAGTTTACAAAAGCCGCAGGTACTGAAAAATAGGATGCAGCAGGGTATCGTAGAAATATTCACCGATGGCGCCTGCAGCGGAAATCCCGGACCTGGAGGATACGGTTCGATTTTGAAATATGGCGACAACCAGAAAGAAATTTCGGGGTGCGCTCAAAATACCACGAACAATCGTATGGAAATGACCGCGGTTATCGAGGCGCTGAGGCAGCTTAAAAGGCCTTGCAGAATCAGGATTTTTACAGACTCCAGGTATGTAAAAGACGGCATGACGCAATGGATGTCTTCATGGATCAGGAATAATTGGATGAATTCTCAAAAAAAGCCGGTCCTTAACAGGGACCTGTGGGAAATCCTGCTGGATGTGAGTAAACCCCACAAGATTCAATGGGAATGGGTAAAAGGACATGCAGGACATCCTGAAAATGAACGTTGCGACCAACTGGCAAGAGAGGCTCTCAAGAAATGTAAGTGAGGAACGCCCATGAAATGCATGAAATGCAACTACATCAGTTTTGATTATAACCAGACATGCCCCAAGTGCGGCAAGAACCTCTCTGGGGAAGTGGAAAAGTTGCGTCTTCCCCCCTATAAACCGAATCCCCCTTACCTTCTCACATCCTTCACCGGAGAAACGGGAGGGTTCCAACATACGCCGGCACATGAAACCTCGTCTATCCCATCCTTTATGGAAAATCAGGATGAAAAGATTTTCATGCTGGATGAGGATAGATTGGATTCCTCCGAGGAGCTTCAGGAAAGCTCTTTGAATGATAGGGAAAATGAACTGCTGGTTGCATTGGATGAGCTTTCTTTTGAGTACGAACCTGCAATCGAGCATGGATCTAAAACTCCAGAGCCTCTCGGGATCGAAGGTCTCTCCGTGCCGGAAATCTTACAGGAAGAAACTGCCATATCATCAGAACCGTCTCTATTCGACACACCAATCACGGAAGAGGATTCACTCTTTTCACCCACCGAGGGGGGAGAAACCACTTCAGGCATTTTTGACGAGAAGGGAAAGTCCGAAGAACCCGAAAATTCGGCCGATTATCTTCAGCTTGATCTTTCCGATATAAATCGGGTGGAAGATGAACCGGAAGAAGATGAACTGCTCATATCACTCGATGACCTGTCGTTCGATCAAGAACCTCTCTCCTCGAAAGATATTCCGAAACGGACTCCTATCAAAGAAAATGCATTGTTCATGTCCGAGATTCCGGGTTCCGATAAAAAGAGCTCCCGGGAACAAACTGAAGACCTGGACGAATATGTCAATTTTGATCTTTCCGATCTCGATCAAGCAGAAAGCGGGATGGAGGGTGAGAAAGAAATTTCGTTTACACCCAGTTCGTCAGGCTCTGAGGAAATCTCACCCAAAAATGATAGGGTAGTACCCAACCTGCTTTCCGATCAGGATATTAAGAAAGCAAGCGATGCCAGAAAAAAAGACAAGAAAAAAGCGGATCCGAAGAGTGACTTCCTGGACCTTGATCTTCTTGAAATGGAAGTGGACACGAAGGATTCCTGAAAAAATATTTACCAATACCCAAATTCATGAATAATTGCTCTTGACGAACCAGCAGCTTATGGGTATAATCTAAAGATAAATTTCGAGCCGAGATAGCTCAGTCGGTAGAGCAGAGGACTGAAAATCCTCGTGTCCCTGGTTCAATTCCTGGTCTCGGCACCAGAAAAATTAAGGGCCTGCGTCATACGATGTAGGCCCTTTTTTATTAAAGGATATCCAATGAATACCATATGTACGCTCCGAAATATGTCCTGGTGATGTTGAATTTCAGGCTCGCACCCACTGAAATCCTGGGCTCCTGTGGCAGGTCTTTTGCGGATAGGCAGAGCATGGTGGTTGATGAAGACGATCGGCCGGTTTCCCCGGGTCAGGTGGGTGAAATCAAGGTTCGTGGGCTCGGAACAACGCTGGGTTACTGGAACAAGGATGACGAAACCAAAAATGTTTTGTATAAATACCCAAAGGTTTCACAGGCGGCCGTCATCGGGACTCCGGATCAGAAATGGGGGGAAATCGTGACGGCATTCGTAGTGAAGAGAAAGGATGCCGAGATTCCGGAAGATGAACTGAAGGATTTCTGCAGGAACGAGATTGCAGGCTACAAAGTCCCCAAGAAAATCTTTTTTGTAGACGACCTGCCCATGAGTGCCAGTGGAAAAATATTGAAATATCAGCTCAGGACGAAAGAAAGTCTTTGAAGAGGCACGCTGATAAAAAAGTAAAAGCATTGTCGGAAAAGACTGCTTATCCTTTATTATACGGGTAAGCTATATGATTGAAGAGAGAAGAAAGGAGGAGAACTCATGACGACGAAACACAGTCTGGAAGAAGGCATGGTGACCCTGAAGGAACAAATGCCGGATGTGATGAGTGCCTTTGGCGCTCTTATGGAACAAGTTACTCAAGAAGGTCTACTATCCGCCAAAACCAAACGGCTCATGATGGTTGCCGTCGCGGTGGCCCAGCGGTGCCGCGAGTGCATCCGTGCTCATGTAAAGGCTGCTGTGGAAATGGGCGCATCTCGGGCGGAGATTCTTGAAGCAACAGGGGTCGCCATTTTGATGGCCGGTGGACCGGCGATGGCAAATGTTTCAACGGTGGTGCTGGAGGTTTTGGAAGAGGCAGGAGTTTAGGAACGGGGGAGGCATCCCCTCCGGGATACACTAAAAAGGGGACTCTCCGAGAACAGCCTCACAGCAACGGGCTGTTCACGGTAGAGACCCCTTTCATCGTTTTTTTATAGCGGTTCAAAAGTGAATTTCTGACCGCCAAGGGATGCCTCAGTTTGTTTCATACGGAATTAAACACCCTCCTATTTATCATGCATATTTGTGCGCTTTGTAGCTGGCAGGAAGATCCCTCTTCAAATCCCACAGTACACAGTCCCATACTCAGTAGATCCATTCCGCCACCAGCTTTTTTTTCCGCATCCACAAGAATACGGGGAATGAAACGTCGGAATATCCTACGGCAAACGCCCTTGTATGAAGCCAACAGTATGAAAACGCGCATTTGTATGTCGAAACCATGCTTCCCCGCCAAACCGGCTCTCTTCAATTTTATCAGGTTTCGGCTTGTATACGGTGCATAACAACATTGACAAGCCATTTAACTTATGATTCAAAATAAATATCCCTTGCCCAAGTTCGCGAGGGCTGTTTCCAACCTTTTGTATTGAGTGCGATTCGAAAAAGATTCAGAAATAGAGGGGGTTTTTTGCCTCTTTGATGGTCTGGCTTCGGATGGTGCGGGTGTACATCATAGTCGTTCGCACATCGCTGTACCCCAATTCATGGACGATTCTTTCGGAAAGCCAAACCGCACTGTCTTTTCCCCCTAAACAGATGTTCAGTCACCATTGGACAATAATTTTTCAGGGGTTTTTTCCGGCTGCAAATTCCGGGCGTCACTTCACATACCTTTCGGCATTATACCGAGCTCAGCATAACGTGAACACTGGAGGAATCAGATGAAAGCAGGGAAAGCAAATGACGTCCACTCTCGAGTGAGATGGTGCGCTCTGCATGCTTTTGGCTACGCTGGCAGCCAGCTCGTAACATGAAGTAAATATTAATTTGCGGGAATCCCCACAAGGGAAACTCTATGGAGGCTTGAGCCGTGTGATGTGAAAATCTCAAGCACAGTACTTAGGGGGCTCGGGGATGGCAACATCCCCCCGCTACCCGACCAGTGAAGAGATGGTGGTGCAGAAGACAAAAAACATGAGGGTCTTGATCGTGGGAGCCGGGATCGGCGGCATGACGCTCGCCGCCTTACTTAAAAACCGCCCCTTCAACCTCACGCTCATTGAACGCGCACCAAACTTTGACCATGCCGGCTATATGCTTGGGCTTTGGTCATTGTCTAAATGCAATGCCGGACGACGATGCCGAGCTGTTTTTTTGGCGACTGTCGGATGTGCGCTCGGCGGAGTGGACCGTGGACGCGTCGTACTGCTCGGGGATGCCGCCGCTGCGTTTCTGCCGACCGCCGGCATTGGCGCATCGATGGCCATGGAGTCAGCGGCTGTATTGGCGGATGAGTTGTCACGTACAGATACTCACTTTGTGGAACACGCTCTGTCTCTTTACGTCAAACGTCGACGAGACCGGCTCGAGCGCATTCAAGACGATTCGCGCAGGCTGGCGCGGACCATGTTTGTAAAGTCACCGTCAATTGCGCATATACGAGACTTGGCCACCAAATTTTACTCCCTTGAAGGACTGGCAGGCTCTATCGCGAAGGCGTTCGACGAACCGATCTGACACAGCCGCTAAACATGCGAGCAGCGTTATTTGTACCCCCGCATAACGATTTTCTTCAACGGACCCGGTTCCCTCGCGGCTGAGAGCTATGATGTTGCCAAAGGGGAAGCGATTTCAAAGTCAAATAATTATCCCATCAAAGGATGGGCGAATTATTGTTATTTTTCCATGCTTTTTTCACTTGGCCATCACAAGAAACTGAAGGTATTCTCACGCTCCAAGAAAGGGAATCCCTTTGGTTTGCGGAATGCAAAAACGGGGCTTGGTCCTAACTTCGCCCACTTAGACGGAGGAGCGATAAAAAGAAAGTTCAAATTGAGAAAATGCGGGACATTTTGAGCTCGATCTGATATGAGAAAATAAGTGAGTGCTAACCAACTTATTTTCAATAACAAATACCAGATCGAGCCTTGAATACATTATACAACGAATCACCTTGCGTATCAATTGGAAAAGATAGATGGGAGCGTGCCGATACGGCGAACCTTGTTTCTGCCTTTGAAACGAGGGAGCAAACCATTAGCCAGCGTGACTTTGCAAAAAAGACTGGCGTTCCTCGATCAACACTGCGGTACTGGGTTGCCAGGAAAAACGGCATTGATGCAGACCCTGTTTTGATCGAATTTTTTGAAAGTCCTGTTGGTATTGCTTTTTTGCACAGACTGGTGACTTCAGTTCATGTATCGTTTACAAAAGCTGGAACTGCCAGCATCCATAATATCAGCGATTTTTTGGAGAGATCAGGCCTTTCTCCATTTGTTGGGTCATCCTATTCGTGTCAACGCAGAGTGTCTGAACAATTAAATGAAAGCATCATCCAATTCGGGAAAATCGAAGGTGAAAGACTCGGTCAGCAAATGCCGGGGAAAATAATCACGCTTTGCGAGGATGAGACCTTCCATCCTGAAATTTGTCTTGTCGCCATTGAACCGGTATCAAACTTTATCCTTGTGGAAAGATATGCCATGAACCGCGAGGCCAAAACCTGGAATGAGGCTGTTGACGATGCACTTGAGCATTTGCCGCTTGAGGTCATTCAAGTTGCCAGTGATGAGGGGCGCAGCCTCATCAGTCACGCCCTCAAAGGCCTGAAGGTCCATCATTCACCCGACTGTTTCCACGTCATCTATGAAATTGGAAAAGGTACTTGCGGCGCCTTGATGTCCAATGTGAAAAAGGCTGAAAAAGAATACGAGAAAACGGTCAAACAGACCCATGACATAGAGCATGAAAAAGAAAGATTCGACGGTGCTGACAAACGGCCCCGGGGGCGACGACCCCATTTTGAAAAAAGAATCGAGCAAGCTAAAGAACAGGAACAACAGGCCCAAGAAAATTTAGATCAGGCTCGGTTAAACCACGAAATCGTGCGCAGTGCAAAGGCTGAGATAGGACAAGTTTATCACCCATACAACCTTGAAACCGGTCAGAGGCAGGATTCCGAAACCGTCTCTGATCTTTTGGCAGACCGCTTTGATAGGATTCATACTGCGACAGCCGATCTTACCGATCGATGCAAGAAGCGCGTCGATAAAGCTCAACGCGTTGTGGGCGGCATGGTGGCGACTATCTCTTTTTTCTTTCAAATGATCGAAATTTACCTTGATAATATGCAGTTATCGGATCACGACAAGTATTTGATGCACAACTACTTGATCCCCGGTAACTATTTGAAACAGGCTGCAGAGAAAGAGAGGGATGTTGACCGAAGAGAAGATATTCTTCAAAAGGCCCAAGAGCTGCTGTCGATTGTTGGCAGCCTCGACGATCCCCTTGACGAATGTCCAGATTGCAAAATGGAGAAACTGGAGAAAGCCGCCAGAGATTGCGCTCAACTTTTTCAAAGATCGAGTTCCTGCGTTGAAGGGAGGAATGCACAATTAGCGCTCCGTCATCAAGGAATTCACCGACTGAGTGATCAACTACTAAAGGCGCTTACAGTCGTGCACAACTACTACATCAAAAGACGCGATGGTACCACAGCTGCCGAACGATTCTTTGAGGCTAAACCCAAAGACCTTTTTGAATTTCTCTTGAATCATGTGGATTATCCGGTAAGACCACGGAATCGCCTAAAATTGGCCGCTTAGCATATAGTGGGCGAAGTTAGGACCAAGCCCCGGGCAAGACAAAGAACACAAACGATATCACCTGCACGAATCCAAAGCCCGGGGGGCTTTGAAAATAGCCGTAAGACGAGCAAAGCTCACCAAGCGCGTCAAATCGCATACTTTTCGCCACAGTGCAGTTTATCCCGCCCAAACGCGGGGCCACGCATCTTTTACAGGCTAAATGCGATATCCGGACGATCCAGACAATGCTGGGCCACGCCGATGTGAAAACGACGATGATTTATACTCACTGCGTACCGAGCAAAACCGTGAAAGAGGCAAAAAGTCCGCTGGACTTTTGAAATTTTTCAGATAATAAATCTGTAATAGCAAGGCACGCTTTTTGCGTTATGGCTAACACCCCTTTTCGGGTGTTAACGGGACGGATTCCGTCCCTTCAATAACTTGTTGGACGGGATAGGAAGTTATTGGCTCCTCATACGAATTTGTGGGTAGAAAATGAGTAAATCAGACGCCCGGACTGCCGCCTATGAGCAGTGAGTCAAGGACCTTGGCCTTCATGCGTTGACTTATTCCTATTCCCAAAGTGGTTAACCATCTGTAATTACGTTGTGTTTAAACAGCTCATCGGAATACATGAGATACTACAACCGTTTACAGGATTGAACTTCTCGTCTATTCGGCTAAGACGAGTACTTCACATGAATCGGCATATTGTCAAACGAGATATAAACGCTTCTGCTCTGGACAAACTATATTTGATATTAAATACTTACGCCACTATATGGCAAATATTGACCCACAAATTCGTATGAGGAGCCATATTTTTTTTGGCTTCATTCCGTATACAATCTTTATTGTTATGCCCAAAAATTAAAGGATATATATATGGCAAATGAATGGATAGGTGTAATAGGAACTCTAATAGGCGTTGCAGTTGGTGGCGGTATTACATATTTCGTAACTCAATTACAAATTGAACATACAGAAAAGATAGAAAGAAGCCGTCGTCAATTAGCTAAACTCGAAGCAACACATGAGCTATTCTCTAAGGTGTCGAAGCTAACTGGATTTATGCATATGGATGTAGTTGCAAACTTAACACATGGCATAAAAATTGAATTTAAAGATGACAAGATCCCTCTTGATGCACTTCAGATGCATACAGACATGTATATTCCTGAAGTAAGCAGTAAAGCTCATGACATAACTGAACAATTTATGGAGTTTTTAAACATATTAGGAAAGGTAATGTTGAGCCATACGATCACTGATCAAGAACGTGGAGACTATATTGAAAAATCAACGGGGATAGCAACAACCATTGATCGGCTTTCTAAAGAAGCAAAAGAAATAGTAGTAAGAAATACAAAGAAATATTTATAAGTTATTTAATGGCGAGTAATCGAGAACAGAAAAACCTCCAGCGTGATGACTGGAATGGTTTCCTTAAAGAGTTTCAGGGAGAGAGCGACCGCGCCACAGCAATACTTGGCGCAGCGTTTTTGGACGAGCATCTGAGATTTCTTCTCGAAGGGTTCCTGATTGATGACCCTGAATCGAAGAATCTTCTGGCGGGTGCACTGCGCGGCGTTACCGTGCGGGCAAGAGCTGCCTTCTGTCTGGGGTTCCTGAATCCGATAGAGTACCGCGACATAGGCCGCATTATTTGGATTCGGAACCGATTTGCTCATCAATTGCACGGCCTGTCTTTCGCCGACATCGACATCACGGCCCAATGCGACGCGCTTGAATTGCCGCTGAAAATTATTCCGAACAACTGGCAAGTCAAGAGTCGTGACAAGTATGTGGTTTCGGTACATCAAATAGCGACATGGGTCACGCTACGCCGATTTGGTATTCACGGTGATCGACGAAAGGTTCAAAGTGGCCCGAGTTATCCGGGCCAGCTATAACAGAGGAAAGAAAAACTGCCCAACCAGGGCATACAGCGGATTCGGCAAGAAACAGCGCTTGCCTCCCGCTGATGCCCGCCGTTGGGCGTATGTCCAAGCCGAGGTCTTGACCTCCGATTGCCACTTAGGATAATCTGAGAAACACCATTCTTAGTTTTTGTCAGGGAACGTGGAAGCCGCCGGTCTTACAGCGTGCCAACGGAGCCATGCCCGCTGTCGCTGGCAGTTGATGCGGGCAGTTGAGCGATTTGCTCAATATTGGAAAAGCAAGTATACTTAGATAGTTTAATAGGGGCCACTATGCAAGTAACTCACAGCAGCCGATTCGTTGCCTGGGAATTGAATCGTCCCGAACAAGATAATGGTTTTGATCTCGCTACAATTCAGGCGATGGAGCAATCCCTCACAGAATTGGAATGTGAGTCTGACCAGCCGATGGTATGTCTCCTTGTTGTCGGCCATCCTTCGGTTTTCAGTACCGGCCTCGACCGCGAGCTGCTGGCGTCTTGTTTTGCAGATCCTGTGCTCTTCCGCCAGGTCGTCGACCGCATGAATCGCGTGCTGGATCAATTGGAGGCGCTTCCACTCTTATCGATTGCATGTGTGGAGGGCCAGTGCCGGCTTGGCGGACTCGAACTGGCGCTGGCCTGCGACCTGATCGTGGCTGGTGAAAGTGCAAAGATCAGTGACGGCCACCTCGCTTACGACGCCATGCCGGGTGGGGGCGCCACACGGCGCTTACCGGCGCGCCTTGGTTATTCGGGGGCGCTTCTTTTCCTTCTTCGCAATGAAATTCTGATCGCGACGGAAGCCGCCAGAATTGGAATCGTCGACGAGACGGTGCCAGACGGGCAAGCGCCAGATCGGGGCAGAGAGCTGGCAGCGTCGCTCGCTGCAGTGGATGCATCGATCGTGCGTGGCATCAAATCGAGCCTGCGTGCGGCGGCTCCGCGCGTGATGGCAGGGACCGAAACCAAGGAGTTCCAGCGCGCCGTGATCAACCGACTGGCTAAGGGTTAGCTGGGGCTGCATAAGGGCCTGAGTGAGCCAACAAAGCATTGCAGCGGACGAGCCGATGAATGCGGCGATTGGGCGCTATTTTTAAAGACCCGTGCGATTAAAAAAAAGCAACTGGGTTAGAAGGATCAAAACATGCCAACAATATCTATGTTTTACGGTATTCTTATTTTAATGTATTTTTATGACAACAAAAAGCACGTTCGTCCCCATATTCACGCGGAATATGGAGAACAAGTTGCCTCAATAGCTATTGATGATGGAGAAGTGTTGAGCGGTAGCCTGCCGACATCCAAAATGAAACTTGTACAGGCATGGATTGAAATTCACAAGGAAGATCTGATGGCTGACTGGAAGTTGGCTGTTGCAGGAGAACCTGTTTTTAGGATTGATCCATTAAAATAAGAGAGGAGATGGAAATGGATAAAATCATAAAAGCCGATCCATTAAATGACTATAGAATAGAAATTCTCACAAGTAGTGGGATTTCAGGCATTTTTGACGTGAAACCCTATTTGCATGGCAGTGCTTTTAAGGAACTCACTGACAAATCTTATTTTCGTCTTGTTCGTCCTGCCCACCATGGCATTATATGGCCACATGAACAAGACTTTAGTTCCGATACTATTATATGGGATATTCAAAATACCCAACAAAACGCTCCAGCAGATGATGAGAAACCGCGCCGCTGAGCGCCAGGGTTCTGCTTTAAAAAGTGCCTTGACAAAACGTACGGAATGGCGTACTTTCTGTAAAAAGCGAGGTGAAATATGCCCACTCTATCAGCCACTGAGGCAAGAACCAAACTATATCGTCTTATTGATCAAACTTCAGTCTCCCACGAACCAATTCTAATTACTGGGAAACGGGGAAATGCCGTTTTAGTATCAGAAGATGACTGGCGCTCAATGCAAGAGACCATTTTCCTTTTAAACATTCCCGGCATGCGCGAGTCCATCCGTGAGGGCATAGCAACGCCATTGGAGGAATGCAACGAGGAACTTGATTGGTGAAGTGGCGACTTGTTTACACAAAGCAAGCACAGAAAGACGCAAAAAAATTGGCATCCTCTGGCCTAAAAAAGAAAGCCGAATCAATAATCAAGATCCTTCGAGAAAATCCTTACCAAGTTCCACCTGCCTACGAGAAGCTCGTTGGTGATTTAGCAGGTGCATATTCGCGGCGAATAAATATCCAACACCGTATGATTTACCAGGTTTTGAACGACGAGAAAGTGGTTAAAATTATTCGTATGTGGACACACTATGAATAATTGAGCAGAACCTGCCGTTTCACATTGACCGGGAACACGGGGCGACCTTTTTCCATTGGGCTTTCAGCTTTCAACGTCTCTTATAGGCAAGTTCGCATTGGGTTCCCGGCAAGTGAACTTTTCGTTAGAGCAAAGAGGTGTCATATGTTTAAACTGAATGGATCTCGTGTATTGATTGCAGGCGGATCGTCTGGGATTGGCCTGTCCACGGCCAAATTGCTCATCAATTGTGGCGCGACAGTGGTGATCAACGGACGGGATCGACTGAAAATTGCGGCAGTACAAAAGCAACTCGGGGGCAGAGCGTCCATCGCGCCTTTTGACGCCAAGGAGTCAAACGAGCGAGTACATGCCCTTGCAGAGATTGGTCCGTTCGATCATCTCGTGATCGCTCTTAGCGGTGGAAAGGGAGCGGGGCCATTCGCTCAGGGGATTTTGGGGACGCCCCACACATATACAGTTTACCGTGTCTATTGCTCATGATATATGAATGTTATGCCACGAAAATCCAGAATAGATGCTCCCGGAGCACTCCATCACATCATCGTTCGAGGAATCGAGCGTCGGAAGATCTTTGTCGATGATATGGATCGCAACAACTTTTTGGATCGAACAGGGAGTATACTTGCCGAAACAAATACAAGCTGCTATGTTTACCCCGTTTAATGCGAAGCCTATTTAACCGGGGCATGGGCGCTAATTCCAAATCATTTCCACATGTTGTTAAGAACCGGACAAGTCCCCATCTCAACCGTTATGAGTCGATTGTTGACCGGACACGCCGGCTATTTCAACAGAAGACTCAGACGGACCGGACACCTTTTTCTCTCCGAGGCGTAGGCTCTACCCTCCGGCCTGTAAGCCCTACGGGCTGGAAGCGGAGCCGGAGGCAGAATCGGTATAAGTCCATCTTATGCCATGAAGACACCTATCTTTTGGAACTGGTCAGGTATATTCATCTGAATCCGTTACGGGGCAAACTTATTAAAGATTTTGAGTTTTTAAGAAAATATCCATATTCCGGTCATAGTGCTTTGATGGGTGAGTTGAAAATAAGGATACAATCTTGAAAGGACCGCGGAACGGGTGTGTTCCGTGATGGACCTTGAGCCATCCGAGATATGGAAAATGGGAAAATCGCGCAGGCTTGTTGCTGCCCGGAGTTTACTCTGCTTCTGGGCCGCCAGAGAACTTGGCATCAGTATGACCGAGTTGTCAAAGAGATTGAATCTTTCATTATCCGGTGTGAGCCAGTCGGTAACCCGAGGTGAAAAAATAGCAGAGATCAATGGTTTTAGACTTTGAGACAATAATCTGCAAATGTGTGGGGCGTCCCCAATAGCCCCCACACCGTCAGCATGAAAAGAGGGTCATTCCATGGTTGGATCGCCCATCGCATATTGCGGATCATCGTGCCTCAATTTTGCTAAATAGCACATCGTCTCTTCGACTTCCGACGGGTTCGTGCCGATGGCATGGTACATCTTTCTCGCAAAGTCCTGGACGGGCACGATATTTCGTCCCGCCTCCACGCCTGCGAGAATCTCGTCGGCCGCCTGATCGATGCTGATCGCCTCCGGTGGCTTCGGCATTTCCATGTGGAGCTTATAGTCCAGAGAGCGGTAGAAGATCATCGTATCCACCGCGCCGGGACAGACCGTCGTTACTTTGATATTGTGGAAGGACATCTCGTAGCGCAAATCCTCCCCGAAGCCTACGACGGCATACTTCGACGCCGCATAAACGGTCTGATAAGGGAGTGGCACGATTCCGCACACGGAAGCGGTGTTCACGATATGTCCATATCCCTGTCTCATCATGATGGGTACGACCGCGTGCACGCAGTTCACCACGCCGAACAGGTTG
Source organism: uncultured delta proteobacterium (assembly GCA_963747555.1). Lineage (GTDB taxonomy): Bacteria > Desulfobacterota > DSM-4660 > Desulfatiglandales > Desulfatiglandaceae > DUZB01. Next base: position 77,628 of record CAVVFZ010000021.1, read on the forward strand.
ACGTCGAAAACCGTATTCCAGTCCTCTCTTTTCGTTGCGGTAAACGCTTGGCCGAAGCCCACGCCCGCATTGCAAAAGATGTAGTGGATCGGGCCCCTGCTCCCTACGAATTCGATATAATTATCGACCGCATCTTCGTCACGTACGTCCACAACCTGGGCATGGACGCGTCCCCCGTGTTTCCGAAGAGATTCGGCGGCGGCGGCGATGTTTTTTGGCGTCCGGCTGCTCATATACACCTCCGCGCCCCGCTCGAGCAGGCCGCGACTCAAGCCAAGTCCTATGCCGGTAGACGCCCCGGTGATTATCGCCACTTTGTCTTTAAAAGAATCGTTGTCATGCCGACTATCATTTTCCATATCCGTTCTCCTTTTGCCTCCCTATGCACCTTATTGATAGGGCAGGTAAGCTGCACTTCAATTTAATCAACAATGACCAAAAAGTGAGACAGACGAAAAAATCCCTATTGTGTTCCGTCTTTGCGTTTTTTCCAAAGATACCAATTGATGGAGCAGGTAAAGCAGGACACATCCGTTTGCCGCAAGAACCATTCCGATGATGAGTCCTTGAACCAAGTTGGCGAAAAGCATTGTCGTTCCAAAAAGAATGGTCAGAATGTTTGTGACAAGTAGGGCGGAATTGATCTTCAAAAGAGTCGTTGGAATTGGCTCAGCGGTTTTCCTCGCTTTCAGGGTGACTTTTACAATCCCAATGATACCCGCAGCGATATTGAGAAGGCCGACGAGGAGGGTGAGCGGCATGACGAGAATGTCAGGGATGATGCATGATATGACACCGAGAGCCCCAAAGAAAAACCCGAGCAGAATGATCAACCAGGACCTGGGAAAGGCCCCGATGGGGGTGCTTCCGAGTGCCAGCATCTGGATGGCAAATATGACCATCAGAAGCCCGAGCTGGGCGCCTCCCGAGAATGGGAGGAGGCCAAGGTTTACGGGAAGCAGCAGGAGACCCAGGAGGACCATGAAAACACCCGTCAGCAGGAGAATAACGTTGTCCATGGAGAGGCCGCCGTCAGATGGCGGTTTTTGTTGCGTGGGAGGATAGCGCCATGTGATTCTTTGCAGAACACAAGCGAGATAAAAAAGTGCAAGCCCGTAAAGGAGAGCCGCGGTTGCCACCTGCGCTCCTCTAAGGAGGTTTGGATCGAAAATTAAAAATGCAATCAATATCTGGACGAGATAGACGACTCCACACGCAAGGATTAGGTGATTGAAGATGCCGCCGTATTTTCGCCAGAGCCGGTATCTGTTTTGACCAAAGAGCATTTGGAGGAAAAGGATGAGGCCGCCGGCTCCGAAGAAGATGATGAGGAGAATGCGAGGAATGTTTCCGAAGATGTCCGGGATAAAACAGGTGACAATCCCTATTGCAGCGATGATTACGCCGAATAAAATGACTGTCCGGGATCTTCGCATGTCCCCGAATGGTGTCTTCCCCATGGATATGATCTGAAGGGCATATACGACCAGCATAAGGCCGAAGAGGCCGTCTTCATAGTAGGAGAGAATGCCTGCATAAACAGGAAACAGCAGCAGGCCGAGGACGAGCATCGCCATTCCCGCAAACAGGAGTATGACGACTTCGAGTGAAAGGTCAGCCTCTTTGAAAAGTTTGTTTTTCGTCACCTGATTTCTATGTTAAGAGCTTAAAGTAGTTGATAAAAATTAATTTTTTGCGTAGAAAACTATAGTGTGGGCATACCTGGACGTCAAGAAAAATTGGATTTCAGGATTCATGGGAGATCGACGAGGTCCTTTACAGGAAAAGGAGACAAAGAGGATGAAAGCCTATTATGAAGGTAAGGTTGCGGCCGTCACGGGCGGTGCGTCGGGGATTGGACTGGCACTGGTGGAGGCCATGCTGGAGATGGGTGTTAGGGCGGTGACCATAGCCGACATCAATGAAGCGAATCTGACGAAACACGTGGAGCGGCTGAGGACCCGGTATCCCGACAGAGTACAGGGCGTGAAGACGGATGTGACCCTGGAAGAAAGCGTCAAGGCCATGGTGGACAGCGCGGCGGCTTTCGGCGGTGGCAGGCTGGACCTGCTGTTCAACAACGCCGGCCTGGGTCTGGGCGGTGCTTTCGAGGAATTGAGCAACGAGGACTGGATAAAGGCCTTTGCCATCAATTTCCATGGAGCACTCTACGGCATTCGCGCAGCGCTCCCCTATATGAAGGCCGAGAAAAGCGGCCATATCTTGAACACCGCCTCCGGCGTTGCTTTTATGAATTTTCCCTTACAGAGCATGTACGCAGCTACCAAATCGGCATTGTTGAGCATGACCAACTCGCTGCGCTATGAATATTGGGACGACGGCATCCGCTTTTCCACGGTTATCCCAGGCACCGTGGACACTGCCATCTGGGACAAGGCCGGTGGGGCCCCGGCAAACGCCATTACGCCTGAGGAATGCGCGGCGGCGGTCCTCAAAGCCGCCGCCGAAAACAAACGCATCATCTTTGTCACCGAGGACGACAGAAGCGGCTGCGTCAACATGGCCCTGGCAGCGGCCTATATGCCGAGCACGGACGCGGCATTGGACACCTATTTGCTGGGAGTGGCACGGGCCAGAAAGGCCGGAGACTTCACGGCAATATAGCGTAGACGATCATAGAGGGCTGACCAAGAAATACTTTGAAAAGTCTGGATTGAAACATCTTTAGAACAATACAATAAATCGCGGGATTTTGGGGACGCCCCACACATTTACAGTTACCAGATAACTCTTCATGGGGCCGCTCCCTCTTTTGTGTTTTTCTGCCTATCGACGGTTCTCACATCAAGATAGGCCAGGGCCCGCTGGTAAACCGTGTCGATGCGGGTTGATCGTTCAGGAAGCGCCTTTCGAATCTGCTCCAGGTATCTTTTTTCTCTAACAATCTCAAAAGTGCGCTTGAAGTTGACATCGTAAATCCAACCCATCTGAAGCAGTTTGAAGTCATTCAAGGTCTTAAGATCCTTCATTTGAACGATGTCCCCTTTCATGAGGGAGCAGCATACGGCATCCGATACCTGTGGCGCATCCGGAAGATTGAGTTCAATGGCCTCGCTCCGTCTTTCGCGGGCATGTCGGTAGTAGTCGGTTACCACGTGCCAGATATCCACTTTGTCCGCATCTCTCAAAAGTTTCATGAAAAAAAGCCCGGTTCCGTTCTCCATGACCGGGAGGGCGGCTTTGTTGTGGTACCACACGGCCTTTAAAATCATTTGTGCTTTCTCATTATCAATGGATTGCAAAATGCCTTCTTTTTCGATGACATCAACACCCAAAGCCGCGTGATCTTCGGATCGGGCATCAGAAAAAGTTTTGTATTTTTGAAATTGTTCAAACCGGCCGATGTCGTGCAGGAGTGCTGTGGTTTCAGCCATACAAAGCGCCTCGCCCAATAGCCCTTCACTTTTTCCAATATCCTTCACAGCGTCACTTACCCGCCTGGTATGGGCCAGTTTGAGGTCAAGGGCCTCCTGAATGTCGGGGTCCGCGGAGGCATATTGTGCAACATAGCGTTTAAGCCAGCGTTTCAGTTCCGGCATAAAAGTCTTAAGTTCCATTTTCTTTGATTCCCACTGTATTAAAAAAATGATTTCTATTAACACAATAAGATCGTTGTTGCTACGAATAGCATGGAGGGATAATGGTATCAGAGCTTTCGGATCTGAACGAATATCCCTATTGTCCCACACTCCACACAGTCAGTCGCGATCTCCGGGGCAATATCCGGGTTTCGCATCCGGATCTTTGTTTGTAACGAAAAAGGCTTTGTCAGGCAGTTTACCCTTTCTTTTGAATTTGATTCGTATTAGTCTTTCCGCCCGATGATTCTTTTACATTCATTTTTGATTAAAGCGGCAAAATATTTCAAGGAGTGAATTTCGTGGAAGTCAAAAGCCTCAAGAGTTTCTTTGAGCCGGAAGGTGTTGTATTAGTGGGGGCCCGAAGGTCATCCGGTTTCGGCTACGGAATACCTCTTTTTCTCCAGGGCCAGGGTTGGGCGAATCGGTTGTACCTTGTTAATCCCGCTGGTGGGGAACTTCATGGCATGAAGGTTTTCAAGACCCTGAAGGATATCCCGGCAGCGGTTGACTTGGCCATTGTCATCGTGCCTGCTGAGGCGGTATTGGGGGTGATGAAAGAGATCGGAGACCGGGGGATAAAGAGCGTAATCGTTGAAACCGCCGGTTTTGCCGAGACAGGCGAGAAAGGCAGGGTTCTCCAGGAAAAAATAAAGAGTATTGCCAAGGGATACGGAATGCGGGTCGTGGGCCCGAATTGCGTGGGTGTGGTGAATACGCTCAATCGTTTCGCCTCTGTCGAATTGATCGAAGAATCAATGACGCCCGGGCCGGTTTCTATCATTGCCCAGAGCGGTGTTTTCGGAAACATCCTGTTGGATTATCTCCCTCATTGCGGGCTTTCTATTTCAAAAGCGATCACACTGGGCAACCGTGTTGATGTGGATGAAAACGACATGCTGGAATATCTGGGCAATGATGAGTCCACAAAGGTAATCATGCTCTATCTCGAAGGTGCGGCCGATGGGCGGCGCCTGGTGGAGACGCTCAAGCATGTTACCGCTCAAAAACCGGTATTGATATTGAAAAGCGGGCGGACCGGCGAAGGGAAGCAGGCGACCGCCTCCCATACAGGGAGCATGTCAGGGCAGGACAATATTTATGACGCGGTTTTTTCCCAGACGCAGGCGATTCGAGCTCAAAGCCTTCCCCACTTAATCGATCTCGCTCGGGTATTCGCAACCCAGCCTTTGCCCAAAGGCAATCGCCTCGGCATTATTACTACGAGTGGAAGTCTTGGAGCCCTCGCGACGGACGTTGCTATCTCAGCCGGACTGAAAGTCCCCAACCTCTGCCCATCAACGGTAGATCGCGTTCGGCAAATGGCGCCGGACTGGATGAATGTACGAAACCCCTTGGATGTCGGACCCTCGGGAACCTTCAGTAGAGCCCTTCCCTTGCTTGTAGCGGACGACGAGATCGATATGATTCTTTCCATCATGGTAGTCCCCTACGCGGTGGTCAAAAATATCAGGCCCATGGGGTTCACCATAACAGATTGGTTTGGAGACGTTGCAGAACTTCGGAGTCGATTTCCGGATAAACCGCTGCTGGCGGTGGTGGTAGGGCATCCGGAATTTGTTGGTGCGGTTGCTTCTCTTTGTGGGCCATACACACCGGTGTTCAACGCCCCTGAACCCGCTGCGTTCGCTTTGGCTGCACTGTGGAGATATGCAAATGAGAGGAGAGGTTGATACCTGTTATAGGAGACGGCAGGCTTCTCTCCGGGTTTGAGATAAAGTGAACTTTACCGGCCGGGAGCGGCAGAGAACAGCTCTTACAAGGGCTCAAAGCTGAACTTTTGACCGCCAATGGATGCTTCATACATCAGGCCGCCTTTGGCATGGGTAAAAATAGCCATGCCTCTATTATAGGAGCCGGCTTGAGTCCCCACATCATTGGCTCCACTGCTTGCACCCGCAGACTGACCTGTTGTGCCGGATTGAGCCTGCGCACTGGCGGTAATCGCCACGGCAGTGGCCTGGGCGCCGAACTCGAAGTCTCCGTTGACGAATTGATCATAGGCGCGTTTATCCTGGAAGAATATGATCTGGCTGAAGGCCTGACCGCCGGCCTGAAAGCCAATGGTGATCTGAGTCATAACGGTTTTGCCGGTCAATACGCCGCCCTTGTAAACCTGACCATCCCCATGTGCGCCCCCGATTCCCAATCCCCCTTTGCCGATCGTCGGAAATACCGCATAGCCGTAAGAATTCTCAAAATAATGTTCCACTGCGGGGGAGGCTTTAAACATCTTTATGGTCTCGCTATATTCATCAGCCCCAAACGTCGCCGTGGAAAAAGACCAAGTCGCCAGCAATGCCGCCAAGACTTGCACAAAAGATTTTTTTGAACCAAGCATGAGTTCCTCCATGAAATTAAGAAATGACCTGTTGAGGATTATGAATTCCGCCATGGCAGAAAACACGGACATCTTTGCATAAGGACTTGCTTTCTCTCATGCGGAGCAGAGTATAGAAAATTCCGATTTATGTGTCAATCCAACAAATATTCTTCAAATCATAACCGGAGCAATGACAAACAGTTTCTGAAAAAAGTACTGAACCGGATGATGCAGTCTTGATGGTAAATTTCGAAAAAAATGGAGCCGCCGTCGGGTATTCCGTTTACCTCACGCTGAAGGAATGCTAATAATAGACGAAAGAGATTTAGCCACCGAGTATGTCAACGTGTTTTATCAGCAAAGGAGGGTGGGACCATGCAAACAAAGGAAAGAATGCTTTTGGTTGCACCATGCGGTATAGATTGTGGGACGTGCGAGCTGCACCTCTGTAAAGATAACCCGGAATTGTTTGCCTATTTACTGTCGAAAGGAATCCCGAAGGAAAAATTACCCTGCGCCGGATGTCGTGAGATAAAAGGGAAATGTCCTGTCATTGGCGAGCAGTGTGCGTCGTATTCCTGTGTCATTGAGAAAGATGTCGATTTTTGTTTTCATTGCCAAAATTTTCCCTGTTCAAAATTAAATCCTTCCGCAGATCGGGCGGATGTCCTCCCGCATAACCTAAAGGTCTTCAATTTATGCACAATTCAAAGAGAAGGCGTGGACGGATTTATTGAAATATCGAGGGAGATCAAGAAGAAATATTATAAAGGAACCATGGAAATTGGGAATGGCCCCCAACTCTAAGAATGAAAATGCCTTGTGCCCTATCCTATCTAAAAATTCCGGCACAAATGGAGCGAAAGGATGAAGACCGATAAGAAGTCAAAGGGAGCCTGGATACATCGTTTTGCCATATGGATTTTCACCCTTGTCCTCACAGTACTTGTCTTCTGGGTCCTCGGTTTCTTTGTCAATGACATCCGGTCCATGCGCGGTCCGGACTATGGTACTATTGAAAAAAGTTTCGTAGACAAGAATCTCATCGCGAAACAGACATCCCTCGTGAAACAAATCGCCGACCTCGCCCGCCGCATCGGCAACCAGACGGAAAAACAGCGCATTGTGGGAGACAGCTCCCGCAACCTTCAACAGACCATCAACCAACTTCTGGAACTCCGGAAACTCGGCATGGAGAAAGGCATCGAATTCTCTCATGCGGAACAGGCGAATTTCACCAACAGCCTGAACCTTTTCTTGGATAATCAGAGGAAATACCAGGAACTGAGCCAGGACATATCGGACATGCTTGAACATAAGCAGGAGCTTGTTCGGGCGAAAGATCTGACAGAGCAAGAGATCAACAAACAGCGTCAACCGGCCAGAAATGAGTACAATGCTCTCAGCAGGAAGCACCGTCAGAACCTGGCTTTCCTTCAACTGGCCATTCTCCTTCCGATTCTCCTTGCTGCGGTGATCGTCATTATCAGGAAACGCTCCAGCATCTACTTTCCACTGTTCCTTGCCTTCGGCGCAGCAACGTTGATCAAAGTCTTTCTCGTGGTTCATGCGTACTTCCCCAGCAAATATTTCAAGTATATCCTCATCGGTGGACTTTTGCTTGTGGTGGCACGACTCTTAATCTACTTCATCCGCTCTATAGCGTTCCCCAAGACCGAGTGGCTGGTCAGACAGTACCGAGAGGCCTACGAACGTTTTCTTTGCCCTGTCTGTGAATACCCCATACGCATTGGCCCTCGCCGTTTCTTGTTCTGGACGCGGCGAACGGTCAATAAGGTGGTTATTCCAACAGAGCGGGCAGATAGGCCGGATCAAGAAGAAAAGTACACGTGTCCCTCTTGCGGAAGCGAGCTTTTTGAAGAATGTTCATCCTGTCACAAGATCAGACACTCCATGCTTCCGCACTGTTCGCACTGCGGCGCTGGGAAGGAAATCGGTTGACATCGGAGACAATATCGATTATCGAGGAAAAAAATCAGGAAGGATGGGAATTGAAATGAGACATTTTGGGCGGACATTGTTTTTTGAGTTTTTCTTTAGCTGCAGGTCTGCCCGGCTCCGAAAAATTTTCTAAAAAAGACTACGGAGTCCATGGGCGGACCTGATAAGCCGCCCATGGACAGAAACCACAAAGGCCATGGGTTCACAGCCCATGGCCTTTTTTTGGTTTCCGTTAGAACAAGAACGGCCGATGATCGTAATGATGGAGTGCGGCCATCGGATGAAATGGTAATTTTTCTTAAAAATCTAAAAAGATGAAATACTCTTTAAGGGAGGATGATGTATGGCTGGACCGTTGGATGGCATTAAAGTCGTTGAAATAACCATGTTTCAACAAGGACCTGTCGCCGGCATGAGACTGGGAGACCTGGGCGCGGATGTGATCAAGATAGAAGCCAAGACCGGTGATCCGGCGAGGGGATTCATGAAGATCATCGGCGCCATGACGGGTCTTACGGGTCGCAACTACTATTTTGAACACACAAACCGGAATAAGAGAAGCCTGGTCTTGGACCTCAAGACAGAGAAGGGGATGACAGTCTTCCTCGCCTTGATAGACCGCGCCGATGTATTTTTGAACAACATGAGCATCGGGGCGCCCATCAAGATGGGCATCGGTCCCGACGTGCTTTTATCCAGGAACCCACGTCTCATATATGCCCAGGCCTCTGGATGGGGCAGGAAAGGTCCGGATGCCAACGCCCTGTCTTTTGACTATACGGGAATTGCCCGTTCAGGATTAATGATGTCCTGTGGGGAGAAGGGTTCGCCTCCAACCCAGATCCTGCCTGGCATCGGAGACGAAATCGGAGGGCTCATGTGTGCATGGGGCGTCACTGCCGCCCTCTATGCAAGGGAGAAGACAGGGAAAGGGCAGGTGGTGGATACCTCCCTCATGGGGAGCTTGATCGGGGCGCTGGGATTTATCATGGCAGCACCCGCCATACTCGGTCAGGAATTCCCGCGGGAGATCAGGGCCCAAGCCGGCAATCCCTTATACAACCATTATCGATGCAAGGATGACAGATGGATCGCCATCGCCCATCTTGATCCGGACAGATACTGGCCGAAAATTTGTCGGGCAGTGGGCATTCAAGACTTGGAGAATGACCCCAGATTTGATAGCATTGAAGCCAGAGGAAAAAATGCAACAGAACTGGTGGCGATTCTGGATGAAAAATTCGCCGCCGCGACAAGGGATGAATGGTTCGAAATATTGGGCAAAGAGGGCTGTATCTTTACTCCCATTCAGACCCCCTCGGAAGTGGCTAACGATCCGCAGGCCCTGGCCAACAATTACTTCATCCCCGTTGAACACCCGGACTGGGGTTCCATCAAGGCAACCGGTTTCCCTTGGGATTTCAGTGAGACCCCGGCTTCATGGCGCCGGAGGGCCCCGAAATTCGGAGAGCACAACGAAGAGATCCTTCTGGAGCTGGGTTACACGAAAGAGGAAATAGCATCTCTCAGAGAGGAAGGGATCGTGACATAAGATCCGGAAGAAATGGGCGGATCTTATTCAAAAAACCTGGCAGTAATGGCTTTGCTGACTCCAAACTTAGTACCAGGGAATTTGAATAGGATGCAAATAGCCCTTCTTTGAAAGAGGAAATTCTCATGTTTCATTGGTTTACCCATGGTCGTCGAAGAAAGCTTACCGAGGCTCCTTTCCCCTCCTCATGGGAGGATATTATTCGCCGCAACGTTGCCCACTACTGCATGCTGGAAGATGCCCAGCGTGCCCACCTGCGTGCCTTGATTCAGGTGTTTATCGCCGAAAAACATTGGGAAGGCGCCGGCGGATTGGAACTTACCGATGAGATCCGCGTCACGATCTCGGCTCAAGCCTGTCTGCTGCTTCTGGGCCTGCCCCACAACTACTACCAAAATGTGGCATCCATCATCGTCTACCCCTCCACCGTCGTTCCTCCTCAACGCAAGCCTGGTTTCTTTGAAAACAGCTTTGCACCGCTGGAACCCGCACATCCCATTATCGGGCAGGCCTTCCAGCAAGGGCCGGTAATTATCATCTGGGATGCGGCCCTGGCGGGCGGCCGCCATCCTGAATTGGGTCACAACGTTATTTATCATGAATTCGCTCATAAACTGGACATGCTCGACGGCGCGGCCGATGGTACCCCTCCACTTCGCGATCGGGCTGAATACAGTGACTGGGTCAGGACATGTTCGCGTGAATACCTCCGTCTCAAACAAGACACCGAAGAGGGTAAGGAATCTTTCCTCAACGCCTATGGTGCAACAAGCGAAGCGGAATTTTTCGCCGTCGCCACGGAGCAATTCTTCGATCAGCCCCAGGTAATGATTGAGCATGCACCGGACCTTTATCGTGTCTTGCAGGAGTACTACCGCCAGGATCCCTCCGAACGCGTGTCCCGCAATAATTGCACGATGCAAAGGTAGCAGGGTCCATCCTGTTGATGTAAACGAAGACGCGTCTTAAATCTAATACCCGTGAGCGAATGGGAGTCATGCAACTTTCCTGTGGGCCTCGGGTCTACCTCCGATACCCGTATAGGGCGCCATTTCGAGACAGACCCCCATGGCCTTAGATTACAGAGGATCCAAAATGAAAATTGCTGGCGCCATTTTTACATAATTGACATCTGCGTCGGGAGGATGTTATTTTACAATCATGCAAATAATGATAGGGATGCCTCCCTCCTGATGCTACTTTATAAAAACTGTCGGGGCTGAGAGGTTCTCCTGGAAAATGCCAAACCCATCGTGAGATGGGGACGGAAAGCCACGGATCTTGGAAAAGATGGCCGGGTTGCCCAGAAATCAATGAGCCTGGTTATCTGCGGTCAGCGGGAGCCAGGCTTTTTGTTTTTGGGCCGGATAGGAGGGGATTTTGATGGCCATAAAACCTGCTCATGAAGAATTGGAACCAATTATCCCCGAAGTCGGGACGGGAGGTGAAAAGCGAAACACGGTAAAAGCAAGGAAAGATACCCTCATAGACAGAAAGGCATCCGAATTCATTAATAAATCGCCTTCCACCATTAGAAAAATGCCCCCGAGAGACATTCAGTACCTGGTTGAAGACCTACAGATTCAAAAAATCGACCTGGAGATACGGAATGAAAAACTGCAAAGGGCGCAATTGAAGCTCCGGGAACAACTGGCCAAATATTCTGATTTGTATGACAACGCGCCGGTGGGATATTTTTCAATGGATCATGAAGGAATCATTCTGGAGGCGAACCTCACCGGCGCGATTATGTTGGGTGTTGAGCGAGGAACCCTCAAAGGGAGGCTTTTCTCTGATTTTATCACAAGGGATGATCAGAATATTTTTCAATTACACCGCAAAAAACTTCTTGAAACAAATGCCAGACAGCGTTGCGAATTGAACCTCGTGAAGAAGAACGGAGCTCCATTCCATACCCATCTTGAATGCATTGTTTTGCTGAATCAAAAAGAACCGTTGGACCAGTTTCGAGTCGTTGTAAGCGATGTCAACGGGCCATGGCCAAAAGAAAAAACTTTACGCTGAAACGGTCTGCGGGTTTCAGCAACATTGACACGACCATCATTTCGGCTGGATATAAATAGCTAAATCTCTATATCTTAGCGGTTCAAACCGGCAAGACAAAAACTGTCCTGCTGCAAAGACATGCATCCAGGGGGGGATTTCGACCCGTATCGAATCCCCCTTCACAAGGTCTCTTGGTTACGATACAACCGGTTTTATCCACCCAGATCCAAAGCCTCTTTTCCAGTATCCGTAATCTGGTGCCGTCCTTCTTTTTCGATGATAAGACCCGCATTTCCCATTTCGCGTAAACTGCTTCTCACCTTGAAAAGGGGTTGACCAATCGCAGCTGAAATCTCCTCTGGAGACAACGGTGCATCAATGGCCTGCAACAAGGCCTTTGCCGATTTGGTCAGTGTTCCATCCGGATTAATGCATGCCATGGAGAAACCCTCCTTCCATCTGATTGTTTAGAGGCTTTTCTTGCAGAAATACCAGTCACTGCACTCCACGGTTTTGTCGTTCACCCGTTCCTCGGCCATTTCCTGGGTCTGGGGGGGTGGTACAATCACCTTATCACCGGGTCTCCAGTTGGCCGGAGTGGCAACACCATTTTTATCGGTGGTTTGAAGAGCACGGACAAGCCTTAAAATTTCTTCCATGTTCCGGCCGGTGGTCAGAGGATAGTAAATCATAGCCCTTAGAATTTGCTTATCATCAATGACAAAAACGCATCTCGAAGTCTCCGTTTTGCTTTCGCCGGGCATAATCATCCCATATTTGCCTGCGACCTCTTTGTTAAGATCGGCAATCACGGGAAAGGTAATCTTCTTTCCCAGCTTTTCTTCAATGTTCCTGATCCAGGCGATATGGGCATAGACGCTGTCAATGCTCAATCCCATAAGTTCACAATTCAACTCCTGGAGATCATTCTGGATGTCGGCAAACGCCATGAACTCGGTGGTACAAACCGGAGTGAAATCGGCAGGGTGTGAAAACAAAACCAACCAGGTGCCCTTAAAATCCTCCAGTTTAATGGTTCCCTGGGTCGTGACCGCTTCAAACTGGGGGGCAGGTTCACCAATCCGCGGCATTCTAATGGTTGGCTGCTCTGGTTTCTCCATTACGTTTTCCATGCTTTATCCTCCTTTTGAACGGTTGTTATGAACAATTCCTCCTGGGAAGAAATTAGGCGCAAAAATGTCTTTGTCAATTTACGTGTTTGGGTCTGCTTGATTTTGGTATACTGGAACTGCTCCCTCGGAACTGATTCATTAGGATACGAATCGCCTTTTCAGGAGACGTCCCTTACCCCATATAAAGGTTCGCCAGGACATTGACAAGAAGGAGTGCGAAGAGGGAAGGGAAGATCATGGCCCTGGCACGGGAACGGGGATCTGAAATAACCTCCGCAATGGCCAGGTATCCCCGACTGAGACCGAAATACAGTCCCACCAGCAGCAGGGTCCCCTGGATAGCTGGAATCCATTGGGGGATAAAAGGTTTGAAAGGATAATTGGCCGTTCCAAAGATATTCCAACCCAATCCGAAAGGATCGGAGAGCACCGAAAGGATATAATTATAGTTGATCATGACCGGCGGCAGGCTGAACGCGATCCAGAAAAAAATGCCCACCGGAATCAGGATATAAGCCAGACGCAAGGTCAGTATACGCTGGTTGATGCCACCCCCCGCAAGCAGGCCTGCCCCTTTTGCGGACAGGAGAAAAAGCCCCGGAACGACAATGAGGGCCAGCCCCCAGAGGGAGGCCACGTAAGTGAGAAAAGGAATAAGCTGTCTGGTCTCGGTCACATTTGCCGCTTCCTTGATAAAGCCCCATGGTCCCAACATCGTTATGCTGAATGCAATCGCCACCACCAGCATGATAATGGCATTGAACATTTCATCATACCCCTTCAGGTTTCGATCCGATCCGAAAGGCCGCAGGAAAATCCCCACATTGTCTTTGGGACAACTCTTTATGCACTCGGTGCAAAGTCCGCAATAATTGTTTCTGTCCATTGTCCCCGGGTATTGCTTCCATGGACAGGCCCAGCCGTCCGGTCCGCCTTTCATACAAGGCTTCTCCTTGTGCTTCCTGCAGACTTCCGGATCTACCGCCCGGACCTCGGTCATGGAGGCCATGGAGTAAGTCCCCAGGAATCCCCCCACAGGGCAGAGATAATGGCAGAACACCCGCCGTCTGAAAAACAGACCCAATACAAGCGTTGCCGCCAGAATCAGGAGGAATAGTATCGCTGTGGCGATGGGGCGTGTGATCAAGATGATTCCGAAGGAGATCAGGGTCAGAAAGAGAAAATTCTGAAGCCAGACGTTGCTGATCCTTTTGGGCCAGTCTTTCTGAAGACCTGTGAACCGATGATGCAGACCTTTAAAAGGCTTTTTAAGATACCGCACAAAGGTGAAACTTCTTCTGCTGATCCATTCAGACGGTGCAGGGAGCGGACAGACCATGCACCAGATCCGGCCCCCCAGCGGAACGAGAATGGCCTTCAGAACGAACCACCAGGCGATCCACACAAAAATTATGGCGATGTTACGGTTGCCAACGGGACTTCCCCACATGGCACTCAGGATGAAAAGATAGAAGATGATAAAATTCGGGAAAATGACCAAAAACTGAAAATTTCGGTTCTTGACCATCCGTTTCAGCCACGAAAATCGATCCAGAAGGTTCTTCCTCTGAAAGCCTTCAAAGAGGGACGGGGTACGAACCCTGAACAACAGGAGAAGGCTGAGGGTCAGCCAGATGGAAAGGGAGATAAAAAGATGATAGGCCGTATTGGGCCCGACAATCAATTCACCGGTCATGAAAGGGTGGAGCCCGCCGCAGGTTTGTGTACATCGAAAGGTGAATTTTCCCGATTTGTCGGCGACAAACTTTACCTCGGAAACTTTGTCCCAATCGCTTTGAAGGGCGCCCTTATCGTCTTCCCAGGTATATTTCAGAAAATTTACGCCCTTTTGTTTAATAATAAGATCAACGGGATACCCGTCCAGCAGAAATCCATGGGTAACATCGAGCGACGTGGGCTTCAGAACAATGGTATCTCCCTTGTTGACGACAATCCTCGAAGGGGAATAGCCGTATTTCTTGGCGGTAAGGGAAATGTAGTGGGTGCGGGTTCCGTGGGGGACAAATCGAATCGCAACAGGGATCGCAATAGCCAATACCAGGGTGATCAGAACAACAAGAATGGTCTTTTTCGATTTTTTTTCCATTTGTTTCCCTGGTCGAACCCTGTTGAGGAGCCTCTACTTATACAGTACGCCGGGAGTTCCCCGTCTGAGGTCCAGCGAAACGACAACTTCTCCTTCTTTTGGCACTTCCACCTCCTGTTTCGTCGATTGCAATTTTTCGTGCCACGTCTTGAGGACATATTTTCCCGCCGGAAGGCCGGGAACCCCTTTCAATCCATTTTGCCCCAGTTGAGCCGAGTCGGGGATTTCGAAATTCCCCTGATCGTCGGTGATAGCCCAATAGGGATTTTTCAAAACCATGATGTAGGCACTCATTTCCGCATGAACATCACAACGGAGTTCCACGATGCCCGGTTTGTCAAACACTACCTTCTCCATCGTTCCGGGCCCGTAACTGCCCAGGTTGAACTTTTTGGTCCTTGACAGGGAAAAAACGTTATGGCTCACTTTGTCGTCATTGGGAAATTGAACGGTTGCCCCCGCAAGAATCGGCAAAATGTGAGGGACAAAAGTCAGGTTCTTTTGATCCATGACAAATTTTAATTGGGAAACATCATTGGAAAGATCGGGCGCCTTGGCAACAAAGACCAGAATATTGGCGGGCGACCGCAACCCCTTCACCGATACCTTTCCTTTGATGCCCCCCGCAAACGATTGAAATGGAACGGTGAGAAGTAAAATAAATGCCATTGAAAGGCTCATAAAGAATTGGGACATCGTCTGTTTTCTCCTTCCTGTTACCAGACTTTACTGGTGATCAAAATATCTTCTGCAAGCCACTGTTTCTTAACGACCAGGGGTCGGTTGACCGGTCGGTAAATCAGATCGGCCTCGGCTGTGGGCTCGTCTTCAGGATCTGTAAGAGCAAATTCAAATTTCAAATCCACCGTCTTTTTCGGCCTGATCCGGGTATCGGAAGCGATGCGGGTTGCCTGCCAGAAAGGCACGTTGAGATGGCCCTTATCGTCCTGAAGGACACGGGCGAACACCGCTCCCGGCAGCCCGGCATAATTTCCTTTTTCCACTGCTCCTTTACCTGCCCAGTCGGGAAGCGTCCCGCCTTGGATCATTTTAAGGGGATTCCCTTTTGAATCAGAGGCATGCAACACCAGCATTACGCTCCTGATGGTCTCCCCGGTCGGCACCCAATGACCGCCGTTGGTGTTGGTGATATACACGTTCAACTCCAACTTTTTGCCCGTGATCTGTCCTTCCAGTTCCATAGAAAGGCTGGTATTCAACTGCGTCTTGGTTCCCCCGTCAAAATGGTGGGGCCGGATATCCTGTGGGGATCGGTAGGTTCCCCACATACGTCGCGCCATTCCATCCACCACGTAATTATCGTAGGGGAGCATCTCTTTTCGCCATCCCATGTGACAGTCCTGACACTTTTTCCCCTTATTGGGGTCGTCAAGAGGGAGTTCCTTCTGCCACTGCTGCCATTCCTGGAAAGTCGTTTGAATGGGTAAAAAGGAGTTATTTTCCAGTTTGAGACCTTTCCATTCAGAAGCGGAATAGATTTCGCCGGGATTCCAGGTCTTTTTCCCGTCCAGCTTTTTATAATGGCTGTGACAGCTGGAACAGAACTCCGCATTCCCGAACAAGGGGTTGTAGGAGGCCGCCATGGGGGCCGCCACTGCGTCGTCATAGGGGCCGAAGACCAGTATGGATCGTCCCCTCGGCGAGGATTGCCGCTCTAATACGGTCGCTTTTCCACTTGGCTTTCCGGGATCGGGAATCACTTTTCTTACTTTGTGGCAATAATCGCAACTGATGCCGTCCCATTCTGTCGAAGGAGATCGCAAAGCGGCTCCTAAATCCAGGGAGGAACCTCCTCTGGAGGCCGCCGCTGAAGGTGCATGGCAGGAAATACAGTTGCTTTGCCCTTTCGGATTGTCCAGCTTGAAACCTGGTTCAATGCCCTGTCTGCCGAAGACATCGGTTCCGTAAAGCATATCCAGAACCATGGGGTTCGAGGAAGTATGGGCCATCTTCGACCTGTCCCAGTAGCGGGCCACCTTCCCATGGCACTGGGCGCAGGTCACAGGCGAAATAAACCGATAATCGGGGTCATCGTTGAGATAGACCGGATTGAGATGAATATCGCGTGCCGGGCCATAGGGTGAACGGACTTGTTCGTTGTTAAACCAGCCTTCTTTCCCTGCGGTAATGCGCAGCCTGTCTCCTGATAACAGGTCGGGGGGAAGGGTAAAAATCCCCTGCCTGTCCGTAAGGGAATAATGTTCGCTTCCCGGGACCCTTACTCTCGCATTTTCCAGTGGTCCGTATACAGAAACAACGCGACCCTGAACCCCAGGATTCGACGTTGCCCCTGTTCCGGCCTGGGCTGGACTCATTTTTTCAAAATAGATAAGCATTGAAAAAATGGCCAATGCAACCAGAGTCAGTAAGTACGTTTTCCTTTTCATAATGATTCCCGCCCTGCCATCAGGCCCTGACCACCAGAATTCCCTGCATTTTCTCATGCCTGTCACCGCAGATGGCGTTGCATGAAAAGGTGAAAGTCCCGGCTTTGTCCGCGACAAAGCTCACCAGGGTAGTCTTGCCCGGGTGAATGCCGTCTGTAATAAAGACTCCAAAATCCTTCAAACTGAATCCATGAACCACGTCACTGCTTCGAAGCCTGAATACCACCAGATCTCCTTTTGAAACAGTGATCACCGGTTTTTCAACCACCCCGTTGCGTTCCCCCGATGAAAGGACCTGGAAGGCATGTACATCACCGGAAATCCATCCCCTTTCAGCATTCCCGGTAAGGGTGAAGACCTTGGCGCCGGGAGGTATCTTTTCCTGCCATACCTCCCGATCATATGCACGAAGGCCAAGGGGCAGTCCTATAAGGATGGTGAGCATCACCAGGAGGATCACAAAATCCAATTTGTTTCTATTCTTTGCCATAACTTTCTCTCATCACGGATCTCTTGAGACCTTGTGAAAGCCTAATCCACAGGCATCATTCGTCCTGATTGTTTGTCAACGGCCAGATGGTCAACCACCTCGTTTGTCTTTGAGTATACATCAGCTTTATAAAAGCTTCCCGCGTCCTCAACCGGCCCAACCTTCAGATCCGGATTCAATCTCTCCACATGGCGCGACAAAATATTTCGAGCCTGGTCTTCGCTCATTGCTCCTCCGTTATTATAACTGCCGCCGGAAGAACCTCCGGGCCACCAGCTTCCGGACCCTCTTTGCTGGGGGACGTAATCGGCTCCTCCCGGAGACCCGCCGAAACCACACGCCGCTCCGCCTCCACCGAATCCTCCGCCTATGCCTCCGCCTCCTCTCCCGCAGGCCAGTGTTTGATAAGGCGACGCAAAAAAGAGAACCGCAAATCCGGCCAGTCCAACACACACCACTCCCAAACCCCACGTCTTCAGATACTTTTTCATTTTCACCCCTCCACCTTTAATATGTTTGTATTCGTTTCCATCTTTGCATGTCCTTTTCCATTTACCTTCTGTTTTCCTAATAGGTTAGCAAAGGCCGTGCCATACACGACTAATTTAGTATACAATACTGATTTCACTGATAAAGTATCCAAAGTGGATGCATCATAAAATCAGACAACTCCGCATCCAGAGAAAATAAGGGTAAAAAGTATCCACTATCCTTCGCTACTGCCACCAATATGGATACAAAATACCCATCTATTTTTCTTAGTCATTCCTGCATCCTCGGGAATTAGATGCAGTAAGGAAAAAGCCCTCATGGCGGAATGGTTTAGCTGAGTATAGAAACCATTGCCGGAAAACTTGTAGAATAGTATCCTATTATTCAAGAATCCTGGCAGGAATGCAGTCGCGAGCTCTTTTTTGCTGCCGCATCTTGGATAAACCTTCATCGACCGCTGAGAGGCCCTTCTATGCTGGTACAACAAAATCCCTTGCGTTTCATCCTCTTGTCCGTACCAGCATAGAAGGGCCGGTGCTGCCATAGAAATCAGATGCGGCAGCAAAAAAGAGCTCGCGATGGAATGGTTTTTCCGGGTCATCGTTCTGCTGCCAGGAAATTTGAATAAGATCCGTAGAATATGTTAAGGCTATACGATAATTCAGGAAGGATTATTTGTTGGCATTCCGGACGACTTTGAGGTGACATGTTGACTTATTTAAGGAGGTTGAAAAACATGACCGATTTGAATCATAGAAAGCCCTTTGCCTTAGCCAACTGGAAAATGGCTATGACAATCGAGGAAGGAAAGCGTTTTATAGGCCTTTTCCTCGAGCGGATCGGAGCCCTGGAGGATCTCGTACAAATCGTTTTGTGTCCTCCCTATACGGCGCTTTATGCCTTATCCGCAGCCATCGGCCGACACTCCCTTGAACTGGGGGCACAGAACCTCTGGGCCGGTTCGGGGAACACCCATACCGGAGAGATTTCTCCCCAACTTTTGGTCGATGCCGGATGCCGGTGGGTCATTCTCGGGCATTGGGAGGTCCGCCGAAGAACCGGTGAGACGGATGCAGAAGTCAACAAAAAAATGCATTCAGCCCTGCAGGCGGGACTCCGGGCAATTCTTATGATTGGCGAAGAGAAAGAGCAGCGGGGGCAGGCGGAAAGGGTGCTGGCGAACCGGCTTCCCGTGTTTTTGGCGGAGGCTGATCCCGAAGAGGTGGGGCACTCTGTTATCGTTTACGAACCGGAATGGACTATCGGGGCGCCGGAACCGGCTTCCCCTGATTATATCGCATCGGTCTGCGCCTTCATCCGGGAATGGATCGGACGGGAATACGGGCAGGAATCCGCAAAACAGGTTCGCATCATCTACGGTGGCGGCGTAAGTCCGGAATTCACCAAGGACCTTTTGGCTTCGCCGGATGTGGATGGGCTGGGAGCAGGAAGAAAAGGACGCGACCCTGATGCGTTTGCCCGGATTGTAAAAACCCTGGCGTCAAACAAAGGGACATGAAGATCTGGTTGTCGAACGCTCAAAAGCAGTGATTCCCACGAGAATATTTGACATATCCTACTTCAATTCAAAAAGCCTGGCAGAAATGCAGTCATGAGGTTGTTTTCCCTGCCGCATCTTGGATAAGACTTCCCAACATCTGATGGAGGTCCTTCATCGCAGGGTACATTGAACAGAATTTTGTCATACATTTACAATGGATTGTACCCTGCAGGGAAGGACCGTGGGCGCCAGCAGGAATTTAATGCGGCAAGGAAAAAGACCTCATGACGGAATGGCTCAGATGAACCCACAATCCAAACCAGGGGAATTTGAATAAGATGCCATTTGACGTTTCCTACCGGTACGTAACGGCCCGCACCGCCTCAATGACATCGGAGACCCTGGGCAACACGTAATCTTCAAGCGGGGGAGAAAAGGGTATGGGAACATCTTTGCCTGCGACACGTTTGATCGGGGCATCCAGGTAATCAAACACCTCGTCCTGTATTCTGGCGGCAAGTTCCGCCCCGAATCCACCCGTCAGGCAGGCCTCGTGCACAATAACCGCCCGGTGCGTTTTTCGGATGGATTCAGCCACCAGCGCCATATCCAGGGGTTTGAGCGTTCTTAAGTCGACAACTTCGGCATCGATATTCAGGTTACCCAATGCACCAAGAGCCTCCAGGCAGAGATAAAAACCGGATCCGTAACTCAATAACGTAACATCCTTGCCGGTTCGTTTCACAGCGGCTTGTCCCAAAGGAATGGTGAAATCGCCTTTCGGTACGGGCCCCGTCTTGGCAAAAAGTTTCTTGTGCTGGAAAACCATGACCGGATCATCATCGCGGATGGCTGATTTGATCAGGCCTTTCACGTCCGCCGGCTCACTGGGCACCACGACCTTGAGCCCCGGCGTGTGAATGAACCAGGCTTCCAGGGATTGAGAGTGCTGCGCGGCGGCACGCAGGCCGGCGCCGTCGGGGCACCAGACCACCATCGGCACCTTCACCTGACCACCAAACATATAGCGTATTTTGGCTGTCTGATTGGTCAACTCATCCATGCAGCAGGTCACAAAATCCGAAAAATGCAAATCAACAAAGGGCCGCATGCCGGTCATGGCGGAACCCAGCCCGACACCCACAATGCCCGTTTCGCTGATGGGCGTGTCGATGATCCGGCCCGGAAATTTTTCGGGAATCCCCTTAAACTGCCCGAATATTCCGGAATGGGCCGTCAGGTCCTCCCCCAGGATAAAGATGGTTTCATCCCGTGTCATCTCTTCGTGCAGGGCCTCTGCCAGGGCTGCCGAACAGGTCATCATGCGATCAGACATCATTGAACTCCTCTCTCAGCCTTGATTATTGACGAACAGGTCCTGCATAGCTTCCCGTGGATCGGGAAAAGGGCTCTCTTCAGCAAACGCAAACGCATCGGCCAATTCCGCTTCCACCTCGGCCCATATTTTCTCTTTCAAGGTCGGAGTCAGCATGCCGTTGCGGGTCAGATCATCGGCAAACCGTTTGATAGGATCGTTCTTATTCTTCCAGTCTGCAATTTCCTCTCCACTACGGTACGCCTGAGGGTCGCCCTCGTAATGCCCTCGGATACGATAGGTTCTACTTTCAATCAGGCTGGGTCCCTCCCCTTTGCGCGCCCGTTCCACCGCATTTTGGGCAGCGTCTCTCACCTGGAGCAAATCATTTCCGTCCACTGTAATTCCGGGCATATTGTAGGCGGCAGCCCGGCTGCTCATATCTCTCACTGAGCAGGCATAGCCCTGGGGCGTTGTCGAGGCGTATTGATTGTTTTCGACCACAAAGACCACCGGCAGTTTCCAGATACAGGACATATTCATGGCCTCATGCACGGTGCCCCGATTGGCGGCCCCATCCCCGAAGAAGCAAACCGCCACCTGATCGGTCTTGCGCATCTTAATGGAAAACCCGGCTCCGGTGATAATCGGCAATCCACCGCCCACCACCCCGTTGGCGCCCAATATGCCCAAAGAAAAATCGGCGATGTGCATGGAACCGCCTTTGCCTTTGCAATAGCCCGTCTTCTTCCCGAACAATTCAGCGGCCATCTTCTTCAAATCGGCCCCTTTGCTGATCATGTGCCCATGGCCGCGATGGGTGGTGGTCAGATAGTCATCCGCCCGCAAACACGAACATACCCCCACAGCCGACGCCTCCTGACCGATAGACAGATGGATGAACCCTGGAATTTTCGATGCGGCAAACAACTCGCCGGCCAGCGTCTCAAATTGGCGAATCGTCACCATCTTGCGGTAGTAGGATAAATACTTCTGATCCTGTTTGCTCATCCATTACTCCTTTGTTTTCGGCCGCCCAGTGCCCTTCGCGTATCGACTGAGCAGTCCGTCTATCGTGCGAAAGACAAACAGGTAAGCCGTTGCCGCGGCGAAAGATATCAACGTCCCCACATAAATGCCATGGATCGGATACACGATGGACACACACAACGAATAGATAATTAAAGATCCCAGGCCCAGAGGGAAGTTTTTTATGATCGTGTGGACGTGCTCTTTGTCATACGTCAGATGCACAATCAAAATCAGGGGCAACAGGGTGATGGGAAAGGCAGAGAAGAGGCCGGCCCACCTGGGACCCACAAATTTTGCCGTTCCTGTAATCATGAGGAGGATAAAGGCCGCTAAGAACGCCCTGAAAAATAAGATCTTCGGCGTCAGTTGGATCCTGTTTTGTATGGTTACGTTCTTCACCTCTTTAAATAAATAGACAAACAAAAATACCGAAGCCACCGGAATCAATACTGCCAAAATTTTACCGGGCCGGATGAAATGCAAGAGCCAGATCGCGACAAGATATCCGGCAATGGCCAAAACGCAAGAGCCAAGGGTATTAAAACGTTTAAAGAAAAGGCTGGCTCTGAAATAAAAATAAACAAAAGACTGGGTGGCAACCAGCCCCATCATGGTATATACGGCACTGCTTGAAGCAAATTCCGAACTGTTCTCCAGCCCGATGAAAAACAGAGCAATGGCGGCCCCCAAAGGATATCCGGACAGAATGCCGGCGACCCTGGGACTGACACGCTCCGCCACAAGGGAGAGCAGCAATACCACGGTCACGGTAACCAAAAGCTTTATGAGAAAAAAGATCCCTGCCATGACGCTACGGCGTATACAACCCTGCCGCAACCGGCAGGTATAAAGAGAGAATGGGAAACAGGGTGATGATGATCAACACTATGACATCCATGATTACAAAAGGAATCGCCTCTTTGGCGACGGAGTCCACATCTCCTTTTATCAAGTTGGCCGCGGTAAACAGATTGACCCCCACCGGGGGGGTTGCCTGACCGATGGCCAGGGCGGAAATAAAAATAACGCCATACCACAAAGGATCGACCCCGAATGCGGCCAGGACCGGCATCAGGATCGGCATGATCAGATACGAAATGGAGATTGCATCCAATATCATACCTAAGCCCAGCAACAAAAAATTCACCAGGATAATCATGACTACGGCATTGGGCGATATCTTGATAATAGCGTTTGCCGTCAAATCGATCACCCCGATCACCGATGCGGCCCAGGTAAAGATCCCCGCAAACACCACAAGAAACATGATAACGGAACTCGTGACGCTGGCATCCACCAGTATCCTGATAAGATCACGCCAGGTGATGGAGTGGTATACAAAAACGGCCACGAAGAGGCTGTAGAAAACGGCCACAACCGCTGCCTCGGTGGGCGTGAATATCCCGGCATAAATTCCCCCCAGGATAATAATCGGGGTGAGGATAGCCCAGATGGACTGCTTTAAGGCGATCAAAATTTCTTTCGCGTTCCCGCGCTTTTCGAGGCCCTTATACCCTCTTCTTCGCGAAATGATATAGGCCACCACGACCGTCCCGACGCCCGTAACAAGACCGGGGATAATCCCCGCAACAAAGAGGGCGCTCACCGATACGCTGGTAATATTTCCATAGATGATAAAGGCAATGCTCGGGGGCAGGATGATGGACAGGTCGGATGAATTGGCGATGGTGGCGCCGGCAAAACTCTTTCCATATCCATGCCTTATCATGGGTGCAAGAAGGATGAGTCCCACGGCTGCCGTGGTTGCCGGTCCGGAGCCGGAAAGCGCCCCCCAGAACATGCAGGTAAGCACGGCCACCATGGCCAGGCCGCCCACCATCTTCCCCACGACCAGTTCAAAGAAATGGGCGATCGTCGCGGCAAGTCCTGCTTTTTCAAGGATAACCCCGGCCAAAACGAAAAATGGGATCGCAAGGAGGGGAAACGATGCAATGCCCGTGGAAAAATTCACCCCCAACATCCCAATGCCCAGATCAAACTGAATAATGGTGACCACCGCAGCGATCCCAAGGCACGTTCCAATAGGGACACCCATGGCCATAAGGAGGAGAAACACCACGGAAATCAACAAGATCTCCATTATTCGTCCGCCCCCTTGCTCCCCAATCCCTCTAATTTGGAGAAGGCATCCCTGTAAATGCCCCTGAAGACAAAAATGGAAAAGATGGGAACGCCGATGTAATAGATCCATACGGGGATGGCCAAGGCCGGAGAGGTCGATTGAAAAAGAGTGAATTCATCGTATATGGCCTGGATTATGTAGATATCAACGAAGAGGAAGAGGATGGCGCTCATGCCGGAGCCGAAGAGGATGGCGACCTTTTTGAATTTAACAGGGAAAAGATTATAAAGCGTTACCATTCCAAGCTGGGCGCCCCGCTCAAAAGCGATTCCGGAACCGACAACGGTCATCCAGACAAAGAGATTGATTGTAATCTCCTCGGTTGCCGCAAAAGAAAAATGAAATAAATAGCGACTGAGCACATTGATAAAGGCAATAGCGGCCATGGTAAAAAGCAGAATGGCGGCTATCCAGTGATCGATTCTGATGCGCTGTTTTGTCTGTTCCATTGATCTTCTTCCCCGTAAATACAATTCGGAAATATCACAGCCTTGATACGCCCGCAAAAAAGGGTTTACGGGCGCATCAATACACGGCTCTACTTCTTACCCATATCGGTCAGGGCTTTTTCATACAGACCTTTCCCTATCTCAGGCACCCACTTTTCATAGAGAGATTTTGTGGCGTCGATGAAGGCATTTCGATTTTCATCCGTCAAAAAGGTAACCGTCATCCCCTTGCTTTCCATAAATTTGACGGGATCGGGAACCTTCATGGTATAGTTGAATTCATTTTTCAAAATATTCATCGATACATCCCCATCGAGTCCGGCGCGGCAGAGGGCCTTTTCAAATCTGGCCGATTCTGCGGCTGCATCTCGGATCGCCTTTTGAATATCCTTGGGGAAGGTATCCCATTCCTTCTTATTCCAGTATATGATCAAAGGGTCCACGAGGTAATTCCAGAAGGTGACATATTTTTGGTATTGCCAGATCTGCACGGGAATCAGAACACCCACGGGATTTTCCTGGCCGTCCACAACACCCTGCTGGAAGGCGGTTACCGCATCGCCCCAGTTCATATTGACGGGGTCGGCCCCCAACTGTCTGTAAATATCAATAAAGATGGGGCTGCCCACAACCCGGAGTCTCAGTCCCTTGAGGTCTTCAGGCTTCTCGATAGCGCGTTTGCTGTTGGTAACCTGCCTGAATCCGTTCTCGGCCCAAGCAAGCCCTATCAGACCTTTTTTCTCCATCACTTCAAATATGGCCTTTCCGGTCTGGCCATTTTCCATCTTGTCGAGGTTTTCAAAGGTATTGATAAAAAAAGGGAGGGAGAAGATATTCATCTCAGGCATGACCGAAGCCGAATTAATGGTAGATTCATAGGCGCAGTCGATAACGCCCTTGGCCACCATCTGCGGGGATTTCAATTGCGCCCCTTTCAATAGCGCACTGCCGAAATAGGGTTTGATATTGATCTGACCGTTTGTCTTCTGCTTCACCAGTTCCGCAAATTTAACGGCCCCCATCCCCCAGTAGAATTGGGGACCCACGTTGAGTGTCATTTTGTACTCCTTCTTATACTTGCCTGCCTCACTCCGGGGCAAAAAGAGCACAGACACGGATACACAAACGACCGCAACCAGCAACATTTTGAGATACCGATGATTTTTCAACATCATAATATTACTCCTTTCTTTTTTAGGTTGTTTTCTACTTGTTGGCGACTTGTTCGTTGTTCACCTCCCTTTCGTCCGCAGATTCCCGCATAAACAATGCACTTCCCTTCCCCTGTTTCTTTGTCCCCCATACCGCATCCATCACCTGGAAATTCCTTACGGTCTTCTTTTAACCACTATAGGAGGATTCGGTTTTCGGGAGAACGGGTTTCCCCTGCCGAAATCACACGAATGGCCGGTTTCCCCTTCACGGGACACTTATTCTGGCAGATACCGCACCCCACACAACGTTTCAGGTCTACACAGGGGAGTTTTACGTCCCTTTTCTTCCCATCCGGCCCAGGGATATTTTCTTCAATCAGATAAATCGCTTTCGGTGATGTGGGGCAGTGTTCCTCGCAGACGATGCACGGACCGTTTCCCGACCAGGGCAGGCAGCGCCCCCGATCCACATAGGCAGACCCGATACGCACCGGTGTCTGGATCTTTTTCCTGACGGACAGTTTTTCAATCGCACCGGTGGGGCACACGCTTCCGCATAGCGTGCACGTATATTCACAGTACCCCCCCGTCATCTTCAGAACGGGCGTCCACAATCCTTCAAAACCGGCCTCCGTCCAGGTGGGTTGAATGACATTGGTCGGGCAGACCTTCATGCACAGACCACAACGTTGACACCTTGAAAGAAAATCGGATTCTTGAAGGGACCCGGGTGGACGGATCAGTTCAGGAGGAGGAACCTTGTATATCTTTCCATCCAGTTTCCCCAACAACGGAAACGAGAGCCCGGTTACCACACCGCCAAGGAATGCCCGTTTCCCCATGTCGATGCCCGGAGCCGGTTCTCCGGGCCATTTGAAGCGGAAGGACAGGGCCTTTTCACGGCAACTGTCCTGGCAATTGAAACATGTCAGACACTCGGCACTCTGCCAGATCTTCCCCGGCTCACAGGAAGCCGCCCCCTGACAGCTTTTCACACACGCGCCGCAGTGGGTGCATCTGCTCTCATCCTTTTCCAGTTTCAGGATACGATATCTTGAAAAAACGGCAAGAAGCCCCCCCAGCGGACAGATAACCCGGCACCAGAAACGCGGCCTGATCCGATTGAGGAACAGGATGACCAGGAAGAGAAGACCGATGAGAAGCCCCGTTTGGAACGCCTTATACCCATACCCCAACACAGGCGCCGCAAGATTCTCCGCATTGTACCCGACGGTGTTCAACCATTTGCTGTCACTCTGTCCCAGCCATTTGAAAAAAGTTGAAAGACCATCGCCGATGGCGGGGAAGACAGAGAGCGCCAGGCTGCGAAAAAGGGTGGAAATAGGATCGAGTAGTCCGCTGTAATTCATCCCCAGCACGGCGGCAACCAGAATGGCGGTCAACAGAAAATATTTGACTTTTCTGGCTTCTCTGCCTTGATTGGCTGCCAGGATCGCTTTCCCCTTCAGGGCCGGCCTGACGGCGCCCGCCATATGATTGAGAGTCCCCAAAGGACAGATGAAACCACAGAAGAAACGACCCAGAAAAAGGGTGGCAACCACCAGGGCCATGGCCCAACCGAACCCCTCTATCCAACGTCGCTCGGAAATCCCTGAAGAGATCCAGGCCAGTGGATCCAGGTGAAAGAAAAAGCTAACCGGCTGGGAAACCTCGATCCCTTTGGCTTCGGAAGAGGAGAGGGAAGAATCGAAATACGCATCCGAAGGCATACGGGCTTCCACCACCAGAAACACAAAAAAGGCCAGAAACAGCGCTTGACAGGTGCGCCGAAACCAGATGAAGTGCCTGAAACTCACAGAGATACCCTTATCTGTTTCATGAGGTTGAGATCGCTGACGCCAAGGCCCCGTTTATTCCCCAGACGGATAAAGCCCACATCTTCCGGCTTCATCCCAAACAGCAGAGCGGCCTTTGCATCGGCCGCCACCTGATCATCACTCAGAATAAGGCGGTTGGCCGCTCGAACGTCCGATTCGCTCCCACCTGAAGGTCCGTTTGCAACCATGATGCGTGTGGCATCGATGAGGGTTATGGTGGGTTTGAAAAACTGGGCCAGATCCACAATGCTCTCGTCAATATCCTGGTGCAGGGCACTGCGCCTCCCGCCCACTCCACCAATCCAGTTCTTCATTCCAAGCGTCAGCTCGCACAGTGCATGCACTTTGGCCACCGGAAGATTGATCACTTTATCCGCCTCCACCATGGGGGTGAAAACCGGCCAGTCAGTTAATCTCTGTCCATGCAGGTTCATCTCCTTCATCATGGAGGAACGGGGATAGACCAGGTCGGCGCCGGTCTTTTCAGCCACTTTCCCCACTCCGGTCACGGAGAAACATCTTCTCGCATCGTGAATGGTATTGTCCGCAATGCGAACTTTTTTGGCGCCGGCTTTCTGGCACAGTTCAATCACCGCTTCAAGGACTTCAGGGTTGGTGGTGGCGGCCAGTTGCGGGGCCCTGGCCCAGGAGATATTGGGCTTGATCACCACCACATCCCCTGGAGAGATGAAACGGCCCATGCCACCGGCTGCATCCAGGACCTTGCCCGTCAGTTCCTTGATTGAATATCCGGGCTTTTCTCCGATCCCTTCCACAAGCCATCCGGACTTTCCTGTTTCTGCAGAAACCGTGCCCGGGATAAAAGAATTTCCTATGCCACCGGCCAGAACCGCGCCAAAGGAAAGGCGAACGATTCTCTGTATGGATTCTCTGCGTGTTATATATTCCTCATTCATAACGAACCTCCCTTATTTTAAAGGCCCATCAAGGTTTAGCGTGATACGAAGGCTTGTCCTCAAGTGGATGAAATGCAGGCACCAGGGCTCCGGAAAATGACTTCCTCATGCTCATCCGCGATGAACCACCATACCTTTCATGCCATTTTTATCTCTCGCGGAAACCTGATGGTAAACGTCGAGCCCTTGTTTAATTCACTTTCAACTGCAACGGTGCCGCCATGGGCCTCAACAATGGCCCTCACCAGGCTCAGGCCTAACCCCAGTCCCCTCCTTGATCGACTCCTGTCCCCCCGGTAAAGGCGGTCCCAAATCTTTCCGATTTCGGTAGAGGCAATCCCCATACCCTGGTCGGAAACGGTAATCAGAGCCTCTTTTTCGTTCTGGCGAGCCGAAATGGATACCTGTTTTTCGGCACTGCTGTATTTGATAGCATTGTCCAGGAGGTTGGCCAAAACCTGCTGCAACCTGGTTTGATCCGCCTGAATAATCAGCGTTTCCGGCAGATCCAGAACAATGGTGATCTGTTTATCCTCGGCCACAATCTCATAGAGATCCACTACCGATCGAATCGCATCGGGCACGGAAACATTTTCCCTGTTCAGTCTCATGGTCCCGGTTTCCGCTTCCGCAACGTCCATCAGGGCATTGAGCATGGTCAACACCCTCTCCGATTCTTCCATGCAGTCCGCTAATGCCTCCTGACAGACTCCCTCCTTTTCCGGGCTCTGAAGGGCCAGTTCAGCAATTCCCCGGAGACGCGTCATGGGCGTTCTCAGGTCGTGGGCCACATTATCCAGCGAATTGTGCATGGCTTCAATGAGGGTATTGTTTTTGTCCAACATCTGGTTAAAAAGACCCACCAGTTCATTCATTTCACCTTTTTCGCCCCGTACAGGCACGCGGAAACTCATTTTCCCGGTCTTTAAAATGTCTGTGACGGTCTGGATGAGATTACGGAGGGGGCGGATTGCCCGAAAGGTCAGAAATCCCCCTCCAAGAATCCCCAGCAGAAGGATCGGAATGATAAAGATGACAAAAACGGTCCGAAAGTACGTCAGCAGTTCCTTTCGTTCTACGCTGCTTTTTCCCACCTGGATGGTGAGTCCGCCCCCCAGCGGGGCGACCCCGACCGTCCACAGCCCTTTTTCCGCCTGCCCTTTGATGGACAACCAGAAATCTTTTTCAGTAGGGTTGGGGATTTTGAGCTGACTATAATCGAATCCATCGAATCCGCGGGGAACACTGACAAACATAACCTGGTTCAAGGGACCGACAATCCGCACGAAGAAGATATCACGCGTCCTGTCGCTTTGCTCGTCAAAACGGGCTTTCAGGGCGCGGAGGCCTCCTTCTTGATACCAGGCCCGATATTCCTCGATCCGGTTGTGAATGATTTCCCGTGCGCGCTGGTCTATGAGATTGTCGATCAGGTAGTAGGCAATGGTAAACAGGCCCGTGGAACTGATCACAAAAAAACACGCATAAAGGAGACTTAATTTGAGGCTGAAGGTTATTCCAACCCTATCCCTTTTCCTTAAGAACATAGCCCATTCCCCTGACCGTGTGGATCATTTTGTCGGAGAAGTCTTTATCGATCTTATTTCTCAGACGGCAGACCAGGACATCCACCACGTTGGTCTGCGGATCGAAGCTGTAGTCGTACACATGCTCCAGGATGGATGTCTTGGATATGATGCGCCCTTTATTCCTGATAAGATATTCGAGCAGCGCAAATTCTCTCGTGGGAAGGCTGATGTCACAGTCTCCACGCTTGACCTCCCGGGTCAGCAAATCCACGGTAAGATCGCCCGCGCAGAGCTTGGAGGGCTCGGAAACCCTGGTTGACCGTCGAATGAGGGCATGAATCCTGGCTAACAATTCGGAGAAGGAAAACGGCTTTGTCATGTAGTCGTCCCCGCCGCTCTGCAACCCTTTCACGCGATCGTCCACCGAACGTTTGGCACTCAATATGATAACGGGGGTGGCGATTCTCTTCTCCCGAAGCCGCTCGATAAGAGAGAGCCCATCCAGCCCTGGCAGCATGATGTCCACGATCGCCGCATCATACGGTTCTGTGGAACCCAGATGAAGACCGTCCACGCCGTCTGATGCCTCATCCACCGCAAACCCGGCCTCTTTGAGCCCTTTTGAAATAAAAGATGCGATTTTCTTGTCATCTTCGACAACCAGTATCCTCATGATATAACCTCTGTTGAAACCAGAAATCTGAAACCCATAAACGGTTACCAATTATCCTTGATATTGCATCCATAGATCGGATATTACACAAGACAGGCAGTTCAGTAAAGAAATGAATACGGTTTACAAAAGTACGAGGTGCGAAGCCATCGAAAAAATATATGGAAAAATAACCGGTCTCAAATCCAGCCAGCAAGATCTTCTACAAAGACTGTATCGCAGAAAGGTCGACCCCCACGAAATCACTTCCCGGGAGTTGGCACGTCAGATCGCTGCCATTTCGCGCGATATCAGACGTCAAGTGGCCGTTCTTATCACCAGAAAGGGAGAAATCGCCTATGTGATCACAGGGGATCACAATCGCATCCAGATCCCCGATCTGAACAGGGTTCGACTGGGTGCAGATAGACTCGTGGGATTGCGCTGCATTCATACCCACCTCAATGGCGAACCCCTTTCCAGGGAAGACGAAACGGACCTCGTTCTTTTAGGGTTGGATATGATGGTGGTGATTGAGGTGGACGATAAAGGCATCCCGGGCCCGATTACCTACGCCCATATGCTGCCATCCGGAAAAAAAGAAAAGGGTATTTCTACTACCCGCGTCCCGGATGTGGGCCGACTGAACGTGGATTTTCTTGCCATGATCCAGTCTTTGGAAGAAGAACTGGCGAGAAAAAGAGTGGTTCTCTCCGTGGGAGAAAGAGAAAGGGCGCTCCTTGTGGGCGTGGAAGTGGAGACCGACGGGAAAGAAAGAGAATCCATGGAGGAACTGAAAGAACTGGCGATCTCTGATGATATTGAAGTGATCGGAACTGTTGTTCAACGAATCAGGAAAGCAGACCCGCGCCTCCTGCTGCGAAAGGGAAAACTGAGTGAACTCGCGCTCACATGTCTCCAGACGGGGGCAGGGCTTTTGGTCTTCAATAACGAACTTACACCCGCCCAGGTCAACAGTCTGGCGGAATATACAGACCTGAAGATTATAGACAGGAGCCAGCTCATTCTCGATATATTCGCCCGGCGCGCCATCACGAGAGAGGGGAAAATCCAGGTGGAACTTGCTCAGCTGAAATACCTTCTTCCCAGACTCGCGGCCAAAAATACAGCCATGTCCAGGCTGACGGGGGGAATCGGGGCCAGGGGACCAGGCGAAACCAAACTGGAGATCAACCGCCGTCGCGTCAGAGACCGGATTGCAAGGCTGAACCGGGAACTCAAAGAGATCAAAAAGCAGCGACAGGGAAGAAGAACGCTGCGAGAGTCTAAGGGTTTGCCCGTCATTTCCATCGTAGGGTACACCAATGCAGGGAAATCAACGCTCTTGAACGCCTTGACAAGCAGTTCCGTCGCAGCCAGAAACAGGATGTTTGAAACACTGGATCCCAGCAGCAGACGTCTCCGATTCCCAAGGGAGCGGGAGGCTATCATTACCGATACGGTGGGCTTTATCAGAAAACTCCCTGAAAGCCTCATGGATGCCTTTGCAGCAACGCTGGAAGAGCTTCACGATGCGGACCTGCTCCTGCACGTGGTGGATGCCTCAAGTCCCCGATTTGAGGAGCAGATAAAAACCGTTGACAAGACATTGGCGGAGTTAGGACTGAGCGATGTGCCCACCCTGATCGTATATAACAAGACAGACCTGCTCAAGGCCGGTGAATCTGATTGGCTTTCGGATAAAGACGGGGTTGCCGTATCCGCGATTTCCCCTGATACCCTGAGACCCCTGGTTGAACGGATTGAACAACAGATATGGACTGAGT
Source organism: uncultured delta proteobacterium (assembly GCA_963747555.1). Lineage (GTDB taxonomy): Bacteria > Desulfobacterota > DSM-4660 > Desulfatiglandales > Desulfatiglandaceae > DUZB01. Next base: position 110,039 of record CAVVFZ010000021.1, read on the forward strand.
GATCTTGTATCGTTTTTGCCGTACAGAAGAGAAGCTTGTATCGGGATTTCCTGTTTGAAAAAGATATGCATCAAGTCTAAGTTCAATGGTATCTTATTCAAGAACCCTGGCAGAAATGGAGTCACTGGGTCTTTTTTGCTGTCGCATCTTGGATCGACCTTCACGGTTCGTTGATAGGTCCTCTTAGGCTGGTACAAAAATTAATGCCGAGTTGTCAACGACCTCTCTGTACCAGCCTGAAAGGACCGGCGCTCCACAGGAATTAGATGCGGCGGCAAAAAAGACCCTGTGGCGCAATGGCTTTGCCGACTCCAAACTTAGTACCAGGGAATTTGAATAGGATGCGTTCAATGCCATCAGAACACGCTGGCACCTGGAACCGAGACGAAACAGGTAGGGCAGTCGCACAAATCCACGATATGCCCTGTTCACAAACGGTGAGTGCAATGAAAGAACCGAAAAAAATCCGCCTCACAGCAACCGTAAAAGGTTCGGGATGAGCCTCAAAACTTCCTCCGGGGGACCTGGAGCGGGCGCTTTGTGGGCTGAAATTTCCAACCAATGAAAATGTGATTGTGGGGTTGGACCGCGCGGACGATGCCGGTGTCTACAAAGTGAACGATGACCTGGCTCTCATTCAAACGGTGGATTTTTTTACCCCGATTGTAGATGATCCATACTGGTTCGGAATGATCGCCGCGGCCAACGCCCTGAGTGATGTCTATGCCATGGGGGGTGTTCCAAAGACCGCCATGAACCTCGTGGGCTTTCCTTTAGGAGACATGGACCTGTCCATTTTGCGTGAGATTATCCAGGGTGGTCTGGATAAAATGCGGGAAGCGGATGTGGTGTTGGTGGGTGGGCACAGCGTTGAAGACAAAGAACTGAAATACGGGCTGTCCGTCACGGGATTTGTTCATCCGGATCGGGTCCTCACCAAGGGTGGATTGAAAGAAGGGGATTGTCTGATTCTCACAAAGCCGTTAGGGACCGGAATCATTAATACCGCAATCAAGGGCGCTATCGCTTCCCCGCAGATCACGGAAACGGTTACCCATCTGATGGCTACGCTGAACAGAAAAGCCGCGGAGGTCATGGCACATTTCCCGGTCCATGCCTGTACCGACATAACCGGTTTTGGCCTTATAGGTCATCTGGCTGAAATGATTTTGGACTCCCCATTGGGCCTGAGGCTGAAGAGCAAGGACATCCCCATCATTCCAGAGGCCCTGGAATATGCCGCCATGGGCCTCATTCCGGCCGGCGCTTACAAGAATCGGGAGTTCAGGGAATGTATGACGGTATTTGCCCCGTCGGTAGATCGTACGACACAGGATATCCTTTTTGATCCCCAGACATCGGGAGGTTTGCTCATCTGTCTTCCCGAAAAGCCCGCTGAAACACTGGTACGGGAACTCAAAGGTGAGGGAATTGAACACGTGGAAATCATTGGTGAGGTGGTTCTGGATTCCATGGGGAAAATTCTTATAGATTAGGCTTTGCATTCAGCAGAGAAGGAGATCAGGATGAACAACGAAATCGATTGCCGCGGGCTGGCCTGCCCGGCTCCCGTGATTCAAACCAAAGAATGTATCGAAAGGGAGCATCCCCGGATTATTCAGATTACGGTGGATAACGAGGCTGCAAGGCAGAATGTAACCCGGTTCCTTGAATCACAAAAGTATGTGGTTTCCGTAATGAAGGATGGAGCGGGTTTCCATATAACAGGCAGTGCCGGCGAGAATGCTGTTTTACCTCCCCATGAGAAAGAAACACAGGATAAGGAAAGAAAGAAAATCATGGTCATGGTGGCCACGGACCGCATGGGATACGGAGACGACGAACTGGGCAGAAAGCTCATGCTGAGTTTCCTGAAAACCCTTAAGGAAATGGGAGGAGATCTGTGGCGACTGGTGTTTGTCAACAACGGCGTAAAGATGACCATTGCGGATTCTGAAGTCGTGGAGGTGCTTCAGGACCTGGAAAAGGAAGGCGTTTATATTTTGGTATGCGGTACCTGTCTTACCCACTTTAATCTGCTTGATAAAAAAATCGTGGGAGAAACCACCAACATGCTGGACATTGTTACTGCCATGCAACTTGCCGATAAGGTGATTAATATCTGATTGGGAATAGCAGATGTTGTGTTGACTTCCGGGGCAAATTTTGAGAAGGTAATACAGACTCTGAAAAAATATTTTTTCATGTTCCAGGGAGGAAACCATGTCGGAAGATACCGAAAAATCCGGTTCAGAACAAACGGCTTCGCCACCGCCCAAAAAGATCTCCAAGGCCATCCGCAAAGATGAGATTGTCCTTCTTTTTCTGCTTATTTTTTCCGGAATTGGCGTTGCGCTTACCGACTTCAACCCAGTGAGAGGGTTCTGGTTCTGGCTTGCCTTGGGGCCGCTTTTCTGGGCGGGATCTGTGGTTATGGAGTGGCCGCGGGTAAAAGCAGCCGGGGCAAGCAGGATGAAAATGATCTGGGTCCAGATCATTCACTGGCTTGGGTTCCTTTCCGCCATTTATCTGGTCTTTCTACTCAATAGTACAGGGCGGCTGAACAGCGCCGATTTTGGCCTTGTAGCCCTCCTAATTTTGGCCCTATCCGCATTCTTGGCCGGGGTTCACGGGGACTGGCGCATCTCCCTGGTAGGTATCTTTTTGGGAATTGCCGCAGCATGTGTAGCGCTTTTTGAAGAATATCTATGGCTTATCGTTATCCTTTCAGGTATCGTCTTTATGCTCCTTGCAATCATCCTGCGACGCAAAAGAAACGCCTAAGGTTTCAGCAGCAGCGTATGCTCCGTGTGCTCATTGATCGCTTTGTCGCTCAACCACCAGTACATTTTGCTCCCATCCATAAAAGAGGATATTTGGTCCTTCTGATGGGGGCTGAATAACCGGCCCGTAACTCCCCCGGGAAGAACGGCAGCCACTTTATCCTCATCAGCCATGTCGACAACCATGCGCAGTGAAGCGCAAATCGTCACCGAAAACGGGTTATTGGGATCAAAAAGCCCTCGGTATAGTGTCTCTCCGGATCCTCCCATGGGCATAGGACCGCTTCCGAGAAGTTCTTTCCCAAAGCCGTTTCTTCGAGTCGGGCTGACCAGCTCAAGGGTGTGAACTTTTCCCCATGTCCAATCTTTCGGGTCTTTGCCCAGCTCCTCGCTAAGCCGGGTCTTGGCTTCCAATGCCGCTTGATGGAAAAGATCGTTGAGGGTTTCTACTTTTTCAGGGGTCTTCTTGTTGTCAAACCACTGGGAAGACCCTTCAAGGACCATCCTCTCCAACCGTTCCTGCCAGAAATACCAGTCATCCAAGAACGTCTCCATTGCCTCCTTACCCAACTCGTCCTCAAAGACCGCCCTCACAAAAGCGAGGTACGTCGCCTGAAAAATCGTTGGGGCGGCGCTGTCGGGCCTGTCCATGAAATTCCAGCCGGCTAAAATTTTCCCCATTTCTTCCGTGTCCTTATGCTCCACGAGAGCCCTGGCCATGATGGGGGCTATTTTTTCCGCCAGGAGATTTTTCTCGTCCCGCTGATATTGCCAGTGGTCATCCACACTTTTTGGCCCCGGGCTGCCTAAAAGTTCCATCAGTCTTCTGTATCGATAGGATGAGGAGAAACGGGAAGAATAGTAATAGGGATAGTCGCTGGCAACAACTTTTTGATTACAGGTCCCGACCCATCCCTTATCGGGGTTCGTGCTGTGGGGCATCTGGGATTGTGGAATCCAGCCTTTCCAGTTGTCATCGCTGTTTACCACCCTGTGTGGAATCGTACCGTCATTATTGGAACGAATGGGAATTTTTCCGCTTGCCCGATATCCTATGTTCCCTGATGTATCGGCAAAAACCCAGTTGAGACAGAGCATGGGGACATCCTCAAGGGCCTTGTGTATCTCGTCCACTGACTTTGCCGTGAAAGACCCAAAGATTCCGATGCTGTCTCCCATGCTTTCGGCGGGTGCCCAACGCAGCGTGATACATTTATCTGTTTTGAGGCCCTTCAGAACTTCTGATACCACGGGCCCTCTTTTCGTGGTCCTGATTTTGATTTCCTCTTCCCGATATCCTCCGGGCGCCTTCTTGTCTTTTATTTTGAGCTTTTCCCGAATCACCTGAAACGGGAAGGAAACCTTTCCTTCCAGGTAGTGGTCGGGCCGGGCCGGGTCAATCGTCTCCACATACAGGTCCTGCATATCTCCATAATTGTTGGTCATTGCGACGGAAATATAGGAGGTCCTCCCTATGGCAAATCCCGGCAGACCAGGTATCATGGCGCCCACCACCCGGAACTCCGGCGTGATCAGGCCAAAGGGGTACCACAGTCCGGGCAGGATCCTTGCATCCATATGGGGATCTCCCGCCAATATGGGTTTTCCGCCTGAAGAGAGCGCAGGTGAAACCACCCAGTTATTGCTGCCCACTCGGAGAGGCCTGTCGCCTGACATGGCCAGCAGCTTTTTATAATCGGCAGGAGAAAATCCGTATGAAATTCCCGGTGCCTGTCGGGACCGCTCGCCCGTATCCGAGGGGTCATCAGGATTGATGTTTATGGGCATAATCTCCCGCGCCTTGTCGGGCCCGACCGTTTCTATCAGCATCTGGGCGATCACCTCTGTCTGGATGTTGGCTGAAGTCGAAAATCCCAAATAGTATAAAATGGACAGGGAATCGGCCACAGTCCACGTCTCGGCCCGGATTCCCGCAAGTTTGAATTCCAGTTGGGCATCTTTGGGACAGTCCTTCACAAAAGCGTTTACACCGTCCACATACCACTGGAAATAGTCCAGGGTCTGCCGGTTCAGAAGAGCGGCCTGCTTTTTGGCGATACGGTGAAGCCCGATGGTTCGCATGCGCACATCAAGATCCCTGGCCTTTTCCCCTGCTAATTCACAAATGCGCCCCTGGGCGAAAAGCCGCGTCAACTGCATTTGAAAAAGCCTGTCCTGCGCCGTAACAAACCCCTGCGCCATGATGGCATCGTGAATGTTTTCCGCATAGATATAGGCCATGCCCTTTTCATCCCGTTTAACGGTGACGGATTTTTGAAGACCGGGCAGGGCCAGTTCCCCATCTTGCTGATAATCGTTGAGATAGGGCAGAAGCAACTTTGCGGCAAAATAGGAAATCACCAGGAATACAAATAAAAAAGAGAGGCGCTTGATCCATTTCATTGGATTTTCTCCATTTGTTGGGTATAGTCCGTCATCATTGCCCAATTTTTCCTCTACGTCAATAGGATCGCCAGCAATTCTTATTATGGCTTATCTGTAATCTGAGGCTATGGGGGTTTGTTTCAAGATGGCGACAATTGTTCGCTTCGAACATCTTTTGCAGATGCATCACCCCATTTTTGCCTTACCCAACAGGCGGTAAGACGTTTTTGGCACAGGATACTTCTCTTACGAGTCTGTTTCCAGCCTAATTTTGAAGCTGTACCGCCGTGCAATGGAATTGCTAATGGGTTTTGGCGCGGTTTTGAAACAAGCCCCCATGGCCGGTTGTATGCAAAAAGCCATAATGGGAATTGCTGTAGGATCGCTCATTTTGTTGACATTCTCCCCAGGATGAAGATATTTTAGGATAAGCTATCTTGATAACAAGAGGAATAGAGGATGAGAAAATATTACAAGGAGAGATTTGAAGCACAACGTCGCATCGCTTCCAAAGTGGCTCTGAGTATCGAGGTCAATGAAATCCTGGAGAAACTGAGAGAAGAAGCCAAGACATTGGTGCCTTCAGCCATGGAGGTATGCATCCTGATGATAGATCCCGATGCCCCTAAATACACTCGTCCTCTCCAGTGCGCACTCTATAACCGACCGGCAAACTGCCTTTCCTGCAAAAGAAACCGCAGTGCAGTGCAGAAGGCCCTCGACAGGAAAAAGGGGGTCGTCATCTCCAGCAGCGAACCGATCCGGCGCCCCGATGGAACCCTCATTCAAACGGGCCCTGAGATGGCCCTGCCCATCTTCGTAAATAACGAGATCCTTGGCATAATCAACCTTGTCTCCAGGCCGGGAACAAAGTTCACCCGAAAGGATTTCTATCTCATGCGAGACCTCTCGGAAACTGCCGGAGATATTATTCTTAGAACCAAAAAGCAGTGGGAGATAACCCAGGACAAGATAAAAATCAGCCAGATGCTTGCCCATTTATCTCCTTTTGTTCCCCAGTCCGTGCGCCGTATCGTAGAACATCATCCCGAAATGCTCAATCAGGAAAAAAAGAACATGGAGGTTACCGTCCTGTTTCTGGATCTCGAAGGCTATACCCACTTGAGCACCACGCGACCGGAAACCGAGGTCAACGAGATGGTGGAAAAGATGTTCTCCAGCTTTGTGGATCCCATCCACAGATCCGGAGGAGATATCAATGAGACCGCGGGGGATGGATTGATGATTATATTCAAGAACGACGATGCCGTAACCAATGCAATCCATGCGGTGAAAGCCGCTTTTGACATCCAAAGAATCAATACGGATCTGAATATGCGATTGAGCAGCCGGTTTGATCCGATCAATGTCAATATAGGGATCAATTCGGGAACCGCCCTGGTGGGCATGACGCGATTCAAAGGATCGCTGGACACCCGCATGACCTACACGGCAACCGGAAACGTTACCAACGTTGCCGCACGGCTGGCCGATTATGCAAAGGGGGGCGATATGATCATCGGCGAAGGCACAAAAAAGATGATTGAGGGGTTGTGGCCGGTTTATGACCTGGGAGAAGTGCATTTGAAAGGTATTGATGACCCCGTAAGGATCTACTCGCTCAAGCCAAGCCAATCAATTCCGCAATCCTTGTCTTACACCTCCAGCACTGCATGAAACGGAAAGCTTTTATTCACATCCCCCGGGACCAGGCAGGAACCGCAGTTCTGGATTTTCTCTGCCGCCGCTTCACCTATCATCATCGGGACCAATGGGAAGGCCTGATTGGGTGTGAAAAGGTTCTGATCAACGGCAGGCCCTGCATTCCAGGAACCATTCTCGAATGCGGTAACTCCTTGGAATATTTACAACCTGAGGAGGAAGAACCTCCTGTGAGCACGAATTACTCCATTGTGTTTGAGGATCGGGCATTGCTTGTGATCAACAAGCCAGGGAACCTTCCCTGTCATCCAGGGGGTCGATACTTCGGAAATACCCTCTGGGGTCTTCTCAAAACCAGGACCGGGGGAGAACCCTTCTTTTTCGTAAACAGGATTGACAGGGAAACTTCCGGGATTGTTTTGCTCACAAAAACGCCAGCGGCCGCAAAAAATTGTCAGGGGCAGTTTCAGTCGGGCACTGTCCGAAAAATCTACTTGGTGGCCGTGGAAGGCGATTTCCCCTCCGGGCCGCTTTGCGCGGAGGGTTGGCTGTCCCGGGACGAGACCAGCCAGATCAGGAAGAAACAGCGTTTTTCTCCCATGGACTCCGAGCCGGAAATTCCGGACGAAAGTCAACGATGCCTCACGCAATTCCGTCTGATAGACAGATGTCGAGGAAGGTCCCTCGTATCCGCATGTCCCGAAACAGGCCGGCTGCACCAGATTCGTGCAACGCTTTCTTCCCTGGGATATCCCGTGGTTGGAGACAAGATCTACGGTGTAGACGACACACTGTTTCTGAAGTTTATCGAAAAACGATTAACGGAAGAAGACCGAAGCAGATTATGTCTTCAGCGTCAGGCCCTTCATTCCGAATCAATTGAGCTTAAACATCCCGAAGACGGTAGACGACTCCATTTCAAAGCGGAAATGCCAAAGGATATGGCAGAACTTTTTTAGGCTGTGTCGTTAGGCAAAAGAGGAGGAGATCCATGGAACCCCCGCAGGTTCAATTAAGCGACTGGTTTCAAAAAGGCTTTCGACAGTACAAAGAAAATATTTCGATCGTGATCCCTGCATCCTTTATCGCTCTCATTCTAAGCGTATGCAGCGCGGGAATTCTGGCGGGCCCCATGCTTTCAGGCATCCTCATCATTACGTTGGGATTGCTGGACGGACGAGAACCGAAGCCGAGGGTTTCAGATCTCTTTAAGGGATTCAGGTTTTTCCTTCACTCCCTGCTTTTTGTGGTGCTCTGGGGAATCCTCGTCTCGGCGGGGACACTGTTCCTTCTTTCCTTGCCGGGTGTTGGACAACTGGCCGCCTTGTTCTTCTTGTATGCCGCGCAGGCATTTCTGATGTTTGGTCCTTTCCTGATTGTGGACCGAAACATGGATTTCAGGAGTGCATCTGTTGTCGCTTTTCAAACGGTGAAAGGAAATTTCTGGTCGTTTTTGAGCGTGTCGGCCGTTGCAAGCGTCGTCGGCAGTATCGGAATCATCCTGTTCGGGATCGGCGTTATCCTGACGGCCCCCCTGCAGATTTGTATTCTCACCGTTGCCTATCGAGCTGTTTTTGGTGTTGTAGAAGGCGAGAATGGGTCAGTTGGAAATGCCCGCTGATTTCGCTTCGCCGCTTATTTCCAGCCTGGGGGAAGCCATCTTGATTCCTTCCTGATCCAGTTTCGTCTTGATCTTCTCATTCAGGCCCCACCGGCCTGTAAGGACATGCTTTCTCTCCACCCAGAACCGCGCCAACATCTCCAGGTAGCCGGGCGCGAATTTGTCAATGACCACCCGCGGAGCGGGCTTCTCCAGAACGATGTCATCCGCTTTCAAGATTTCCGTCACTAACTCCATAGCCTTTTTTACATCTTGATCCAAGGCGATATAGAAATGAATATCCAGCCTGCGATTGGGTCTGACGCTGGAATTGGTTACTTTGTCATTGAGGACTTTATGGTTGGGGATGTAGATTACCTTGCCGTCAAAGGTTTTGATCCGTGTGTGCATGACGCTGATGAGATCCACCGTGCCCATGGAATCCCCGATCTGAATGACCTCCCCTTTTTTGAATGGAAGCTGGGGAAGGTAAGGTTTCCCGATGATGTAAGCGGCCATGGATATCATCACGATAACCATGATAACGCGGAAAAGGAGCGCGCCGGGAAAACCGACCATATTGAGGACGACCAGGGCGCCGATCAGCAGGACCAGGATATGCATGCCGGTCTGTGAATAGGCTGCCTTCCGCTCCGGCATGCCCGCTTTAATGAGGAGGGCGGACACAAATTTACCCAGGTACTTTACCAGGATCAGCACAATCAGAAGGAGAATCATCCCCTTTACGACCATCGGGCCCAATGTCCCGCCAATCTGGCTGATCTGGTCTACATAATTGTGGATGCCGAAAGAAATTTGGTCCATACGACACCTCCTCTGAAATCAAGCTCAACCAGATTGTTCCTTGACGATGACTGCAAGCGGTATTTATCCAGCGAACAGCCTATCCGTCTTTTTCGTGGATAGCCGCACAATCCGATGGGTCGCCATGGAGTTTCCTAAGGGCATGTTTGAGGGCGGGCAGAACGACGGAGAGGTTGTCCCTTGCCCCTCCGGGACTGCCCGGCAAATTAATCACAAGGGAGTTCCCCCTCACCCCCGCCATGGCCCTGGAGATCATGGCATGCGGCGTTTTCAGAAGGCTTGCGGCGCGCATGGCCTCCGGAATACCGGGGATCGGGTAATCGATAATTTCTTCCATTGCCTGGGGCGTGACGTCCCTGGGACTCAGGCCCGTGCCTCCCGAGGTAATCACGAGCGCCAGGCCATCCTCATCAATCCATTGAATAATCCGCCTGGAGATCTGCTGTCTGTCGTCAGGGACAATTTCTTTCTTGGCCACCTGAAAACCTTCGGCTTTCAGCATGTCAGCCACGATCTTTCCACTTTCATCCTCACGAAGGCCGGCAGAGCCCTTGTCGCTTACAGTCAGCACTCCCGACAGAAAGATGTCACGCATCCCTTTCACCCGGTCTATTCCTCTTTATGGGCCGCGGCAATAACCTTCTCCGCCAATTGGGAGGGAACCTCTTCATAATGGTCTTGTTCCATGGTGAAAGTGCCACGTCCGCCAGTGATGGCATTCAGGTCAAGGGCATATTTTTGAACTTCCACCATGGGCACATGGGCCATGATTACCTGATACTTTCCCTTGGAATCCATCCCGAGCACTCTTCCCCTCCGGCTGTTCAGATCGCCCATTACATCACCCATCACCTCTTCGGGGACGGTGATTTCCATTTTCATAATAGGCTCCAGAAGGGTTGGACTGGCTTCCTGCATGCCTTTCTTGAGGCACATGGCCGCGGCGATCTTGAATGCCATTTCAGACGAATCCACCTCATGAGACTTGCCGTCATAGAAACGCACCTTCAGATCGACGATCGGATATCCCGCCAGCGCCCCAGTCGCAAGGGTTTCTTGAAGGCCTTTTTCGACCGCGGGGACAAAGTTTCTGGGCACATTCATTCCGGTGAGATTTTCGTGAAATTCAAAACCGGTTCCGGGAGGCAGCGGGGTGACATCAAAATGGACCTCTGCGAACTGACCTCTCCCGCCAGATTGCTTCTTATGCCTGTACACTACCCCCTTGGCGGCTTTCTTGATAGTCTCCCTGTAGGGGACCTTCACGGGAACCAGATTCACTTCAACACCGAACTTTCTGGCCAGTTTTTCGCACGCGGTTTCCAGATGGATCTGGCCTGTCCCGCTCAAAATCACCTCAGCGGTGGTCTGGTCTCTTTCCAATTTCAACGTGGGGTCTTCTTCAAGAAGTTTTGCAAAAGAACTAAAGACCTTATCCTCACTTCCCTTGACTTTTGCCTGTACCGCGTACGAAATTACAGCAGGCAGCCCCTGAGTGAGCTGGTAAATAATAGGGTCCTTTGCTGAACAAAGCGTGTTTCCGGTGGTCGTCTCCTTGAGTTTGGGAATGGCTACAATGTCTCCCGGCCCGGCCGCTTCAACCGGTTGCTGTTTCTTTCCTTCAAGGGCTAAGAGCTGGCCGAATTTTTCCTTGACATCCTTATTGGCGTTGTAGACCGTTGAATCGGACTCAACGGTTCCTGAAAACACCCTCATAATCGTAAGCCGGCCGGCAAAAGGATCCGCAACGGTTTTAAATACGAGAGCGGAGAAAGGGGAATCCACAGAGGGAATCCTCTCAATCACTTCATCGCTGTCGACCGCCTTGCCCTGTTTCGGCGGAATTTCCAGGGGCGAGGGAAGCCCTTGAACAATCAGGTCCATCAACTGCGGCACGCCGATATTCAGCAGGGAAGAACCGCAGACAATGGGGACCAGTATCCCGGACTTGATACCGGCGTAAAGGGTCTCTTCTATCTCCTGATCGGAAAGCTCTTCCCCTTCCAGGTATTTCTCCATCAATCCGTCATTGGCTTCAACGATATTTTCGATGATCTTCTCCCGCCATTCTTCAACAAGATCCATCATGTCCGCGGGAATATCCTCTTTTTGAAACTTTCCGCTTCCATCGGGCTCATAGATATAGGCCTTCTTCTTAATCAGATCCACGATCCCCGAGAACTTGTCTTCAGCGCCGATGGGAAGAAAAACCGGCGTGGCCTTTATCTCGAGTCCCTCCGAAATATCATCGATAACTTTATAGAAATCAGACCTTTCCCGATCCATTTTGTTAACGAATATCATTCTCGGCAGTTCTCTTTCGTTCGCAAAATTCCACACCTTTTCCGTGCCCACCTTTACTCCGGAAATGGCGCTGACAACCACGACCGCTCCGTCGGCCGCATCAAGAGAAAATTTGGTATCGGACAGGAAATTGTCGTCTCCCGGAGTATCCAGTATATTGATCTTGTTCTTTTTCCATTTAGCATGGTGAAAGGCCGTGCTGAGGCTGCTGCGCCTCTTGATTTCCTCCGGTTCAAAATCAAAGCTTGATGTGCCATCGTCCACCTTTCCCAGTCGCGTGGTGGATTTTCCATTAAACAGCATCGCCTCGGCCAATGAAGTTTTACCGGAGCCCCCATGTGCAATTAGGGCAACATTTCTCAATTGTTCAGCCACATTTTCCATGCTAAGATCCTTTCGTTAATAAAATAATAAAACGGAATTGATAAACCACATTATTTCCAGCAGTTTGGATACGTTCCATGTTTCGTGTCCACTCGGGACGGATAGAGTGAGAATTTGAAAAATACATTAACAGGCAATTTAAAGTCAAGCCAAGAATTTTCCGACCACCGATTCTCAGGTTGACTATTGACAAGCCTTCTGCAAACGGCAATGATGCAGGAAGTGGTTTCGGCAAATTCCAGGGGGCCGGGTTCCCATGGTCACACCGTATTCGGGGAAGCTTCCACCACTCAATCACCCGAATATCCGATGCGATTCACACAACCGACAGGGAGTTTTTATGTGGGCCGTTTTTCTCTTTGTAATCTTCTTTCTCCTGCTGTTTTTCCCATTGCTGACGTCTGCCCTTTTCTGGTACGAGGCCGGCAACAGTCACTACCGATTTCAGATGCAACAGGAATCCGATGGCAAATTCGGGACGTGGATATTTAAGGGACTTATTTCGAGCCTCCGGAGTCTGATTCTCGTGGTCCTGTTTTTTCCTTTGGGTATATTCAAGCCTCTATGGAAAGCCGGCATTGAAGAAAATTCTGCATTCCCCCCGGTCGTTCTGATTCATGGTCTATATCATAATGCAAGTGCGTGGCTTTTATTTCGCCTCCGGCTCAAACGTGCCGGGTTGAAACGAATTCATGTGGTGAGCTATAGCAGCCGGCGATACTCCTTCCGGGAAATCGAGGAACAGTTGGCCCGGAGGCTGGCGGAAATTGGAACGTTAGAGAGGAATGAACCGGTTCTGCTTGTGGGACATAGTCTGGGTGGACTCCTTGCCAAGGCCTATGCCGCAAGAAAAGACAGTTTCCCCGGGCCGGATGTCAAGGGGTTGATCACTCTTGGCACGCCCTTTCAAGGGAAGCAAAATGGCGGTTTTCGCTCCGGGAAAACTGGCGCAGAGCATTCTCTGCGGCAGTGATCTGATAAAAGAATTGGGAACGACCGAAGTTCCGCCGCATACGGCATGCGCAGCGCTCTACTCTCCCGTGGACAGCATTGTGCTGCCCCCCGAATCACTTACAGCAGTGCCGGAAAACTGGATACGGGAAAAGACAGCCCCCATCTCTCACGTGGCCTACCTCTATGACAAACCCACCTTCGACCAGGCACTCAAACTTCTCTCACGGTTTGCCGGAAAAAGCATAAAAGGCGAGGCGTAATGGAGGGGGATTGCAATGACCGTAAGAAAGGGAATTTTTCAGCTATTTCTCATCGTATTCTTTCTTGCCCTCTGTTGGGGCGGTTTTCTTCTTGTCAAATCCACCCTTCGATTGCCGTTCAGGGCAACCAATGACGCCCTTCATAAAGAAGGCGCCCTCATCACGCTCGATTCCCTGATTCCCGCTGAGACATACATCAACGAAAAGACTACTATCGGCGAGGTGGCCAGGATTCGCTTTGCCGACGAGAGTTCACTCCTCCAGAGGGTGATGGATACCCTTTTTAAGCAGATTCCCCCCCGATACCGGTTCATTGCAAATCTGGCACTGTTTCTTTTCTGGGTCCTGTGTTATCTGACCTTTTTAAGAGTATTTACCTTTTTAGGGTATGGTCGCGCCCTGCGAACAAGCCTTCTTCTTGCGGGCATCACCTACTATTTCATGCCCGATCCCATGTCCGGAGTCCTGGATGACCTTTGCTTCCTTTGTTTTCCAATCCTGGTCATCCTCATTCGATTTTCTATGGTTCGAAAGAAAAGGAAGAAAGCAGAGAAGAAAGCCTGAGAGTCGGAAAAGAAGTGATTGGTTCGCACCGATTCAGCGCACAGTCCACAGTCCCCTATAGCAGCGTAATCAGATGGCTTTCAATGCCGTCATCCGTCAGGGTGATTTGCCCCATGGAAACAGGCAATCTGAATCTCTTTGGCCCGGCGCTGCCTGGATTGAAATAGAGAACCCCATTTCTATGGTAACTCCCGGGGATATGGGAATGCCCATACACCACTGCATCGAACCCCGCGGATGGATCCAGATCCAGGTCTTCCAGTCTGTGAACAAGATAAAAGGACCGGTTGCCGATTTCAACGACCTCCCGGTATGGCAGCTTTTCTGCCCAGGAACCTTTGTCAACATTCCCACGAACCGCAAAGGTTGTTGCAATGACCCTCAGTTGTTCCAGCACCTCCGGCTTTCCGACGTCTCCTGCATGGATGATATACCGACATGTCGTGAGAATTTCGATGGCTTCCGGGCGGAGAAGCCCATGGGTATCGGCGATAACACCGATTTTAAGTCCGACGGGGGTCATTTTTTGCATAAGAAAAAAGGGTAGATCAATCGTTACTACTGCACAGGGTCTCACCGGGGAGTGCGCCTCCCGAAGAGAAACAGCCGTCATCCGCAGCCGGTCATCGTGCCGGATTGACCTTTTAACGGTTGGCGGCCAGGTTGGCGGTTCCACCCCCTGCCTGGATTTCATGAGCTCTCCGGCAATCGGCTCATATGCGGGCAGGATGGAGAATCGGTTCCGATGAAACGGGTTATTGCAGATGATTACCATATACATGATTTGAACCAGGAAGGAAAGCAATGAAAGTAACCTTTGTCGGCACCGGTGAGGCGTGTGATCCCGTCTATTTAAACACTTCGTTACTTGTGGAGGCGATGTCCAAAACGACGGTTCTCCTTGACTGCGGATTTTCCGTCCCCCACGCCTATTTCCGTATTTCAGACGACCCTGAGCAATTGGCCGGGGTGTGGATTTCCCATTTCCATGGCGACCACTTTTTCGGAATTCCTCTTCTTTATCTCCGCCTCCATGAAATGGGGAGAGAAAAACCGCTTTCAGTCCTCGGGGCGGAAGGTTTGGAAAGGAAAATGTCGGAAGCCATGGAGCTTGCCTATCCCGGTTTTATGGAAAAACTGAGGTATCCCATTCGATTTCTTGAAATGCGGCCCGGGGATAAAATTGAAGAATGCGGGCTGCAATGGGAGGCGGCGGAAATCGAGCACAGCTGCGGAGCGCTGGCGGTTAAGATCGATGATGGTCAGCGGTCGATTTTTTACAGCGGCGATGGCAGGGCGACCGGCCAGAGCAGAGCCCTTGCGGAAGGCTGTGACATGATCGTGCATGAGGCTTTCCGGGTACAGGGGGAAACGGATGGGCACGGAACCATGACCGCCTGCTTGTCCCTGGCAAGAGAGTCGGGATGCAGCAAATTTGCCTTCGTGCACATTTTCCGGAAGGAAAGAGAAAAATTAACGCGTGAGATCGAGCGGAGGAAGAAAGAATTCCCGAGCGTCCAACTCCTGGTTCCACGGCCGGGAGAAGAGGTGACTGTCTGAAAGAGAGGGAAAAAGGACAGGTCAATAGTTACAATCATCCTGGTTTTCGGAAAGCCGCTTAAGCAAAAAAACACCATCCAGACCTTGAACAGGATTGGGAAGTTTCTCATGCAACGATTGAAAAAAATTGCATCTTCTCAAGACACCCGTCCGTTCTCCCGTTTCATCAACGCCAGCATCGTTTTCTGATGGCTCTCTTTTTCCCAGACTGCTGCCGCCTTCAAGGATAACGCGCCACCGGGACAGGTGGCCAAGCAGGGCGGTCCGTATTCCCTTCCAGCCTTATCGATGCAGAGATCACACTTCTGCATAACGCCTTTTTAATCACCACATAGAGCATAGCCAGAGCCAAGGCGGCATCCGTACCCGGCCGCAACGGCACGCAGATATCCGCCATTCCCACATCCGGTTCAACCAAAGGCGTGATGGCAATAATCTTTGCCCCTCTCTGTTTGGCTGCCAGAAAGGCTTTTGCCGGACGAGCCACCGGGCCGGAATAGATGGGCCGGCGTCCCCAGAAAACGATCAAATCACTTTGGCCGTCCCGGGGAACGTGGAATTTGAATAGACTGCGATTCTCACATCTGCACTACAAGCAGCCAGATGGTGCAAAGCACAATGCTGATGATCATGGGAACAAAGGCGATCTTCATATATTCCATAAATGATATGCGGTACCCCTGGGCTTCCGCAATGCCCACGGTGACCACATTGGCACTGGCGCCGATCATTGTCCCGTTGCCTCCCAGGCATGCCCCCAGTGCCAGCGCCCACCACAAAATTCCGCTTTCGGCGCCCGGCACCGCGTTGTTCAGGTAGGCCACGATGGGAAGCATGGTGGCCGTGAAGGGGATGTTGTCGATGATGGCCGAGGCCAGAGCCGATACCCAGAGGATCACTACAACCGCCACCACGAGGGATCCTTTTGACATATGGTTGACCCAGTCGGCAATGACCTGGATCAGGCCTGTCTCTTCGGCGCCGGCGACGATAACAAAGAGCATCATAAAAAAGATGAGGGTGGGCCACTCGATTTCGTGCTCCAGCATTTCCACGATATTCACCCGGCTGATCACAAGGAGTAGAGCAGCCCCTACCATGGCCGCAATGCTGGGCTCCATATGAAGGGCGCCATGGATGATGAAGAGGAAGATGGTGAGGCCTAACATGAGGGCGGACTTGACAAGGAGCGTTTTGTTGGTGATCCGGTAGGTCCCTTTCAGTTCGTCGATTGTTTTCGCGACATCCACCACCTGGGCTTTGAGATAATCCTTCTTGTACCAGTAAACGAAATAGACGATGCTCACGGCGAGCGTGATAAGGCAGATGAGCCCCAGATTCCGTGCAAAATCAAGAAAGGTCAAATTGGCATAGGACCCGATCATAATGTTGGGAGGATCCCCGATAAGGGTGGCGGTTCCCCCCAGATTGGAGGCAAACACCTCCGGCATGAGCAGGGTCAAGGGATTGATCCCGAGCACTAACGCGATATTCATGGTGACCGGAATGATCAGGATCATGGTGGTCACATTGTCAAGAAAGGCCGAGGTGACGGCGGTTATGAACATAAGGATTACGGAAAGGGCGAAGATATTGCCTCTGGCCAGTTGGTAGGACTTAAAGGCCAGCCACTGAAAGAGACCGGTCCTTTTTAAGACCCCCACGATGATCATCATGGACATGAGCAGGAAAATAACATTCATATCCATGGCATGGATGGCCCGTTCAAAGGAAAATATCATGTATTCAGGATGGAATGTCCCTGCCGTATAGCTCACGAAAAGGAGGGTTGCCGCCCCCAGGAAAGCGGCCAGTGTCCTGTGCATAACCTCGAAGGCGATGAAACCGTAAACCAGAATCAGGACGGCTGTTGCGATCCAGAAGGCCGGGCCGATGATTCTTTTGAGCACAATGTCTTGATGGGCCAGATAGGTCGTGAATCCTTTGTCGTCGGTCTTCTCCTGGACGATGTGGGCAAGTGCCACAGTGCCTGAGTCTTCGTAACAGGGCTTGCTTACCTCCATGTCGACCTTGGCGCCCAAAAGGATTCCTTTCGGTAGAAAAAGGCTGGCCTTGTAGGTCCCCCTGCTTTCGGACGCAATTTCCTCTTCAATCTCCATCTTCTTCCCGTTTATGAAAAAATCGATGGCAGCTTCATTGATCCCTTTGCCCTGGACATTGGAAATTGTTCCGGAGACGATCAAAACATCTCCCGGGCCGGAAGTTTGATGTTTCTGAGCTCCCAGGCAGGGGGCGGCACTGAAGAAGATGGCCAGAACCATGGGAAGAAACATACCAAGCTGCTTTCTTTTCCTTATGTTTGGTTGCATATGTTTGATTTTCCTCTCTCAAGCCTATGATGCTTCAAAACGGTTTCTTCCGTGGAGGTCGACAGTCCCCAGGGGAGAAAAAGGAACCAGGCAAATTATCCCTTCCTTGTCGGGAGTGCGGGAATGAGCTACAGAGAATTAAATATGGCAGGCGTAAGCATGCATTTAATCACTCAAGCCTTACTTTCCGAATATCTAAAGATTAGGAGAGGCCGGCAAAAATTCCAATGGGGTTCATCCTGTATTTTTGATCAAAAAGAATTGCATGAGGATTAAACCGCACGGTGCGGGCGGGATAGAAAAAAGGCAGGGCAGGGACAAATATCGGCAATTATTTGATTTTAGATAGTATCTATGAGAATAAACAGGGCCGGGCAAATAGTAATTTGGACGGTTCGCAGCAGATATGCGGCATCCACCCTACGCGGGGGATGCCGTTTTCGATTTTGTAACTGTAGCTCAGCTTCCTTTCTTTATCTATCCTTGATGTGCAATCCGCCAGCAATTATGGATATGTTTGCTGCGGTTGAAATCGTAGGGAATCGTCTTAGATGAAATATTTTCTATATCAAATTCCCGCAGTCTTTCGGAATCCATTTTGAACTGCCGGTAATTGTTTGAAAAAAGGATGATGCCGTTCTTGCTGAGTCTGGAGCCGGCAAGTTTGATGAGTTCGGGATGGAAGGTCTGAATGTCGAAATCCTGAGAGGTCTTTGAATTTGAAAAGGTGGGAGGATCCAGGAAAATAAGATCGTAAGGCTCCCTGTTTTCCTTCAGCCAGGCCTGGCAGTCCGCCCGGAAAAATCGGTGATTTCCTCCGCTGAATCCATTGAGCGCCAGGTTTTCCCTGGCCCAGGATAGATAGGTATTGGAATGATCCACGGAAGTGGTGGTTGCAGCGCCCCCGTCCGCTGCATAGACGGTAGCCGTTCCCGTGTAACAGAAAAGGTTCAGAAACCGCTTTCCCTTGGCAAATTTCCGGATGAGCTCCCTGGTCATTCTGCCGTCCAGAAAGATCCCGCAATCCAGATGATCGGTGAAATTGATCAGAAAACGGTTCCCTCCTTCCTGCATGGTAAGAAATTCCCCTGAAGAGCCGATTCTCTGATACTGTGTTTTTCCTTTCTGCCGTTTCCTGTTCTTGCAGAAAATATTTTTCCGGTCTACATCCAGGACCGAAGGAATCGCACTGACGATTTCTCTGAATCTCGCCTCTGCCATCTTCGGATCCACCGTTCCAGGTGGGGCATATTCCTGAACGTGAAGCCATTTATTCTCAAAAAAATCTATGGAAACATTGTATTCCGGCATATCCGAATCGTAAAGCCGGTAAGAGGAGATCCCTTCCTTTTCGGCCCACTTCCGAAGCCTTTTGAAGTTCTTCTTCAACCGATTGGCGAACATCTCCGCGCCGGGACTCAGAGGGATCTTAGGTTTTTCTTTCAGGAGGCTTCTTTCCTTTTGGGTGAACAGATGGAAATGCGCCAGGGTGCATTTAATGGGGCCGTTATAAAGCACATTCACCTTGTCTGCCTTCAGCCCGGTGTTCCGGGCCAGTTCCTCATCCGCGGTAATCAGAGACGCCCGCCATCCTGGAAAATTTTTTGAGAGCACTTTCCCCAGCTTCGCATACAGGGCCGGAAGGTTCTCCTGCTTCCCGATTCGTATGCCATAGGGAGGATTTACAGCCACCAGACCCGGGGTGAGGGCCTTGATTTCCGCAGGGGAAATTTCGTCAAGGCCTTTCCTTCGAATCTCCATGAACGGTTCAAGCCCTGAAAGACGGACATTTTCCGTAGCCAAACCCACGCTTCGTTCATCCAGATCAAACCCTACTATGGAAGGAATGTTGCTTTTCCCCCCTTCCCTTCTCCTTTGGGCTTCTTCCTGCAAGAGTCTCCCACAGAGCAGGTATGTGTTGCTCCCAACCCATAAATCCGAAATAGTCTCTGAAAAGACCGGGAGCGATATCTCCCGCCATACACGCCGCCTCCAGGAGGAGCGTACCTGTGCCGCACATGGGGTCGACAAATGCTCCACCCCGCTCCGCGATCTCCTTCCAGCCCCCTCGCAACAGAATTGCGGCGGCAACATTCTCTTTCAAGGTGGCGATTCCGCCATCTTCTTTGTAATTCCTCCTGTGAAGGCTTTCTCCTGACAGATCGAGACTCAATGTGGCCTTATTTTGTTGAAGGTGGAGGTTAATAATCACATCCGGTCTGAGAATTTCCACGGAGGGCCTTTTCCCATACCTGCTTGTGAAATAGTCCGACACGGAATCTTTCACCACTAAGGCGGCAAACTGGGAGTTGTTGAATCCGGACTGGTAAAGGGAAGCCCGCACCTTGAAACACCCGTCCGCCGTGAGATGCGTCTCCCACGGAATCTCTTGAACGGCGCCATATAATTCATCTCTGTTTCCGGCAGCAAAGGTGGAGATTTCCAGAAACAATCGGTTTGCGATTCGTGACCACAGGCAGACCCGGTATGCCGTTTCCAGGTTTCCTTCAAAGGAAACGCCGCCCTTCGTCTCTTTTACGGATGTTGCGCCGAAGGATGCCAGCTCATCTGCCAGGAGCTGTTCCAGAAAAAGGGGCGTCGTGCAGAAAAAAGAGTAGATCTTATCCATTTTTATTTCTTCCTGAAGAGGGCGCCAAAAAACCCTTCCATTCCGTGAACGTGCGGGAGGGTCCGAAAAAAACCATTCCCATCCACCAGGTCCAATGCCCATGCCGGGGTCGCATTTTCGAAGATTCACCAGGGCCATGGTGGAATTCTTTCTGAGAAAGCGTTCCACGTTGTCTTCATTTTCCTCTTTCGAAACGGTACACGTAACGTATAGCAGTTTCCCCTCCGGCTTAAGGATCGGCACGGCCCCATGCAGCAGAGTCTGCTGTACATCGGCAAGACGCGCAATATCCTTGCCGGTTTTGACGAGTTTGATATCCGGATGCCTTGAGATGACTCCCAGACCGGAACAGGGGGCATCCACCAGGACCTTGTGAAACCGTCCGTTTCAGAAGTCGGGGAAGGGATCGGGTTGCGTCTGCCATGACGGGGTGGATGGACTCTATTTTGAGCCGCTTTGCGCTGCTCATCAGACCCCGTAGCCTTTCCCTGTTTGTATCCATGCCGACAATGAATCCCCGGTCTTTCATGAGCGCGGCCATGTGGGTGGATTTCCCCCCAAACCCCGCGCAGACATCCAATACGGATTCCCCGGATTCAGGAAAAAGAAGGTGAGAGCATATCTGGGCCGGCCGGCTCTGCACCTGGAACAACCCTTCACGGAACGATTTCAACCCTTGAAGAGGACCCTTTAAACGGGTTATTTCCATGGACTCGGGAGCGGCTGGATCCGATAAGCAGGCGATTCCCTCCTCCTGCAGGGCCTCCAGGAGCTTTTCGCGGGTTGTTTTGAGCGTGTTGGTTCGAACGAAAAGCCTCGGAATCTCATTTCCCGCACGGAGCATCTCTTCCGCTTCCCCCATCCCATATTCTTTTGTCCATTTCTTTACCAGCCACAAAGGGTAGGCATAGGTGATGGCGAGAGAAAGGTGGGGATCACGATCCGCATCCGGAAAAACCATCTCGTTTTTCTTACGGCAGATATTCCGCAAAACCCCGTTGACAACACCTCGCAAGTTTTTTTTCCGCAGTTTTCCCGCCTGCTTGACCGCCTCATTGACGGCCGCGGATTCGGGGACCCGATCCATGAAAAATATCTGATAGACAGCCAGACGAAGGATATTTAATACGGGAAGTTCAAGGCTTGTAAAAGGGAAGCGAACGGATTGTTTAATAATCCAGTCGATCCTTATCTGCCAGCGCAATACCCCCTGAACCAGATGCAGGGAAAAGGCCCTGTCTCTCTGATCGAGACGCGGATTGTCGTCAAAAGCCCCTTCCAGGGTTCGTTCCTGGAAACCCGGAAGATTTTCACGGTTATTGAGGGCGGCCAGTGCAAGATTTCTCGGCATCTCAGCGGCCAAGGAAGGTTTTTACGGCGCTTGTCACAAGGTCGATATCCACATCCGTATCGTAACATGGACCAAACGGCCTTTTGTTGAAAATGCCGAAGACCGGGATGGGGTAGCTGTCCTGTATCCCGCTGGTGAGATCCCGCTCACACGCAACGCCTATGATGATTTCAGGCCTCTTTTGCACCACAATTCTCCGGGCCAGCGTGCCCCCGGTGGCCACCGAAATGGGCGCATGGTATTCTTCAGCAAGGGCTGCCAGTTCTTTTATGCGGCATTTTCCACACGCCTTGCAGTTTCTGACATCCCCCGTGATTCTCACGCTGCAGTCATGAAACTGAAGACAGTGGGGAAGAAGAATGAGGAGCTTTTCCGGTTTGACCTTTTTGGCTTCCGCAAGAACCAGTTGGTTGTTGATAGCCACGAAAGACCGGCGGATTTCGCTCTTTTTGATTCCGAAGCACTTCCCCACCCCAACCAACAGCGGAAAAAGGAAACGGATCACAATCCCCCTGATTTTTCTGTTGAAAAAGAGGTTCTTTCCCCGAATGATGGTGAAAAGGAGCGTCAAGACGGCGCCAAGACAGAACAGGACGATGCCCCCGAAAACAATCCCGGCGATAAGGGGCAGGTACGGATGAATGTTGGTAAAACCCACATAGGGGACCCACCAAAGCAGCAGGGCGCCCCCCACCAGCACCACGCAGGTAATCAGGAGAAGAAGGATAAAGATACGCTTCTTCGGCCTTTCAATCGCGCCTCTCTGCAACAGGTCTTCCTGATGAAACAGAGAAGAGGTATTCGCGCCTGCGCCCTCTTCATGTTGCTTCTTTTGATCCTGATCGCTCATAGCCTTCTTTAACCCAGGACCGTGCCTCTTTCCAGGGGAAAGCCCCTCAGAAAAGCATCGGCCGGCAGCCTCTTTTTCCCGAGCGACTGCAGTTCCCTGATTTCCAGAACCCCTTCTCCTGTTTGAACCAGTATCCCGTCTTGCGAACCATCGACGACCGTTCCCGGCAACTGATTTTTCGATTTAAAATCCGCCAATCGTGGCGAAAACAATTTCACCGTTTTCTCTCCAATGGAAGTGATTGCCCCGGGAAACGGATCAAGCCCCCGAATAAGGGCGGACAGGAAATTGGCCGGCTTCATCCAGTCGATGACGGAAATGCGTTTGTCGATTTTCGGCGCGTAGCTTGCCGTCGAATCGTCCTGCAGCTGAGGGACCAGGAGATCTTCTGCCAGTTTTTCAAGAGTTTGCAGGAGCAGTTCTCCCGACAACACGGCGAGCCTGTCATGAAGTTCCCCGGCTGTCTCCGTCTGGTTTAAGGGAGTTTTTTTCTGAAGAAGCATAGGTCCTTTGTCCAACCCTTCCTCCATGATCATGGCCGTAAGTCCGGTCTCTTTTTCTCCATTGATAATGGCCCACTGGATGGGTGCGGCGCCCCTGTACTTCGGGAGGAGAGAAGCATGAATGTTGAGCCCTCCCCACGGCGGGATTTCCAAAACCCGGCGTTTGAGTACCTGCCCGAAGGCAACCACTACGAAAAGATCAGGCTGAAGTTCCCGAATAGCCCTGCAGAAATCGGGATCAGATGCATCTTCAGGCTGAAACAGAGCCAGGCGCCTGTTCAGGGCTGTCTGCTTGACAGGAGAAGGGAAAGGCTTCTTGCTCCTCCCTTTTGGCCGATCCGGCTGGGTTACGACAGCAAGGACCTCATGTCCCGCCCCCAACAGGGCTTCGAGTGATGCAACGGCATACTCAGGTGTGCCCATGAAGATGATCCTTGGATGAACGGGAAATGTTTTCCGCAAGGGAGAGGACAAGCATGACATGTGGCAAAATCCCTTATGATTCCTTGTTCTTTTTCTTGAGTTTTTTCTTATACAGTGCCCTTTTGAGGCTGCTGATACGGTCTATAAAAAGGGTGCCATCCAAGTGATCAATTTCATGCTGCAGACATACCGCAAGAAGTTCCTCCGCATCCAACTTCACGGGTTTGCCGTGACGATCATTTCCCTGAACGGTTACACGGGCATTTCGAGTGACCTCCGCCGTATAATCAACCACGCTTAGACAGGCTTCTTCCCACTTGATTTCATCTTCCCTGTGTGTGATCTCTGGATTGATCAAAACCAGCGGATCACGTCCCTCCTGGCGGGGACTTCCGTCAAATACGATCACCCGCTTGAGCAGACCCACCTGGTTCGCCGCGAGACCTATGCCGGGAGCGATGTACATGGTTTCGATCATCCTGTCGATAATCTTCTGCAGTTCTCCGTCTATATCATCTATAGGACTGGCGCTGGTTTTCAGAACCGGGTCCGGATAAGTAAGTATTTTCATCTCGTTTTCGCCCATCGGCAAGAACCCCCTACCAAGTATTCTGGCCTTCATTGTAAGCCTTTCGGTTCCATAAATCAAGGCAAGGTCTCAAGGAGGGCGTGCTCAAAAATGTTGTGAAGGACAACCCGAATTGCTATCGGAATCGGTATCGCTATCGAAATCGAATCCGCGGGTTTGGTTTCTACTGCATCGACTTGACCTTAATCATGGGACCTATTTTTTTGGTTTCATCCTCGCCAGGATAACCCGCACTTCGTCTCCACCTGAACGAAAGACCTTTTTCTGGGCCGATATATCGAACCGACCACTCATCAGCTTGAAAAACCCGATACTCGTTTCCCGCGCTCTCTCCGCCAGGATGATCTCCCCCGACGGTTTCAGGCAACGCGTAAAAAGTCTGCTCAGAGGCTCATAGTCTTCCTCCTTAAACACCACCTCCGACCCGACAATCGTATCAAACGGTTCGAAGATTTCCGGATTATTCCAGTCGAGCTTTCGGATATCCGGGATAGTCCCTTCGGCGGTCCGGTTCTCGCAGGCGTTGGCGCGGACAAAAGCAAGGGCATCGTCATTATACTCCGTCAGGGTTATCCGGTGACCGAAGGAAGCCGCGACGATACCCGCAACCCCCACGCCGCAGCCGATTTCAAGGAGTTTTCTGTCCTTGTCAACCGGCATGGCCGCAAGGCAATCCGCCAGAACAATGGATGCATCCCATATTTTCGCCCAAAGGGGGAATTCGTGAAAGATATCATCCGTATGTACAAATCCGTCAAGGGATTTCGGAACAAAAAATCTGAACTTTCGACCCCGTAACGTTAGATCCGAAGGGTCCGTCTTATACTTTTCGTGAAAAGATGTGAGTGAAAACATGGAAGATGTCCTTTTCTCAATGATGACAAACTTTAGGTCCTGAAACCCGAAACCTGGCACCTGGAACCTTGATACCAACACGATGCAGAGGTCCTATAGCATAGACCTGTAATCTCATTTGCGCGATTCTTTTCATTTTACCACCCTCACAGAGTGCGTTCGCCTCAGCCTGGCCCAAAGCAGGCGAATGATGATGACAGGAACAACATCCATGTGGAGTTGATCCCGGCCGCTCAGGATTCGGCAGGATTCCAATAGCTGCTTGTTCCCTTCAAATAACCCGAATTCATCTCTAATGTAAGGCCCAATGGCACTGCTTAAGACATCGAGGTCGAGTTTGTCCATCTTTGCAATGTTCACTTTTTCCTTTAAAGACAATTTTGCCATCAGACGATCTAAGGCCTCTTCCACAGTCTTTGGCATATCATTCAAAGTCATAGCTTTTTAAAACCTGTTTCTCTGGAGGAATATTTACCTTAACATAGTTATAAAGACAACCACAGCAACTCTCAAAATCCTTTTTTCTTGACTCCACAGCAAATTTTCCTTAGGCTCTCATTCGTGTATTTTGACCATTTTTTATGTCCTAAAGAGGGGTTCAACAAAATGATGGAGATGGAGAAAGAAGGCGGGCAGAAGCTTCGCACCCTCAAAGAGCATCTCCGCCAGGAAAACCCGCTGCTGGTTGATGCCGTGGAGGACTTCCTTCGGTTAGACAAAATCGGTCATCGCATGGGTCTCCTGCAACCCGGCCAGAGCTACGCCAGCCAGATTGCATGGTGGCCCCTGGTATCTGTCTTAGGCACATTTTCCGCAGGGAAATCCACATTCATCAATCATTTTCTCCAGTACCCCCTGCAGGCAACCGGCACCCAGGCGGTGGATGACAAGTTCACGGTTATCTGCTACGGGGCGGGGCGGGACGTAAGGGTGCTGCCCGGCATTGCCCTGAATTCAGATCCTCGTTTCCCTTTTTATAAAATGAGTCATGAACTGGAGAAGGTCAGTCCCGGAGAAGGCAGCCGAATCAATGCGTACCTTCAGTTAAAAACCTGCCCAAGTGACGCCCTTCGTGGACATATCCTGATCGACTCTCCCGGTTTTGATGCGGATGCCCAGCGCTCGGCAACGCTCAAGATCACGGACTACATCATGGATCTTTCCGACCTGGTCCTGATTTTCTTTGATGCACGTCATCCGGAACCGGGCGCCATGCGCGACACCTTGAAACACCTGGTGGCCAACACCATCGGCCGCAGGGATTCTACCAAATTCCTTTATATCTTAAACCAGATTGACACGAGTGCAAGGGAGAACAACCCGGAAGATGTGGTGGCCGCATGGCATCGGGCCATGGCCCAGGAAGGCCTCACGGCAGCCAAATTCTATTGCATTTATATCCCTGAAGCCGCTATTCCCATCGAGGATGAGAGCCTTCGATTGCGCTTCGAAACCAAAAGGGATCGGGATATGGCCGAAATCCATAACCGAATTCGACAGGTGAGTTTGGAACGTGCCTATCGTATCGTAGGGACCCTGCAGAGTACCGTCAAAGAGATTCAGGATGAGAAGGCCCCTATTATACAGGAGGCCATCGGGCGCTGGCGGCGCAAGGTGCTTTGGAGTGACGGCTTCTTCCTTGTGTTTCTTGTTGGCTTGTTCGCGGCTGTGGGATACCGGGCAGGATATTTGAGCTGGGATCAACCAATTCCCGCCGCGTCTATAAAGCATGTTCTCTCTTCGCAGTGGGGGTTGACCCTGATGGGGCTCTCTGCCGTCATTGTTCTGTTCATTTTGCACTACTTTTCCAAACGTTGGACGGCAAGACGCCTGCTCTCCCAGCTCAGGACCTCCCTGCCGGAAACCCCTGAAAAGGAAAATATTCTGGAGGCCTGCGTGAAGAATATCGGTCCTTTGAGAAGTATTTTCAATTCGAAACCGCTTGGATGGGGAAGTCGTGCTCAGAGACAGGTGGCGAAAATCGTTGCGGATGCGGATCGGTATGTACAGAAGCTTAATGACGGTTTTGCCGATCCTTCAGGAAAACCGATCCGCTTGCCGGACACAAAGGAAGGGCATTTCGTCTCCGTAGAAAAGTTGAAGGCATGAAATATCTTAAGAGGTTAGTCTGCTTTAGGGCCGCGGAAAAAATGAGTTGTTCCAAATTACGCGCATATTCGAGTTCAGTTTGTTCGATCCGAAATCGGCAACCCGCAAGAATAGTCTGACTATTTTGAGGACTTGACGATTGAAGAGCGGGCAAAAGGGACCGAAGAGGTGATGGAAGTTGGGATAATACATTTTTTCCGCGGCCCTTACTCCTTTTTCATATTTTCTTCCGCCAGTTCTATCCCGATCCGAAGGGCTTTTTTGTTCATCTCTACCAATTCAGGGGCGATTTTAGCAGCCAGGACCTTGACGATGGATTCAGGATCGATCAGTCCCCCTAATCGGATGATAGCGCCAAGCATGCAGATATTAAAGACAATGGGTTTGCCAATTTCCTCCATGACGGTCCCGTACATATTCAATTCCACCTGCCTGGCATCCACCCGCTGATCTACTTCCACGTATTTTGCATCCGTCAGGAGAAGTCCTCCCGGGCGAAGTATACCCGCATATTTGATATACGCTTCCTGGGTGAGACAGACGAGGATGTGGGGATTGATCACCTTTGGATGGCGAATAGGCTTATCAGAAATGATGATGTCCGCCCTGGTTGCGCCTCCGCGTGCTTCCGGTCCGTAGGTCTGGGTCTGCACTGCCTCGAGATCTTCATAGATGGCCGCGGCCTCCGCCAGGATGATGGCAGCGGTAATGACCCCCTGCCCTCCTGACCCGCTGAAAACAATCCTCTTATCCATGGTGTTCCCCCGTGGACTTGTAATTTTGTGCCGCTTCCTTCTTCCCTTTCTGAAGCGTCTCCATGAATGCCAGATAACTGGCCACATATTCGGGATAATCTTCCTTCACAAAGATTCCCCGTTCGATCAGGTTCGGATTTTCTCTTGCCTTTTTTGAACCCACTTTCACGGTTCCATCCCTGTAAGACTGCATCATTTCCACTGCGCCGCCCATCTTGTTCTTCCGGCCATAGTAGGTTGGGCACTGACTCATGACCTCAATCAGCGAAAACCCCTTGTGACTGATCCCCTGACTGATGATATCGATCATTTCCTGCGCATGATAGGTCGTGGTTCTTGCAACAAACGTAGCCCCTGCCCCTCGTGCCAGGGCTACTGCGTCAAAGGGTTTGGAAGAGGTCCCATGTAGTGCGGTGGTGCTCTTTTTCCCGGCAGGGGTCATGGGCGAAACCTGCCCTCCGGTCATGCCGTATATGCTGTTATTCATAATAATGGCCGTCATGTCCACGTTCCGTCTCGCAGCATGGATCAGATGGTTTCCCCCGATGGACAGGGCATCTCCGTCCCCCATGGGTACGATGACCCGGAGTTCTGGACGTCCCATCTTTACTCCCATGGCGAAGGCCAAGGCCCTGCCGTGAATGGTATGCATGGTGTGAAAATCCAAATAACCGGGCATCCGCGAAGAGCACCCGATGCCCGAGACCACCACGATCTCATTCTTGCGCAAACCCAACTGCTCAATGGCCCGAATCATAGTTCCCATGACAATGCCGTGCCCGCATCCCGGGCACCACATATGGGGCAGAAATCTCTGACGGATGTAATCTTTGACAGCCATGTTATACTCCTTTCCCCTGAATCATAAAAAGTACGCGCAAGATGTCGGCGGGGGAAATAAATACGCCGTCAAACCTGTTGGCAAGATAGACCTTTTCCTGCCTCGTCACCACTTTCCTGACTTCCTGACAGATCTGCCCCATGTTCATCTCCACTACCAGAACATGGCTCTTTCCTTTACACATACGAGCCACGAGATCTCTTGGAAAAGGCCAAAGAGTCTGAAGTTCCAAAAGCCCGATTTTCATTCCCCTGTCCCGCTGAGCCTCCACAAGATGGAGGGCGGGTCGCGCGGAGCTTCCATACGAAATCAACAGAATTTCAGCATCTTCGGTAGAGTATTCCCTGTACCTGGCCAGGGAATCGGCTTTGTTCTCCAGTTTGTCCACCAAATGGTGAAGGAGGTCGTAGGCCACCTTGGGGTCCGTGGATGGAAAGCCCCACATGTCATGGACCAGGCCGGTGACGTTGTACCGGTGGACGCCCCCGAAATCGCTCATGGGGAGGCGACCGTCTTCCCTCGTCAAATAGGGATGAAAATTGGTCCCTTCCGGCACGGACGTGCGCAGTCTTGCGACCACTTCAATCTCTCCAGGTTCGGGAATGACCACTTTTTCACGCATGTGAGCCACTACCTCATCCAGGAGGAGCACGACCGGCGTCCGGTAGGTTTCGGCCATGTTAAAGGCCTCTACCGTCATGGTAAAAACATCCTGCAGGTTTGACGCGGTGAGTGCAATGATGGAATGGTCCCCGTGGGTGCCCCATCTGGCCTGCATAACGTCGCCCTGTGCAACTCCGGTTGGAAGACCCGTACTTGGTCCGCCCCGCTGCACATTGACCACTACCGATGGGACTTCCGCCATTACCGCATATCCGATCGCTTCCTGTTTTAAGGAAAATCCGGGACCGCTTGTGGCGGTCATGACCTTCAGCCCTGTCAGGGATGCCCCGATGATGGCGCACATGGAGGAGATCTCATCTTCCATCTGGATAAATTTTCCTCCGGTGGCCGGAAGCTTTTCAGACAGACTCTCGGCCATCTCCGTGGAGGGCGTGATCGGATACCCTGCAAAGAAATTGAGTCCTGCATAGAGGGCCCCTTCCACGACCGCCTCGTTTCCTTGAATGAATTTCGCTGTGGTTTTCACGATTTCATCTCCTCCAGCGCAATGGCCAGGTCGGGGCAGCGCATTTCACAAAGCCCACAGCCTATACATTTTTCAGGGTGAGCCCACCGGGCCTTTTCATGATCATCCAGAAGCAGGACCTCCTTCGGACAGAAGGCTACGCAGATGCCACAGCCCTTACACCAATCTTCATTGATGACTACTTGTTTCTTTTTCTCCATGAAACACTCTTCTTTCGTATCTTATTCAAAACCTATGGCAGGAATGGAGTCACGAGGTCTTTTTTGCCGGCGCATCTTGGATGAACCTTCACCGACCGTCGAGAGGTCCTTCTATGTTGGTAAAACGAAACCGGTTGAACTTCCCGCACCTTTTCCGTACCCACATAGAAGGACCGGTTCGCCCATAGGAATCAGATGCGCCGGCAAAAAAGACCTCGTGACGCAATGGCTCATTGGTCACGTACTCATCCCCATGGAATTTGAATAGGATACCTTCTTTCCATATCGTATTGAATAGTTCATATTTTTCCTTATCCTAAGGAAAAACCCTCTGCTGGAAAACAGGGACATATCGTAAACATTGAATTGAATTGGGAAGTAAAGTACCATACTCGGATAAATAAATCAGGTAAAAAGAGGGAATAATCAAAACCGTCAAAAGGAGAGATGAAGATGAATACAACAAGCCTTTTTTTTACGTTCCTCATTCTTGCCTTCGGGTCCTCAGCGACTGCGCAGGAACCGTTCCAGGTGGATACCATCCAGACCTCCGCCGGTATCTCAAAATCACCTTTATCGGTCATGGGAGCCTCATGTTCGATTTCGACGGGAAGATCATCTACGTAGACCCCTACAGCAAATTGGCGGACTATTCCACCCTTCCCAAAGCCGATCTCATCCTGATCACCCACGAACACCGCGACCATCTCGACCCGGCCGCTCTGGAAGCGGTTCGCACGGAGAAAACAGCGGTGGTGTTGAACGAGGCGTCCTCAAAGGAGGTCAAAGGCGGCTTGGTCATGAAAAACGGGGAGGTTCAAACGGTCAACGGGATCCGAATCGAAGCGGTTCCTGCCTACAATATCGTCCACAAGCGTCCCAACGGGCAACCCTATCACCCCAAAGGCGTCGGGAACGGATATGTCCTCACATTCGGCGATAAGCGCGTTTATGTGGCCGGCGACACGGAAAATATACCGGAAATGAAAGCCCTTCGGGGGATAGATATCGCATTCCTGCCCATGAATCTTCCCTACACCATGACGCCTGAAATGGTTGCTGATGCCGCCCAAGCATTTCAGCCGAAAGTCCTTTACCCATATCACTACGGAGAGACGGACCCTTCGGAACTTGTAAAGTTGCTTGAAGGGCAAAAGGGGATCGAGGTGCGCATACGTGAGATGCAATAGACCACGGATAATCCGTTCACTCTCAACATTGCTCTGGGATCAACTTCTGAGAGGAGAAAACCGACGGTTTTTATGGGCTTGATTTCGCGGATCTTGAAGCGCCGGTATGGAGAAGCAGGATGCGTCGCACTTCCTCAATGGTCAGGGGATGTCCCTGGCAGGAGTGGCTGCTTCGGACGACAAATTCAGATTCCACATAGTCCACGTGGGCGCTTTTGTATTCCACTACGCCGTCATTCAGTTTGGCAGGGTCGCCTTCGCCTTGCACTGCTATGATGGAATGCCCCTTGATCCCCGGCGCCAGAGGGATCTCCGCCAGGGCCAGGAGTGCAGGGTTTTTAGGGGACATACTGTCGATGCTGGTCAGGCTTCCGCTGTTGCGCCACTCCTCGGGCACTTTCGCCGCCGCAAGAGCCTTACCCATAATCACCGTCTGCTTTACAATATCCGCGGGAAGAAAAACCAGCCTGCGGACCAGATTGCGAACCCAGTCCCCGGCAAGAAAGCTCCCCCGGTGTGGCGTTGAAATGAATATGACCCGCTTCACAAAGGGCAACGGTTCGAAAATTGCCGTATTTTTGATCAGCTCGCGTTGTTCGGGAGTAAGATCGAGGGACTTCAACTCTTTTCCGGTAACGCCTTTGACAATCCTGTCACCGGTATCGACCGCCGTCAATTTGGTCAACAATCCGCCCTGACTGTGACCGATGATCACCATGTTATGCAGGGCACTGTTTCGGCCGTCAGGATCCAATTCGGACACCGTCCGCGTCAAGGCTTCACGGAATTGTCGGGCCGAATGGCCTATAGCCTTGCCGCTGTCATAAAAATAGAACCAGAACTGGTAGTCTTTACGAAGGATTGGGTCCGCCAGAAGGGTGTTGGCCATTTCCGCCCACCAGACCGGACTGCTGGCGGTACCGTGAACAAATATTACGGGGATTTGGACCGGGTTGTAGGGTTTGATAAAGTAGAGGCCGGTGGGAATGGGGCTTTTGCCCATGAAAAAACTTCCTAAATCCAGTTTCCAGAGGATCGGCTGATTCAGATTGTAAGCCAGTTGGGCGCTCAGATCGCTTTCAAGGGGCACGGACTTCCCGTCAATTTCCACGTGCGTTCGGTCAAAAGGCGCGTACAACTCCAGGCTTCCCTGTAAAGTCTCAGTCTCCAGCCCTTGAATATTCCCGTTGATTCGCAGGAAAAGGGTGCCGGGGGAGCTTCGTTTGATGGGCAGCTTTGCGGTTTTTCCGGTTACCGCGATGAATGGCGACCCCCAAACCGGCATCCCGGTTTCTGCGGCTGAGGCCGAAAATATCCAGTTTATCCGCCGCCACAATCTTTTCCACCTGATCCAGTTTGACCGGAAAATTCACAGCATTAAAGGAAAGAACAATGGTTCCACCGGGCAACTTCCGAATACCCGGCTGGAAAACCAGGTTTCCTTCGGCATTCGATAGCGCCCTGGCAAGCGCCACATCGTAGATGTCGCATGCCAGGCGGAAATGCCTGTTGAAGGGATTCGGCGGTTTATCCCGAGCTATTATCGAACAGATAAAAATACGCATAGATGGCTGCGTTCAGGTAATATTCTCTGCTTTCAGGAAGCGGGCTCCCATCCAGATCTTTCAGCGTTTCTTTTGCCGTAAAATAATTCAGTTCGGCCAGGGCAAACAGCAGATCCCGACGGTTGTCCGTAGCTATTTTCCGGTGAAGTTCATTGAGGCATTTCAGGGGATCTTCTTCGAAAAATTCACCCATGTTATACCGCTGGAGCACATTTTTCGACGTGGCGCTGTACTGCTTGTCTAAAAGCGCATTGGTGTTGATCTGCTCATAGGCCTTTCTATAGCCCACGTCTGTGGTTCCGATGGCGCCGCCGCACCCGGCTAAAAGGAGCATCAGCAGGGCCATGGCCCACAGGGCCGAATAATCGAAATTGAAAACCCCTTTCATTTTCACCTTTCAACCTCCTGTTCCCGGCAGACCTTCACGAATCTTTATAGCGAAATCCCGGTCCTGATCCAGCGCCCGTGCCCGCTCGTTGATCCTGCTCTTCTGTTTCAGGGTTTCAAAAGGAAGAGATTGGTCCAGCAATCCCCGTTCGTAGGCCATTTCATCCACACTGCCGTTCAGCAGAATACGCCAGTCCCATCCCCTGTCCGTATAATGGCGTGTGTGGCCGCGAATCTGGGTGGTACAGTTGCTGCATCAGGGCATTATACCATTCCGGGGAGGCATTCAGGTGGTTGATATAATGCATGTAATCCAGGAAAAGGCTGCGGAAAAACGCTTTTGTTCCCTGTATGCGGTAGAGATAAACCGTTTCCCCCTGCCGATAATTGGTGCGAAGACGCACCAGGTCCCGTTCATCGGCCACCACATAAATCAGTTCATACTGGCGGAAAAACCCTTTGACGGTCGAGTAGTCTTCCCCCTTTTCCTTCCGTGTTTCAATGGAGACGCACAGATAGTCGCCGCCCTGAAAGCCGAAGCTGATCATGGTGTGGGAAATGTATTTGATTCCCCAGTTCACCACATAAAGGTCGATGCTTTCCAGTTTGGCAAGGTCGAACGTCTTGTTGTAGTAACGGACCGTATAGTCGTTTTCGCCGCGGTAATCGCAGTTGCGA
Organism: uncultured delta proteobacterium; assembly: GCA_963747555.1. Lineage (GTDB taxonomy): Bacteria > Desulfobacterota > DSM-4660 > Desulfatiglandales > Desulfatiglandaceae > DUZB01. Next base: position 143,725 of record CAVVFZ010000021.1, read on the forward strand.
ACGTTGTAAACGGTCACCCGATTGCCATGGATATCGGCATGGGGAAGAAGGGCTACATCCGCCTGCCATTCCCTGTCGTTGGAGGGTTTCATGGAAAACCATCCGGCAAGAACCAGGACAAAAACGGCGACAAAGACCGTATAGGCCAGACTTTTTGGCCGAACAAAAAGGAGAACTGCCAACTGGATCAGCGCAAACAGAATGGAGAGCTATTCCTTTGGCTAGTTCCCGGCAAATAGGAATAATAGATGGCAAAGCGTCCCCCATGCAATCATCCCCAACAAGACCGGCCAAAGGATTATGCAGCTGAATGTCTTTAGCCGACCGGTTGTCTTTTTTGCCATATGTGCATCACCAATATGGCCATTGCCAATCCTGTTTATCCTTTTCGTCAACAGGTATTTCGAATTTTTTTGGATCTAATAATCCGTCCCAGTTGGTACGGTCTTTCATTTGGGTTCTGTTTTTTTCCGAGAGGATTTCCGTCCCCTCCCTGATTTGCCATCCGCCCCCCAGCCCCTTGTAGGCAGCCACAAGATTTGTGCTCACCTGGCCGCTGACTTCCGTCAAACGATTGGATTGCGTGGCTAAAGAACGTTCGGAATCCAATACCCTTTGATAGTCAATGAGCCCCTCTTTATATTGCAGCAAGGAGATTTCCACCGAACGTTCCGCTGCATTGACGCTGTCTTTTAAGAATCTCTCCTCTTCCCTGGAACGTGTAAACGACACCAGGGCATCTTCGACTTCCCGCTGGGCATTTAAAACGGTATTTTCGTAGGAGATCACGAGCTGCTGAAGTCGCGCATCTTCCACCCGCACCCGGTTTCTGATGCGCCCGTAATTGAGAATGTCCCAGTTGAAACCGGGGCCCACGCTCCAGTACAGACTTTTGTAGCTGAATATGTTGCCAAGGGAACTCTGGCCGAACGTGGAAGTTACATCCGATGAACTCCATCCAATGCTTCCAAACAGGTAAAAATGCGGGTAGAGATCTGCCTTGGCAATTCCGATCTGGGGACTTTGGGTGGCGATTTGCAGCTCCGCCAGGCGGATGTCCGGTCGACGTCTGAGAAGATCTTTGGGGATATCAATAATCACTGTTTCCGACACCGTTGGAATCTGCCGTGGGTCCATTCAGCATGGCCTTCAACTCCCCCGGCAACACACCCAGCAGGATGGCCAAAGCATTTTGGGCCCTGCGCAGGGAGGATTCCAACCGGGGAATCAGGGCCTGGGTATCCCCCAACAACGATTGGGCCTGGGTCACATCCAGTTCGGATACAGCGCCCTCCGTGAATCGAACCCGGGCAATCCTCAGGGATTCTTTCTGCAACGTAACGTTATCCCGGGCAATGGCGATCTGTTTTTCCAAAGTGCGTATCATGATGTAGGTTCGTGCGACTTCGGCCGTGAGCGACACAAGAACGTTGTCATAACTGGCCACCATTGCCTGCAGGTTGGCTACTCCGGTTTGCACGGAACGACGAAACTTTCCCCAGATATCCAACTCCCAGGCAGCATCAAATCCAAGGCTCAATGTATTAAAACTCCCGTCGATAAAAGGGATTTCGCCATCCGTACTCAGCTTGTTGTTTGCAAAACCCCCCGGAAACCGATTGCTGCTGAGGGTACAGGGTGCCGATCGCAATACCCAACTGAGCCCGTGCCTCATAAATACGAATACCGGCTATCTGCAGGGAAAGGTTCTGCCGATAAGCTTTTTCCACCAGGTTGTCCAGCACGGGGTCTTCAAACGCACGCCACCATTTACTGTAGTCGGTTTCTCCGGCGCCGAGACCCGGCACCTGTGTCTCCGTCCAGGCTTCCAGCACCGGCGCCGTGGGCTTCACAAAATCCGGCCCGACCATGGTGCAGCCGGTCATGAACAACAGAATGGCAACAAACGCCAACCTTAAGCTCCCTAATGCCCTGTTCCATCCCTTGAAATACCTGGTCGGGCTTTGATAAGTTGCTACCTCGTTTTTGCCGAAATGCATAAGCACTCTCCCTGTTTGTTAAAACTCCGTCAAAAACACAAGAAAATCTTTGCGCCTTTCGTCTTTGCGCGAGACCCTTTTTGGTTGTGGCTATACGGGTCGTTTCACCCGAAAAAAGAGGCTGTAAAGCACCGGGACATAGTTGAGCGTAAACATGCTGCCGATCCCCAGACCGAAAAACATGACCGATGCCATGCCGTAAAAAAGTGGATCATGATTGATGATCAACGGGGAGAATCCCAGCATGGTGGTCGAAACCGAAAGCAGGATCGGCCTGAATCGGCTGACCGCCGAATTGACGATGGCATCATAGGGGTTCTGCCCGTCGCGCTTGTTCTCCTCTATTTTATCGATCATCACGATACCGTTGTTCACAATGGATCCGGCCAGGGCCAGAAGCCCCAGGATGACCATGAAACCAAAATCGGCCCGCATCGCCAGCAACCCGACCACCGACCCGACAATCACCAGCGGCATGGTCAGGATAATGATGGCTGCACGACGGATGGAGTTAAACTGCCATACCAGCAGGAAGATAATGCCGCCAAAACATGGCAGAAACCATTTCGCCAGGTTTTTCTGGGCCTTGACGGAGTCCTCCAGTTCACCACCAACCCTCCACTGATAATTGTTCGGAAATTTCATGCCGTCCAGAGTAGGCTTAAGGGCTGCAAAGAGCTCGGAGGCCTTCAGAAACCGGTTTTTGGCGCTGACCGTGATGGTGCGCTCCTGATTGTAGCGCACGATGCGATTCAGCTCGCCAACAGCGTACACGTCGGCAACCTGATTGAGCGGTACACTTTCACCTGAGGATGAACGAATGCCAAGCGTGCGAAGACTGTCCGGGGAATCCCTTTCAGCCTTAACCCCTCTTCCGACGATGGGAATTTGAACATTGCCCTTATGGTAATTGGTGGTCGTCTTACCGTCCACAAAGAAAGACAGCGTATCAGCCACACCCTTCGACGTCACCCCGGCTCGGAGGGCGCGGGCCTGATCCACATCCGCCTTGACCGTAAACACCCGATTGTTCCAATCCTGCTTGATGTCGATGGTGCCGGGGATTTTCCGGAGCGCGGCCATGACCTGCTCGGCCTGTTTCTGCAGCACCCCGGTTTCGGGACCGCTGAGTCTGACTTCCATCAGGCCGGTTTCCGTGCCGCCAAGCCACATGGATTTAACCCTTCCACGCACATTGGGGAAATGATTTCGCACGTATTGGCTCGTGCGTTCGACCAGTTCGGGAACCTGTTTGTTTGACTGGGTGTTGACGATCAAAAACCCGACAAAAGGATCCGGGTCCACCGGAGAGAGCGACAGGAAAAATCGTGGTCCGCCGTTTCCTACATAGGCGATGGTTCCGGTGATTTCCGGATTCTTCTCTTTGTCCTGCAGCCAGGCGCTGAGCTCTCTTACCGTCCGGTCCGTCTCCTCGATGCGCGTTCCCGCGGGAAGGTCCAGATAAACCAGGTACTGGTTTCTGTCTCCGCTCGGGAAAAAAGGCCTGCGGGATAAACGTTGCCGCATAGATTGCGGCAGCAAAAGCGCCGACCGTCACAGCCAGGACCAGAAACCGGTAGCGCAGGGAAAAATGCAGTATCCCACGATAGAGCCGATAGAACTTCCCCTGATAGGGATCACTCTGCTGTTGTTTGTCTCCGTTGCCGGGAGTTTTTGTCTTTAAGAACCAGTAGCACATGCTGGTGGATGAAAACATGGAAAAAAACCATGAACCCATGAGCAAAATGATCATCACCGAACCCAGCGAGGAGGTATAATCACCGGTTGTGCCGATTTGCAGCAGAATCGGTCCAAAAGCAAAAACCGTCGTCAGCGTACTGGTAAGAAGGGGGACCGAAAGAGAGTTGCCGGTTTTTAAAACGGCATCCTTCCGCGGCATTCCCGTTTCCATATTCACTTTAATGTCATCGGACACCACAATGGCGTTATCCACGAACATCCCTAACGCAATAATCATCGTCGCCAGCGACATCCGTTCCATATCAATCCCCAGCGCGTACATGGCCAAAAGGCCGAAAAGCATGACCAGGGGGATGAATGACCCGACAATCAAACCGGTCCGAAACCCCAACAGCAGCATGACCACCACCAGAACGATGGCCACGCTCTCGATCACATTGACCACCATGCTGTTGACGGATGCTTGAATAAGCTCAGGCTGATAGGTGGCGAATTCGAGCGTGTAGCCCCATGGAAGCGATTGCTCTATCTCTTTGATTTCTTTCGTCAAGCGATTTCCGAATTCAACCGCGTCGACCCCTCTGAGGATAAAGACGCTTAAGACAATGGCCTGGTGGCCATTGTAGTAGGCCGGGTTGTCGATCGGCTCCACGTACGCTTTTCTGATGGTTGCGATGTCACGGAGCGGAATGGAGGTCTTTGTGCCGGGGATGGGGATAAGGACATTTTCGATCTCCTCTATCGTCTTGAATCGGCCCTGGGTCTCCACGATAATTTCCACATCGTTGATGTCTATCCTGCCGCCGGGGAGAAGGATGTTCTGATCCTGCAAACTTTTCCCGATATCCATGGGATCAATTCCCAGTTGCGCAATCTTGGCGTTTGACACCTCCAAATAGATGCGCTCATCCTGCACCCCGGTGAGATCGACCTTCTGGATGCCCTTCATCAGGTTGAGGCGCTCTCTGATTTGACGGGCGGTTTCATGCATTTCCGCCATGCTGAATCCGTCGCTCCACAGCGCGATAGTGGCCACCGACGTATCGCCGAAAGTATCATTGACCATCGGTCCCATGGTGCCTTTCGGCAGTTCGGGTTTCACGTCATCCATACGGTTTCGCAGCAGTTTCCATGTGGCCGGCAGCTGTTCGGCGGGCACTTCATCCTTGATGGTCACATGGATCAGACATTCGCCCACTTTGGAGGTGGAATTCTTGATCTTATCCACTTCGCCTATGCTCCGGATTTTCTCCTCGATGGGCCGGGTAATCAGCCGTTCCACCTCCACTACGGGCATGCCGGGATATTTTGCGACAACCACTGCTTCACGAATGGTAATGAAGGGGTCTTCCAGTTTGGGAATACTTATAAACGCATAGATGCCTCCGACAACGACTAATAAAATCGTCATCACAACGGTTCGAGAATTATTCAGTGCAAATGCGGTAATTCCTTTCATTTGTCCCCCTGCTCTTTCAACCGTTTGACTTCCATTCCATCGGCTAAAAAGCTCACACCGGCCGCGGCAATGATGTCTCCGGCCTTAAGACCCTCCGACACGATGACCTCGCCGTGCTGTATGCCGCCAAAGCGGATCGAAGTTTTTTTCACCGCGGAAGTCTCGGGGGAATACACAAAGGCATACCCCTGTTTCGCTTGTCCGGCAGGAAGGATTGCCTGGATCGGAACCAGGTAACCGGGCTGCCGGCTTTCGGCCTTGATAAAAAGATCTGCTTCAGCGGTCATGCCGGGTTTGACCTCCTTTTTCGGGTCAATCAGTTCCACTTTCACCGGAAAGGCGTTGGCTTCAACAGCAGCGGACCCGATATAGGAAATGCGGCCTTTTACAGACTCGCCCGGCAACGTGGGAAAGGTGATCTTCGCCGGGCCGCCGATCTGTATCCGGTCGATGGTGGTCTCCGGAACGGCCAGCTGTACTTCCATTTTCCCGGTGGCATTCATTTCAAACACTTTCTGCCCGACCTTTACTTCCTCGTGCGGCTGCACAGACCGCCAGGCGATGGTGCCGTCGTAGGGAGCAAGCAGCTTCGTTTTGCGCAGATTGCGATTGGCCTGATCCAGCCTCGCCACCTGATAATCCACCGCGCTCCGTGCGGCCTTGTAATTGTACTCCGAAACCTCCACAAATCTTTTGGCGCCCGCGCCCTGTTCGAAAATCCGCTTGTAGCGCTCGTACTCGGCCTTTGTTTTGGCTACATTGTCCCTGGCTTTGGCCAGCTCGGCCTTGACCGCATCCACATCCAACTGGTACGGCTCCGGATCCAGCACGGCCAGGACCTGTCCTTTTTTCACCCGGTCGCCGATGTCCACGTTCACGGACTCCACCTGCCCGCCGACTTGAAAACTGAGGCCGGAGGTATCCACCGCGGCGACCTGCCCGGAAAATCTGCGTATCTGCTCGGTAGCCTGCTCGCTGACGGTAAACGTCTTGATGGGCCGAACCGTTTCAATGATTTCAGGTTTTTCTTTGCATGCCGTCAGGGCGACCGACAGGAAAAGAAGCCAGACCATTCGCTTTAAAGTCTGTTTCGGCATAGTTAACCTCATTTTACTGTATAGCCCTTCCCTTCCAAACAAGCGGAATAGGCGCGATTATAGGTACTGCGCTTCTCATCCGTCGCGGCGGTCTGTTGTTCTGGGCGTCCGTTGTTGTTATGGGTTTCTTCCTGTCTCTTCATTCCTATTTTACCGTATAGCCTTTCCCTTCCAAACAAGCGGAATAGGCGCGATTATACGTACTGCGCTTCTCATCCGTCGCGGCGGTCTGTTGCTGGGCCTGTTGCTGCTGGGCCTGTGTCTGCTGTCTCCTGCTCTGTCGGGTCTTCATCCCACCCACCATGGTCCCGGCTGCCGCTCCTGCGCCTGCTCCCTTGCCTGCATCATCATTGGCGATTTGGCCCACCACGGCGCCCACCGCCGCGCCTCGCGCCGCACCCTTGATTCTTTCTCCCTTGGGAGCCGCCGGTTGAGCAGCAGGCGCCTGAGCCGGCTGCTGCGCCTGCATGGGATCAAAGCCTGTTTGCTGCTTGGCCCAGGTGTAACAATCGTACTTATCTTTTTCCATCTGCTCCGGGGTCTGTCCTTTGGCGGGGAAAATGACCGGTTCCTGCCCGAATGAAAAATCTGCAAAAAAGACCGAAAGGGTCATTATCGTCGCCACTAACATTAATTTTTTCATTATGTTTTTCCTTTTTCCTTCTCTCATTAACCTAAAAAAGAACAAAAAATAATAAGGGCGAGCCCACTAATCCTCTCTATTGGCTCTCGCCCCCACGTCAGAACGGCATTAGTCAACGAGCGGGATCGCTGTTGCAAGTTCATATTTCACCGCGGCGCGGATTTTGTTTTCGATCTGCAGATACCGAAGGACTTGCTTGGCGGAAAGCACCTTGCTCAATTTTGGAACATAGGATGCCGATAGATTCGCTTCGGCTTTTTGAATAGCCACAAATTCCGTCGTGAGTTTCTTTGCCTTCTCGTTGGTAAGGGTATTGGATTGATAGTCTGTCGCGTAGCTGTCGATGAGCCCGCCGATTCGCTTATTGATGGCCATCAAGTCTTTTTGATAGGCTTCATACACCGGCCAGAAGCCTTTCGCCTCGGCTTCAGTCAGGCCCATGTTCGCCGCGACAACCAGCTTCTTGTCCGCCTTGATTTTATCAAGCAGGATTTTCATGTTGTCTTCCGGTTTGTCCTGAGAGAAGGCCGGAGCTGCGAACAAGACGGTAATCGCCGCTATCAGGGTCAAAAAAAATGTTGCTTTGCTGTTTCTTTTCATTGCTTTTCTCCTTTTTTAATGAATTATGGCATATTTATTAACATCCCTTGTACCTGTATTATCCAATAAACGCTTCTCGTCCGGATATCACCCCCTCTGAACCGGCACATCACCTGCTGTCGCGCTCTACCGGCTTTCATTCTCTGCTCTCACGTAAACAGGCGCCTTGCGCCCTTCAACTCCTAAATGAAACCTGTTCATGCACCGTTCAGGTGTAGAATCTCCTAACAAAGGATGCCCATATTTCAACGAGAAAGATATTGGACCTTGGTCCAGTATCCGGGAATGAGTAGTATTCATTTGAGTTGAGGAGCGGGACCGTAGAGATTGACCATGTCACTCGCATCTCTGAGTTCTTGAAGTTCGGCCTCCATCGCATTCATGCTACACTCCTCCTTTCAGAGGTTTCATGGTTCATTTCGCATAAGAGTCTATGACAGACTGTTGATCCAGGGCTTCACTCACGATTCATCTCACATGGCTTCTTGCCTTTTCGATGGTCTCAATACCCCTCGAACTTGAAATGCTGTCGAATCTGATCTCGGGCTGTTTGACCGCCATCTCCACCACCAGGAGCAGGTTGAGATATTCTTTTGAACGAATATGACGGTCCAGATCTTTCTCGGTCTTCCAGATTTCTTCGAACAAAAGAACATTGTTCTCCTGCAGGTCCCCGTAGATACGGCTACTGATACAGCCAAGATCGTCTCTGCATTGCTCAGCTATCGATCTGAGGATTTTCAATGCATCATCACGCTTCTTGGGAGGGATCATCATCCTTATGGTTGAGAGAATCATCTTTTTCTCCATTTCCTGGATATGCGGGCGGATTGCGGATGCATCTTCCCGGCAAGAGGATCCGCAGGGTCGTCATTGGGAACAATTCGTGCCTGTTTTTGGCGTCACGCAGGAATGATTGCCAGATACGTGCCAGTGAAGTATCGGGAGTGGCTATGCTTTTAAGATATTGATATAAATGGGCTTAATATGAAAATGAGGGTGATGGTAGAACGGAGGAGACGAGAAGCTTTGCCCATATATGGGCAAAGGCTACTATTTCGGCACAGCCTTGCCGGAACGATGGATTCCTAATTTCTTCATTTTTGCCTGGAGGGTCGTTCTCTTTAGACCCAGAACCTCGGCGGCGCCGCCCAGTCCGGCGACGCGCCAGCCGGTCTTCTCCAGCACGTCCACGATATGCCTGCGCTCCATATCTTCGAGGTTACCTGTGGCAGCTGGTTCGAGGGACGCACGACCAGGCAGATGCACATCCAGGATTTTACCCTTACTCAAAATCATGGCGTGCTCGATCACATTCCTCAGTTCCCTTACGTTTCCAGGCCAGGAATAGGCTTGAAGGTTTTGCATGGCTCTTTTTGGAATGCTTTCTATCTCTTTTCCCATTTTCTTTTGAAATTCTTTGACAAACGTCCGGACCAGGAGAGGAATATCTTCGGATCGCTCACGGAGGGGTGGTATCACAATGGGAAACACGTTCAGCCGGTAGAAGAGATCCTTCCTGAATTTCCCGTCCCTCACTTCTTGCTCAATGTCTCGATTGGTGGCGGCAATGATGCGGGCATTGATGTGCAGGGACCTCGTCGAGCCCAACCGCTCGAACTTGCCTTCCTCAAGGACCCGGAGCAGCTTGCTTTGCAGATCAAGAGGAAGCTCTCCGATCTCATCCAGAAAAAGCGTGGAGCCGTCGGCAATTTCGAATCGACCGATCATCTGGGTCATGGCGCCCGTGTAGGCGCCTTTTTCCCGGCCGAACAGCTCACTCTCAATCAGCGTGGGTGGAAGCGAAGCGCAGTTGATGGTTATCAGCGGCCGGTCTTTCCGTGAACTCATGCGGTGGATAGCCATGGCCAGCAATTCTTTTCCCGTTCCGGTCTCCCCAAGGAGCAAAACTGTAGAGTCCGTCCCGGCAACCTGCTCCACCTTATGCAGGACTTTCCTGATGGCAAGGCTTTGCCCCACAATGTCTTTATGCTCAAGCAGAAGTTTGACCTCCTCCTTCAGATAAAGATTCTCCCGCTCGAGCCTTTGTTTGAGGATGTCAATCTCACGGAGCCGTTCCTGAAGCTGTTCCTCCATCCGCCCGCGGGCGAGGGCGTTGGCAAATACCTGCGCGATAAGCTTGAACCCCGTGACCACGGTCTCCGGCCAGTCTCTCTCTTCGCCCATGACAGCGAAGGTCAACAAGCCAAACACCGGCCCTTCTCCAGTTGACAACGGAACTATCACCGTGGAAACGGTACCGTATGAGACAAAATTCTCCCTGTCACGGTCTGCCTCCAATGGAAGGTCGGCAATTTTCGAAATGGTAAGCGTTTCCCCGTTCAGGATCTTCTCTGCCGCCCATGGAAAGAAATCCCTCACATTCATTCGCTCAGCAGGTGGACGACTTCCCGGAGGCTGGTGAATATGTGTCAGCAGCATCGTATCAGACTCTTGTTCAGGGACCTGCCAAAGTGTGGAACGATCAAGATCGAGGTATTCGCAGATGCGGCGCTGGGCGTCTTCGATTTCGCCGTCTATGCGGTCAGCCGGCAGGTTGATAAAATGGGCGGAAAGCTCGGCCAGGAGCGTCTCAAACTTCAGCCGTTTCTTCAGGTCCTCCTCTTCTGCAATCAGATTTTCCTTTGCTCTTGCCATGTCGATTTCCTACCACATTCACTCCAAATCAGCAAACGACAAAACGAAGACACAAAGAAGGACAAGGGAGACAGGCACTTTTTTCCTGATTGTTTTTTGATCTGTTTTGCGGATCCTCCATCGATGACATCCTCCCCTCTTTTAAAGCTGGCTGCTGGTGAGAAAATTGAACAGATAACTGAAGCTCACCCAAGACTTACGCTGGAAGCTATTCGGGCAGTGTTATCATTCGACGCCGAGGCTTTGAAGGCCGATGTGTTTTATTCTCTGTTCACCTGATCTTATTCAAAACAGTATTCACCTCCAAATCGAAGACAACCGCCTGGCTCACAATTACGGCAAATACCGCTTTGCAGTTTCAATCAGCCTCCCGGGCCGAAAAGCGGCTTTGTCTCAATGAAGCCTGTTTATTGCCGTGCCGGCAGGAGTTGATTTTGCGCCTTTGTATGCAATTTCCAGCCCATTCCTTCCAATTTGCTGCGCGCCATTGTACTGAAATCACCCGAGACCCAGAACTCTAATCCCGTTCCCTTTCGAGCGTTTCGCTTCTTCCAGTAAAGAACCTGTCAGACCGGCCAACTTTTCACTCCATATGATATGATCGCTTGGCAGAACCACAACGATGGTCCCATCTTTTTTTTCCGCACGTGCCAATCGGGCTATGGGAGTCAGGTGCTTAAGAGGGGATATATGCTTGTGATAACCGGCAGTCATAACTACTGATTCCGTAATGATCCTGGCCATGACCGGGTCACCCGCCTGAAGGGCGATCTTCAGGTACAACTCCCGGTTGTCCACACCCTTCATGGAATCAAGAGCTGCAACCATCACTGTCTGCAGAGCCGGCGAAAATTGGGGATTGTTGAGGAAAAGCTCAATGGTATCCTCATTCATACCCATTCCCAACAACTTGTTCTTATTTTGCAGCCAGAGTTCAGAAGCAGGTGTCGTGTTAATCGCTTCGTTCAGGAGTCGGGCAGTACCGGAGGTTGTCAAGACCAAACCCCCGACGCCGGGTACGGCACTTGTCGCCACTCCCACACTAATTCCGCCTAAATAGTCTGCCCAGGCCAGCCTGTCCAGTTCGGTTTGCAGGACCTTGTTCCGCGAGTACATGTTGACTCCAAACTTACTGGCAATCTGGCCCTTGGACTTGGAAAAACCAATCAGCTGTTCCGCCTTGTTGTCCTCGGCTCCGGTCGTCTCACGTTTTCCCACCGTTCCCACCGCCCGGTTGAACAAACTACCCACTCCGGAGGCTGCGCTTTCAAAAGTTCCCATGGGGTCACTAACCAGATTTTTCACCCCGGCAACGGTGTTTTTGCCGGACTGTTTTAGCGATTCAATGGCTATATCATCGGTTTTTATTTTTTTCATTGCGGCAATTGCTTCAATTTCCCGGACAAGGATCAGCAAAGAACTGGTGCCGGTTACCTGGAAATTGCCAAAGGAAGAATGGACGTTATAGTGATTGAGAAAACCATCGTTATGCACCTTGTCATCCACCGTATAATGATCACCTTTGAGAACTTCAGCCGGGAGAAAAGACCGCGCTTTAAGAATTCCCGGTTTTTCAAATTCAGCCAGAACGGCTTTCGGTATGATAACCTGCAACAGGCAAAGGAAAATAAAACAACAAAAAGTGGTACAATAAACTCCTGCCATATCTATTTTTTTGTAGCTCATCATGGATGCCTCCGTATAATGATTCAAAACATGATCAGACAAATTGAAGCGATTATTTCAATTTTTTCCTGATTGCCCAGAGAAGTCGGCTCCCTAAGACAATCGCCGTTAGGCAGCCAAGATGCCCCGAATATGGAGATCCCCGAGACCTGTGGCGGAAAGGCCCGGCTCAACAACATGCTCGACCCCATGAACAGCGATGCGATCAACAGCCCTGCCATCTTTCCAACTTTATGTATGTCGTCCCCATCTCAGTCAATGCGAGTCGCAGGCGCACAGGCAGGGGCATATCTTTAATCAGCTGTGTTTCCGGGCTGGCCAGCATGTTCCGAATGGTCTGAAACGGGATTTGCTTGAGCCAATCAGCCATGCTGTACCGGGAGATTATCTTCATGATCTCCCCTAAACGCTTTGCCTGTTTCTTTTTTGAAATCAGATTGAAAAAATCCATTTGATATGCCTACTCTTACAGTTCTCAGAGCCACTTCACGTCGACGGGCTTACGCGCCGGGATCCGCAGGAAGGTCTCGGCGGGGTACCCGAGCAGGATGGTTCCGAAGGACACGGTTCCTTCCGGCAGCCCCAGGAGCTCGATCAAAGGCGGGTACGCCTGGGCGGCGGTGTTGATGCCGCCGCTCCAGCTGCTGCCAAGGCCGAGGGCGTGTGCCGCCAGCTGGGCGTAGGCCAAGGCGATCGTGGCGGCCTGGGGCGCGGTGCGCTCGTCCTTCGGCGCCCAGGCCTGGATGAAGCAAGGCGCCCCTCGGGAAATCTGATCGTGACCAGAATCCCATGCGCCGGTGAAGAGCTCAAGCTTGGCCTCCTTGTACAGTGCCGGGTTCGACTGTCGGACGCTCTTCATCCAGTCGATGGACATCTGGGCGATACGACGAACTTGCTCCGGGTCGCTGATCACGACCCAGCGCACGATTTGCCGGTTCCCTCCGTTCGGGGCAAAGCGGGCCGCGTTCAGGCACTGCAGGATCTTTTCCTTCTCCACAGGCGTGTTCACGTAAACACGGACCGAGCGTCTCGAGACCAGGAACTGCCTGGCCTCATCCCATCTGGGGATCAGATGAACATCGATCGGCCCACAGTCCTCGGGGCCCATCGCGCGCTGATGCATCGCCCCGGTCGGGCAGACGGTCACGCAGTGGCCGCAGTCAATACAGAGGTCCCACGCGTTTTCGATGGGAACGGGGAAATCCGTTTTGGTAATTAAACCGCCGGGGCAGGTACGGATACAGTTTCCGCAGGTAATGCATAAACTCTCATCCACCTTGATAATCGTTTCTAAATTGTAGGGCATTGTCATTTTTGGCTCCTCCTCATAGTTCCGCATCCTGACCCAGATGCTTGTCCCAGTATCTTCTCAACAGTCCGCTTAAAATCGTATAGAGAAAACCGGTCGTAAGACCAAACATCAACACTCCGTTTGTCGCCTCCAGAGCACCAAGAAGGCGCCTCTTTTCGCTCATCACAATGTCTCCATAGCCTAACGTCGAGAAGTTGACAACCGAGTGATAAAACGCCGTGGCGAAGTCCTTGAATTCACCGACGGCAAAAAACAATCCGGCCCAGACGGTCACCTGAATAAGAATTCCAGCCAGCATAATGAGCATAACCGCGGTAAGAAGCGACGACACCCAAATAAGTGTAAGTTTCATGACCCCTCTTTTTTCTAAGACAATAAGGAGTCTCAGCGCGGCACCAACGATGACGCACTGGATTGCCAGACAAACCGCCATGCTCATTAGACCGATTATGAGATTTTCATGCATGAGATGCTCTTAATCGAACCAGCCCCCTCTTCTGAAGAAGAGGTACATGCCGAGGGCGATCAGGGCCATAAGGCCTAAAGCGATTGGATAGGAAAAAGTGAATTTCAACTCCGGCATGGTCTCGAAATTCATACCCCAAATTCCAGCCAGAAGGGTCAATGGCATAAAGATCGCCGACAGAATCGTGAGTATGCCGAGTTTTCGGTTTGTCCTGTCCTGTGCGTGCATCTGAAAGCCGGAGCGCAGCTCGCCGATACGTCCATCCAGCCAGTCCAGAGCTCTGTCGGCCGCCTCCAGATTAACCAACGCACAATCCATGTATTCCCGCGAATCTTTGAGTTTGAAAAAGGGCTTATCAGTTCCTCCCAACGCCCGTAAGGAGGGCACTTGGTCGCTGACCACCGCGCCGAGCGAAAGGAGATCGGATCGCATGTCCAATATTTCCTCCGCCTCGACCGTGTCGGGATCACGATCCATCCGCTCTTCCAGCGTGAAAACCGATTTTCGCAGCTCGGCTGCGCGCCGCAGGCATTCCAGCGATATGGAGATCATCACCGCGGAAATAAGCGCCGAGATACTGCGGTCCGGGAGCCAGCTTTCCGCCGCCTTCAGCGCATCGAGCCGTTGCGGACTCATGACGAACTCACGGCGCACCGTGACCATCAGGTTCTCCCTGCACAGAAACAGGATATGATCGGCCTCACACGGGACGTCCGCGCCCACCAAGACCGGAATCACCAGAAGGATCTCTTTCTTGAGGGGATAGAAACCGGGACGATCCCGCGCCTCAAGACAGATCTTTCGAGAGAGCCCAACGACTTCGAGTCTATCCAACCACGCTTCCAGTTCGTCCGGCTCGGGGGCCTGCAGATCGAGCCATATCCTCGCAGCCGCGTTTTGAGACATTTCAACCAGCTCTTCGGCAGCGACCGGGGCCAGCTGCAATGCCGCGGTGATCTGAAAACCATTGATTATCATTTTTGTAAGGACTGAATAGCCGAGGCGATTTCACGACTGAACGCCGTTAGGGTCTGGTTCTGGGCCTCAACCACCCCGGGAAAACCGGTTCCCGAAACCGGAGCGCGAAAAACGGATTTACGCGTTATGTCATGGGTGCTGTCGTCCGAGCCTTTTACCGTCCAAAAGGCGGTTAACACCGCCTCTTGTCCGGGCACGCAGTCAAATCGGGTGACATCGATGATGACCTGATAATTCACATCTTTCGCCCCCTCTCGATCATACCCGTACACCTTGGGGGTTTTCAGCAGCGAGGAGAGATCTTCCAGCAACACTCTGTAAAAGCTGTCCCGCAGCGATTCCCCCCAACGATTGAATTCATCCAGAGCCATTTCGTTCTTTCCGGCAACCGTAACCATCTGGATACGATCCAGATAGCCGGGCAGGCTAACGGGACCCACAAGAACAGATACGCTCTTTTCGCTCTCCGCGGAGGGTAAGCTTCCTCCAGAACCCTCCATGGAATGCAGCATGTAAAACGTTGCGGGTCCACTGCTGCCGGTGCATCCGCCCAGCATCACGCCAAGAACACCCAGCAAAAGTACTCCAACACAATATACGCTCCGAAACCTTTTTCCTGCCCTCATTTTGCGCCTCCTTTGCCCCTCAGCAACGATTCCGGGTGTCGCTCCAGAAAATCCATCAGCGATTTCAATGATTTGGCTGCCGCTGAAAATTCATCTAATGTTCGGTTCAGTTTGCGACGCGTATCCGAACGATCGCCCACAAAACCATCTACACTTACCAGTGCCCTGTCCGCCTGCACCATCGCCTTGCGTGCGGAGATCAGGGTGGCCTGCATTTCTTTCATCACCGGCTTGACCCGATCATCCACGTCCTCCAGGAGTTTTTTCGCATCGGCGGATACTTCATCCAGATCCTTTGACGCACCCTTCATCAACTTTCGTGCGTCCGCCATGGTTGTCTGCATTCCCTCCGACAGGGTATCCAACTTTTTATTGAGATTCCCGGTGAGCCCTTTGAGCTCGCCCTGTGCATCAAGAACCAGTTTGTCCGTATTTTCCAGCACCCGATCCAGCTTTTTACTGGCCCCGTTCAAATTGTGCACCATTTCCTTGATTTCAGGATCACCTAAAATATTATCAAGATTATCCAGGATGTCCCCCAGTTTCGCGACAATTTTTTCGATGGGCAGGTTTTGCAGTTTCTGGACCAGTTTGTCCATCCCCGATTTCACGGTAGGTATTTCCGGGTACTTGCTCTCGAGACCGGTCAAGCGCACCGGGGTTCCCGGAAGAAATTCCACCTCAATCATGGAAGAACCGGTCACGATGCTTTCGAGCCCCAGCCGGGCACGCAGCCCTTTGGCTATCAAACCCTTCAAGGATTCGCGAAGATTTTCATTTTTTTTCCCCTCCACCTCCATCCGATCCGGGTCCACCTCGATGACGACAGGAATATCGATGGTCCCTTTCTTCCGATTGGCTCGCAACACGATGCTGCTCACGGAACCCACCTCAACCCCGTGCCAGACCACCGGCGCGCCCACCTTGAGACCTTTGACCGAACTTTCGAAAAACATGACAAACTTGTTGGTCTTTTTGAATAGGTCTCCGCTGCCGAAAATAATCACCCCCGCAAGCAACATGGCGATGGAACTGATCACGAAAACGCCGATAACGGTTTTACTTGCCTGTTTGGCCATCTGTTTTCACCCCTCCCGATATTCCCAAATTGTACGTTTTTTCCTTAATAAGCCTGACTGCTTTTACAGGCCGGAGACGGCGCCGAATCCCGGCTTGCATCCCCTTCCGCTTCTCCCCGCCTTAAAAACGTCTGGACCCTCGGATCATGATCTTCCGCCAGGAGCTTGTTGGGATCGCCGGTAGCGATCATGGTTCGGCTTTCAGGGTCCAGGAATACGGAGTTGTTGCCGATGGCAAAAATACTGGCCAGTTCGTGCGTCACCACCACGACGGTGGTATCAAAACTGTCCCTGACCTGCAGAATCAAGTCATCCAGTCGTTTGGCGCTCACCGGATCCAGACCCGCTGACGGTTCATCGAAAAAAAGGATCTCAGGATCCAGGGCCATGGCACGTGCCAGGCCGGCCCGCTTGCGCATGCCGCCACTGATTTCCGAAGGATAGAAATCCTCGAAACCGGAGAGCGCCACCAGGGCTAATTTCAGAGAGACCTGCTCTTTGATTTTCTCCTTGCTCAACTTTGTATACTGCTGCAACGGCAGGGCCACGTTTTCAGCAAGGGTCATGGAACTCCACAGGGCCCCGCTCTGGTAAAGGATGCCGATGCTTTTCATCCTTTGTTCGCGTTCCGCCGATGTCGCTTCCCAGAAGTTGAAATCACCGTAGAGGATTTCCCCCCTGGCAGGTGGCTTGAGACCGATCATATGCCTCAGAAGCGTGCTTTTCCCGCAGCCGCTTCCCCCCATGATAATAAAGATATCCCCACGGTTTATGGTGAAATTCAGGTTCCGCATCACCACAAAATCCCCGTAAGCCATGGTGAGATCCACCGCCGATATACATGGTACTTTGTTTCCCATAATTCTCACACCCGATGTCAAATTCCCAAAATACTGCAAACGACCGTAATTACCGCGGTGGCGATAATAATGGATACAATCCCTGTAACCACGGCCGAAGTAGCCGCGTCACCAACCGCGGAGGCGCTACGGCCGCACTGCATGCCCCGCAGGCAGCCGGACAGGGCAACCAGGATACCGAAAACAGCACTCATGAACAGGCCGATAAACAGGTCATTAAGCCCGATAGCCTCCTTGGTCCGGTTTAAGTAAACCAGGATGTTGATATGGTACATCCCCACCGCAACAAGGGCGCCCCCCAGAATCCCCATGAGGTTGGCGTACAGGACCAGAAAGGGCATCATCAGGGTCAATGCCACCACACGAGGGAGAACCAGGAATTCCATGGGGGGAACAGCCAGGGTCTCCAGGGCGTCAATCTCCTCGTTGACCTGCATGGTTCCCAGTTGGGCCGCAAAGGCGGCCCCGGTCCGTCCGGCCATGATGATGCCCGTCATGATGGCCCCCATTTCCCGCACCATGGCGATTCCCACCAGATCCGCCACATAAACTTCCGCACCGAACATGGCCAGTTGCAAGACCCCCACAAAAGCCAGGATCAGCCCCACCAGAAAACTGATCAGGGAAACAATGGGTACGGCCTGGGCTCCCGCTTCCTGCAGAAAAAGACCCAGATCGGAAGCCCTGAACCGGGCACGGCCCGCGAGCATTCGTACAAAAGCCACAAATGCGGCCCCGATAAAAGTGACGAGTTCCCCGGCCGATTTATAGAAATCGACCACATCCGTTCCGACCCGGGTAAAAAATCCCGCACGGCTGACGGATTGCCTCGCATCTTCTTTTTTGGGTACCGCCGTGGCCAGTTGGATCAACTGCCGAACCCCCGCGGGAAGGCCGTTTTCTTCAACCTGGATTTTTCTTTCCGCGGCCATTTTTGAAATTTCAAAAAAGAAGATCAAAAGACTGCTGTCCCATGCGCCAAGCTCCGTTGCATCAAATACCATGCGCTTGATGGGAGGCTGCCGGTCCAGTTGTTCCATCATTGTTTTTGTGGAGGGGACATCCGTTTCCATCTGCCATTTTCCATTCAAATGGACAGTCAGAATCTCTTCACCTGTCAAACTCATATGAAACGCTGCATCACTCATGATTAGAACCGCATAGTAAGGGTTTTTGCTTTTGTTTCACAACGCCACTGGAAACGGGGTCGGGCCATCGGCTAAAACGCCCAGTTCAAATTAACGGCTAAAAAGAGTATGCCTGCGTCATCGTACGAGCCGGCAAGATCGCCACGGCCGCCAATCGCCACCGGCGCAATGCTTTGTTTATCCACGTCAAGCGTGCCTGTGTAGGCGTACTCGGCGGCAAAGCCCCAACTGAACATCTTGGTAACCTGGTTCTGGACGCCTGCGCCGAAGCGCCAGGTATCGTTTATCGGGAGTATGGGGGAGACTGTCGAACCGCTCTGGAACTTGGAGTCGTAGGCCACTCCAAAATTGAGCATCCAGCCCTCGTTTATCCTGTACTGCGCACCCAGCGCGCCATGCCACGTGTCATCAAATTCCAGATTGGTCGTTAGACTGGTAGGATCATTCGAATCCACCCCAACCTCAACCTCGCCGAACTTGGACCACTGCTGCCAGCCCAGGCTGCCCAGCACCGCCCATTGGGCGTTCACCTGATGGAAGACCCCTGCCATCGCCTGCTGGGGCACATTCATGCCCAAATCCACATTGGCGTTCAGCAGCCCTCGGCTCTGAAGCAGCGCTTCAAGGCCGGGGGCAAGGCTTGAAAACTCAGCCGGCGCTTCAAAGTCGAGATTAACCTGCGAGTTATAGGTTAGACTGAACCGGGTGGCAGCGCTGAGTTCATAGAGCAACCCCAGGTTGACGCCCACGCCCCAGGCTTCGTCATCCACCTTGAGGCGGCCGTCGTCAAAGTCGGGGGCCACATTGTTCACCGCCACCGTCTGCTTTAACTTGCCGTACATAACGTTCAGGCTCATGCCCACCGAGAACTTGTCGCTCACCTTGTAGGCGGCTGATGGCAGAAAACTCACGCCCAGAAGCGTTGTCTCCTGGGTGTAGTAACGACCGACCCAATTGTCGTCATACTTCTCGGAAAGGCCGAAGTTCCCCGACAGGCCGAAGCCGAATTTAAGGTCGGACGAGACGCTGTAGCTGACGAACGCGCTGCCGCCAGGGAACCAGCCAATGGGATTGCCGCCGTCGCCATCGCCTAAGCGTGACGAAGTCCCGGACCCGATGGAAAAATCAAAGTCGCCATAGAGCGCCTGGGCTCCGAACATGACCTGCGTGCCTTCAAGGCGCGTCATGCCGGCCGGGTTGGTGAGTATGGTCGAGGCATCCTGTGCCCGCGCTCCCCAGCCCGCCGAAGCAAGTCCCACGTCCGGTGTCCCGGACTCGTACAGCAGGATTCCGCCCGCCATGGCCTGGCCTGCACCCAGCATGCCCAGCCAAAGGGCTGAGGCAATCAAAATGCGTTTCGTACCGCGAATTACTCGATTCTGTTGCCCTATCATTTCAGTCTCCTTTAGAGATGAGGAATACTTCAAAATTGCCGCCAGCGGCCTTTTCACTTTTTCATCGCCCATTACAAGCGTCTATCGACGTTTGGGAAGCCGCATCTGCTCCGGATTGAGAGCGTAGGTCCATGGCAATCCCGAGTTCTTCCAACCGTTTTTCATCCTTTTTCCCCGGAAGACGTTTTCGGGGTCTTTCACCATGTCTCCTTCCATGCCGTCGATGATGTTGTAAACGTCCTTGAATCCGGCTTTGAGGAGCTGGTTCACGGCCAGCGCACTGCGGCCCCCCGAGCGGCACATTACGAGCAAGGTATCGTTTGGAGAGAACCACTCCTTTGCCCAGGAGACGAAATCGGGGTTGGGCTTCATGGCCAAATCCTGCCTGGCGGCGTCCCAATTATATGTCTGAAAGGCGAGGGGAATGTTCCATGCCATTTCCGGATGGCCGACGAAAAGATACTCTTCGGGTGTGCGAACATCGAGGATCTTCACTTTTTCAGGCGCTGCTTTCCACTTTTCATAGGCCTCTTCCGCCGTCACATAGAGCCCTGCAGTCGTCTGTTTTTCTTTGGGAAGTTTCTGTTTCGCCACCTCGGAACGGGATGTTCCGATTATCTCTCCACCGGCACATGGTGTAATGATGAACGCGATAAATGCGATCAACGCGAGGGACAACAGAAATTCTTTTTTGACGGCTCGATTTCCTCTCATCAATTCCAGCTTCCTTAATCGGGGGTTCCTCGTCAGACAGGATTGGTGTTTATAGTCAGTCCCCATGCCCTTGATCCTACGCCTTTTCATCTCTCAAGACCTCCTTCGCCAGATCCCGATACTCCTTGGCCGCCCCTGAGTGAGGAGCAGAGTCAATGATGGGCAGTCCCTCGATTGTGGCGTCAGCAAAATTGATCGTCCTCTTGATAACGGCATCGTAGACCTGACCGGAAAAGACATTCTTCAACTCATTCACGACGGCAACCGAATGGGTAGTCCTCGTATCGTGCATGGTTCGCAGCAGCTTAACCTGGAGGTCGGGGTTTGCCTCGTCCCATACCCTTTTGACAATCTTTAACAGCTGCTTGAGACCGCGCAGGTTAAGATATTCAGCCTGGACGGGAACAATTAGTCTTGATGCCGCCACAAGGATATTCATGGTCAGGACGCCAAGCGAAGGAGGCGAATCGAGCAGGATGAAATCGTATTCCTTCTTGACTGCCTTCAGCGCCTCCTTCAATTTCCGATCCCGTCCCTTCTCGCCCAGCAGTTCCTCTTCGCACCCGGCCAGATCAAGGTTGGCAGGGAAGAGATCCACGTCCTCGACCTTCGTCTCCACGGTCAAGGCTGCAAGATCTACAGTATCCTTCAGCATCAGGTCGCGGGTCGTCACTTCGAATTCATCGGGATCCAGCCCACAACTCACCGTCAAACCCGCCTGGGGATCGAGATCGACCATGAGAACCCTGTTCCCAACCTCAGCCAAGGTAGCAGCAAGATTGTAGGTCGTCGTGGATTTCCCGACGCCTCCCTTCTGACTCGCCAGTGCGATTATTTTCATCTGATCTCTCCTGTTGAGCTTCCTCCGGACTTACCCGATCCGTTTCGTAGACGCCAGCAACTCAGACGGTTCGGGAAGCTTATCCCCGGTGACCTTTTGCCATTG
Organism: uncultured delta proteobacterium; assembly: GCA_963747555.1. Classification (GTDB taxonomy): domain Bacteria; phylum Desulfobacterota; class DSM-4660; order Desulfatiglandales; family Desulfatiglandaceae; genus DUZB01. Next base: position 165,092 of record CAVVFZ010000021.1, read on the forward strand.
TGCCTCGACCAGTTCCTTGGCAGCCTGCTCCAGGAATTCGGGCGCCGCCCACTCATGCACATCAAAGTCGTTCTTGATGTAGCCGTGGCTCACCATGAAGTCCTTCCCGATCTCCACGGCGTTCAGGTTCTGGGGCGACAGGTTGGGCACAATGTCGACCTCCTTGATGCCCCGGTAGGTATCTTCCACATCCAGGTAGAACGTCTGCTTGTCAAGGATTGACGCCGCGGCGTGTTTGTGCTCGTTGCCCCAGCGTCCCACCTTGATCATGGCCCTTCAACTAGGTGACCACCAGCTCGGGATGCTGCTCGGCCATCTCAGCGGTGCAGGTGATGGCGGCGGGGGCATTGGCATACTTGCAGGGTCCAGTCCGAATACCTGGACAGGTCCTCGATGGCCTTGAACTCGCCGGTTTCCTCCTGGACGTGCTGGAAGGGTTTGCTCTGGGTATAGATCGCATCAACTTTGCCTTCCAGCAGCGCCGTCTCCAGCGGGCGGAACGCCAGGTCGTGCTTGTGGTCACGCTTGAGCCACAATTCCGATGCGTTATCAATGGGGGTCCAGCATCTTCGGATCGTCGTACCAGTCATCCGGGTAGGGGAACTCCACGATCTCCACGTCGTCCATGGTCATGCCGTTGATCCGAAGCATCAACTCGATGCCCTGATGCTCCTGGATGCGCCACCAGTCGTTCTTGATGGTGTTCAGGCTCTTCGAGAGGCCGATCTTCTTGCCTTTCAGCTCGCCCATCCGGTAGATGTCATCCTTGGCGCGCACCATCATGCAGCCACCTTCGTACACCTGCGTCACCCCAGGAGCCGGGTCCGGCGGATGTCCGCGTGAACATGGATGGGCGGGAACAGACCGCCGAAGCGGATGAGGTTGTCCAGGTTGTGAATGTAGTGCGGGTACCAGTCGTTTTCGCGGGTGGAGCGGAAGTAGGCGTAGTCCACGCCGATCTTCTTGAACTCCTCCCTGGCCCAACCCAGCTCCTGGTCGATATTGCTTGCGGAGATAAGCGGACAATTGGTGTACCACACCTCTTTCCAATTCAACGGCGCCGTGTGAAATTTGCGTGGCGGCCTTGTCGGCGGCAGGAGCGCGGTTGCGCTTTTTGCTGAACCGATCCACCTGCGCTCTGTGAGAGTTTGGCGGCGACCATTTCGACAAGCTTATCCAGTCCTTCCTGCGATTTGAGTTCTCCCATGACGTCTAAAGTAGTCATAACTTTGCTCCTTTCTGTATTTGTTTGTGCGTTAACCAGAGCGGCGATCTTCTCAACCTGCTTTTCGAGCGTTTGTTGAGCCAGGTTGCTCGTTTGGCCAAGCTTTGAAACGACCAGATCCACTATTTTGTCTACCTGCTTCGCCAGCGTCTCTTGGACGAGGTCGCTTGTTTGGCCGAGCCTTGCGGCGACCAGATCCGCAATCTTGTTCCACCTCTTCCGGCGCTTGAGAACTATCTACGTCCGGCGCCGCTGGCTTTCAGGGGCCTCGGCGGCAATGTCCCGTTGAACCGTTTTTCGGGCCGCCCTGCCTTTTGCGGCGGTGGCCTTGGCTGCGACCTTCCCGGAAATTTCCCCCGCCCCTTCGATCAACTTTTTTTGAGCTGTTTTACTATCCTCTGACTGGGTACTCTTTTTTGATTTTGGCTTAGCCATATGTAAGTTCCTCCTTCTTCATGTTTTTTGCCGTTCCCTTATCCCATTACCGTGATCCAGGGGCCTTTACGCCCTGCGGTGACGCTTCTTGCCTTTTCGATGGCCTCCATACCCATCGACCTCGAGATAATGTCGAACCTGATCTCGGGCTGTTTGAGTGCCATATCCACAACCAGGAGCAGATTGAGGTATTCGTCTGAACGAATATGCCGGTTCAGATCTTCCTCCGTCCTCCAAATTTCTTCGAGCATAATCACGTTTTTTTCCTGTAGGTCCGAGTAGAGACGGCAACTGAGACAGCCAGGATGGTTTTTCCATTGCGCGAGTTAACGATTTGAGAACTCCCAATGCGTCACGACGCTTTTTGGAGGGTACCATCATCCTTATGGTTGAAAGAATCATCTGTTTTTCCATTTCCTCGACAAAGCCAACGGATCGAGGTCGCTTCTTGTGTGCGCAAAAAAGCGCCGTGCCTTATCGAGAAATTATGAACGTCTGCTTTCCGTGTCACCGAATGAAGAATGCGAATTACATGCCACGTAAGAATCGAAAAGGCATCGCTATTGTTAAGTTGTTGTTTTAAAAGGAGTATTACAAAAGAAAGGCGTGAAGGGAAATGATATGGGCAAGCCTTCGTGCCGATATACAGGCACAAAGCCGTTATTCCGGCATGGGTTTGATAGGATGATTGATCCCCAATTTCTTCATTTTCGTCTGAAGGGTTGTTCTCTTAAGACCAAGAATTTCCGCGGCGCCGCCCTGTCCGGCGACGCGCCAGCCGGTCTTCTCAAGCACGTCCACGATATGCCTGCGCTCCATATCTTCGAGGTTACCGCTATCGTCTCTTTTAGAGGATGGACGATCAGGCAGGTGAACATCCAGGTTTTTACCCTGGCTCAAAATCATGGCGTGTTCGATCACATTTCTTAGCTCTCTTACGTTTCCCGGCCAGGAATAGGATTGCAGGCTTTGCATGGCCCTCTTGGGAATGCTTTCTATCTCTTTTCCCATCTTTTTCTGAAATTCTCTGACAAACGTCCAGACCAGGAGAGGAATATCTTCAGATCGCTCACGGAGGGGTGGAATCACAATGGGAAACACATTCAGCCGGTAGAAGAGGTCCGGCCTGAATTTGCCGCTCTTTACTTCCTGCTCAATGTCCCGGTTGGTGGCGGCAATGATGCGAACATCGACATGACGGGACTTTGTCGAACCCAACCTCTCGAAGCTGCCTTCCTCAAGGACCCGGAGCAGCTTGTGCTGCAAATCATGAGGAAGTCTCTCCGATCTCATCAAGAAAGAGCGTGGAGCCGTCGGCAATTTCGAATCGACCGGTCATCTTGGTTATGGCGCCCGTGTAAGCCCCTTTCTCGCGTCCGAACAGCTCGTTTTCAATCAGCATGGGAGAAAGGGAAGCACAGTTAACCGTTATCAGCGGCCGGTCTTTCCGCAGACTCATGTCATGGATGGCCCTGGCCAGAAGTTCTTTTCCCGTTCCGGTTTCCCCCAGGAGCAAAACCGTGGAGTCTATCCCGGCGACCTTTTCCACCTTGCTCAGGACCTTCCTTCATCGGCAACGCTTTGCCCCACGATGTCCTTATGCACAACCAGGAGTTTGACTTCCTCCTTCAGGTAAAGATTTTCCTGCTCGAGCCGTTGTTTGAGACCCTCAATCTCCCGGAGTCTTTCCTCCAGCTGCGTCTCCATTCTTTTACGTTCGGTGACGTCAAGGGATACGCCCATCAAACGCTTCGTATTATCGGCTGTTTCGAGATGTCCGCGAGCGACTATCCAACGGATTCTCCCATCGGGAAAGATGATCCGGTATTCGCACCGGAGGTTCTCCGCGGAATGGATTGCTTGCTGCACCGCCCGATGGACCTGATCACGATCTTCAGGATGAATGACTTCGAAGAATCTTTCGTAATTCAGCACTTCATCCGGGGTGAAATGCAATAACTCCCGGGCTTTTTCCGAACACCAGACCGCACCGGTTTCAATCTCCATTGTCCAAAGGCCGGTTCCCGCGGCATTCGTCGCCATACGGAGCCTGGCCTCGTTTTCCCGTAAAGCCGTTTCGGCCTCCCTGCGCGCCAGCGCATTAGCGAACACCTCTACAATCAGTTGGAATCCCTTTACGATCGTCTCCGGCCATTTCTTCTCCGTGCCTGTGACGGCAAAGGTTTGCGCGCCAAATACCTTCCCTCCTCCGACGGATAATGGAACCACCAAGGCAGACTTGGACCCGTACAAATGGTAATTCTCCAGATCCCGGCCCGCTTCCGGCGGGAGATCGGTCATTTTCTCAATTGAAACCGTCTTTCCGGCCAGGAGCTTGCCCAATGTCCACGGGAAAAAATCTTCTCCCTTCATCAGTTCGGCAGGCGGCTCGATTTCCAGTGGTTGATATAAGTGTGTCAGCTGCATCATACCGGATTCGTTCTCTTGTATCTGCCAAAGCGATGCGCGGTCAAGATCGAGCAATTTACAAATGCGGCGCTGGGCGTCTTCGATTTCGCTGTCTATTTGGTCGGCGGGCAGGTTGACAAAGTGCGCGGAAAGTTCAGCCAGCAGCGTCTCGAACTTCAACCGTTCTTTGAGCCTTTCCTCCGACGCAGCCATCTCTACGGTTGCTCTCGTCAGGTCTGCATTTTGTTTCCTGAGGGATTCCTCAACAGTCGCCTCCACGGTCTGCTGTGCCGACAGATCGTCCTCTACGGTAAGAATGCTGTCCTTTTCCCCAAGGGGAGGTGACTTATCCATCCGAGTTTCCCTTACGTAGTCTCGGTCGCACAACAAACAGTCACAAGCCGATCCGGAAATCGTTCAGGTCCACATCGCCAAAAAAGTTTCTTTTCCAGGCGATTCCACACCCGATCACACGATAGGCGTACCTGCGGCATCCGTCCTTGCTTTTCGAAGCATGCGGATTTTTTAACACATTCACTCCAAATCAGCAAACGACAAAATCTGGTGACGGTCGGTTTTTACCCCGGGATTGGGTCACAGGTTTTCCGTAAAACGAATCGGCCTTTTCGGGTCTGTCTTGCCGGATTCCAGGGCGGCAATGCCTTGGTTGACAAAAACCATTTTATCCTCTATTATCAAAAAAAGTAGGAATACATCAGTAAAAGGAGGAAAGCATGGAATCTGTTATAACCAAAAAAGGACAGGTGGTCGTCCCTGTGTCACTGAGAAAGAAATATGGCATCACATCCGGCACACGAGTGGTCTGGATTGACACTGGAACGGTTATCAAACTGATCCCCATCCCGCAAGACCCTGTTGCGGCTCTGCGCTCCTCCTCAAAAAAGTACAACGAAGGGCGTGGCTATCGGCGCCTCCACTTTTAAAACCGATTCTATCCTTGCCACAAACCGCTTTTTCCTATACATTCTTTGCCTAAAACTGACCGCCGCGAAACATGACCCAATTATAGAACCCATTTAACTCAAACTGGAGACGCAGTCTTTATGAGGTTGACTTTAAAAGACAAGCAGGATGGATCGGCCTCTCACGAGGCCGTTGGAGTCGATGCTGAAAAATTTCTGATCTATGCCACAGATCTGGGGAGTTTGTATGAAGGGGACTGTCTTGATATTCTTCCCTGCATTCGCGATGAGAGTGTCGATACCGTCTTTGCCGACCCACCATTCAACTTAAAAAAAGAATACGGATCTCAGGTGAATGATGCTCGTTCGGAGACTGATTATGTGGATTGGTGTAAGGCTTGGCTGCAGCATTGCGCAAGGGTACTGAAGCCGGGCGGAGCGATTTTCATATATAACCTGCCGAAGTGGAATATTATTCTGGGTGCTTACCTCAACGAAATCGGGATGACTTTCAGGCACTGGATCGCGGTGAATATCAAACTCTCCCTCCCTATTCCGGGCAGATTGTATCCATCGCATTACAGTCTCTTGTATTATACCAAGGGAAAACCAAAGGTCTTCAGGAAGATTCGAACGCCCATCGAGCTCTGCCGCCACTGCGGTGGTGAAATTAAGGATTATGGAGGGCACAGGGGCGCGATGAACCCCAAAGGAGTTAATCTGACGGATGTCTGGAGTGATATTCAACCGGTCCGCCACTGGAAGTTCAAAAGCCGAAAACGATCCGCAAATCAGTTGTCGACAAAGCTTTTGGAGCGGGTGGTTCATATGACTACAAAAAAGAACGATTTGGTTCTGGATCCTTTTGGAGGGAGCGGCACAACGTATGACACTTGCGAAAGGCTGAACCGCAGGTGGATCGGCATTGATATAGAGAGCTGCGATGTGATTATGGAGCGGTTGCAGAATGGGGACTTAAGCCCTCACAAATCCGAAGATCATGTAGAAGGGTAGAAGGAACAAAGAGCATGGGTTCACCCGATGATGCCGTAAAAATGCTGTCGGAAGATCTGGGGCGGCACTTGTTTCCCGCCTACCGGGAATTGATCCCCAATCTGGATGATGTCTACGAACTGGAAATCGCTTTCCATGAAAATGCACTTCTTTCAGATGGCGAGCTTGTCAGAAACGGTGCCTATTTTGCCCGTGTGGGCGATTTATATACCCGTCATTTTCTCATGTGCACAGGTGAATCCTTGAAGTTGCCGGATCATTCTTCCTCAAGGCTCAAATCCTTTTTTGAAAAGAATCTTTTCAGAACAGGTTACGGGACCCATGGGCTCTTTCCTTATCGCGGCAAGTTTCACCCTCAGATGATCAAGGGATTGTTGAATATTATGGGACTGAAGCCTGGGGATACGGTTCTTGACCCGATGATGGGGTCGGGGACCGTGCTGGTGGAAGCATGCCTTATGGGTATAAAATCCATCGGCGTTGATGCGAGTCCCTTTTGCCGATTCATGTCCCACACAAAGATACGGGCCTTGACCATGTCCTTAAGCCGGGCCGAGAGCGCCCTTCAGAACTATAAGGAGGTGTTTGCCTATTTTCAGGAAAGAGTGGGCAAAGCTATCCCTGGATCCAAAGCGAGAGCCTATAGGGATGTGGGAGAGTTTACCTCGGTAATGGACCCTGCCGGGCAATATGGAAAGATGGCGGAAGGGACCCAACTTTCCACCAGACAGCAGGAAACCTCAGAGACTTACGATTTTCTCTTGCTGGCCTACCTGGACAGCGCTGGGTATTCCGAAAGGAGTGCCAGAATATCCCAGATAGATCAGTTCAAAGCCATTCTTGAACGATATCTTTTTGTGGCTGAAAAAATCCAGCAGGTCATTTTGGGGATCGAAACGGATTTGGCCGATGCAAAGGCGCTGGAGGGAGATGCCAGGGCGCTTCCTCTGGAAGAGGGGAGCGTGGATGGCATTGTTTTCTCTCCACCCTACAGTTTTGCCATAGACTATTTAGCCAACGATGCTTTCCATCTCAACTTCCTTGGCGCAGACATCCAAAAGCTAAGAGAGAAGATGGTGGGTCTTCAAGGCAAGAAGATATTGGAAAAGTACGAAATATACCAGAAGGATATGGATAAAGTCATTTCTGAATGCTCAAGGGTTTTACGGCCGAGTCGCTTGTGTACAATCGTCGTCGGGACCAATAACAACCAGTTGGCAAAAGCCCTGAATATCGCTCCGAACAAGGTTAAAGGGCTTCACGAAACACTGACGGAATTTGGAGAAACGCACGGGCTCAGACTTATAAAGAAGATGAGCAGACCCATTACAGGCATTTCCAATACGATGCGCCGCGAGTACATCCTGATGTTTCAAAAGACCTGATCATCTTATTGAAGGGCTCTTCCGTCTGTGCCCTTTGGAATCCTTGGAACTTCGAGGCTTGTAGCATCGTGTTCAACCACCACTATCCGCAAGGCGCCTTCCTTAATGCGAATCGAACGCCAAAGCGGCAAGTATGGTCTGAGTTCACCGATGTTGCCGATTCTGTCCGTTAAATAGACCTTCAGATTATCGCTTGGCACAACAAGAAAACCACCTATAAGTCCCCCTAATTGCATGGTCAGGAGCAGTTTATTGATAGCCCTGTGACTTGAAGAGATGTTGCCTGTTTCCCACTCAAAACCGATGAAACCTTCCTCACATCTGTAGATTGCATCCAGATCCCCCGGGTTGATAACGCCGACAGGCAGAGGCGGCAGTTTTTCAGTAACCCAATTCAACTGGTTGAGTCGCTGCAGACACGGCTTCTTTATAGGAACGACACCGTTGCCTTTTCCTCTTTTCTTTCCGCTCTCCGGATAGATCGTAAATTTTCCGGAGCCGTGTGGCCAGTCTGTTATCAGGATGGCTTCCTCAACCTGAGCACACGAAGTATGCCACTCCGGTGAGTAGGGAAATCGGCCAACCGATAACACGTCATGGGTTTCAACAACTTTCATCGGCATCCTCGGATACGGAATGGTTGTTGCCCGCGGCTATCTTGGAATGGTCTTGCTCCACCTTAAAAATCAGGTCGGACGGGCTTATCTTCAAGGCTTTTGCCATTTCAAAAATGGTGTTTAGAGAGGGGCTCTTCAGTCCTCGTTCCAGAAGGCTGATGTAGGTGCGGTGATATCCACTGCGAAAGCCGAGTTCCTCCTGCGACAAACCTTGCTTCTGGCGGAGACGTTTCAGAACGCGGCCAAAGGATATTTCGGTGGAATCCAAGCGATTTGGTTTTTTATAGTCCTCTTTCATGCACAGATACTTAGCCGAAATGGAGGCTGCAAATCTACAGACTATAGTATTCAAAGCAGATTGATAAAGCGGAGAGGGATGAAAAGGACTATTTTTCTCAACGAACGGGAAACATCCAAAACCCGTCCAAGGCCTGGACGGTATATTTTCCCTCAAGCGGATTACCGAAAGAATCCTGCGCCATGTTGGGGGAAAAGGGGCTTCAATGGGTTTTGGAGCAGCCTGATCGAATTGATCCTTCCGGCAATCAAATCGGGATGGAGCCCAAGGAGGTCTTCATACCAGCATCCGGTACTACTGTCTTATCCAGATGAGCATAAGATTTATGTCAATAATACGTCATCATATTTATGAATATGACCATTAAGCAAACACAAGGAGGAATTGGGACACAGGTTTTCCGTGAAACGAATCGGTCTTTTCGGGTCTGTCTTGCGGGATTCCAGTTCGGCAATGCCTTGGTTGACAAAAACCATTTTATCCTCTATTATCAATAAAAGTAGGAATGTATCAGCAAAAGGAGGAAATAATGGAATCTGTTATAACCAAAAAGGGACAGGTGGTCGTCCCTGTGTCACTGAGAAAGAAATATGGCATCACATCCGGCACACGAGTGGTCTGGATTGACACCGGAACGGTTATCAAACTGATCCCCATCCCGCAAGACCCTGTTGCGGCTCTGCGAGGCTGTTCAAAGGGGGAAAACCTTTCCGCAAGCCTCCTGAAAGACAGAAAGGAGGACGCAGAACGTGAAAACGGATCTCTATCTGCCTGACACATCCGCTGTTCTTACCCTGATGGACGGCGAGGAAGGGGCCGACCTGGTCGAAGATATCCTGCGGACCAGAAAAATCTTGCTGCCCGCACTGGTTCTCTTTGAAACCTATTACAAAAGCATCCAGTATCGTGGCATGGAAATAGCGGAATTGCGGTATGCCACGCTGAAGAGCATACGGGCCACACATGTCTCGGAACTGACCGAGCCGGTCCTTCTGAAAGGGGGCGAATTCAAGGCCCGACATCGGATATCCCTGGCGGATGCCATCATTGCAGCCTACGCCTTCGTTCACCATGCCACGCTGGTCCATAAAGACCATGAATTTGAGGCCCTTACAATGGTCAATCAGATAAAGCTCCCCTATAAGCAGAATGGAAAAACGAAGGAAGAGAGAGGGTAGATCCTACGCCCCTTTTGTAAAGGGGGGCAGCGGACCAATTGATTTTCTTTCCTCCCATCAAGCGAAATTCAAACACCTCGGCAAAATAAAGCTTTCTCTGCTACCGAGGCTTTATGGAAGAGATACAGCAATTGAGGACATGATCGAAATGCCCGTAAAAGAGAGAGAAAAGCTCTTCGCCGTCATTGCCCGGCAAGGGTTTACAAAAGACCGATACCGTAAGGAAGCGGTGTTTGACGACATTCGGAGTGCACTCTTCACTGTGAGGGAAGCGGCTGAATACCTGGAAATATCAGAAATTACATTGAGGCGATGGGTAAAAGCGGAAAAAATTCCTTTCCAAAGAATGGGCCGAAATATTCTCTTCGACGCCGATCAATTGAAAGCCTTCAAAAAAGCCCGATGAAGTTCAACGCACTGAAAACTATTTCTTAAACTTCCCCTGGCCGGAACCGACCGACAGGCAGCGTTCGGCCATTGAAACCGCGGCGCAGGGCGTGCTGGACGCCCGCGTAAAATATCAGGCGTGTTGCATGCAACCAAAAACGGTGTAGATCTGTTATCTTGTTTCCATCCATAAATGGCCCTTTTCCGCAATCTCGGCGTCAAACTGCGGGGTTCCTTGTGCGACGTACAGTCGTACGTCTCCTCGCAACCCCTTGTTCTCCTTGACCTTGCGAAAAATTGCGCATTTCTGGATTGGAAACCCGCAGTGTCCACAATCACATTACTGGATGGACACTATCTTACAGCCATTCAATGGTTACCAGGTGTTCGATCTGTTTAAATTCCGGGTCCCCGGTCAATACAACCGCATTTTCCCGCCGGGCAGTGGCCGCTGCAAAACAGTCCGCCAGGGAGAGAGAGTATTGTGCCTTGATTCGCGCTGCGCTTATGACATCGTCAAAGCTGTTCGGCAATACCATTATGGGCAAACCAGGAAGAATCGTATCCAGGAAAAAAGCGGCTTTCTCCTGACCCCGGCTGCGGTAGAGGATATAGAATGTTTCCCCGACATTGATTTCATTCATCAGGAGGGGTTCCCCTGAATTCTGTACCTCAGAAAGGCATGCCTGAACCCTCTGGAAGCTTTTTTCTTTGTTCAGATAAGCGAGGAGAGCATAGCTGTCAAGAAGCCTTTTCTGTTTCAAGCAACTCGTCCTCCTTCCGTTGATCCAAGAGCGCCTCAGTTAAAGAAGGCCCTTCTTTAAATATTCCGCAGAAAGCCTCTACCGGATCGTCGGGCAACGGCGTAATGAGAATATGGCCCGATTCTTCCTTTATGGAGAGCTTCTTCCCGGGAACAATCTTCAAATTCTTCCTTATTTCCTTTGGGATAACGATCTGACCCCGGCTGGATGCGGTTATTAGAACAGCCATAATTCCCTCCCTGTCCTCGTCACTATCTGAGAGACTGCTTGACGTTGCCATTGTCTATCATACTCATTCAACATTGTCAACGATAAATAAAAACGTCTTACCAATTTATAATTGGTAAGACGATAATCCGTGATTGCGCGGGATTGCCCAGCAGGGCCCAGGCTAAGCCGCAGTACCCGTTTAAATCCCAGGATAGTCCGTCAAACGGGGACCGCCTGATGCCATATCTGTTGCAGCCAGTTTGTTCTTGACCCGCAAGAGGCCTTTCCCTATAATTCTTACTGAAGAAAGCAAGGTCTTGTCAAATTTTCCTCGGATTTCCGTTTGGGGTTTCCCATTTCCTTCAAAGCCTTCTTTTTTTCTATCCATAACCGGCCATTTTCTCTCCGATCACCTGCAAGAGAGTACCCCCATTTCCGGTTTGGAAACCGGGTCGTGTACCGAAATTATTAATGCATGGAGGCAAATCAGCAAACTTTTATGAAAATACTACTCGTTCAACCAAAATCCAGTGGCTTCATGGGCCAGATTTCGAAAAGCGGCAAGGCAGGTTTTGCCAGGGTTACCCTTACAACCCTGGCAGCCCTCAACCCCGACGAGCATGAGGTGTACATCCATGACGCCCGCCTCAGTGAACCTGATTACAATGAGAATTGGGATCTTGTGGGGTTCACGGGGATGACCTGCGAAATCCCGCATGTCTACCTTATGGCCGATCTATTTCGGAAAAAAGGCAAAACCGTTGTCATTGGCGGTTACCATGCTTCAGCACTGCCCGAGGAGGCTCTGCGGCACGCCGATCTCGTTGTGGTGGGCGAAGCCGAAGGACTTTGGCAACAGATCCTGAAGGAAATCGGCAATGGAGGCGCAAAACAGAAGATATATAAAAACAGCGAACCCATACAAATGTGTGACATGGCTATCCCCCGCCGCGATTTGCTGAATCTGGGGATGTACTCGGTTCCATCCACTATTCAGGCTACCCGCGGCTGCCCCTTCAATTGCGAATTCTGTACGGTTACAAAGTTTTTCGGACGCAGTTACCGTATCCGTCCCGTGGAGGAAGTTGTTGACGAAATCAAGACCAGACCCGACAATCTCTGGATGTTTCTGGACGATAATCTGGTCGGTGATCCGGCCTACGCCAAAACTCTGTTAAAGGCACTCATTCCTCTTAACATCACCTGGGGCGCGCAGACATCGTTCACGATTACCACAGACCCTGAGCTTATGGATCTTTACCAGGCCGCGGGAGGCCGCTATGCTTTTATCGGGTTCGAAAGCATAACCGCCGACACCCTGAATTCCATGCGCAAACGTTTTAACAAACCCGACAAATATGCCGAAGGAGTCCTGGAAATGCACAGGCGCGGAATCACAATCATGGGCAGTTTCATCTTTGGCATGGATGGGGATGACATGAGCGTATTCAAAAGGACTGTCGACTTTGTGAACGCTGCGAAGATTGACATCCCTCTTTATAATATCCTGACCCCCTTTCCAGGAACCAAACTCTATCAGAGGATGGAAGAAGAAGGCCGTATTATTGATCGCGATTGGGCACATTACGACGTGTGCCATTCAGTCATTCAACCCAAGAATATGACGTCGAGAGAGTTGCTGCAGGGCTACTTCTGGGCAGTTCGGGAAACATACAAACTATCGAATATTTTCCGTCGCATCGTTCGTTTTCATAAAGGCTGGAAATGGCGTATGGCAGCTTCCTACAGTTACATGCGGAAGGCATACAAGTTCTGTCCGCCTGCCATTCTTCCGGCAAAAAGTCATTCCTGAAAGCTCGTCCATTAAACTAAAAGAGCTTGCCTTTATCATCATAAAGGTCAAATTCCGGATAAAGTTTTTTAGCGCATTCCGGACAGATCCCATGAGAGAATTGGGCATTGGAATGTTCGCCGATATATTTCTCAATCTGGTTCCAGTATCCCTGGTCGTCTCGTATTTTTTTGCAATTGGAACAGATGGGAACCAATCCGCTCAGGGTTTTAATTTCAGAAAGGGCAGTCCGCAGTTTGTCTCTTTCTTGCCGTAGAGCCTCTTGAGTTTTCCTTCGTTCCGTAACGTCTATAAGCACGCTGATCAGGCAGGCCTTACCACCTATTTCGATCTTTTCCGCGGACCAAATTCCGAATAGGGGCTCGCCATTCTTTCTCCGGAACTTCACTTCCTCTTCATGGAAGCCTCCGTGCTGCTGAGCAAGCTTGATGAACTTGACCCTTTCTTCCGGGTCAAACCATAAACCTATTTCAACCGAGGTACGTCCCAATACTTCATCTCGCTGATAACCCGTAATATTTGTGAAGGCATCGTTTACATCCAGAAAGCACCCTGTTGAATGATTGGCATTCATTCACGGGCATTGAGCCTTGGCCCTCGGATTAAGCACACGGATCGCATCCGTGCCATAGAACTTAACCGGAGTGCCGGTGTGGTCCACTACGGTGATGTTGGAAATATCTCCTTCAGATTCTTCAGTCGTCATTTTCCCGGTGGCTTCGGCAAAACGCCTTGCCAGTTCCCACGCCATGACGTCTGAGTTGAAGAGCGACTCCCCCTCCGAGGGGAAGAAATCCGGAATCCATTGATCCCCCTGCCGTCGCTCGAAGCGGACACGGAATCCTTTCGGTCTCTGAATCCAGCCGGCGCCTATCATCTGCATTGCTTCTTTCAAATCCATTTTCTGATCCCCTTTTATTCCTCTACTTAATCAACCAGAATCTCCGCCTCTGTCGCTGCCCTCCGAGGTTCCCTGAACATGAATGAGCCGTCTCGGCATGGCAAAAATGATCCCTTCATGGTCGAAACGAAGTTTAATCTTTTCGAGCAGGTCGCAACGGGTGCGCCAGTAGTCGATGTTCTTGACCCAGGACCAGGCGGCCAATTGCACCCCTTCCAGGGTCAGGTCGATGACAAACACCCTGGCGGGAGGGTTCTTGAGTATGCGAGGGTCCTGGGCCAGTATCTCCGACAGAACCGCCTTGGCCTTGAGGAGGTCCTGCTTATACCCGATGGGGAAGTCGATCCTGATCTGCCGGTTGGGTATGAGATGATAGTTGATCACGTAATCATTGAGCACCTTGCTGTGGGGAACGAATACGGTCTTGCCGTCAAAGGTCCGGATGCGCGTGTTCATAAGAGTGGTACTCTCCACCTTCCCCAGAAGATTACCGGTCTTGATGGTATTTCCGACCTTGAACGGGAGGGTGGGGATGAGCGGTCTGAACAGGACCACAATGCCGATGATCGCTAAGGAAATGGCTGTGAGAACCCGAACGATCACAGTGGCCTTCAGCCCCAGGAATTGAGCGGCCATGGCCACGGAAAAGGTGATGATCACGATGAAGATGACTGTCGTCACTACCGAAAGAGTGGCCTCTTTCATATTCATTCTTCGAAGGATCGGTTTCGAGTACTTCAGAAACAACTTTGCAAGCAGCAGGCCGACCAGCAGAATAATGAGCGCCCGTACGACAGTCGGACCGTAGAGGTTGACCATATCACTCGCTTCTCTAAATTTTTGAAGCTCGGCTTCCATCCTATTCATGCCGCTCCCCCTTCTTACATAAGATTTGTGATTCGTTTTGCGTGGGAGTTTATGGCAAACTCTTACGCTTCATTGAAATCTTTTTTCATGCAGGTAATGCCAAGGATCTACCGGTCAAGGGTAACTTTTTTAGTGATTTTGTGAAGATCATACCGCTGGTCTGGCTCCGAGCTGCCTAAATAGTAACTGAGATCAACGGTAATGTTCACTGACCTGACTCCCTCGGGAAGGACGAATTCGAAGGAGTCGGCCTTTGTCTGATAGGGCTGGATACTGGTATCGCGAATATTCGCAACCTTTATCTGCGCCCCGTAGAGCATCTTGGAACTCTTTTCGTTCGTTGCCTGAGGGTGATAATGTCGGGTCTGCGTACCGATTACTTTTCCGTCCGGTGTCTTTGCGGTCACTTCCAGGACCACTCTATTATGGGACGGTCAGCCGTCTGGGATTCGGTGTCCGGCGGTTGAGGCGACCCTCGTGTTAACAATGACCTTGGGAACATATGTTTTGGCCTTTTCAAGCCACTCATAGCCAAGGGTCTGCACATCCAATGAGAGCGCTTTCCGCAGGAGCTTTGTTGTCTGAGGGATGTCATCCCAGTTCGGCGCCATCAGATGATCCGCCACGCCGTCAATGGGCTTCATATGGCATTCCTGGCAAGTCTGGGAACCGCCCGCGGGAATATAGGCATGGAGGTAGCTGCCGTAGAGATTTGCGCACTGAATCGGATTTTCGAACTCAAGGTTCGGCCCCAGGCCGTGACACTGGCCGCACATGAGGGACCGTTTCATGACAGCGCTCTTCTTCACTTTCTCGAACACCGGATCTTCATGGGAATCCACTTCATGGGTGCTGTAAAGTGTTTTTGAATCCGGCCTGCCTTCCTCTAATTTATGGATGATCGCCTTTTCGTTGTGGCAGACGATGCAAGTGATCTGAAGCTTTGCGATCTTGGCCCTGTCCTGCGCAATGATTGCCTCCGTGATCTCAACAGCCACCGAATCTTCCGCATAGTCAACGGCCTGCGGCAGGTGGCACTTGAAACAGGGATAGGTCTTCATGGTTGCCTGCTTCGGATCAGCCGGCGAGAAAGGCGTTGCTCCAGCCGTAGCAAGCAATGTCATATTCAGCGTACCGCGAATGCCCATCAAGGGACGGGCGTGTTGCGACTTTTCCCACTGCTCATAAATCACATCATGGCATTCCTTACAGCGCGAAGAATCAAGCATCGCGGCAAGTTCGTCGATGGTTTTCGCTTTTTGAGCAAAGGCCGGCAACGGGAACATGAAACAAAACAAAACGACGAGAAATTTCCACATAGTCAAATCTCCAATCGTTCGCGGAAAGGGATTCTTACTCCCTTTCCGCCAACGATTTTTTGCCACTGGGGGCCATAAAAGAAAACGTGGGCGAGTTCCGTAATCCTCTCTATCGGCTCTCGCCCCCAGAACATAACTGCCTCAGTCAACCAGCGGGATCGCTGTTGCAAGTTCATATTTCACCGCGGCGCGGATTTTGTTCTCGATCTGCAGATAACGAAGGACTTGCTTGGCGGAAAGCACCTTGCTCAGTTTCGGAACATAGGATGCCGAAAGATTCGCTTCGGCCTTTTGAATAGCCACAAATTCGGTCGTGAGTTTCTTCGCCTTCTCGTTGGTAAGGGTATTGGATTGATAGTCAGTGGCGTAGCTGTCGATGAGCCCGCCGATTCGCTTATTGATGGCCATCAAATCTTTTTGATAGGCTTCATACACCGGCCAGAAGCCTTTCGCCTCAGCTTCAGTCAGGCCCATGTTCGCCGCTACAACCAGCTTCTTGTCAGCCTTGATTTTGTCAAGCAGGATTTTCATGTTGTCCGCCTGCTTATCCTGCGACAAAACCGGAGAAACGGTAAATACCATCATCACTGCCGCAATTGCCAGAACCAGCGTTGCCAGATTTCTTTTCTTCATTTCTTTTTCTCCTTCTTCAATGGGTTGTTTTGATTGTTTTTATCGTTTCCACCACGATTATCCAATGCATGCTTTTATTCCCGGGCATCCCTCCTCTCAAAATCCCTTTACCGCACCGATTCCTTTTTTTCCTTCTCCTTGACTTTCGCCCGCTCTTCGCTCTGTTCCATGATCATCTTGTAGGCAAGGTAATACTTGTAAATGTTGCTCACGTATTGCACCGTTTCACGCCCGATCTTTTCCGCGGCAATAACCTCCACATTATTGAACCACCTGTTGGGATCGAGACCGCGCTTGGCAGCCAGTTTGCGAAGCTGAGAGATCCGCCCGGGTCCCGCATTATACGAGGCAAAGGTGAACAGCCCCTTGTTCAGCGGATCCATGGGCTCATTGGCGTAAAACTGTTTCATCATAAAACGGATGTACTTCACGCCGGCGTGAATGTTGGGTTCGATTTTGGTAACGTCTCCAATCCCCATATCCTTGCCCGTGCTCGGAAGCACCTGCATCACGCCGACGGCGCCGGAAGGATTTCGCGCATTCTGGTTGAGCCCCGACTCCTGGTACCCCTGCGCCATCACGAGCAGGTAATCCAGGTCGTATTTGTCCCCGTACTTCCGGAAGAAGTCGATCGTGGCTTCAAACTTGGCGAGATCTTCCTTTGAGGTGGCGCTCTTCACAAGCTTCGTATTTTTCAGATACTTCTGCAGCATTACATTGCGCGCCTTGGAGCCCTCGGGATAATGGGCGAAGAACTCGTCAAGCTCTGCTTTGATCTTCGGGCTGTTCTTGCGGATCATTACCCCGAGTTCCCCATCGGTCCGGACAGCCGCTTCCGGATGCAGGTCAATCTTCGTGAAGATCTGCTTCCAGAACTCGGCAATGTGGTTGTCCACAATCGTGTTCTTCACAAGACCCGCGTTTACCATCTCCAGAATGTCTTCATCCTCCAGCTCCGGCGGCGCGAGTCTTACTTTCACCGGCGCCTTGCCTTCCTTCGTCAGCTCGGCATTGAGTTTCTGAATGCTTTCGTAGTAGCTCGCCGTTTTCCGGATATAGACCTCCTTCCCCGAAAGGTCCTGCGCGGTGGAGATCGGCTCGGCCCCGGGTCCGGTGACCACGATCTCGCGGACGTCCCTTCTCGTCGGATTGGTGAAGTCCACCTGCTTCAGACGCTCCGGAGTGATCGTCAGATTGGCGACGGCCATATCTCCCCTGCCTTCCACCAGGGCCGGAATGAGTTCATCATGGGGCACGGCTATGAACATGACGTGCACGCGAACATTTTTGTTCTTGAGCTTCTTGTTCACGCTGTCCTCGAAAAGTCGGCCCATGTCATAGGTGAGTCCCCGCTGCGTTGCCTTGTCAACAAAGTAATGGGTCCTTGAATAGGTCACCAGGATTCGGATGATGCGCCGCTTTACCATCCCATCAAAGTCCCCGGTGAATTTTAACTGGGTAACATCAGCCATGGAATATTGTTTCTTGGCAGGCTGTTTCGCCTGTTTGTCCTCTGTTTGACCGAAGGCAACCGCTGCAAATAACAAACTGCAGGCCGCGGTCAGTGAGACAATCCCGTGTTTCATTTCACTCCTCCTCGCATATCTTTCATTTCTCCTGACCCCTGGTCCAGCTCTTATCAGGGTTAAAAAGAGTCATCTCGCTTCCGAGTTTGACCGTTCTTGGGCCCAGGTCCTTCTCGTAAACCACGCCCTCCTGGTTCACAACGAAGGTCAGCACCCCGGATATCCCGTATCGTGTCGGAAAGGCTACCAGCGCAAAGCCGCCGGTCATTTTGCCATCCACCACATACTCGCGTGCCCCACCGGGCGCGTGTGCGCCCTGCGCCTTCAGCATTTTAAAAAAATAACCGCGGTAGACCCGCATCTTGCCTTTCTCCGCGGGCTCATAGCCTTCCTTTTGCATGACGTCAACAAATGCCGCGACGGGGCTGGGTGCGTCGCCGGGCTTGCCTTCCCAGTAAAGTCCGTCGTGTTGCCCTGGCGAACTTCTGAAGCGCCGGGCGTACTCCAGAATGCCATCACCGTTACGATCCTCGCGGAAGTATTCGCCCTGGATATCCACATAGGCGACCATCACGTTCAAGGCGCTTAACTCAGCCTTGCCGACGCGTCGGCTGATCAGATCCTCGTGTCCTTCGGTCGGATCAAATCGCCACCCCTTACCATTCTTCACAAGCGGAATAGGGTAAGGGTATTCGTCCTTGCCGATCTGCAAAACGGCGCGGTCATCACTTTCAAAGACCACCTCGTGTCCCTCCCTGAAAAGGGAGAGAAACCATTCGCGCTCATAGCGATCGATGACCGGATCGCCCGAGGAGACGAGCCGCAACCCCTTATCTCCCAGTATTCCGGCAACGGTTTTTTTAGAACCGCTCTCATAAGCCGCGCCAAGGACCTCCACGGCCTCCTCCGCGGTTGTGAACGTCTTCTGCGGCACAACTGCTTCCTTACCAAGCGCCGAATCCAGAAATAAGCCGCCGCTAATCATGAGCGCCACGCAAATCCTTCGTGTCAAGTAAATCATCTTTCCCTCCCGGGCAATTGGACTACATAGTCACGCATCATCCCGTTTCGGGGCACAGGCCAAAACCGTCAACCGTTAACTGGAAACCGGGAACTTTCATAAAAAGCTTTTAAATTACAGGCTGGATCGCGCTCGTGAATCGTTAAAAGCCGCATATCTCAGGTTCGAAAATTCAAAACAGTATTCACCTCCAAACCGAGGGAAACCGCCTGGATCACATTGCGCCAATACCGCTTTGGAAGTTTTATTCAGCCTCCCGGGCCGAAAAGCGGGCTTTGTCTGAATGAAGCCTGTTTATTGCCGTGCCGGCAGGAGTTGACTTGCACTTTTGTATGCAATTTCCAGCCCATTTCTTCCAATTTGCCGCGAGCCATTGTACTGAAATCACCGAGACCCAGAACTCTACTCCCGTCCCTTTCGAGAGTTTCGCTCTCCAGATAAAGAACCTGTCGACCGGCCAACTTTTCACTCCATATGATATGATCGCTTGGTAGAACCACAACGAATGTGCGCCATCTTTTTTTTCAGCACGTGCCAATCGGGCTATGGGAGTCAGGTGCTTAAGAGGGGATATATGCTTGTGATAACCGGCAGGTCATCTCAGACGATTCCGTAATGATCCTGGCCATGACCGGGTCACCCGCCTGAAGGGCGACTTTCAGGTACAACTCCCGGTTGTCCACACCCTTCATGGAATCAAGAGCTGCAACCATCACTGTCTGCAGAGCCGGCGAAAATTGGGGATTGTTGAGGAAAAGCTCAATGGTATCCTCATTCATACCCATTCCCAACAACTTGTTCTTATTTTGCAGCCAGAGTTCAGAAGCAGGTGTCGTGTTGATCGCTTCGTTCAGGAGTCGGGCAGTACCGGAGGTTGTCAAGACCAAACCTCCGACGCCGGGTACGGCACTTGTCGCCACTCCCACACTAATTCCGCCTAAATAGTCTGCCCAGGCCAGCCTGTCCAGTTCGGTTTGCAGGACCTTGTTCCGCGAGTACATGTTGACTCCAAACTTACTGGCAATCTGGCCCTTGGACTTGGAAAAACCAATCAGCTGTTCCGCCTTGTTGTCCTCGGCTCCGGTCGTCTCACGTTTTCCTACCGTTCCTACTGCCCGGCTGAACAAACTACCCACTCCGGAGGCTGCGCTTTCAAAAGTTCCCATGGGGTCACTGACCAGATTTTTTACCCCGGTAACGGTGTTTTTGCCGGACTGTTTTAGCGATTCAATGGCTATATCATCCGTTTTTATTTTTTTCATTGCGGCAATTGCTTCAATTTCCCGGACAAGGATCAGCAAAGAACTGGTGCCGGTTACTTGGAAACTGCCAAAGGAGGACTTGACGCTATAGTGATTAAGAAAACCATCGTTATGTACCTTGTCATCAACCGTATAATGCTCGCCTTTGAGAACTTCAGGCGGGAGAAAAGACCGCGCTTTAAGAATTCCCGGTTTTTCAAATTCAGCCAGAACGGCTTTGCGGTATGATAACCTGCAACAGACAAAGGAAAATAAAACAGCAAAAAGTGGTATAATAAATTCCTGGCATATCTATCTTTTTGTGACTCATCATGGCGCCTCCGTAAAGTTATTCAAAACATG
The DNA here is from genome assembly GCA_963747555.1 of uncultured delta proteobacterium. Lineage (GTDB taxonomy): Bacteria > Desulfobacterota > DSM-4660 > Desulfatiglandales > Desulfatiglandaceae > DUZB01. Next base: position 185,621 of record CAVVFZ010000021.1, read on the forward strand.
ATTAGATAAATTGAAGCGAAATATTTCTTATCGATTTTGTCTGACACACAAGGCCGAATCATCCGCGGTTTCCCCTCAAAAAAGGATCATCCTTGACCCACACGCTCGTCCCAGTATCGTCTCAACAGTCCGCTTAAAATCGTATAGAGAAAACCGGTCGTAAGGCCAAACATCAACACCCCGTTTGTCGCTTCCAGTGCGCCAAGAAGGCGCCTCTTTTCACTCATCACGATGTCTCCATAGCCTAACGTCGAGAAGTTGACAACCGAGTGATAAAACGCCGTGGCGAAGTCCCTGAACTCACCGAAGGCAAAAAACAATCCGGCCCAGACGGTCACCTGGATAAGAATTCCAGCCAGCATAATGAGCATAACCGCGGTAAGAAGCGACGACACCCAAATAAGTGTGAGTCTGACGACCCCTCTTTTTTCTAAAACAATAAGGAGTCTCAGCGCGGCGCCGACGATGACGCACTGGATTGCCAGACAAACCGCCATGCTCAGTAAACCAATGATGAGATTTTCACTCATAAGATGCTCTTAATCGAATCAGCCTCCCCTTCGGAACAAGGGGTACATGTCGAAGGCGATCAGGTAATCATCATTTCCGTAAGGACTCGATATGCCGAGGCAATTTCACGACTGAACGCGGTTAAAGTTTGATTCTGGGCATCGACTATCCCGGGAAAGCCGGGTCCGAAACCGGAGCACGAAAAACGGATTTACGTCGTTATGTCAGGGGTGCTGTCGTCCGATGCCTTTTATCGTCCAGAAGGCGGTCAAAATCGCCTCCTCTCCGGGCACACAGTCAAAACGGGTGACATCGATGATAACCTGATAATCCACGGCGTTCGCTCCCTCTCGATCATACCCGTACACCTTGGGGGTTTTCAACAGCGAGGAGAGATCTTCCAGCAACACTCTGTAAAAGCTGTCCCGCAGCGATTCCGCCCAACGATTGAATTCATCCAGAGCCATTTCGTTTTTTCCGGCAACCGTAACCATCTGAATACGATCCAGGTAGCCGGGCAGGCTAATGGGACCCACAAGAACCGATATGCTCTTTTCGCTCTCCGCGGACGGTAAGCTTTCTCGAGAACCTTCCATGGAACGCAGCATATAGAACGTTGAGGGTCCACTGCTGCCGGCACATCCGCCAAGCATTACGCCAAGAACACCCAGCAGAAGTACCCCAACACAATATACACTCCGAAACCTTTTTCCTGTCCTCATTTTGCGCCTCCTTTACCCTTCAGCAACGCCTCCGGGTGTCGCTCCAGATAATCCATCAGCGATTTGAGCGATTCGGCTGCCGCCGAAAATTGATCCAATGTTCGGTTCAGTTTGCGCCGCGTATCCGAACGATCACCTACAAAACCATCTACAGTAACCAGTGTTTTGTCCGCCTGGACCATCGCTTGCCGCGCGGAAATCAGGGTGGTCTGCATTTCTTTCATTACCGGCTTGACCCGATCATCCACGTCCTCCAGAAGTTTTTTCGCGTCGGCGGATACTTCATCCAGATCCTTTGACGCACCCTTCATCAACTTCCGTGCGTCTGCCATGGTTGTCTGCATTCCCTCCGACAAGGTATCCAGTTTTTTATTGAGATTCCCGGTGAGCCCTTTGAGCTCGCCGTGTGCATCAAGAACCAGTTTGTCCGTATTTTCCAACACCCGATCCAGCTTTTTACTGGCCCCATTCAAATTGTGCACCATCTCTTTAATTTCAGGATCTCCTAAAATATTATCAAGATTATCCAGGATGTCCCCCAGTTTCGCGACAATTTTTTCGATGGGCAGGTTCTGCAGTTTCTGGACCAGTTTGTCCATGCCCGATTTCACGGTGGGGATTTCCGGGTACTTGCTCTCGAGACCGGTCAAGCGCACCGGGGTTCCCGGAAGAAATTCGACCTGCAATCATGGAAGAACCGGTCACGATGCTTTCGAGCCCCAGCCGGGCACGCAGCCCTTTGGCTATCAAATTCTTCAAGGATTCGCGAAGATTTTCGCTTTTTTTCCCTTCAACCTCCATGCGATCCGGGTCCACCTCGATGACGACAGGAATATCGATGGTGACTTTTTTCCGATTGGCTCGCAACACGATGCTGCTCACGGAACCCACCTCAACCCCGTGCCAGACCACCGGGGCGCCCACCTTGAGACCTTTGACCGAATTTTCGAAAAACATGACAAATTTGTTGGTCTTTTTGAATAGGTCTCCACTGCCGAAAATGATCACTCCCGCAAGCAACATGGCGATGGAACTGATCACGAAAACGCCGATAACGGTTTTACTTGCCTGTTTGGCCATCTGTTTTCCCCTGAGCCATACCGGAACCGAATATCTCGCGCAAATGTGCTACGTTGTTATTCCTTAATACAAGTACCTGAATGCTTTCTTACAGGCCGGAGGACGACGCCGAATCCCGGCTTGCATCCCCTTCCGCTTCTCCCCGCCTTAAAAACGTCTGGACCCTCGGATCATGATCTTCCGCCAGGAGCTTGTTAGGATCGCCCGAAGCGATCATGGTTCGGCTTTCAGGGTCCAGGAATACGGAGTTGTTGCCGATGGCAAAAATACTGGCCAGTTCGTGCGTCACCACCACGACGGTGGTATCAAAACTGTCCCTAACCTGCAGGATCAGGTCATCCAGTCGTTTGGCGCTCACCGGATCCAGACCCGCTGACGGTTCATCGAAAAAGAGGATCTCCGGATCCAGGGCCATGGCACGTGCCAGGCCGGCCCGCTTGCGCATGCCGCCACTGATTTCCGAAGGATAGAAATCCTCGAAACCGGAGAGCGCCACCAGGGCTAATTTCAGGGAGACCTGCTCTCTGATTTTCTCCTTGCTCAACTTTGTATACTGCTGCAGTGGAAGGGCCACGTTTTCAGCAAGGGTCATAGAACTCCACAGGGCGCCGCTCTGGTAGAGGATGCCGACGCTTCTCATCCTTTGCTCGCGTTGTGCCGATGTCGCTTTCCAAAAGTTGAAATCACCATAGAGAATTTCCCCCCTGGCAGGCGGCTTGAGGCCGATCATATGCCTCAGAAGCGTACTTTTCCCGCAGCCGCTTCCCCCCATGATAATAAAGATATCCCCACGGTTTATGGTGAAATTCAGGTTCCGCATCACCACGAAATCCCCGTAAGCCATGGTGAGATCCACCACCGATATATACGGTTCTTTGTTTCCCATAATTCTCACATCCGATGTCAAATTCCCAAAATACTGCAAACGACCGTAATCATCGCCGTGGCGATAATGATGGATACAATCCCGGTAACCACGGCCGAAGTGGCCGCGTCACCCACCGCGGAGGCGCTGCGACCGCACTGCATGCCCCGCAGGCAGCCAGACAGGGCCACCAGGATACCGAAAACAAGCGCTCATGAAAAGGCCGATAAACAGGTCATTAAGCCCGATGGCCTCCTTGGTCCGGTTTAAGTAAACCAGGATGTTGATATGGTACATCCCCACCGCACAAGGGCGCCTCCCAGAATCCCCATGAGGTTGGCGTACAGGACCAGAAAGGGCATCATCAGGGCCAATGCCACCACACGAGGGAGAACCAGGAATTCCATGGAGGGAATGGCCAGGGTCTCCAGGGCGTCGATCTCTTCATTGACCTGCATGGTTCCCAGTTGGGCCGCAAAGGCGGCTCCGGTCCGGCCGGCCATGATGATGCCGGTCATGATGGCCCCCATCTCCCGCACCATGGCGATTCCCACCAGATCGGCCACATAAACTTCGGCGCCGAACATGGCTTTAATTCCAGGACCCCCACAAACGCCAGGATCAGACCGATCAGAAAAGCTGATCAGGGAAACAATGGGAACGGCCTGGGCCCCCGCCTCCTGCAAAAAAAGCCCCAGGTCCGAAGCCCTGAACCGGGCACGGCCCGTGAGCATTCGTACAAAAGCCACAAATGCGGCCCCGATAAAGGTGACGAGATCCCCGGCCGATTTATAAAAATCGATCACATCCGTTCCGACCCGGGCAAAAAAACCTGCACGGCTGACGGATTGCCTCGCATCTTCTTTTTTGGGAACCGCAGTGGCCAGTTGGATCAATTGCCGAACCCCCGCGGGGAGGCCATCTTCTTCAACCTGTATTTTTCTTTCCGCGGCCAGTTTTGAGATTTCAAAAAAGAAGATCAAGAGACTGCTGTCCCATGAACCGAACTCCGTGGCATCAAAAACCACCCGTTTAATGGAAGGATGCTGATTCAATTGTTCCATCATCGTTTCCGTGGAGGGGACATCCGTTTCCATCCGCCATTTTCCATTCACCTGTACGCAAAGGGAATCTTCGTCTGCCACACTGAAATGAACAGCTGCTTTATTCATGATTAGAACCGCATAGTAAGGGTTTTTGCTTTTTTTTCACAACGCCACGGGAAATAGGGCCGGGCCATCTGTTTCTTTTTTTCATTTCTTTTTCTCCTTTTTCATTGGTTTGTGTTGATTGTTTTTATCTGTTTCCACCACGATTATCCAATTCATGCTTTTATTCCCCGGCAGCCCTCCTCTCAAAATCCCTTTACCGCACCGATTCCTTTTTTTCCTTCTCCTTGACTTTCGCCCGCTCATCACCAGGAGCGCCATAAGCCCCTTTCGCGAAAAAATCGCTCCCCATCAGAACACCCAGTTAAAATTGGCGGCGATGAAGAATATGCCTGCATCCTGATAGGAACCGGCTAAATCCCCGCGGCCGCCTAATGCCACCGGCGCAGCGCTTTGCTTATCGACATCGAGCGTGCCGGCATAGGCGTACTCGGCGGCAACGCCCCAATTGAAAATCTTGCTGACCTGGTTCTGGAAGCCGGCGCCGAAACGCCAGGCATCGTTCACAGGGAGCATGGGGGAGACCGTGGATCCGCTCTGGAATTTGGAGTCATAGGCCACACCGAAATTGAGCATCCATGCCTCGTTCATGGTGTACTGGGCGCCCAGCGCGCCATGCCACGTATCGTTGAATTCAAGATCGGTCGTGAGGCTGGTGGGATCATTCGAATCCACCCCGACTTCAGCCTCGCCGAACTTGGACCACTGCTGCCAGCCCAGGCTGCCCAGCACCGCCCATTGCGGGTTTAGTCGATGGAACACACTGCCCATCGCCTGCTGGGGCACATTTATGCCCAAATCCACATTGGCGTTCAGCAACCCTCGGTTTCGAAGCAGCGCTTCCATGCCGGGCGCAAGATTCGAAAACTCAGCCGGCGCTTTAAAGTCGAGATTAACCTGCGAGTTATAGGTTAGACTGAACCGGGTGGCGGCGCTGAGTTCATAGAGCAGCCCCAGGTTGACGCCCACGCCCCAGGCTTCGTCATCCACCTTGAGGTGGCCGTCGTCAAAGTCGGGGGCGACATTGTTCACCGCCACCGCCTGCTTTAACTTGCCGTACATAACGTTCAGGCTCATGCCCACCGAGAACTTGTTGCTCACCTTGTAGGCGGCTGATGGCAGAAAACTCACGCCCAGAAGGGTCGTTTCCTGGGTGTAGTAACGACCGACCCAATTGTCGTCGTACTTCTCGGAAAGGCCGAAGTTCCCCGACAGGCCGAAGCCGAATTTGAGGTCGGACGAGGCGCTGTAGCTGACGAACGCGCTGCCGCCCGGGAACCAGCCAATGGGATTGCCGCCGTCATCGGCGCCTAAGCGTGACGAAGTCTCGGACCCGATGGAAAACTTATAGTCGCCATAGAGCGCCTGGGCTCCTACCAGGACCTGCGAGCCTTCAAGACGCGTCATCCCTGCCGGGTTGGTGAGTATGGTCGAGGCATCCTGCGCCCGCGCTCCCCAGCCGGCCGAAGCCAGCCCCACATCGGGTGTGCCGGCCTCGTACAGCAGGATTCCTCCGGCGACGGCCCGGCCGGTGCCTGAAAGGCAAAGCCAAAGCGCCGAGGCGATCAAAATGTGCTTTGTCATACGAACTTTATTCCGCTTCTTACTCATTAAAGCCTCCTCTTACAAGTTATCTCTTCCCCGGAAAAAGAGCCTCCATATTTTGCCTTCTTCACCAAGGACCCGCCCTAATTCCCTGAAGGCGAAGAAGGGGATAAAAGCCACGAAAACGATCAGACACCCGGCCAACAACTCATGGTTCCCTTTCCCCAAAAACTCAACGACCCCTCCCGTTACCCCCATCCCGTTCCAAAGCCCCTTGATCACGTGCTCGATGATCGTGAAAATGCCGACGAAAAGGCTGAAGACCACCGTTTTCAAGAGGGTGGGAAAAATCAGAGGTTTCTGTTCAAGGCGGCGGCCGAGGTGAAGTACATCTCCGATGATGATGACTTTTGCAAGAATCAAGGCTTCGATCACGGCTACCCAGTAATTGGTGTACATAATATCATGAGCAGCCAGAACCAGTCTCCGGTACTGTGTAAACGCCGCAAACACGAAAGTGAGATAAACCACATTGATCCAGTACTCGGCCATCTCATGGACTATTTTTTGTTTCAAGCTCCCCTTTTTCTTATCAGGATTGCTCATAGCCTTGGGTCCTCCCACAAAAATAGATATCGCAAATCAGGCATCACTTCGCCTCCCCCCGAAAGGCCGCCATGGCATGGCGGTTGGTGGGGTACATATGGTCTTCACCGATTAATTTCAGGAGATGATAATGCGCCAGCAAAGCAGCGGTAGACTGATTAGCACGGCTCAGGGCAACGGTTACGCCACGGCCCTTCAGCCACGTCAGAACCTGGTGCAGCACTGCTTCACCGGTGGTGTCGATGTCCACCATGGCTTCCGCGTCCAGCACAAACCATTTCACGGGTGCGCCGGCTTCGTTAACCAGTTTCGTCACCTCCTCCTCAAAGAAAACGGCATTAGCAAAATAAAGTGATGCGCCAAAGCGATAAAAGATGATCCCGGAAGGCTCAGGGGCATGGTCCGTTTCCCCAGGCACAAAATGACTGCCATCCGGTGTTTCCCGTAACACCCAGGTTTTCGGCTTGGAGGTCCGTCGGAGCAGATCGATGGTGGCAAACAGAAAGGCGATGATGACTGCCTGTAAAGGCCCAAACACCAGGACACTTAGTAGGCAGACGGCAGCCACCCAGAATTCAGACCGGCGCATATGCCACAGTTCTCGAAGCTCCTTGACTTCGATCAGATTCAACACGGCATTGGCCACAACCCCGGCCAATGCCGCGGAGGGCAGGTACGCCAGTTCCTTTGTAAAGAAAACCATGACCAGCGCCACCGTGGCCGCCGCCGCCAGGCTGGAGAGTTGCGTGCGGGATCCGGCGGCGTCCATTGCCGCGGTACGCGAGGCACTGGGTCCGGAAACCAGCGAACCGGTGAAACCGCTAACGACACTGGCCATGCCATAGGCAAACAAAACCTGGTTGCCGTCCGCCTGGGTGTTGTTCTTGCGGCTGTAACCGCGGACCAGCAACAATGCCTCGCAGAGGGTGATGCCGACCACCGCCATGGCACCGGGCAACAGGCGCAAATAGTCGGCCGGCGACACATTGGGCAGTGTCAGGGTCGGCAGGCCCGACGGCAGTGTCCCCAATACGCCAACCCCTTTTTGATCCAGGCCGAACAGGGCTACGATGACCGTCATCACGATCAGGGCGATCAACGCCGCCGGTGCTTTGGGAACGTATGCTTTCATGAAACGCACCATAACAAAAGCGCCCAGACCGATGGCGACCGAGTAAATATTGGCATGGGGTATGGACTCCAACAGGGCGATGAGTTCCACGAAATACCCCGTGGTGTTAACGGAAGCGGCAATGGCATCATGGAGTTGCCCGGCCATGGCCTCCAATCCCGCCCCTTTTCCATGGGGCGTCCCTAAAATCCTTCCAACCTGACTGGTGAACACTTCGATGCCCAGGCCGGTGATGAAGCCGGTCAAGACCGCCCGGGAGAGAAAATTGGCTAAAAACGCCAGCCGGAAAAACCAGAACACAAAGAACAACAGGCCGCACATCACCGCCAGAGCCAGGGCGAATTGCACACGGAGCGGGTCTCCCATGGGAGCAAAGCCGATGAGGGCCGCTCCCAGGATCGCGGCAATGGGGGCATCCGGACTTCCCACCAGATGCCTGGAGCTGGTGAAGATGGCAAATACGGCTAATGGAATAATGCCCGCATAGAGACCGAACACAGGCGGTAAACCGGCCACCTGCGCATATCCGATATTGAGGGGGATGATCAAGGCCGCCAGGGTAATGCCGGCTGAGATCTCACGGGGAACATCCGCCCAGGTGCCCCCCCGTAAACCCGAAAACACCGTTGGCCATTGAAACTTACGGGATGTACTCATGCATGAATCCTCGTCGATGATGGCCTGGAATCGCTGAACCACTTCATCGGACGGGGTTTTGTAATCATCCAGTTCATACACCTCGCCCAGAAGCTCATACTTGCCCAGGCCGAAGCGGTGATACGGCAACAGTTCATAGTCGATCACGTTTTTATAAGGCTTGATGAACGCCAGCACGGCCCGGATGTGCTCCTCATCGGCATTGACGCCGGGAATCAACGGTGTGCGGGCGATGAAATCAATGTCGGGAAACGTTTCATAGGCTTTCTTGAAGTTCGCCAGTATCCGTTTGTTCTCCGCGCCGGTCCATTTTTTGTGCCGCTCCGGGATCGTGAGCTTGTGGTCATGAAGCATCGTATCCACGTGGGGCAGCACCTTTTCCAGATTGGCCCATGGAACATTGCACGCTGTTTCGATGGCCGTATTAAATCCACGAGCATGCGCTTCCTTCAGCAAAGCGGCTGCGAAGTCGGGTTGCAGCATAAGCTCTCCGCCGCTGATTGTCATACCGCCGCCGGTATTGCGATAGAAGGAGGCATCCTTTTCCACCTCATCAAGAACTTCGTTTACCGTCATCTTTTTCCCGAACATTTCGAGCGCCCCCGTCGGGCAGAGCGAAGCATGTGTCTCGTCGCAGTCCATGGCCAGATGCCAGTTGACTTTTACGTGTTCATCGTCGCCCTCTACAAAATAAAAGGCCCCTTCCGGAAATGGCGGCTCCAGGCAGAGACCGCACTTTCTACCGGTACATTTTTTGGGATCGTATGCAATTTCAGGCTTTATCCGGATGCTTTCGGGATTAGCGCACCATTTGCAGCGCAAAGAGCATCCTTTCAGGAAAACGGTTGTCCGGATGCCCGGACCGTCGTGGCTGCAATATCGTTGGATATTCAACACGGTGCCTGTTATTTCGGATGGCTTGTTGGGTTGATTCTTCATCGTTCTTCTCCCTTATTTTCCACAGTAAATACCCAGTGAATCCGCAATCTTCAGGAATTCGCTGTCAGCGGACACCGTTCGGACTTTGTTGATTGCCTCCGCCAGCGGTACGAACTTAATCTCAGGAGGAACAAAGGCCACCATTACGCCGTTTTTACCGGCCTTCAGTGCCTGCAATGCCCCGGCTCCGTACGCCATCCCCAGTTGCCGGTCGACGGCTGTGGGAGCGCCCCCCCTGACCCATGGACCGATAACGAGCGGATAGGTTTCCTCGGGTATCAGCAGTTGCAGCTCCGTTGCCACGGTCTCGGCTGCCTTGCCTGACCGATGAATGACGTGCTCACTTGCTTCACCGGTTGCCAGCGGCGAAAGGGTCGCTTTTAGTGAGGACGTACTTTCCTCTTTTTGAGCTTTTTTGATGAATTTTGCGCCTTCGGCCACCACCACCAAGCCCATAGGGCCTTCTGGGTGAGATCTTATCTTTCAACCTCCCGGCCAAAATTTTAAGGTCGCAGGGAATTTCGGGAATCAGCACCGCATCGGCACACGCTGCAATACCGGCCTGCAGCGCAATCCATCCGGCCTGCGCTCCCTGTACCTCCACTACCGCAATTTTGCGAGCTGCCCGGGCTGCCTGACGGGCACGGTCGAGCATTTCGATGGTGAAACTCAGCGCGCTGTTAAACCCAAAGGAGACCGACGTAGAAGCAATGTCGTTATCGATCGATCTGGGAACGCAAACCGTATTGAGCCCTTTGCGATGAAGCTTATAAAGAATACTCAAGCCTTGACCCCCAACGACTGAAATCAATGCATCTATATTTTCCGTCTTCAACCTTTTTAACAATTCATCGGACATGTCCAATTCTTCAACCATGTCGTCTTCGTTTAACTTTCGTACATGGAAGGGATCAATCCGGGCCGATTGCCCAAGGATTCCCCCCGCGGACGGATCGAGGTTTTCAATCAGTTGGGGGCTGAGGGTCACCAGTCCGCCATCGGGGTAGCGATCCGGGTGCAGCAGCCCCTCAAACCCATCCCGGATGCCGACCATCTCCCATCCCATTTTGCCAGCCGCCATGGCGGCACCTGTAATCACGGCATTGATTCCCGGAACGTAGCCGGCGCCTACATTGATGGCAATACGTCTGTGAAAACTGCCATGACCTATTTCTGTACTCATGATATATCTCCCATGTTAATTTGTCTGTTGTAGCGCTCCTCCAGGAATCTCCGGTACGGCATGACGGAACGCCACGCCGTACCAAAATTCCGTTTGTCTCAATTAAGGTTTTTCTGAGCTCCACACATGCCGAACTCCTGCTCTGTCCGCGGATGATCTCGTCCTGAACACCCGGGTGCAGCTTGGTAAAGAAGGCGCTGAAACCGGCTACCCTAACCACCAGGTCGCGGTAATTTTCCGGATGTTCCTGAGCATCTTTCAATGTTTCTGTATTCAGTACACTGAACTGAATATGTCCGCCACCCAAGTCCATAAAGCTCTTAACCAGGTTAAGAATAGTATCCCTGCCTTTGCGGGTTTGCAATTGATCCGGAGGGAGCTTCATGTTCATGTGCGATGCGGTGAATTGAACTGCATCAATACTCTTCGCGCGCCGAAGCTGCCAATGCGGTAGGCCCGTTTATATCGGTTCCCGGCATGGCCGACATAGCTTCCGTCGGACAGCGCAACACGGTTCTTTTTTCCGGTTGGCAGCGCCCCGGTAACAAGCCCAAAGGAATTGTGTGACACTTTTCGTATAGGCATCAGGGGTCGATTTTATGTCCTTGCTGATAAAATTGCCTCCAACTTTCTGGAAAGCCTGCATAAATATCATCGTACACCCTGCGAACAAAGTTTGTTAACCTCCGCAATATCATTTCCATGCTTGGGAGCATCGAGACACAGCTTCCTGAATAGTCTCGTATTCCCCTTCGAAATTGGCTGCCAGTGCTGCTTTTTCAGTTCGGCCATAGTGAGTTTTTTGTCGTCAAAGACCAAATGTTTCACTGCCATAAGCCCATTGGCGGCATCCACGCCGGTCGACCACGAGCTGGGCGACAGTATAATAATTGGCTCCGCCATTCCAAACCTCGGTGCCGCGTTTCAATACAACCTTTCGTCAGATCGAGCGCCAGGCGACAGGGCAGAAATTCGGCACAAATAATATTGGCAATCCAGGCATGGTGACGGAGGGTATCCTCGCAGAACTGGAGTTGTTTCAAGAATGCCGCATAAAGTTCTTCAAAGTTCTTGAAGGACTCAGGATCGCCGGTCTCTGGGTCCGACCTGTATTTTGTTGCGGGGATCAAATCCATTGTTCAGCGTTAGCTCAAGCAGCTTTCCGAAGGTTGGGCTGGCCTTCCACCGGGTGTCCTGTTTCGTAAGGCGGGATATAGGTGCCCACACAAGCGCCCAACGCAGGTGCGACTGGCTTTTCGAGGGTGAATGCCCTGCATTGAGCCCCGATGAGATTCAGCGCTCGTTTCACCAGTCACTTCCCCATTGACAAACTGGGGCATGCCGATGCCGGTGCCTGATTACGATCAAGGACTTTCTCCAGAAATTTGCCTTTAAGTTTGTCGGTGATACATGCACGACAGCGGGGGCTGGGGTAGATGCAGATATGTTAGGGCATCGAGTACAGATAGTCCATTTCCGCGGTGGCATCTTCTTCTTTCTCGGTAAAGCCCCCGAGTGAGATGCTTTGACCAAGGTCGGCGGAGTTGTAGGTAGCGAACTGGCTCGTCCATAGTAGTAGCTGAATTTCATTCAGTTTGATGAAGAGGTTTTTAAGCATAAAAGTGGCCTGTTCAGCATCGAGCAGACCTGCCGCTTTGTCGCCTGATAGTAAGGTTCGAGGTTCTGGCCCAGGTAGGCTTCGGAATATCCGCAGCCCAACCTGCTCGAGTTCCGCAACAATATGACAAAAGAAATGAGCACTGGATGGCTTCTCTCAGGTTGCGGGCCGGATGTTCGGGCACCCATTCGCAGGTTTCGGCAATGGCGAACAACTCCGCTTTGCGGGTTTGGTTCTTTTCTTTTGCCGCCATTTCCCTGGCCAGCTCGGCATAGCGGTGAGCAAAGCGAATAATGCGCCCTCATGAACGATCGAGACAGGCTTCATAGAAATAGAACTTGGGCGCATTCGTGCAAGCAGCATATCGAGAGCCGCCTGCCGTCTCTTCAACATCCTTGATCACACTGGCAAGACCTTCCTTGTAAACCATCGGGTAGTTCAGGTTGCCTCCGCCACCCGGCCAGGACACGAAATCCTGCAACGAGTCCGGCTCGTTACAGGAAGGGTTCGGATCATAGCCATACTTTTTGATGAAGATTTCGTCCGTCCTCGTTTCAAGCGACCGCTTTTCCCAGTAATCGAGCGCCCATTCGTTCGCTTCCTTGTCTTCCGGGGTCTTGCGACTTTTCAACTGTTTTCTCTTCTTTCATCCACTCCACATTCCATTCCGGGAAAGGTTAGATCCGCGTTAACAGTACTCGCCATGCTGCCCACGAAGAGGTTCTCATCAATGTAAATCTTCTTGTTGTCAAGCACGTGTCGCCAGGAACTTGGCTCTTCGGATGATATTCTGGTAGCCGGCAGTGTCCTCGTACACCTCCCTCATGAAACTGACACGCTCGTTGTCGATCGTCTGCGGCGTGCTCAGTGATGATTTTTCAGCCGATCGATCCGTGCGTCGTCGGCATTTACCCTTGCTGTGGAATTCTTCTTTGCATCTTTTGCCTTTGCCATTTTTGTTCTCCTTATCGTTAAAGTTTAAAAAACCTCATCTCTGTTTTGTTGCGCATCACCGGACCGGCGGTAATGGTTCTTTTCGAATTCCAGGCCCGGCCGCCCGGATAAACGTCACTTTGCCGCGTTGGCCCCCTTGACCCGCATTTTTACTGCGTAAAGCCCCTTGCTTGCGGTAATGAAGAGCGTCTGTCTGTCCCTGCCGCCGAAGCTGGCGTTCCCGGTCCAGGGCTCGGGCACCTTGATGTGCTCGATCCGCCGTGCCATCTTTGTCGAACACCAACACGCCATCCCCGGTCAGATAGAGATTGCCTTCATTGTCCAGCGTCATGCCGTCCGACCCCTGCTCGCATAGGAGTGTCTTGTTGGCGAGGCGGCCATTGGACGTAATGTCAAACCGGTAAGTCTTCCCATCACCAATGTCCGAGACGTAGAGCGCCTTCCCGTCCGGTGTGCCGATAATGCCGTTGGGCTGCTTCAGGTTATCGATCACGCTCACCAGCTCGCGACGGTCGGGGGAGAGAAAGTAGACGTCCTGGCCATCCTGGGGCATCCTGTCGTGTTTCCACCAGGGCCGTTTGTAAAACGGATCGGTGAAGTAGATCGCGCCGTCGAGCCTCACCCACACATCGTTCGGCCCGTTGAGCGGCTTGCCATGGTATTGGCTCAGGATCACGGTGACCTTGCCGTCCGGCGCAATGGACCACAGTTCGTTCCGCTCGTCCGCACAGGCGATGAGGTTGCCCCCGGCGTCAAAATACATGCCGTTGGCGCGCCCGGCAGGTTGTTTGAAAGTGGACAGTTTCCCCTCCACACTCCACTTCAGGATGCGGTCGTTAGGCTGGTCGGTGAAGAAAACATTACCTTCAGGGTCACACGTGGGTCCTTCTGCAAATTCGAAATCTCCGGCCAGTTTCTCCACCTTTGCGCCGGGCGCCATCACACCGTTTTCCACGCAAGAAGACCACTGAACCATGATCCATGCCAACAGCGCCATCGTGTATAAGCTTCGTTTCATCGTATCCTTGCCTATGTTCAGACCCACTTTAGATCCTTAGGAAAAGGTCACCGGCTCGCGGGATTCCGGATCGCCCATCTTGCGAAACACCCTGTCGTAGTCGCTGTCGAAATAGTACAGCTTGGCCACCGTGATTCGTTTCGCTAAAAAACTGCAGGCGATGCATGCCGCGATGCTTCCGATCATCGGACCGACCCAATAGATCCACCAACCCTCCCATTGCCCCGAGATAATTGCCGGTCCCAGGCTGCGGGCAGGGTTCGTGCTGGTGCCTGAGATCGGCGATTCAGCCCACACCATGATCGCGTAAAGCGGGGGAAAAATCGCCGGCGTAAAAGGACGGAGCTTCCGAAAACCCAGGAATACACAGAGCAAAGAGACCATGATAAAGGTGGTGATCACTTCGCCCAGGACGACCGTCGAGAGGCTGTATCCGTGACCCGGCAAAGTCGCGCCGAACGCCGTGCTCCTGCCCATGGCGCCCCATAAGAGAAGAGGCAATGCGCCCAGCGTCGCTCCCATCAGTTGCGCCGCGATATATCCCATGCTCATCCGCAGATCCAATTTGCCCATCAGGCGAAATGCCATGCGTGACGATCGGGTTGATGTGGGCGCCGCTGATCTTCCCAACAGGAGACAGGGCGATGGAGGCCCCTGTTGCTCCGAAGAGAAAACCGGTAATAAGGCTCCTCAACCCCTCGCCGGGGATCAGGCGCGCCATCGGGGTGCCGGCGCCAAACATGAAGATGACCAGGGAAAGCCCAATAAGGACGAGCAATGCCGTCCCGATCATTTCAGAGAGAAAAAGCGCCCAGGGAATGGGTTGCCTGTTGGGATTCTCCATCATATTTCAGAAAACTGGATCACGACTTTGATGTCGTCGCGTCTTCTCTCCAGGGCCTCTTTAAAATTCTCCGGCTTTTCACGGCGGGTGATCAGGCGGCTCAGCCACTTCCGGTCCGCGCGAGCCAGCGCTTCAGTGGCTTTGTACCAGTGCCGCTTGTTGGCGTTGACGCTGCCGAACACCACGTTGTTTTTCAGCACCGCCGAAGACGCCACATCCGCCGTGGCGATCTTCGGCACGGTCCCGCCGTGCCCGACACCCGTAAGGCACACGATCCCGCTCGCCGCGACAACGGAGATGCTTTCGGCGATAACCTGCCCTACTCCCGTGCATTCCAGGATCACGTCCGGCTCAAACCCGATGTCGGCAACGCTGCAGGTGTGGTAGGTCGCGCCCAGATCACGAACGAGGCTTGGCTGGGGTCCCGTGTCCGTTCGGGCAAGAACGTGAACTTCCAACCCAAGCTGCTTGCCCAGGAGTGCGCCTAACAGGCCGATCGGCCCCGCCCCGGTCACCAGCACGGTTTTCGGTTCCCAAAATGCGCGCCTGCCTACCGCAAGGATATGTTCCCAGGCCTTGGCGACAACCGTCGTGGGCTCAAGCAGCACACCGAGGATCCCCAGCGTAGGGTCAACCTTGATGGCGTATTCGGGCTCGATCCGCCAGTGCTCCGACATAAATCCCTGGATTTCCTTGATTCCACGTTCGGTGTACTGACCGTTTCGGCACATGTCCCACTCTCCAACAGCGCAGTTCGGGCAGGGAACCGGATCGGGGCGGCGGACAATGCCCACCACCAGATCCCCCTGCTTCAGTCCGCCGGCCGGCCCCGGGTCCAGGACGCGGCCAAGGGATTCGTGCCCTAACACGAGGCGCGTCTTGCCCGGCGGGGCCCAGCCGTACTTGCCTTCCACAATTTCGACGTCCGTTCCGCAAACACCGACGGCGACGGCTTCCACCAGGACCGAGCCCTCCCGTGCATCAGGTTCCGGGAATATCCTCTAACCGGGCTGTCCCCGGTTTTTTAGGTTCTACGGTTATTGCTTTCATGGGGTAATCTCCTTCACACTTTGCCGAGGCGCCGGCTGTTATTGACTTTTTTGCCTACCATTTCCCTTATGATTGTAATGGTTTCATGGGCTGCTTTCCTGGGATCCAGGGCCGTATCCGCAATATTGCATACGAGTTTCGTGATATCGTGATCGATTTTCTTCTCCGCCCATGTGGAGCCTTTGGCGACCGTTATGTAAACTGAATAGGAATGATGCATGGTCCCGGGCCGTTCACCGATAATGTGAAGAATCCCTCGAAAACTTTTGGGATCCGCGTTTTCAAACAGCAACTCGCCGATCCGGTAGCCGGCCCGGACCCTTCCGCTGGTGACCACGATGATTTCCTTACTCATGGGCACATTTGCCTCTGCAAGCAATTTCCCCACTTCATCCAAATAGGGTGCAAGATGGCCTTCATCCATAATGGCCTTGGCGTTTAGGCCGTCGGAGATCACAATCTGGCCCTTGGGAGGATTTGCTCCCCAGGAATCTCTGAGGGCGTCCAACACTTCAATGGATTGCGGGCTCAATTTTTCGCCGGTT
This sequence comes from uncultured delta proteobacterium, assembly GCA_963747555.1. GTDB lineage: Bacteria > Desulfobacterota > DSM-4660 > Desulfatiglandales > Desulfatiglandaceae > DUZB01. The sequence goes on from CAVVFZ010000021.1 coordinate 202,058, forward strand.
CCCGGGTTGGAGATATAGTCATTACGGTCCTTGGACAAGGTGATGACGGGCACTGCATTGGGAATGGTCTTTACAAAAGCGGGGGTAAGCTCGGCCCCGAGGGAAATCTTGGCGTCCTCGTACAAGGTTTTGACCTTGGTTTCAAGTTCAGGGTTGAGATCCCAGAGGTTCTTTCCGTGGCCGGTTGCAATATCAACGCCTCTGGCCTCAACTTCCCGGATCTTTTTCCGGCCTTCGGCATAGATCTCGTCCTTGGACCGCTTGTCGCCCTTGGCCTGGCAGTACTGGTAATACACCCAGAGGGGGTCTCCAAAGTGTTCGGTATAGGTATTGTCCGCACCCACGATCCCGATCCGTTTATAAAAATTCCACATGGCATCGTTGACCTTGTAACCGAATTTCTCCCGGATGCGGACATGATCCTGAAACGACGTCGAGAGATAGCTCAACATGGGGTCGTTCTTGGTGGGAAGCGCAATCAGGTATGCGGGATTGGCCGGCATGATCTGGTCCTGGCACCAGTTCAGGTCGTCCAGGGTGACCGACATATGCAAGGTGGAGCAGATATCCAGACCGATGGTCAAACCATGGAGTTTTCCCATGACGATATCCTCCAGGCAGCACCGCACCAGTTGCTCACGGGTCTTGAAGACCTCCGGCCCGATGAATCCGGCCACATCATTGACATGGAGCCACGCCCCTTTGGGCTGCACCGTTGCCAGCTCTATCCCCACCGCCCTGCAGAAGCCGTACTTCCGGGACTCCAGCACCATCATGTCCACACCATTTTCAGCCCCATTGGTAAACTCGGATCCCTGACCCGTCTCAAAATAGAGCCCGTATCTTTTTCCTTCCTTGGCTTTTGCATACTTCAAGATCTTATCAATGGTGACATCAAACGTTTTGTTGCAGTCATCGGTTCCGGCAAGGCTCTGGAACATGGTTTCAACGGATCCCGGATATTGATCGGCGACTTCCGCCTGAACATCGATGTGGGAAAGCACGCACCACGGGATGATATCGTTCAGCTTGAAGGTATCGACCACGTCTTTGAGCGCTTCTTCAACGGCCGCGACACTGACCACCTGGCTGTCCACGGGGTTGGTCCCGATGACGATATCTCCTGTTGCGTAGGAAAAGGCGTTAAACGTCTGCCACTTGACGTCGTCGGGATGGTCCGTGGGTGAATTGGGCTGGATACGGGCGCCCATGTAGCCTTTTGTCCCCATTTGGGTGCCCGGCAGGGGGTTGAATATCTTTTGACCAAGCGCAATCAGCTCGTCATTGGTCATCAATTTCGGGACGCAGCCGATGGTGTCGCTGGTCAGGCCATACATGATTCCTTTTATGTCTGATTCGGATTTGGTCAGGAGGAATTCCTTCAACTCCCCCATGGTCCAGTCTTTGACCTTCTCGTACTGGGCCTGGTCGATGGTCTTCCAGAGCAACTTCTGCAAATTGTCCACAAACAATGGATGCTCATGGAGGTCCTTGATTTTGGTGTTGGCCAGAAGCTCCCGGGCGATTTTCCGGGTGGCTTCGTCTTTGGCGCCCACACCGATGGTCAGATCGCCTTCCTTAAAATCGTTCGCGGCGCCGATTATCTGTTGATAGAGCGTCTGATCGAATTCCCCTTTTATTCTTTGAATATAGGCAAAAACGTCCTCGCCCTTCTTCATCTCCTGAATTGTAACGGCCTCGGCCGCAGCCCGCTTCGCGGTCAGCGTAACACCGGCAAGGGTAGCGCCCGCGACACCCATCATGGCGAGAAACGTTCGACGGTGAATGCCTTCATGCTCTTTTAAAATCCAATTATTATCCATGGCTTCTTCCTTTTTAATCAGCCGTGCTTGGCGCACTCATTGGTTAAATTCCACATCAAAAACATGGTAGGACCAGGGCTGCAAATCAAGGTAAAGTCCCCGTTCCAGCAATTCGTTCCCTTCGCGGATGTAGCAGGCGGAGCTGAGGGAGTCCCTGAGCCGGACCGAACGGTCTTTGATTTCAGGAAAAGGCAGGGTGAGATAACACTGACTGTCGTGCGGCGCGTAATTCACGGCGACCAGCATCCGTTCCCCTTCGGTTCCTCGCCAGGAGTGGGCGATGATGGCATCCCACGATCCGTTCCCGTCCCAGGCCGGCTGACAAGGGAGTCCCTGCCATTCCCCGTCTTTCACCATGGGCTTTCGGAGGATGGCAAGTATTTGCTCATAAAACGCCTCCATTTCCTTGTCTATGAATTCTTCAGGCCCCCGGACAAGATGCGGTGAAATCCGTTTTTTGTGGCCTTCGAACTGTCCCTGTTGGAAGAAACGCAGGCCGGGGATGAAATAGGTGATCACCGCGGCGGCCCGGTGAACATCAGGATCAAAGGTGGCCGCGGCGCGGGGTTCGTCGTGATTCTCAAGAAAACGCGCGAGTTTGGTCTGATAATCAAGGGCTGCGTTAAGATGTTCGCGTACCGGCCGGGCGTGACCCTCGCGCAGACGGTCATAGAGGCGCTTGTCATAGGTGTAGTCAAACCCCTGTTGCTGCAGGGTCCATTCCAGGTCCCAGTAAACCTCGGCCATGAAACAGAAATCAGGGGTTTTTTCCCGCACTTTTGCTATGGCTTCAGGCCAGAACAGTTCTGGTCCGCCGCCCCACGTCCGTTCAAAGACCTCGGGCAGGACGAGCATGGCCATATCGCATCTCACCCCGTCGCATTGGCCGGAGATCTTGAGCAATTCATGGATCATCGCTTTCTGCAACCGGGGATTTGCGTAATCGAGCTGCAGGGTATCCGGCCAACCGGAGAAGTATGGATCCCGGCCGTAAGCCAGGATCAAGTCCCCGTTTTTCCCTTCGACCCGGGTATAGTTCCGGGGTTCCCGCGCCAGCATCTCTTCCGTCCCCGTGATAAAATAGTCGGGGTGGTCCTTGACCCACGGGTGATCCAGCGCCATGTGGTTCGGGACAAAGTCGAGCATCAGCTTCAGCCCGCGTTTTTGCAGCCGTTTCCGCAAACGCGCTAATCGCCGCATCGCCCCCCAGATCGCCATGTACAGTGTAATTTCGGATGGCGAACCCGGAGCCGGCGATATCTTCGTCTTTAAGGTCCGGCAGGGTTTCCTCGAATTCCCGACGCCATTCCGGGTTCGATCGAGAAACCTCCCGGGATGCGGGGCCGGTCTGCCACACGCTTAACAACCAGATCCAGTCAAAGCCTTTTCCCGCAAGTCCGTCCAGTTCGGCATCCGGGATATCCTCCAGCCCCGCGGGCCGTCCCAGCGTCTTCGACAGCGAGGTGAGCCAGACCCGCGTGTTGATTTGATAAAGCGATGGATTAAGGTTTTTCGTCATTTCTTTTCTCCCCCTTCGCCCATCCAGTGCACCAGCAGATTGTAGCCCAATGAAAGAACAATGGCCCCGGTGAACAGCCCGATCAAGCCCGAGAAGATGAATCCGCCGATGGCGCCTAAGAAGATGACCAGCATGGGCACGGGGGAACGTTGTCCCATCAAGAGCGGTTTCAGTATATTGTCGGAAAGGCCGATGACCAGCAGCACGATCGTCCAAAGGATAGCCATGGCCAGCGCTTTTACCGAGAAGATGTAAATGATAACGGGCAAGATCACAATAGCCGTAGGCAATTGAAGAATGGCGAAAACCAGGACGGCAAAGGCCCAAAGTCCTGCAAGGGGCACAGCAGCCAACACGAACACCGTACCGGCGGCAAGAAACTGAAAGAACGCAACCCCAAGGATGCCTTTGGCCACATTCTTGATGGTTACTCCCGTGACCGGGATCATCTCATCGCTCCGTTCTCCCGCCAGGCGATGGATCAGTTTCCGCACAAAACCGGCCGAGGCATCGGCTTTGACAAGGAATACGCCGGCGATGATCACCGAGCCTAAAAACATGAGGAGACCCTTCCCGAAACCGCCCACCGGTCCTAAAACCGTCATGCCCAGTTTCGACAGGGGTTCCCTGTAGGTCGTGATGGCCGATTCCAGGCTCTTGGAGGCCAGCAGCCAGATTTCCGAAATGGGTTTTCCGATCAGGGGCCATCCCGCAATAGACGGGTCGGGGGAGGGATCACAAGGGTCTGGCCCCTGAACTGCGTGGCCAGACTTTGTATCTCTTCAACCAGAGCGCTGACAAGCCAGGCGGTCGGCAGGAGGAGGACCACAAGCATCAGCAGGGTCAACAGGACCCCTGCCAACAGATCCCTGTTCCCCACCCAGCCCTTTACCTTTACAAAGAAAGGGTGCAGGGTGACGGCAATGATGGCGCCCCAGATCACGATTTCGATGAAGGGGAAGATGATCCCGATGCACCAGGCGATGATGCCGAAAAGGACAACCATCCTGAGAATGGTATCGATTAAAGGAGCTTTAGCATTTTGGTCCATGGGTTTACCTCTAAGAAAGGATTTCCCTCATCTCTATCTCTTTTTCGCCGGTTGGGCGACCGTGCCCATCGCTGCATCTTTGCCCCCCTCAAGGATCTGATCCGCCTCAAAAGACGCAAATAGATGCATGATACGCGCAATGACCCCGGACCATCCCGTCTGGTGGCTCGCGCCGACCCCCTCGCCGGTATCGCCATGGAAATACTCATAGAACAGGGGATACTCTCTCCAGTGGGGATCTTCCTGAAATTTTCGGGTGGTCCCGTGCACGGGCCGATTCCCCTGCTCGTCCTTCAGGAAGATCGCGGTCAGACGTCGTCCGATTTCCGCCGCCACTTCATGGAGGTTCATCCGGTTCCCCGATCCCGTCGGGCACTCGATGGTGAATGAATTCCCGTAATACAGATAGTACTGGAGCAGCGCGCGGAGAATCAGCATGTTGACCGGCATCCAGATGGGACCGCGCCAGTTGGAATTGCCGCCGAACATGCCGCTGTCCCCCTCCCCCGGGACATACGACACCCCATACTCCTGATCACCGATCCGATAGGTGTAGGGGTGGTCCCGGTGAATGCGTGAGAGGGCGCGAATTCCGAACGGGCTCAGGAATTCCTTCTCATCCAGCATGATCTTGAGCACCCGGCGAAGATTGGTTTCATTTAAAATCGACCCCAGGGATCGCCCCTTGTAGCCGGGCTTCAGCGGGTCATGAATGAAAGCCATCAATTCCGGACGCGCCTGGAGATACTTTCCCGCGGTCCTGCCGATCTCGGGGTATTTCGTCGATATCTTTCCTTCGAAAATGGTGACCGCGCAAAAGGGAAGGAGCCCCACCATGGAGCGGACTTTCAGCCGTTCGGCCCGCCCGTCCGGCAGGCGAAGCACGTCGTAAAAGAAGCCGTCTTCCTCATCCCACATCCCGCCTTCCTCACTGGGCCGAATCATCCCCGAAGCGATCATGAGGAAATGTTCTAAGAATTTCATCGTGAGATTGACATAGGCCGGATTGGCCATGGCCAGCTCGGCGCCGATCTCGACCATGTTCTGGCAGAAGAGGGCCATCCAGGCCGTGCCGTCGGCCTGTTCCAGATGCCCGCCGGTGGGCAAGGGTGATGATCGGTCGAAGACCCCGATATTGTCCAGCCCCAGAAATCCCCCTTCGAAGGCATTGTTTCCGGAACGATCTTTTCGGTTCACCCACCAGTTAAAGTTAAACAGCAGTTTGTGGAAACAACGCTCTAACCAGGCAAGATCCCCTTCCCCGCGATGCCCTTTCTCCAGCAAGTACGTGTATATGGTTGACCAGGCATGGACCGGCGGATTCACGTCTCCGAAGTTCCACTCATAGGCCGGTATCTGTCCGCTGGGATGCAGATAACGGGACCTCAGAAAGAGCTCCAACTGTTCCTTGCCGAAGTCCTCATCGACCAGCGTCAGGGCCGTGACATGAAAGGCGAGATCCCAGGCCGCGTACCACGGGTATTCCCATTTGTCCGGCATGGAAATGACATCCGCGTTGACCATGTGTCCCCAGCGGTCGTTGCGGACGGAACGTTGATTGGTTTTATAGGGCTGAACGCCGTGCTGTTTGAGCCACCTGCCCACATCATAGAAAAAGAACTGCTTGGACCAGAGCATCCCGGCCAGGGCCTGACGCATGACGCCGGCCGCGTCGGGGGTAAGGGAGGGAGGAATGATCGAGCCATAGAAATCATCGGCTTCCCGGATCCGGGTCTTGAAAACCGATTCAAACGTCTTTCCGAAAAGTTCCTCAAGCGCCTTCCTTGAGGTCTTCATAGGCTGATCACTCAGTCGCAGGCGAATTGTGCGGGATTCTCCGGCCTCCAGCGTGAGCGGGTAATGGGCCGAGACTTTGGTCCCCGTCTTTTCAGGGATTGACCGCCTCTTTTTTACCGTGAAGGAGATAGTTGTTGATGCCATCTTTCACATAGGGGCATGGATTGGGCGTGCCGACCAGCCGCTCCGTATTGGTTTCATTCTCCGTGAAGAGGAGGCCCGACGCGCCTTGGGCGTAAAAAAAGCGCTCGCCGAGATCTCTATGCGAGAGCGCGACGATCCCTCCGGTTTTATCCTGGGCCGCCTGGCGCAGGGTGGGGCGGGCAACATGCCTCCCCCCACGACCAGTCATTGCGAAACCAGAGGGTGGGCAGGAGCTGGAGCGTCGCCGGTTCCGGACCCCGGTTATGAATGGTGATTTGAATAAGCAACTCCTCGGGGGACGCTTTGGCGTATTCCACAAAGACATCGAAATAGCGGTCCTGATCAAACACTCCCGTGTCCAGCAGCTCATATTCCGGTTTGCCCCGGCCGCGGTCACGGTTCGTCGCGACCAGGTCGTCATAGGGGAAAGCCGCCTGCGGGTATTTGTAGAGGTACTTCATGTAGGAGTGGGTTGGCGTGGCATCGAGATAAAAATAGGTTTCCTTCACATCCTCGCCGTGATTCCCCTCGCTATTGCTCAGCCCGAACAGACGTTCTTTCAGTATGGGATCTTTTCCGTTCCACAGCGCCAGGCCGAAGCAGAGACTCTGTCGGTCATCGGAAATACCGGCGAGGCCGTCTTCCCCCCAGCGGTAGGCTCGCGAACGGGCCTGGTCATGGGTAAAGTAATTCCAGGCGTCTCCGCTTTCGCTGTAGTCCTCCCGGACGGTTCCCCATTGCCGCTCGCTCAAATAGGGCCCCCACTTTTTCCAGGGGACCTTTTGATCGCGAGTCTCTTCAAGTCTGATCTGTTCAGCAGTTTTCATTTTCGCGTCCTTTCTTTTGTCAATGGGTTGATTCATTTGTTCTGTCGTAATCGTCCACAGGGCCAGGTTTCAGTGTTCAGGTTTCAGCGCACTTACTGCGCCGGGATGGTGATCAATGGCAGTGGCTCCGTGCTGCCGGTCTCTGCCAGGGTAAAGAAAAACATGATTGCGGTGAGCGCGCGTTTCGTTTTTAAGTCGCCTTCGTTCACCCAGAACCAGTAGCCTCGGTAGCGGACGACGGCGAAGACGTCCTCGGGTCTGTCCCTGCCGCTGTGAATGGTCACGTGTTGTCGGCGGCCTTCCTCCGCGGGGGCATTTCCAAAGAAAGGCAAGGCGCTGTGATCCTCCAAATGGGCATCCGGCACATCCACGTAGCTCGCGAAGGCCTGCATGATTTGGAGCATGGAGCGGCTGTTCACGGCGAGTTCATTGTCGCCCCCGCTCACCGGCGAATAGGTGAGAATGAATTTTTGCGTGTCGGGCGCAAGTTTTAGCAGCCGCCGGATTTCGGCCCCCTTTCGGGCGATTTCGGGGGTTACGTTATCCCGCTTGAAGAACACCACCCCGGTTGAGCCTTTGACCTTGTCCTGCTCCACGCGCATCCCGAACGCTCCCGCCGCCTGCACCTCGCGCATCAACTCCAGCGCGCGGAGAAACTCCGGGTCCGCCTCCCGGACTCCGCCGGCGGTGGCCGAGCGGTTTCGCACCCCGTTGAGCGACTCGACGGTCAGGCCCAGGATGAAGTCCGCTGAGTAGCCGGTCTGCAGCATGAAAAAGATATTGTTGGGATCAATGGGCGTGATCAGGCCGCGTAGGAACTTTTCGCCGGTCGTAGGGACGTAAGTGATGGTAGGCCGGTCGGTGTAGACGGCCTGCCCCCCGATGGAGGCAAAGTTTCCCTGCACGGCCTTCTCGGAGGAGAGCGTGCCGTTGACACTTACACCCGTTTGCATGGAGTAACCGGCGACGATGGACCCCACGTCCACAAACACCGGCAAGTCCAGGTAGCGAAGCTTGACGATGTTGAGAAGCGTCTGCTGCTTCCACGAGTCGGCGATGGCCGAGCTGTAGTCAAAACGGTCCATCACAACGGTATCGGGACCAAGATGGGTGCAACCGGCGGCCGCCAGCACGAACAACAAGGAGAAGAGAAAAGTGGGCAACTGCTTACCCTGAAAGATTTTCCCGGCATCTCCGGGTTTTGATATCGCGCTCATAGGATTCATCCTCTATTTATGACGTACCGCATTCGTGGGGAATAGGTTCTCCGTGATGAATATCCCTACCGCGGTCGAGTTCTTTCAATAGATCAATTCAGCCAAAGAGAACATGGCGCGTGACAGCATACCGCCCGATATATTTCGGGCTTTGAAACCGTTCTGCAAAAGGATGCGCGTGGCGTAATAAGCGCGTTGGGCGGAACGGCAGATGACGAGGATGTCTCGCTCACGCGGGAGTTCGCCCAGGCGCGAGCGGAGCTGCCCCAAGGGGATGTTCACCGCACCCGGCACACTCTCCACCGCCAACTCCACCGGCTCGCGCACGTCCAGGAGGAAGGCATTCTCGACGCAATCCCAGTGACAAAGCGGCATGTCGGCCCGCAAAACATTTCCGGCGACCATTCCCGGCGAAGTTGACCGGATCCTTTGCACTGCCGAACTGGGGCGCATAGCACAGCTCGGTTTCTTCGAGATCGTAAATCGTCGCTTTCATCTGAATGGCCATGGCGAGAGCGCTGATCCGCTTGTCCACCGCCGGTCCGTCCTCGCCAAGGGCCTGAGCCCCCAGGACGCGTCCGTCGGATTTCCGGAAAATGAGCTTCAACCCTAACATCTTGGCGCCCGGATAGTATCCCGCGTGGGAATTGGGGAACAGGTAGACCTTCTCGAAGTCCTGGTCGCCAATTTTCTTGAGGGTTTTCTCGCTGACGCCGGTCCAGGCGGCGGCGCCCCCGAACAGGCCGATGATGGCGGTTCCCTGGGTGCCGCGGTAACGGGAATCGCGCCCGGCAATCACATCGGCCGCGATCCGGCCCTGCCGGTTTGCGGGTCCTGCTAACGCCACGAGACTCCACTCTCCGGTCACGAAGTCCTTGACTTCGATGGCATCGCCCACGGCAAAGATATCCGGGTCGCTCGTGCGCATCCGGTCGTCCACGCGAATTCCCCCGCATTGGCCGATCTCGAGGCCGGCCGTCCTCGCAAGCGTCGTGTCCGGCCGCACGCCGATGGCAAGGATCACGATTTCTCCCCGGTACGTTTTGCCGGAGATCGTCTTGACCTCGATCGACCCGCCTTCCAACTGCTCGAATCCGACCACGCCGTCCTTGAGTGCAAGGTGGACGCCGTGTCTCTCCATATGGCCCTCCACAAGGCGCGCCATCTCCGGGTCCATGGGACCCAGAACATGATCCGGCTTCTGGATGAGGGTCACGTCGAATCCGGCATGGATCAGATTTTCCGCGGTCTCGAGACCGATGAACCCGCCGCCCACCACGACCGCGCGCCGCACCGGCTTCACCATCTGGATGCCGGAGTAGTTATACATTCCCGTCAGAAACGTCGTGCCGCGTTCGATCCATTCACGTATCGTTCGCGCGTCCGGCACGGTCCGCACATGAAAGATTCCCGGCAGATCGATTCCGGGCAGGGGCGGATGGAACGATGGCGCCCCGGGCGACAGCACCAGCTTATCGTAGGACTCGGTCGTGACCTCGCCCGTCGTGCCATTACGCAGGTCCACGGTCTTTTTCTTCGGCGAAATGGAGATCGCCTCACAGTTGGTCCGCACGTTGATCGCGAAGTGCTCGCGGAACAACTGCTCGCTCGCTACCAGGAGGCTCGATTCTTTCACGATCACGCCCCCCACATGGTACGGCAACCCGCAGTTCGCGTACGAGACATAGGGACCGCGCTCCACCATGAGGATTTCCGCCTTTTCATCCAACCTGCGCAGACGCGCCGCACACGATGCGCCTCCCGCCACTCCGCCAACGATGATCACTTTCATTCGTATCCCCTCCTCATTGAGTTGGTTTTCTGTTTCAGGACAGCAGATTGAAATCGACACACATCGGAGAAACATATTTGCAGCCCTGCAGCACTTCGCGAATGGCCGGAATCAAATCGATCACCGCTCTGGGCTTTAAAACAAAGCCTTCAACGCCCGCGGCCATCACATCATCCAGCACTGTTTTTTCATCCTGAAAGCTTAGAATAATGACTTTTATTTCGGGAAAATTTGTTTTGAGCGCCCAAGCAATGTTTGTTTCGGATAAAGTTGGGAGTGAGAGATCCGCCACTACCACATCGGGGCTGACATTTTGCAAGGCATGATTGAGCGAAATCTCGTCGGATACCATCAGAACCGTCTCGATCTCATCTTCAAGAAGACGACGAATCCCCGCCAGCATATTGGAATGTTTATCGGCTAAAATGATGCATCCTTGTCGCATGGTTATTCCCTTCCGGGTCTTCCCTTGATGAGGGTTCTTAAGGATTCTGGATTTTTTCAGGTTAGCTTAGCGGAAGGCGGGTAATCGGACAACTCGGGAAATTACTGGTATTGGAAAGAAAATTTACCAGGCTGTTACCTGGTAATTTTACGGGGTCTCTCCTTTCAAGCTGCTTATTGAAATCAGGCTATAATCAAAGATGTTTTTGCTAAGAATCGGGTTTCATCGCCCATAGGTATCAGGTGTCGGGTGTCAGTGGATAAGATATTATAGCGGGGTTCAATAAATGGAGGTGCTGTATTCCTGAAACCTGAACACTGACACCTGAAAGCCAATAAAACTGAAAGTATTTTTTCCAATTTTAGGTCTGGGTTGTTAAAATGCGAATGGCATTTTCCCGGGCCAACCGTTGAAGGCCTTCATCCAGTGTAAGGATAGCGCCGCTGGTGCGCCGCGCCAGAACCAGAAAAAACATGTCGTAAACAGGTTTTTTAACAAGGCAGGCCAAGGCGAAGGCTTCTCGGTACATCTCGCGTTCATGAACAAAATCGTCGATCAACTGTATAGCCCGATCCAGTCCAGTCTCACATTGTTCAATCGGAACATTCGAAAACTGGTGGTATTTCCAGAAAACATTCGTTATCTCGGAAATATACAGAGTAGGAGCAATCACCCATTCCGCTTCAGCTACCCAGCTCCCCATTTCCGCGGCGCGACCTCGTGCCAGAACGATTTCCGCGCCGGCGCTTGTGTCCAGTACCAGAATCATCTCTGCTCCCTGTCTTCCCTGACCATCGTTGCAGGATCGGGAAGTTGATCCGTTCCACCCAAAGGGGGACTTGATAATACTGTTTCAACGATATTGCGACGGCGTTCGCGGGTATCCTGCTCAAAATCGAGAGCCCTTTTCAACTCCATGATTGCCTGGTTGGATAGGCTTCGGAACTCTTTTCGCGCATTTTCCTGGAGCCTGTAGTACAACCCTTCCGGCAAGTTTCTGACCTGAAGTGACGGCATCTTTTCCTCCTCTGTTTTGCGGCAAGATTTGCCGGTGTGTGGTTTATTCTCTTCACATTAACGCAAAAGTCATTACTGAGCAAGCATTTTGCATGCATTCAAATCGTAAAACTGGGGCACATTGGCTTGGAACGTGATACGCAAATCAATTGAGAATAGCCCATAATATGGGAAAGAAAATTTACCAGTCTGTTGCCTGGTAATTTTACGAGGGTTATACGGAGATGATACCGTGTCTCACGGCATACTGGACCAATTCGGCGCTGGTTTTAATGTTGAGCTGTTGCATCATCCGGTACTTGTGGAACTCAACGGTCCTGGTTGAGATATCCAGAATGGATGCGATTTCCTTGCCGGACTTCCCTTCCGCCAGGAGTTGTAGAATCTCCCGCTGCCTGGGGCTGATTTTCCGAAATAAATCCTTTTCAGGTGAATCCCCTTTCTGATAGGTGCGGATAAGATCTCCCGCAATCAGTGGGGTGACGTAGGTTCGTCCTTTCATTGCTTCATGGATGGCCGTAATCAATTCGGATGGCGCCGAGTGCTTCAAGACGAAACCCGAAGCGCCGGCCTCAAAGGCATTCGCCGCATAGGTGGCGTCCGGGTGCATGGTTAAAAACACGATTTTAATATTTTCATCGGCTTTCTTTATCTGCCGGGCCGCTTCAATGCCATTGAGTTCGGGCATGGAGATATCCGCCACAATCACATCAGGGTGGAGTGTGACAGCTTTCTGCACGAGGGCTCGTCCATCCCCCACACTTCCTACAACATCAAACTCGTCCGCCAGAAGGCTCTTCAAGCCATGGAGCACGATATGATGATCATCCGCCAATAGAACGCGCGGTTTTTTCATTTTCCCTCCCTGGTAAAGGCACCCTAAGAGTGATCACCGTTCCCTTTTCCGGCTGGGATTGAATGGAAAAATCCCCATGGATAAGTTTCGCCCGTTCGCGCATACTCGATAATCCCAGACCCGGGTTTTCCTTTACTTCCACCCAATCAAATCCGATGCCGTCATCCTGAATGGATAGAAAGACGTTATGATCGATGCCCTTTAAAGAAACGACTATGTGCTCCGCACAGGCATGCTTGGAAATGTTCCTCAGCCCCTCCTGGATAATCCGATACAGGGAGAGGGAAACATTCTTCGCGATGCGCCTTGGGATATTCTCATGGTTAAAAATGACTTCAATCCCTTCCCTTTTGGAAAAGCCGGCGCATTCCGATTCCACCGCCTTGATCAACCCCAGATCATCCAGGATGGACGGGTGAAGCTGGCGCGAGAGGGTGTGGACGTCTTGAGAAATGTTAACAATAGCGTTTTTCATCTCACGAAGCGCTTCCCGAACAGAGGCCGGCAGATCCATCAACTGCAGATCTAATCGTCCGATATCGATGGCAAAAACCGCCAAACGTTGCGCCAAATCATCATGGAGCTCACGGGCCAGGCGTCTCCGCTCCTCCTCCTGAGCGTGAATCAGTCTCCCGGCAAGCCCTCGGAGATCCCTTTCATTTTCTCTCAGTATCCTCTCCCCTTCTTGAGATTTCTCCTCCGCCTGCTTGCGCAGCAGGGCACTTACAAAGATCTCCCCCAGCAGGCGCAGCCGCGGAAAAAGTTCCTCCGGCCAGCCCCTCTCTCTCTTCAAGGAATTGACATTAATAATATAGTCAACGGACTCGCCCATCAGGATGGGGATGTCCACAAAGGATTGAATGCCCCATTCCATGCATGTTTGCCTGTCTACGTTCGCCTCGACCGGCAGATCATCCAGCCTCGAAACAGATACCACTTCGTGCTTTTCAGCCAGTTTTTCGTAGACCCATGGGTAAAGGGATATGGGCAGTTCGACCCCTTCGGGGACGGGCGGAACATTACCCGAGGAGGCAATGTGGGTGATCCGCCATGAGGTCTTATCCAGTAATAACCGAAGCAACCCGCAGCGGTCGACCTGGAAGAATTCGAGAACCTGTCTCAGTCCGTCCTCAATCCCGGCGTCCACCTGATCAGGAGGCATGTTCACGAACCTGCGGGACAGGCCCGACAGCAAATGCTCGAACTGCAGGCGCTCTTTCAGGGCCTCCTCAGCCTGCTTCCTCTCTGTGATGTCAACGGACACGCCCATCAAACGAACCGGTTTTCCCGCTGATCCAAGAGCCCGTTGCCCGCGAGCGACTATCCAACGGATGCTTCCGCCCGGGAGTACAATCCGGTAATCGCACAGGAGGTTTTCTCCTGACTCAAGTACCTGCCGTACCTCCTGGTGGACCCGCTCACGATCCTCCGGATGGATTACCTTTAAAAACCGTTCATAATTCAGCTTTTCATCCGGGGCGAAATGAAATAGCTCCCGGGTTTTTTCCGAACCCCAGACCTCGCCGGTTTCAATCTCCATGATCCACAGACCCGCTCCCGCGGCATTTGTCGCCACGCTGAGCTTTGCCTCGCTTTCGCGCAAGGCCTGTTCGGCCTGCCTGCGGGCGAGGGCGTTGGCAAACACCTGCGCGATAAGCTTGAACCCCGTCACTACCGTCTCCGGCCAGTCTCTCTCTTCGCCCATGACAGCAAAGGTCAGCAGGCCAAATACCGGTCCTTCCCCAGTTGACAATGGAACGATCACTGTGGAAGCGGTGCCGTATGAGACAAAATTCTCCCTGTCACGATCTGCTTCTGATGGAAGGTCGGCAATTTTCGAAATGGTAAGCGTTTCCCCGTTCAGGATCTTCTCTGCCGCCCATGGGAAGAAATCCCTCACATTCATTCGCTCAGCAGGTGGACGGCTTCCCGGTGGCTGGTGAATATGTGTCAGCAGCATCGTATCGGACTCTTGTTCAGGGACTTGCCAAAGTGTGGAACGGTCAAGGGCGAGGGATTCGCAGATACGGCGCTGGGCGTCTTCGATTTCGCTGTCTATACGGTCAGCCGGCAGGTTGATAAAATGCGCGGAAAGTTCGGCCAGGAGCGTCTCAAACTGCAGCCGTTTCTTCAGATTCTCCTCTTCCGCAATCAGATTTTCCTTTGCTTTTGCCATATAGATTTACTACCACATTGACTCCAAATCAGCAAACCACAAAATCTGGTGACGGTCAGTTTTTCCTCAGGGATTACGGCACAATTCACATCCCTTTTCAGATTCGTGTATTTCAGCCACAACCCCATATGAGGATCTCAAACTGTGAATGAAATAGTCGCGGCTCTCAGAAACTCAGTGTTGTGACAGTTGAGTAAAAATATGTTGAGCTAAAAAACATGTAATACGATATCACAAGACACAAGATTCGCATTTTCAACCGAAAAAATTCCGTAAACGACACCAATTATACGCTCCCATTAGCGCCAGTAGATTTGTGTCTTGACACTGACACCAATAGTGGTATCATATACTTTATGGCCGACATTCAAAAAATATTGGCAAAGATGAGGCTAAGCCCTTTTAATGTAGGGATTGGAGATGTATGCAAAGTTTGTGATCATTATTTTGGAGAAGCAAGGCAAAAAAGAACAAGCCACCGGATCTATAAGGTAAAGTGGATTTACCCTCCATTGATAAATGTTCAAAATTTCAAAGGCAAAGCCAAAGACTATCAGGTAAGACAAGTTTTGGATGCCATTGATAAATTGGAGGAAGAAAAATGACGTTAAAAAACGACAAGTATTCTTACCGAGTAATATGGTCAGATAAGGACGACGAGTACTTGGGACTTTGTGCGGAATTTCCTAATTTGAGTTGGCTGGCTGGAACGCCTGAGGCCGCACTCAAAGGCATCCGAAGGGCTGTTGCCGAGGGTATAAAAATTATGGAGGCCGATGGCGACTCTATTCCAGAGCCTTTATCCAATAAAAAATATAGCGGCAAATTCTCCGTGCGTATTCCCCCGGAAATCCATAGAAATTTAGCAATCCAAGCCGCCGAAGAGGGTGTAAGTCTAAACCGGCTTATTAGTGCGAAACTGACCAGATGAAGGCTTCACAACACCGAAGCCATGCGATGGTCAGAAATTACATTGAGGCGAGCAGAACCCTATGAATTACGTTCAGCTTTCGCCGCCTGTCCCTATATACCTATCTTTGATTAACTCCATCACCCTGCGTGACAAATTTTGAGGATGCATGTACCACCATACCCACGTATGCGTATCGAGCAGATATTTCATTTGCAGGCATCCCACATATCCTCACCAAGAGGGGTTACAATGTCTTTTTCGAAAACAAGATAACCCGCAAGCTTACCCGGTTTAGAATTCATTTCCGAGCTGCGATAGGGAATAACCCGGACAAGAGGTTTGCCCCGTTTTGTTACAATAATCCCCACTTGTGATTTAGCGACTTGATCTAATATCTTCAGTGCGTGCTCCTTGAATTGGCTTATGCCCATGCTTTCCATGAAATCGCCCTCCTCTCTGATGGATAGATGATAGTCAAACAAAATAGTCAAGTCAACGCACAAATAGATAAAGTCAAAGATCTTTCGCCGTTTGAACGAAATATTCACCGCGCTGAACTGGAAAGGCCTACTTACCCCCAACACAAGCATGAAAGCGCTCAAGTCGTTCCTTCGCACGGGATTACAATATCAAGACCTTTCGGAGAAAGAAACGAAAACTCTCCATGTTTTTTGATCCCTTTTAAGGGGGAGATTACGGAGATGATTTGCGGGCGTGTTAAGCTTTCAAACTCAAGATTAGAATTGCCATCCTGCTCCATGCTGCGCCAAAAAACTGCTTTTTTCAGGCCTCGGGGCACCAGGTCCAACAGAACAAATATAGTAACCTTCACTTTCTGGACTTTCAAGGTTTGAACTGTTAATCTGCAGAAAATGGAAGTTGTCCAAAGCCAGGATGATGCTATGTTGTCCGCAATCGGATATTCTACGAGTTCATCGACTACAATATGTAGTAGCCTCAAAGATTTCAGATTCGACGTCGGTATAACAACCGAGCATTTCAATATGTAAGGCTCATCACCAGGTTTTAAGGGCGTTGATACTTTGGGTTTTCTATAATGACAGCTGACCGAGGTGACAGCAAGATGAGTAAAAGTAATGAAGTAATTTTAGATCTCAAATTGTCAACTGTTTAGGCCTGACACCTATTCCTTACATGTACCTCAGCATTAAGAGGGGAAAACCATGCAAATACATGTGATAAATCCACATATATTTATTAGAAATAGCCGTCTAATAGCTTTTTTTGCGACAACCTTTATATGTTTTATTCTTTTATGGCCCTGTGCCGGGACAAGTTCCGACCCTAACGACCGTGTAAGCGACCACAGTGGTCAATCGGTTGCGGATGGCAATGATGCCGCTAAGGATAGCAGCGGACCTACTCTAATAATGAGTTATAGTAAAGAAGAATTTGTAAAAAACCCATTAACCTCTTTTGCGTATTTTGTTCCGCTGATAGCTACGACATCTGTTAACAGCATATCGAGTGCCAATAATACGCAGCAGGTGGCCATAATTTCACATAAAATGGTAGTTGACTTAGAATCCTTTCATTTGGCATGCGAATTTGAAATATTGGGGAAGGGTTTTCATATGAACACATTTGATCCAGAGGGGATGATTGCGGCAAATATTAATAAATTAAAAAAAGATGAAACAATGACAAATATGCTTGATTATATCAAGTTTGAAGGAGATGGGTTTGGTGTTATAGTGGTTAAAGGAACAATAACCGGATCAACTAAGATTGTTACCGAGGTGGATATTCAGTTTAATGCAAGAGGACATAAAAGCCCTGTAACCATTGGTCTTTATGATATTAAACCGAAAAACGGAAAATACAATTACGAAAACAGGTCAAATGAGGTGGTTGCTCGGGTAGATGCGCTTTCGTTTAAAAAGACAAGTAAGATCCCACACATGGGAATAAAAGTGGCGTCTATCAGAGATGCAGTAGAGCCAGAGGGTTTCTTCAGCCGCCTCAAGGGGGCGATAGCCAATCTGTTTTTAGAGCCCCCGGAGGTTGACAAACTCGGGAATACTGCGATGCTGGAATTTGGAAATGCATTACTTCAAAAAAAACCCACGTTCACCTTTCCCAAAGCTAAAAATATCAAGGAAAGAAAGATTGTTGAAACAGATCAGATGAACTAGATGTAATAGAGGTGGAGATGTTTTGCTTCAATTGGAGAAGCACAGGCATGGGTTGATCACTTCGTTAAATGGTACAACGAAGAGCATTTACACAGCTCAATCCGATTTGTAACCCCGAACGACCGTCATTACGGTCATGAGAAAAGCATCCTTAAGAAAAGGCAGGAAGTTTATCAGAAGGCCAGGAATAATTCCCCAAACCGATGGTCGGGAAAAACGAGGAACTGGGAACCGGTAAATATGGTTATTCTCAATCCCGAAAAAGATCGAGAAAACCAAAAAATCAACCTCTATCAGGCAGCATAAAAAATGCAGGTTCAGGTGACAACTACCTTGACACCCGCCGTTGGTAGAGTCTGGCGGTTTGCCAAAGAAGCTATCGATAAATGGATCAGTGAAGGTCAGAGTAAAGGCGTGCCTAAGAGGGAAAAAATGTAACCCATATAACTGGGATTCTATAAGTCCAGGACGTTTCAGACAAAGGGAGGAAAGAAATAAATAGAGACGGTCTGGTGAAATTGGTTTCTGAAAAAACAGGCATTACCCAGAAAGCCGCAGAGCAGGTACAAAACGCGCTCATCGAATTATTTTCCTCAACTCTGGAAAAGGGGGAATCGATCTCACTTGTTGGATTTGGGACTTTCAAAGTGGTTGAGCGAGCAGCAAGGGAAGGCCGGAATCCGAGTACCGGGAAAAAGATACAGATTCCAGTATCCAAGACTGTTAAATTTACACCGAGCAAGTCATTAAAGGAACGAGTTCAGTAAGCTGAAGGGGCGATATCTATAGCCAGTCTTAGGCGTGCGGCGGGCCCTTGTTGTAGGGAACAATTTGAAATTGTCTTTTTAAAAAGGCATAGATGTCTGACTTAAGTAAATAAAAATACAACCAAAAATCAACAGGAGAGAAATATGACCAAGTCCTTGACCCAAATGGCAGCGGAAATAATAGCCGCCCGGGTAAAGCATGAAGCCATGACATCACAACAGATAGCAGAATGTCTCAATGAAACCTTCAAAGCATTACAAAAGCTCAAAGAAAAGGAAGATATTATCCCGGAATCTGCCGTTCAACCGATTATCAAATCAGAAGAACCGCCCCAGGCAAAACAGGAAGAACCCGAAAAACCCACCGCTCAAAATCCCATTGAAAGCAAACCACCAAAAAAAGACACCATCTCCAAAACTATTCTGAACCTGATCAAGTCCAATCCAAAGGGCGTTGATACAAAATACATCATGGAAAAAACCGGCCTCAATAAGAATCAAGTTTGGGCTACGATCAGTAACGCAAAGAAAAAAGGAAAAATAAGAACAGGCAAGAGAGGGATCTACGTCAGCGTTTAAGTTTCACAGGAGAAACAGTTTAAGATCTAATTCAAGCCAAAAATGTTTTTTCATATGGTTGGCCTTTTGTTTCACGATGGATGCGGATTTGCTTCTTGAATGGCGAATATTTGGGAGCTTTGAAGTGGTTTGTATTTTCAATGATTGATCTGCCAGCCTTGCGTGGTTTTGTGCGTTTTGGGGTGAAGAGTCATGCAAGCATACTGGAATCGATGACCCTGCCTTGGGAAAGATCGGCCTTGCTATTAAGCAAGAATTGGAAAAGTAGACGAGGGTGTGATCCATGATCGACATTAGTGCCATTTCGCTCTGTATCGCCCTGATCAATATCTTCCTGTGCCTTGCACTTTTCGGCACCTGGCGGTTTCAGAAGGTTTATCCTGGATTCGGTTTCTGGGTCCTCGCAAACCTCGCCTTGGCTTTAGCATATATTCTGATGGGCTGGTTGCGCTATGTTATTCCCAGTGTCATAATTATCCTTACGAATAACCTCCTTTTCCTCCTTGCCGCCTGGCTGCGACTTGAGGGGCTGCACCGCTTTCTCGAAGTGAAACGCCGATGGTATCCCCATTTCATTGTGATGGCCATTGTTTTAGTCAGCCAATGGTATTTTATTGATGACATGGCCATGAGAACGGCCATGATATCCGGTGTACTTGGGCTCTATCTCTATGGGATGGGATGGGTCTTAGTCTCCCAGGCCAGAAGGGAGATCCGGGCATTCTATTGGTTAATGGCGAGCGTCTTTTTTATTTATGGACTTTTGTTGACGTCCCGCGCTGTCATTGCCCTCATCGCCCCTTCTCAGGTATTACTCCCAGCGGCGACAATGACCAATGTCTCCTTTTTCCTTTCCGTGATGCTTCTGGATATCGGGGTGATCTTTGCCTTTCTCATGATGAACGACAAACGACTGACCCTGGAATTAGAGGCGACTGAAGAAAGGCTGGCGAGAGTGCAGGGAAGTATCAGCGACGGATTCCTTGTCCTGAACAACGACCTGCGGATTACCTATTTCAATGATGCGGCATCGGGCATGCTCGGCCATAGGCAGGAGGAGGCCCTGGGTCAAAAGATATGGGATGCTTTTCCTGAGATAAGGGGCTCTTTTTTCGAAGAAAAATGCACGGCCGCGCTTCGGGAAAAGAAATTTGTCTCTTTTGATAGTGATTTTGATCAAGAACCGTCCCAGGGCTGGTATGCTATCCGGATTTATCCCTTTTCAGACGGGATTTCCATTTCTCTCCAGGACGTCACTGAGCTAAAGCGGATCGAAGGGGAGCGAGAGGCATTGATTGTTCAACTACAGAAGGCCCTTGCCGAAGTAAAAACACTGAAGGGTATTTTCCCCATCTGTGCTTCCTGTAAAAAAATACGAGATGACGAAGGGTACTGGAATCAGATTGAGGCCTATATCTCAAAACGTTTGGACGCTGAATTCAGTCATGGTATTTGTCCTGAATGTGCGAAAAAACTGTATCCGGATTTTGAAATTTATAATGATGATGGCAAGTCCATTAAATAAGTCAAAGTACACATGCCATATGGAAGATTATTATTATAGAACCTCAATGATTGCTCCGGCACTCTTGCACGATTGTTGGTAACTCTGGGGTAAAGAAGTATGGAAGAATTCTTTCCCATAACCCGATCAGCTTCGACCTGACAACTACTATATGTAGTAGTCGTATCAATTTCCGATTTAACTTCGATTTAACTTCAGAGAAACAATCGCTTATTCGAATAAGTAGGGCATCAAAAGGTTCTGGTGCTACCAAATATTTGAGAATTCAAAAAGATTCTCAACCATCTGGACCTTCAGGACAAAAAAGTCAGACCGCCGTCTCTGACCAAGTCTTACACAGATGCATCGGTTTCTCAGATTCCCCCATGCGAAGACACCTCTACTGTGACCCTGGGTACCATATAGAGGTTTATGCCTCATAATTTTTTTACACGCTTGAGGATTCGCTGCACAGGTATGCCCGCATTCCGCCTAATTTCGATAGATAGCAAGTCGTTAAAGCCTGCCTGCACGCCATCCCGCCTTTCCAGAAAAAGCGCTTGACGCTTTCCGGCCCGGTGCCATAGATGTTGTGGTCTCTTTTTCCTTTACACCCAAGTCCATTTTCGTTATTCTCTCTCACCGAAAAAGCGAGTTCTTATCACTCCACGACACTCCCGGCAGGTATCTAAACGCCCGCCGGAGCTGCCAATGCTTTCATGTGGGTCTGTGGATTTCGCAAAATCGCATCAAGACCGTAATGAAGGCGTTGTTGGGACCGTCCGCATGACTGCTTCATTCGCTGTGCAGAACGAGGCACAATATTATCGGAATCGGAGAAACGCGTGGTTGAAACAATCGCTATAAACAACTGAGACGAGGAAACCGCCAACAGGACAGGCGAGCAGGTATTTGACAGTTTCTTGGAAAAATCACCTGATACCGGCCATGTTGGCGCAAAGCCGTTCCCGCTCTGTTTGCTCTGCTTGTCGACGCTCAATTCCCACGTATTCCGACCATACGGCAACGAGCTGGCAGTTCGACATAATAGAAGGAGGGTCATTTTGACTGTTGATTTTCCATTCTGATTCCACCTAACTGTGAAATCAACACTCCAATTTGCCGTATAAGCCAGCTTCCAAGGAGTCCGGTCGCGGCCTTCCGTTGAAAAATGTGAATGCAACTCAACACAGGGGGTCTGAAATGGAAAAGTATCTGACAGAATTGATCGGCACATTTTTCTTAGTCCTTACAGTTGGGTGTACAGTTGTTGGGGGTGGCGCTGGCGTTATTCCACCATTAGCTATAGGCTCAGTCCTGATGGTCATGATATTTGCGGGCGGGCATATCTCCGGAGGCCATTATAACCCGGCCGTAACGCTCGGCGTGTGGATTCGAGGCCGGTGTGAGACAAAAGACGTCCTGCCATACTGGGCCGCACAGATAATTGGAGGAATCGTTGCAGCGGTAGTTGTGGGGGTATTGAGGGGTGGTATTCCAGTAACCCCTATGAATCCCAAGATCGGCCCGGCACTCTTGGCCGAGTTCCTGTTCACATTTGCACTCGTCTATGTTGTCCTAAATGTTGCTACTTCCAAAGGAACCAGCGGGAACTCCTTCTATGGTCTCGCCATTGGTTTCACGGTTCTTGTTGGAGCCTTTGCAGTTGGGGATATCTCCGGGGGGGCGTTCAATCCCGCAGTTGCCATAGGGATCACCCTGATGGGACTTTCGTCATGGTCTAATATCTGGATTTTTCTGGTATCTAATCTTTTGGGCGGAGCATTAGCCGGGTTCACCTTCAAAGCTCTGAGTACCAAGGACAGAGAGCCGGACGCCGGATTAGCCCTGAAGGTCGATGCGGTCTAGTGTGCACCAGTGCAGTGGCGGTCATGACCGGCCAACGAGCGGGCGATCCGGTGTAAAGCACCCTTCGCGTCGCCCGCTCCCGCAGCAGGAGCGGCTACACCCCTGGCCCCACGGATGTGAGGATTCCCAGGAGAGGCCCCTGAAAGACTTTACAGCGGTGTGGAACAAGGTAATGAACCTTGACCGCTTCGACATCGCCTGATCGTAGAATAAACGTCAGAGGCTTTTAGCGACATATGAGGACTGCGTTTCTATACAAGCTGAAACGCAGTCCTCTCATTAGGCCCATACCGTCTGCTGGGCACAGGATCGGAGCTAAAAAACACATAACAAGCGCCTCAATGCTGACACCTTTCGCTTTGATCCAGGCATACATCATATCCTATCCGCGAATTGTTATCGTGCCCGACAAATTGCTTATACACAATCTTGCCATGAGTGGTGATAAGAACCAGATACCGCATTCTACCGATGTTCAAAAGGGATTCTGGGAGAGGTTTAAGCCCCCATATCTTATGGCCATCACTCTGTTGACCGAGCATTGCCAGATGCTATCTTCCCTATATAACCTTTCATTGATTTTACTGAACAAATGGTGAATGATTGATCTGTCAGCCTCAAGCGATCTTGGGCGTTTTGGAGTCTAGGATTGCATGCATCCTTCTTCCGAGACCGGATGATCTGAGAACTGACCAACCCTCACATATTGTGCCTGACAAAATATCATCAGGTTCGGTATCCCCGGTCACATTTTTCAACATGTAAATCATACCTCTTGTTTTTGACATGTAAGGGAATTTCATATACTCTCAATATATCCCATTTTTGACGGCTGAAAAGCGGCGCACAATATGTGGTATCCGGTCTCCTGCACTCCAAGTGGATGTCTTGATAGTATGCAGTTAAACATACCAATGGTGTGTTCGATTATGGCGGGATTCAAAGATCATGCAAGGTATCGTAACTTTCGAGTTCCCAATAAACGCAGGTAATAATCATGTCTGAAAAGCCAACATATGAAGAATTAGAACAAAGGGTTAAAGAATTAGAGAAGGAAGATTTTAAGCGCAAGCAGGCGGAGGAGAAACTCAGAGAGAGCACAGAGGAAATGGTATGGCTCTTCAAGAGCATGCTCAACGCGTTCGTCCTTTTCGAGTCCGTCTTCGATGATGACGGCAATTTCATCAGCTATCGTTTTGTCTACATCAACGAAGCTTATGAGCGCATCACCGGGGTAAAGAACGAGGAGGTAGAGGGTAAGACGGTCCATGAGGTATGGCCCAAGACCGAACCGGAATGGGTCAATAAATACGGGGAGGTCGCTGTCACAGGTGTCACCCAGAGTTTCGAGATGTATCACAATCCGACAAGGAAACGGTATTACTGTAAAGTGTATCGGCCTTGGGATTCGAAAGATCGGTTCTGCGTGATCTTCGAAGACATCACCGAACGCAAACAGTCAGAGGATGCGCTACGTGAAGCTTACAAGATAATCAACAGAAGTCCCGCAGTCGTTTTTCTGTGGAAAAATTCAGAGGGATGGCCGGTTGAATTTGTGTCTGATAATGTAAAAGTACTATTTGGCTACACAGCGGAGGAATTTATCTCGGGAAAAATCTCTTATGCCGCTACGGTGCATCCTGACGACCTGGAGAGGGTCGCACAAGAAGTTACAAAATATAGCGAGGAGGAAGGAAGAGAGAGTTTTGGCCACAAGCCGTATAGAATTTTTACAAAATATGGAGGAACAAAATGGCTTGATGATATGACATTCATAAGAAGAAATGAAAAAGGAGCTATTACACATTATCAGGGTATTGTATTGGACATCACCGAGCGCAAGAGGATGGAAGAAGAGCTTTTAAGAGCTCAAAAACTTGAATCCGTGGGATTCCTTGCAGGTGGAATCGCTCACGATTTCAACAATATTCTGACCACGATTCTCGGCAATGTTTCATTAGCCAAGAATCAGGTCACATCTAAAGATGAAATATTTGACTTGCTAAATGAAGCCGAAATGGCATCAACAAGGGCACAGAAACTGACGAAACAGCTACTAACCTTTGCCAAGGGAGGAGCGCCGGTAAAGGAGACCGCCTCAATCAAAGATATCCTAAAAGAATCTTGCACCTTTGTGCTGAGGGGTTCAAAATCCAGATCCGAGTTTTCGATAACGGAAGACCTCTGGCCGGCTGTGGTTGACGTTGGGCAAATCAGCCAGATCATCAGTAATGTTGTAATCAATGCCAACCAGGCCATGCCGAAGGGTGGAACCATTCAGGTCGCAGCAGAGAATCTAATAATAGAGGACAGGCATGGCTTTCCGGTCAAACCGGGCAGATACATCCGGATATCCATCAAGGATCAGGGGGTGGGCATTGCAGAAAATCACCTTTTAAATATATTTGATCCTTATTTTACGACAAAGCAAGAAGGAAGTGGCTTTGGGCTTGCCACGACCTATTCCATCATCAAGAAGCACGAAGGACACATCACCGTGGAATCCCAACTGGGGACCGGTACTACCTTTCATATTTACCTGCCCGCTTCTGACAAAATGGTTCCAGAAAAAGACGAAGTTAAGCTCATAAAAGGTTGGGGTAGAATTTTGGTGATGGATGATGAAGCGCCATTACAGAAAATGGTCGGAAGAATGCTTGAGAAATTGGGCTATGAGTCGGAATTCGCAAAGGATGGTGTTGACGCGATTGGGATGTTTAAAGAAGCCCAAAAAACTGAAAAGCCCTATGATGCCGTCATCCTGGATTTAACCATCCCCGGCGGAATGGGGGGAAAGGAATGTGTTTCAAAATTGTTAGAAATAGATCCGGAAGCGAAAGCGATCGTCTCCAGCGGTTATTCCGATGACCCTGTTTTGGCAAATTTCCAGGAATACAGTTTTAAAGGTATGATGCCCAAACCATTCAACTCCCAATCATTGAGCAAAGTATTACATGAGGTGCTAAACCGTGAAAAAAAGTGATTGTTGGGTTAACTTTCTTTCCTTTTATAACGGCTTAAAAATAAAAGCTTGGGGATGCGTGGGCGGTGGGCCCTTCAGTAATCAGGGTATTGCCGTTGGGGAGTCGTTGTGCGCTGCTCACAGAGGGGCTGTAAAAGCGGTTTGCATCCATGGAAGAAAGGGGACAGGCACTTTTCTTATCCTATTCAAAAACCCTGGCAGTAATGGAGTCACAGGGTCTTTTTTCCTGTCGCATCTTGGATCGACCTTCACTGTCCGTTGAGAGGTCCTTTTAGGCTGGTACAAAAAATAATGTCGAGTTTTCAACGACCTTTCCGTACCAACCTAAAAGAACCGGTGCTCCACAGGAATCAGATGCGGCAGCAAAAAAGACCCTGTGGCGGAATGGCTTTGCCGAATCCAAACATAGCACCAGGGAATTTGAAAAGGATACCACTTTTCTTTCCGTTGCACGCCGGACTGACTACCTTTAACCTCTTCACCCAGACGACCTCTACCGTCCGGACTCAAGAGTTTGACGGTCCGAAGGCCACGGTTCAGCGAGAGGGCAGGAAAGATTTCGAAATGATTTGTTTGATTAGGCCTGTAAATGCTAAAGTCCCTGTGGTCCAAAGTGAAGACTATTTTGCTATGCTCCGCGACGGCAACCAGCGTTCCATCCGCAAGATCCATTGGCAGATCCCTGTACTTTTCCATGAGGGTCCGGCAGCATGCCCGTAACTTGGCATATAAAGGCAGGATGTTCATGCCCCCTCTCATGATGAATTCCCAAAGGTTGTCTTGGGCTTTCCATGAAAATCCGAGGAGGTAAAATGCCTCGGTAAGAACCGCCCATGTGGTAACCAGGGGTTGGTCGATGGCCTTTACCCGCGAATGGTCCGACGAGTGCTCTGAGGATGCGGAGGCCAAGAGTTTCTGGGACGCATTTTTTCACGTGTTCGGCATTAACCGCCGCCGGGTTGCCTCCTTTGAAGTGCCGCTAAACAAGGCAGACGGTCGAGGCGGTTTTATTGACCTTCTCTGGAAAGGGATGCTGCTGGTGGAACACAAGTCGAGGGGCAGAAACCTCGACCGGGCGTTCCGGCAGGCCTTCGACTATTTTCCCGGCATTAAAGACCGCAATGGGCAAACCAGGGAGAATCGCATCCAGGAAAAAAGCTGGGTTCTCCTGACCCCGGCTGCGGTAGAGGATGGTTCAATCTGAGATTTTCCAGCCAAAAAGACTACCACCGCGAACGCTGTTTTCTCCATCTTAGAGCGGATCTCAATCCTTCCTGCGCTACCCTTCTACCTTGGATCTCCTCGAAAAGTGCAAAATTTACAGCATTTATTAAATCAATGTCTCTTTTATTCTTGTCCTCAAAAGCCTCACGATTAAGAACTTCACGAAAAATAGTTCTGAATTCCTGTAGTCTGTTTTCCGTGGAAGTCTTCTGAAATAGAACTTCAAGGTTCTCTGCGTACCCGAATTCATCGAGACGCTTCATGATATACGATAGGGTTCTCACGGTAGGCTTAAAGCCAAAAGTCTTTTGAAGGACTGCTTGAATGGCTTGTTGTAATTTCGCCTGATCAGATCCATCCATGGGAGTGTCGACCGAAATGGGCTTGGGAACAGCGGGAAACATTGACTTCCCTTTCGTTTTTTTGGTTCTCAAAAGGCTGTGAGCCTCTGCCTGTCGGCATAAGTGCTCTGCCTGCAGCGAGGCAGCCTGAAGGTAAGCGCTCAGATTGTAGAAGCCTGTGTGTATATACTCGGGAAGCACCTCTCCACTTCGGCTGAAAACATATCTATATTTGTGGTCAATTTCACCCCAGGCTTCCTCAAGAATAGTCCGTAATTGGAGCTCGATCCGAAGCCCTTTCAATTCATCGCTTGCATCTGCATTTTTGCCAAGCCGTACTTGATAGTGAATAGATGAATAGCCGCTATATCGAAGATCAAGGCCATCAGGAATCGACTCACCGGGGTCTACCGGCAGGACAAAGGATCTTTTTTGATCCGGTTTTCGGATGAATCGTAAAATTTTTTCCTTGACCAGAAGTCCCAGATACGCCTCGACTCTCTTGATATCTGAAAGACGGAGACAGATAAATCTGATTCCAAGCAGGTCGCCGATTCTTTCCTGGAAATTCTTATGCGTAATGGGCTCAGCTTTAACTTCAAGCCGTTTGTTTTCTTCATCGATTTTCTCTATGAGCCTCGCTTCATCTTTGATTCGATATATAATAGTATGAAGACTTCCCTTTGGTGACGAAGGGTCTTCCCTGATTAAATGGATAATGTACTCCGCTAATTTCTCATATTTCCCTTTTTCCTTGAAAAACGCGATTAAGATATCTTCTTTCTGACGTTTTCTCATGGTTCAGGTCTCCTCTGAAGATTTCAGACTCACAATGATATTCGGTGAACACCCTCCGATTTATTTGCAGTCGCACCCGTAATGTGATATTTTTTAACAGGATCGGTAAGCGCTCGACTCGTTTCTATTTCAAGTACAGGTTTTCATCGACTTTTACCAGCCTCATTTTTGATTTCGCCGCGTTCATAGCATCAGCATATAAAGTCAAGGGTTTTTCCAATGGAAAACAAGGAAACTTTCAAACACTTTAAACAGGCAGCGAAGGCGTTGGGATACGATAAACAGAAGGTCCAAACCTTTATCGAAATTTTTGACAATATCTTAGGGTCGGTCCGTGAATCCCTGGTGGTGCTTGATTCCGATCTGAAGGTTCTAAAAGCCAACCATTCCTTTTACCGGACCTTCCAGGTCAAACCGGAAGAAACAGATGGGATTTTGATCTATGATGTCGGTAACCGGCAATGGGACATCCCAAAGCTCAGAGAATTGCTTGAAGACGTCCTTCCTCAAAACACCGAATTCCATGACTTTGAGGTGGAGCATAATTTTGAGGTCATAGGTCCAAAAATCATGCACCTGAACGCGAGAAGAATTTACAGAGAGTCGAAGCAGACCCAGATGATTCTCCTGGCCATCGAGGATGTGACGGAGCGCGTGTTTTATAAGAGACATCTTGAGGAGCTTGTTGAAGAACGAACGGCCGAAATCAGAATCGCAAGGGAAGAAGCAGAAAAAGGCAGGAAAATCGCTGAAGCCGCCCTTTTGGAAACAAAGAAGTTAAAAGATCAGCTTGAAGCAGAGAGAGCGTATCTGCAAGAAGAAATCAAGCTGGAATACAACCATGAGAACATTATCGGCCAGAGTGATGGGATCAATTATGTGCTTTACAAGGTTGAGCAAATTGCCCGCGGCGATACCATCGTCCTGGTTCTTGGCGAGACCGGGACCGGCAAAGAGCTGGTCGCCCGGGCTATCCATGGCCTGAGCCTCCGAAAAGGCCGGGCATTGGTTAAGATAAACTGCGCCACACTGCCTTCAAATCTCATCGAAAGCGAACTGTTCGGCCATGAAAGGGGCTCCTTCACCGGCGCCAACTCCAGACAGCTGGGGCGCTTTGAGGTTGCTCACGGGGCCACTCTTTTTCTGGATGAAATCGGAGAATTACCGTTGGAATTACAGCCTAAACTGCTCAGAGTGCTGCAGGATGGCGAGTTTGAAAGGTTGGGCAGTTCCCGCACGATGAAGACCGATGTGCGCATTATCGCGGCCACAAATCGAAATCTGGAAGAGGAAGTCCGCAGGGGCAGATTTCGCTCCGACCTCTGGTACCGCCTGAATGTTTTCCCTATTACCATGCCGCCGCTCCGGGATCGCCTGGATGACATCCCGCTTCTTGTGGACCATTACGTGAATAAAATCTCCAGGCGAATGGGCAAATCCATTGAGATCATCCCCGCAACCGTCATGAATGCCTTGCAGAATTATCATTGGCCCGGCAATGTCCGTGAACTGGAAAACGTCCTCGAACGGGCGGTGATCAACTCCTCCGGCCCCAAGCTGCGTCTTGTGGATGAGCTGAAAACTCATCATAAGGATTTATCGACTGGGCAAAGGACCCTTGAAAAGGTGGAGCGCGAGCATATTGTGCAAATCCTCGAACAAACGCAATGGCAAGTAAGCGGAAAGAAAGGGGCTGCCGTAATCCTTGGGCTGAACCGCAGCACGTTGCGGGCCAGAATGCAAAAACTCGGTATCGTCAAGCCATAAGGATCGGGGCTGCCTGCCTGAATACCCACCCGTCTTTTGATTCGTTTCAAGCCATCCTTTGTCTGTTCCCATACCTCCCCAGGCATTAGGCACCAACCCTGAAATGCGCCAAAGGAGTGGTCCTATTTGATCACTTGCCATATATGATCACAATTTCGCTTCGTCCAGACCCTCCGCCGCCGACCTTTATTGATTGAATAATTCATTAACGTATTCCCGCGGGCCAAAGATCTCTCCGAAGTCCCGCCCGAAAGGATAGATAGCTTCATACGGGAAAGGCATTAATTGCCGACGCCATCCACAACATGAGGAAATTGGGGAAACAGATCACATCGATCCAGAAGCAAACGATGAAGGCCCTGCAGGATTATCCATGGCCCGGGAACATCCGGGAGCTGGAAAGTATCATCGAACGGGCCGTGATCTTGTGCCCCGGGCCCGTCTTGCACCGGGCGGATAAACTGACGATTTCATCTTTTCTCCTGTCCTCCGGCGTGAGAACTCTGGAAGAGACGGAGCGGAACCAGATCCTCAAGACGCTCCTGGAAACGCAATGGCGTATCGAGGGAAAGGACGGGGCCGCGGAGATCCTGGGCATCCATCCGAGTACCTTGAGAGCCAGGATGCATAAGCTCGGGATCGTCCGCCAGGAGACCAAAAGGCCGGACTAAGATCCGACGCTTCCCAAAGGTCGCCCTCAATATATGGAGGTTCCACCAAATATTGAGGGCTAACCCATCATCTCAACCTTTACCACGCTTCCCTCCTATTCATATAACCGATCGTTATTAAAGGATGATTACAGCTCCCGTCTTTTCCCAATTGTTGGCAGGCCCTTTGCAGATTAAAATCTGCATGATCCCGGTCACCATATGAATAAGGAAGAGGTATCCTATTCAAAAATCCTGGCAATAATGGAGCCACAGGGTCTTTTTTGCTGCCGCATCTTGGATAGACCTTCACGGTCCGTTGCGAGGTCCTTTTAGGCTGCTACAAAAAATAATGTCGAGTTTTCAACGACCTCTCCGTACCAGCCTAAAAGGACCGGTGCTCCATAGGAATTAGATGCGGCAGCAAAAAAGACCCTGTGCCGGAATGGCTTTGCCGAATCCAGACATAGTACCAGGGAATTTGAATAGGATACAAGAAGAGGATAACGAAGTAGATCATACATGAAAAGGAGGTTGTTAAAATGAGAAGGGTCGTGTTTCTAAAGGGGTTATTGGCAATAATGGTGCTGGTCTCGGCGGTCTTGCCGGGATGTGGTGAGAAGGACCAAACCCAGAGCAAGCCTGCTGCCGTGTCCAAGGAAGATGTCAAGAAGGAGGTCAAGGAGGCTTATAATACAACCAAGGCCTACACGCAGGAACAGATGCAGGCTTTTCGGGAACAGACGGAAATCAAACTGAATGAATACAAGGAGGAGATTGCTAAACTGCAGGCAAAAGCGGAAAAGATGGGAGGGGATGCGAAGGCCAAAGCTGATGAAGAGTTGACCGCCCTGGACCAAAAAAGAGAGGTTTTAGCTGAGAAGTTGAAAGAGCTGAGTTCTTCCAGTGGAAATGCCTGGGAACAATTAAAAGCAGGTATCGATGCGGCTCTGGAGGATTTGGGTAACGCCTACAAAAAGGCAGCGGCCGAGTTCAGCAAATCCTGAAAGTTATGAGCAAAAAAATATCGTATAGTCAAATAGATAGGAGTTTTATCATGTCCTTTAAAGATAACATGAAGGTTAAAATCAGGTTAGAGAGGGTGTTCCGGCAGCTCATTTCCACCATGAAAGAACCGCCGGGAAGATGGTGGTTGGACAAGGTCCTCGCCCGGGAACTTCTCAACATGACCGATTTCGAACCCAAGAAATTCAGGGATCTTCATCTCTACATTCGTTCCCTGGAGGGCGAGGCCATGGAAGTCCTGGTTTTTGATAATGAATTGCCCATCTACCATACGACTGTGGCCGATGTAGCCCTTCGCAAAAGCCCTTTATGGCAGGAGATGTTCAGCATTGGAAATATCAAGAAGATCATGAATGATAAAGATGTCATTCTAAGCAAGGGGAAGGAGTCCCTGAAGAGATTACACGCCGATGCCCTGGCGCTTCTGGATCTCACCTATACCGGGGATGATCTGGCGATGCTGGTTGAGGAGGGCCGCAGTGGCCTGGAACGGAAGTCAGTCGGGGAAATACAGGAATTGTTGGACCTGTTTACCAGCTTGCTGGATTTCGAGCCTTTGCTTCTCGACGTCCTGGAGCGGGATTTAGAGATCTTTGCCCGGCCAAAAGGTGGCGACGACGCAGCTCCGACCTTTGAGCATCTTATCCTCTTCGACCAGGAAACCCTGGCGTTGGGTCTGAAGAAAGGGGACTTCTCTCCGAAGAACGATTTAGATCTTGCGTGGGTTATGGAATATGCGCGCGATGAGAAAACAGCCGATCTTCAGGGTGTGGATGTTTTTGAATTTCTGGCTGAGCTGGCGCTAAGAAAAATGCAGTGAAGGATGTAATACCGAAGAGCTATCGACCGGAGTTCTGGAATCTGTTGTCCGTGCAGGATTTTCCCAAAAGTTCCCCTCAACATATGGAGGTTCCACCAAATGTTGAGGTCCGGCAAATCGATTTGACCTTGTCCACACTTCTATTCAATTGACATAATAGATTGTTATTAAAGGATAATTACTGAATTAGCCTTTTTTGGGGTTCTTGGCAGGATAGTTGCAGATACCATTTTTATGATCCTGGTCACCATACAAATGAAGTCTCTTGCGGAAAAGCGCAAGGAACTTTCACAGACGATTGCATTACTGATCGGCTCCATAAGGACAGAGAAGGGATGCCGGCGATGCGACTTTTGCCGGAGTATGGAGGATGAAAACCGACTCTTCCTTTTTGAAGAATGGGATACCCGGGAAGACTTTGACACCCACCTGAAATCAGCGTGTTTTACTGTGATTCGAGGGGCGCTGAACCTCCTTGAGGAGCCCTGCGAAATGGTGTGTCACACCGTGGCCGGCGAGAAGTCGTGAACGAAATGGGACTGATTTCACCTCTCGTGGGCGGCATCGTATTGCTGGTCGTGGGAAAAAGGAAGCGTTGATGGGAGGCAAACGTTTTAAGCATGGAGGTTCTTATGAAGGAAGAAAGAAAAGCATACGAAGAAAAGCTCGATGCACATTTGGAGGAATGGAACTCCCGGATCGTTGTGCTCAAAGCCAAGGCGGACAAGGCCAAGGCAAACACAAAGATGGATTACTACAAGGTAATCCAGGCATTGGAGCACAAACGGGATGAGGCCAGAACGAGGCTGCAGGAGTTGAAAGCCGTCGGCGATGAGGCATGGGAAGACCACAAGACTGGCGTTGAAAAAGTATGGGATGCATTCCAGACCGCCTTCCATGGGGCGGCTGAAAATTTTAAATAGGCAAGGATGCCGGCGCCGTTCGGTCCGGCATACGCTGTTTTCCGTTCAAACGCAGGGATTTTAGCTGGTGTCCATCAATGTTCACGAAAGGAGGCTGAGTAACATGCAAATCGATATATCCCCACAACCGGTGGTTGCTCTAATCGCGGGTATCGCGATTCTCATTGCTCCGAAACTATTAAATTTTATCGTTGCCATTTATCTCATCATATTTGGCGTTTTAGGGTTGATCCGAATGTAGTCGAACCGAGATCCAACAGGAGGAATATCATGAAATCAGGCACAAGAGACGAGGCAGAAGGCAAGTTGCACCAAGTGAAGGGTAAGATCAAGGAGATCGCCGGGAAAGTCATCCTGAATCCTGACTTGGAAGCCGAAGGCAAAAAGGAAAACAAAACCGGCAAAATTCAAGAAAAAATCGGTGAGATCAAGAAGGTAGGCGGTAAGTAAGCATATGCCTCCATAAAAAAGATTTTGGAGGCGTTAGAGAGGAGGCTGAAATGCTTTGGACCATATTTGTAATTCTCCTAATTCTATGGGGGCTGGGTTTGTTGACAGGCTACACGATGGGTGGAGTCATCCATGTCCTGCTGGTCATCGCCATCATCGTAGTGCTGATCCAGGTTATTCAAGGACGAAGACGAGTGTAACTATTTAAGATCTTGCCGGACAAGGTGAGATGTTTACAGAAAGGAGTAACTGCTATGAAAAAGAGGAATAGGTTTGTCGGGTATTTTGTCCTTTTGATAATGATCGCTGCCTTTTCGGCCTGTGCATCGACATCCAAACAGGAAGGCACAGGTGAATATGTCGACAATTCGGTGATTACAACCAAGGTCAAATCTCTGCTCGCAGCGGATGATTTTCTTAAATCATTTAAAATCGGTGTAGAAACTTACAAGGGCACCGTTCAACTGAGCGGATTCGTTAACTCTCAAAAGGCCGTCGATAAAGCGATTGAAATCACACGGAGCGTGGAAGGGGTTACGTCTGTAAAGAACGATCTGATCGTGAAAGAATAGGCTGCGGAAAAAGAAGAGGAAAGGGGTGAGCCCGGGAGAAATTAGGAATAAGTCGACAGGTTATTTAAGAGAATCAAAGGAGGTTGTCATGAAAAGATATCTATTTTTCAGAATGGTTGTAACAGGGGTTGCAGTCGTGTTGTTGGGCTTTGGAGTCAACGCATTTGCAGAAACGGGTAGAGGCTCCGGAATGGGTGGAGGCACCGGAATGGGTGGAGGCTCCGGAATGGGCCCCGGCACGGGAATGGGTGGAGGCAGAGCCAACTTGACCGATGATCAGATTAAACAAATGCAAGCGGAACAAAATGCATTCCAGGCGGCCACAGAGGATATCCGCCTGCAACTCAATGAAAAAAGGCAGGCATTGCATACGGAGCTGGACAAACAGACACCGGATGTTGCAACAGCCGAGGCCCTTCAAAAGGAAATCTCCGATCTTCAGGCTCAATTTGACGAGAAGCGACTGGCGCACATCCTTGAAATGAAAAAAATCGACCCGAATTTCATGGAAGGCAGAGGCATGGGTCAGGGTTCTTTTCGCCGCGGACAGTCCAATTAAGAGATTGTGGAACCACGATGACATCAATGTCGGAAATGCTCAGGAAAAATATTCGCGGGATCGTGAAGATCGTGGGAAATTAGAATTTATTGTTAGAGTGGAACTTTCAGAATAAACATGTAGAAACCTCATCTAAAAAGGAGAACAATTTATGAAAACGATACGTTTGAAAACGGTTCTGTCCGTCGCTGTAGGTTTGTTTCTCATCGGCTGCGTAACCGCAAAACCAAAACCAGTCTCAACATTCAATGCCGTTGATCTGAATCCGATGTTAAATGGGGGTGACTATGCACAGAAGGTGGATAATTTCATCGTCATTCTGGATAAGTCAGGGTCTATGGGCGAACTCTACAAGGGAGAGAAGAAGCTGGATTATGCCAAAGATATGGTGAGCCGGATGAATCAAACTATCCCTGATATCAAGGCAACCGGCGCCCTGAGGGTTTTCGGCCGATTGGCTGTTTTTAGCGAAAACTTCACTGAGCTTATGTGGGGCCCGACAACCTATTCAAAGGCAGGACTTGATGAAGGCCTCAACAAAGTAGGATGGGCTCGAGGAGACAGTCCCCTGAATATCGCCCTGGACGCAACAGGTCAGGATTTCAAATCGGCTGAAGGCGACATTGCTGTTATTATTTTCAGCGATGCGAACAAAGAGTATATGAACTATGATGCGGTAAAAAAGGCGGCAATGAGTTTGAAAGGCCAGTTCGGAAACAGGATCTGTTTTTATCCGGTCCAGATAGGGGACGATCCCGAGGGTCAAAAGCTTCTTCGGAAGTTGGCAGAGGACGGTCAATGCGGATTTTTTACAAATGCCGACCAGATCGCATCCAGCCAGGGAATGGCGGATTTTGTAGCCAACATTTTCATGAAAAAGCTCCCGCCAAAGCCGGCAATAGCTGAAAAAGTGGTAGAGGAAAAGATTGTCGTCATCCCGGATTCTGATGGTGACGGTGTGCCTGACAACCTGGACAAATGCCCGGGGACCCCTAAGGGCGCTAAAGTGAATCAGTTCGGTTGCTGGTCCCTCGAAAATGTGCTTTTTGATTTTAACAAACATAACATCAAACCGCAATATTACGGGTTCTTAGATGAAGCTGCAGTGGTATTTGAGAAGAATCCGTCCATCAGGGTGCAAATCGAGGGAAATACGGATAACATCGGGACAGCAGCCAATAACATGAAGATCTCTTTAGAAAGAGCGAAAGCGGTCATGAACTATCTTATCAAAAAGGGTGTTGCCAAAGACAGGCTTTCGGCCAAAGGGTATGGTTTCACAAAACCGGTAGCCACCAACGCCACAGCGGAAGGCAGAGCCCTCAACCGGAGGGTCGAACTGACACCCATTCCCTAAAGATTCATCAAACTCCGTGTAGGTGCGGAGAATATGGCCGGGGTTGGGCAAACAAGGCCCGACCCCGGTTTCTTTAGCATCCCGAATGGGGAAATAGTCAAAGACCGGGTCGTTCCTTATCTGAATATCGACGTGACGACAACCAGGAAGATGTTGTTTTCCAGGGTTTTTTTTGTCAAAAACAGCGGAATCGAAAATCGGGTTGCGGAAAGAATCAGGCAAAATAGAGGCGTTAAATCCGTTATGGGCCTCTTGAAGATGAAAGAAGAAAAGTAAGTTCGGTACGATAGTATGGGGCGCCCTCCTGTGAGGGAAGGTTTACAAATTCGAAAAAATCGAAAGAAAATGGAGGGAGGGCTTAAAAATGCTTTATACAAAAAGGATACTTAACCGACTGATGACCTTTAGTCTCATGGTAAGCGTGGGATTTGTTGCGCTTCTTTACATGGCCTCCCCGGCATCGGCTCAGATATCGTTGGGGACGGCGGAGGCTTTTGCCGTTCTGGGTGGTCAGGCAGTGACAAATACGGGTGGGACCGTCCTCACCGGGGATCTTGGCATCTGGCCGAAGACCGCGAGTTCGGTCACCGGCTTTCCGCCGGGGAGCTATACCGGAACGCTGCACGCAGCTGATGCGGTTGCGGCGCAGGCCCAGGTCGATCTTACCACTGCATACAATGCTATCGTCGCCACGCCCACATTAGTCGATTTGACGGGTACCGATCTGGGTGGACTCACGCTCACGCCAGGCGTCTACGGTTTTGATACGTCGGCTCAGTTGACAGGAGCACTCACCCTC
Source organism: uncultured delta proteobacterium (assembly GCA_963747555.1). GTDB lineage: Bacteria > Desulfobacterota > DSM-4660 > Desulfatiglandales > Desulfatiglandaceae > DUZB01. Next base: position 238,779 of record CAVVFZ010000021.1, read on the forward strand.
GCCACCGGGCTCAACCCCAATGCGGTCTTCATTTTTAAGATAGCGAGCACGCTAACGACGGCAAGCGCTTCGTCTGTTACCGTGACCGGCGCCGGTTCAGACTGCAACGTGTTCTGGCAGGTCGGCAGCTCCGCGACTCTCGGTTCAACCACTACGTTTGCAGGGAACATCCTGGCGCTCCAAAGCATCAGCTTGAATACCGGCGCAAGCGTATCCGGTAGAATTCTGGCGCGGAATGGTTCAGTGACGATGGATACCAACGCGGTCGACGTATGCGCTGCGGCCATCTGCCCCGTCATCACGCTGAGCCCGGCTGCGCTGCCGGCTGGCGTCGTCGGGACCTTCTATAGCGAGACGGTCACCGCCTCCGGCAGCACCAACCTGCCGTATGCGTACGCCGTCTCGAGTGGGGCCCTGCCCGACGGGCTGGGGCTCAATGGCGCAACGGGCGCTATCACAGGGATGCCGACCACGGCCGGTACCTTCAATTTTACGATCACGGCCACGGACAGTCTCGGCTGCACCGGCAGCCATCTATACTCCATCGTGATTGCGGATGCCGGATGCCCCGCCATCACGCTGAGCCCAACTACGCTGCCGGCCGGCGTCATCTCAACCCCCTATAGTAAGACGGTCACCGCCTCCGGTGGCACCGCGCCGTATACTTACACTGTCTCGAGTGGAGCGCTGCCGGACGGGCTGGGGCTCAATAGCACAACGGGCGCCATCACAGGGACGCCGACCACAGCCGGTGTGTTCAGCTTCATCGTCACAGCCACAGATAACAACGACTGCACGGGCAACCGGGCGTACTCGATCTTGATCACAGCCTGTCCCCCCATCACGCTGAGCCCGGCTACGCTGCCGGCCGGCGTCATCTCAACCCCCTATAGTAAGACGGTCACCGCCTCCGGTGGCACCGCGCCGTATACTTACACTGTCTCGAGTGGAGCGCTGCCGGACGGGCTGGGGCTCAATAGCACAACGGGCGCCATCACAGGGACGCCGACCACAGCCGGCGTGTTCAGCTTCATTGTCACAGCCACAGATGACAACGGCTGCACAGGATTGCAGGCCTATACAATCGCCGTCAATAGCGTCGTGATTGCGACCCCCGTCCCCACGCTTTCCGAGTGGGGAATGATAATCTTCATGGTGCTTATGGGGCTTGGGGCCATTTATTATCTGAGGAGAAGGAGGATAGATATTTAAGCTGAGGTTTTTTTAGAGAAACATAACTGGTGCGACAAAATGTCGCCTGGCGAAATGAGGAGCCCCGTGCAAAAGCACGGGGCTCCTTCTATTTCGGTTTGGACATTGAAGAATTGCAATGTGAAGATGTGGGAGGTTCCATGCAATGGCCGCACTGTCAACCGAGAAGTTCGACGGCCTGATTGGCGGCCCAGACGCCTGAGGCTATACAGCTCGCCACGCCGGCGCTGATGGCGCCGGCCCCCACGACAAAAAGTCCTTCGATGCCCGCCGTGCAATTGACAAAACGTCCGGGGCCGAATTGGTCCGGGGTCTGTTCAGGGCCGAAATTTCCCCCGTTAAAGCTGTTGACCCAATATTCATTGGAGAGCGGTGTGGCGAATTCCACGTAATCGAGGTGGCTGCTAAGATCGGGGATATAGCGTTCGGCGGACCGGACGAGGCTCATCCCGATCTGGTTCTTTAACCGGAGATATTCCTTGCCGCGCCCGCGGCTCGGGGTACCGGACCAGGGCGTGAAGGGGTGCTCGTAACCCAATCCACTTATGATCTCGATGGTGTAGCAACCGTCAGGGGCGTGCCGATGGTCCGGATCTTTCAAAGACGGCGACGTCACGAAGTAATAAGGGAACGGTTCCGACTTCTGCCGCGCGTCAATGGAAGCAAAGCTCCGGTTTACATCCGTGTATTCGAAATGGATGATGTTGGCGTCTGTCAGGCCGGCCGCGGCCGGATCGATACACGTTCCGATAAAGGCGTAAAACGAACCCGAGGATGGCCGCAGTCGAGCCACCTTTTTTTTAACCGACTGGGGGATAATCCCGGGATCGATCAAATCCCGGAATGCAATCAGTGGATCCACGTTACTGATAACCGTTCTGGCCGAAAAAGTCTCGCCGAGCCCGCCGGTAACGATAAATTCAGCGCCGGACCGGCGGATACCGGTCACAGGCGTCCGGTTCTTCAAGACGGCATTTTTTTGCATCAACGCCGCCACAAGCGCATCCCGCAGGGCGGCACTGCCTCCTTTGGGGTAGTAGGCCCCGTCCAGATAATGGTCCAGCAACATCATGCACAAAAAGGCCGAAGCGCGGTCAGGGGGCAGCCCACTGTTGCCGCAGTGGGCTGATAAGGCCGCCTGCAGGCGCGGGTTGCGGGTGATGCCGTTCAGCATATGCTGATAGGTCGCACGGTGGTATTTCATCAGGACCGGATGTCTGAAGACATACCGCAAGCGATCCAGCAAGCTCTTGGGTGGGCCGTGAGGATCGGAGAAGACCCTCAGTAAACTGTCGATCACATTGAAATATCGTTCGATGGCCTTGGATTCATGTGGGAAAAGACGCTGCAGCCGCTCCTTGTAGCGCTGCTTTCCTTTACAGAGCCTGAGTTCAAAATCCGGAAACATGTAGCGGTCGAAACCATCCGGGTCAAGTTCGATAAAATCAAGACTGCCATCAAGCTCCAGCACTTCCAAGAGAAGCCGGAATGTCTCTCCGTGGCCGAGTTTTCCCAGATAATGGACACCGGTATCGAACCGATAGCCGTTAGAAACAAACGGATTCAGATATCCTCCGAAAGAGGGCATGGCCTCGAGGACCAAGACCGATACATCCTGCTGGGCCATGCGCAACGCAGCGCTGAGACCGCCGGCGCCGCTGCCGACCACTATGGCGTCAAAATCCGTCATCGCGTCCTTCACTCCCCCAGCCCTATTTTCACCTTCAGTTTTTGCCTTTTCCCTTCCCTTTATCTTTCCCTTTACCTTTTCCGTTATCTTTCTCTTTTCGCTCTCCTTTATCCATATCATTGTCATCGTAAATATCGTTGCCCTGCTTCAGCGCATGGAATTCCTTTGATCCGGGTTTTATACCCAGGCTCTTCGCAAGCACACCCCAGCCTTTTCCTTTTTCAGACCTGTATTTCTCAATCACGTATTCCGTTGGCTTTGCCGATATTTCTCCAAATCGAAATACCATATAGGCATCTGCGGGACTTTCAACATTGCTGAGTACGGCATTAATCTGTGCATCACCCAAATTGAAGCGAACAGCAAGTCTTGTCCTGAATCCTGATGGATCAGCTTCAGCGCTGATATTAAGATCCGTCATCCAGTCAAAATCGTCTGCTGCCCCTGTTACTGCTGATGAAAAAGGCAAGAACAGTACTGAAATCATGAACAATATCCTTTGCAGTTTCATTGCATCCTCCTTTCCTCTACATCCGGATCAAAGTGGCTTTTCTGTTATTCTTCCAAGCCTTCCCTATAGCCTCGTTTAAACTCGGATTTAGCCTTTTTAAAGCTGTTTTTATACATATCCCAGATCGTTTCTGCTCCCTGCTTGAGATCCTCCCAGGTATTTTCATTCGCATCACGAATCTTTGTAAGCGTTTGTTGCGCCTCATCCACGTTTTGACGAAGCTCTTTGATCTGCTCCTCGTACTTTATTTTCGTCCTTGAATCCGCCTCAGAGGTTTCTCTGTCCAATCTCTCAATATCCTTACCCCATTCGTCAAGCTGCGCTTTGAGCTTTTCCAAATAGGCCTCTCTGGTAGTCATGATCAATCCTCCCGCTATTTGTTCTTGTATTGTTGAGCCCGTATTAATATTCGGGAGTGGCGACCTTGGGTCACCCTCCTACTGCCTTACCAATGAAAAGTGTCAAAACGTGAGAAGCAACACCGACCGTCGTCTTCTCCAATAGTAACCGCGGACCCGCCGAAAAACAGGAGCAACACGAAAAGGATAATGATGATCGTTGTGGTACGCATGTTTATTGCTTTGCAAGTAGCCTGCCAACAAGTAAATAAACATTAAGAGTATAAAATATTCCTTTAATAACAGGTTGATACATTAATGTCATAGGACAGGGGAAAGGCATTAAATGATTCGTTTGGCCTCACTCTGTGGAGGTTCCACCAAATATTGAGGTTCAGCATATGGTTCCAACATATCTTATTCAAAAAACCTGGCAGGAATGGAGTCACAGGGTCTTTTTTGCGCTGCAGCTTGGAGGACCCTTCACCGACCGTTGGTAGGTCCTTTTGGCTGGTACAATGAATAACATTGGGTCTTCATCCATCCTTACCGTACCAGCATAAAAGGACCGGCGGCTCCACAGGAATCAGATGCGGCAGCAAAAAAGACCTTGTGACGGAATGGATTTCCTGAACCGGTAATTCGGTGCCAGGGAATTTGAATAGGATACATATTAATCAAAATTTTAGAAATTATACCATGTTCTTTCAGCGAAGCAACCTTATGATCAAAAAAAATGATTAAGTCATAGACTGAGAAATCAAGCAAAAGGCTTGCAAACTTTTTTCATTAAGGGTCAAAGTCCCTCAATATATGGAGGTTCCACCAAATATTGTGGGTAAACGATCATTTCAAACTTTTCCGTTGTTCCATCCTTTTAATCTAATCCTTTGTTATTAATGGATGAATCCAGCCTTCCGCTTTCTTCCACTTGTTGGCAGGCCCCTTGCAGATACTATTTGCATGAGTCTGATCATTATGAGACTAAAGGCCTTTTCTGATAAGCGCCTGGAGCTGTTATAGGCGATTGTTTCGCAGATCAGTTCCACAAGGACGGAGAGAGGATGCCGGCCCAACTGTCAAAATCGAAATCCTAAAGGAGGGATACCATGAAATCGAGCATTAGAGACAAGGTGGAAGGAACCTTTCACGAAGTGAAGGGTAAGGTCAAGGAGGGTGCCGGGAAACTCAGCGATAATCCCGGGTTGGAAGGTTAAGGAACCGACGAAAATATGGCCGGCAAGGTTCAGAAAAAGATCGGTCAGGTCAAGGAGGTTTTGGGGAAATAGTGAAAGCGGCGTATCATGTATTGGCGGAAGAATCCGCAACTGTACGGATGTTCAAAAAAGGAAAGGGAGGGAATTACCATGAGTACTACGACACTTATTATTATCATTGTTGTTTTGTTTCTATTATTCGGCGGGGGCGGCGGTTACTATTGGCGTAGAAGACGGTAGGCATGAAGGAGGTAAGATTATTATGAAAAGAATAATGGCATTCTTGGCGGTTCTATTTTTTGTTTTTTTCTTCGGAACGATTTGCTACGCGGATCCATACGAAACCGAGCCGAACAATGACAAGAGTCAAGCAGATGCCTTGGTATCGGGCGTGCCAACCATCGGGCAACTTTCCTCAAATAACGATCAAGATTGGTATTCTATATGTACTGAAGATGCTGATGTCATTACTGTCAAATTCGCTCTTGAACCTGCTTACATCGCTACCGTTTTCTATATTACTGTCGAAGATTCTCTTGGCAATGTGTTGGGGAATAAAGACTTCATCGCCCTTTCTTTTGGTGATGGAATAGAAACGACGTTTTCTTCAGCGGTTGCCACATCGGGAATCTATTATGTCGTCATTACTTCGAGTGGAGATATTGGATACGATGCCAATTATACCCTGACGACGACTGTTTCCAATCCCGGTGCATGTCCGACCGAGCCATCAAAATATGATGTTACGGGTATTTGGCAGATCGAAGGACAACAATATTTCATTTCCGTAAATGTCAACGGCTCTGCAATGGTGGGTGTGACCTATTTTCCTGGTGCGGGAGAGAGTTTTTGGGTGGGTGAAGGCTCTGGGGAAAATTGGTACATTTATTATGCCAGCAACCTCTCTCAATTTGAAGCTTCTCTCATACTCACATCAGATACCACCGGAGTGATGACGGTCAGCACATGTGTTCAATTTTCAGGTGAAAACTGTCTCATACCTGTAGGCGCCAGCGTTAATGTCACAAAAGTTTTTTGAAACGAACCATTAATGATACCAAATAGAATTGTTCTGGAGCAATATTATGAATAAATAGCAGTTATGGTCTTAAAAATACAAATGGCTCTTCTTCAAGGGAGAGTCATTTTTTTTTGGCAGCTTACCGCCAAGTCCCGCAGAGATGTTCCCAATCACAGAAAATTCCTTTCCGATCCAAGCCGCCGAGGGTTGGGCTCCGGCTGATGGTCTTGACCATTTCCCCGAAGTGTGCCATACTGGTTTCATGTAAGAGAGCATCTAATTGCAATCGTGGAGCGGGATCTTGCTTGATGGACGGAAGGCCTTGAGGAATGGGATGGATGCGAAGGAATTAAAAGTAAAGGAAAATCAGAGAGAGCCCAAACTCAGGCAATGGGCGGAAAAGGAACTCAAAACAGCGTCCCACAGTACTGAAGCCTTTTCCGAAATGTCCCCTGAAAAGATGGAAGCTCTCATCCACGAGCTTCAGGTCCATCAGATTGAGTTGCAAATGCAGAATGATGAACTCCGCCGGATTCAAGGGGAATTGGGAAAGACACGGGATAGATATTCTCATTTGTATGATTTTTCGCCGGTCGGCTATTTTACGTTGACTGAAAAGGGAATCATCGATGAGGCCAATCTCACCATTGCTTCCATGCTTGGTGTAGAGCGGAGCAATTTGATCGGGAAACCTTTCTCTCGTTTCATTTTGAAAGACGGCCAGGATCTTTTCTATAAACTCCGGCATCACCTTCTGGAGACAGAGGAATCCCAGGTTTGCGAACTGCGTCTTGTGAGAAAGGGCGGAAAGGCATTTTTTGCCAATCTGGAATGCATGGTTGTAAGAGACAGTGGCGACGATTCCAGGTTTATCAGAGGCGCCGTGAGCGATATCACCGAACGGCACCTTATCGCAGAGGCTTTGCAGGAAGCTCACAACGGACTGGAACAACGAGTGGAGGATCGGACGGTCGAACTTCTGACGGCTTTTTCTGAAATCAAAATGCTGAAAGACCAACTCGAGGCCGAGAATATTTACTTTCGCCAAGAAAGACAAATGAATCGATCATTCGACCGGATTTTAGGGCAAAGCGATGGTCTCAGGCATGTTCTCTTTCGGGCGGAGCAGGTCGCTTCCACGAACACGACGGTTCTCATCCTTGGCGAGACCGGTACGGGAAAGGAATTAATTGCCGACGCCATCCACAACATGAGCCCTCGCAAGAATCGGCCGATGATTACCGTCAACTGTGCCGCTCTGCCGGCCAATTTAATAGAGAGCGAGCTGTTCGGCCGCGAGAAGGGGGCCTTTACCGGAGCCGATAGCAGGCAGATAGGGCGGTTCGAGATCGCCCATGGATCCACCCTTTGCCTGGACGAGATCGGGGAATTGCCGCTGGAGCTGCAGGCCAAGCTGCTCCGGGTGATCCAGCACAACGAATTTGAGCGTCTGGGTTCTTCGCAGACCATTAAAGTCGATGTACGGATTGTAGCAACAACCAATCGAAACCTTGAAGAAGAGGTTAAAGAGGGTAAATTCAGGCAGGACCTTTACTATCGGCTCAACGTCTTCCCCATCACGGTGCCTCCATTACGGCAGCGAAAAGAAGACATCCCTGTGTTGGCCCAGGCCTTCATAGAACGATATGCCAGGAAATTGGGGAAACAGATCACATCGATCCAGAAGCAAACGATGAAGGCCCTGCAGGATTATCCATGGCCCGGGAACATCCGGGAGCTGGAAAGTATCATTGAACGGGCCGTGATCTTGTGCCCCGGGCCCGTCTTGCACCTGGCGGATAAACTGGCGATTTCATCTTTTCCCCTGTCATCCGGCATGAAAACTCTGGAAGAAACGGAGCGGAACCAGATCCTCAAGACCCTCCTGGAAACCCGGTGGCGCATCGAGGGGAAGGACGGCGCCGCGGAGATCTTGGGTCTCAACCCGAGTACCTTGAGAGCGAGGATGCATAAGCTCGGGATCGTCCGTAAGCAGGCCAAAAAGCCGGATTAAGATTCGACTCTCTCCAAAGTCCCCCCCCTCAATATATGGAGGTTCCACCAAATATTGAGGTGCGGCAGATCTTTTCAAATTTGCCCACCCTTCTCTCCCATTGATATAATCATTTGTTTTTAAAGGATAAGTTCAAAATAACCCCGCTTTTTCGGTTTATGGCAGGATAGTTGCAAATATTGTTCTCATGATCCTGGTTAGCATACGAATGAAGGTTCTTGCGGAGAAGCGCAAGGAACTTTCCCAGAGGGTCGCATTACTGATCGGCTCCATAAAGACAGAGAAGGGACGCCGGAAGGCAACTTTTGCCGGAGTAAGGAGGATGAAAAATAATGCGGTTAAGAAAGGAGAATTAATATGGCAGAGCATGAAAAACCACAAGGTCATTTCTTCATTGGAATTTTGATTGGTAGCATTTTGGGGGCATTGGCAGGCATTTTCTTCGCACCAAGGTCCGGAAAAGCACTGAGGGCTGATATCAAGGAGAAAGGGAGCGAGGTCTTAAAGGAGGGGAAGGAAACTTATGATGATGCCTGCACGAAAGCAAAAGAGATCATTGAGGAAGCCAAACATCAAGCGAAGGAGTTAAAGAAGGAAGCCGATCGACTTCTCTCAGAGGCTCGCCAGAAAACGAAAGAGATTTTGGCCCATGGTAAGAAGAAGGAGGCCGAAGCCGATGAATTGGAGAAAGGAGACACAGGGGGAAAAGAAGACTGAGAGATCATACAGCGTTATCCAGTCGATTCATCTCAGTTTTAGATGTCTGATAAGCGTGATGCTTCATCGGGGTGAAGCAAGGAGGCAACATGAGAGCCAGGAAAAGAGATATCGAATACCCATTTAAAAAGCTGTACTCCGCTAATAAAGCACCTGTTGCGATTCCATCCAGGATTCCAATAAATATCAGGCCATTGCGAATCCGGGAAAGCCTGTCGTGGTTTTCAGAAAAAATGGAAAAGGACCTGCAGGGCTTTGATCGATCCATGTCAGCCTGGGAAACAGAGTCTGCCGTGGCGATTCTGGACGATCTGAATGAAAAGGTCATTGAACTTCGTTCGAAATTTGTTTTAGCCATGCGGTGTACACACCCCAACCTTCCGGAGGCCGTTATCCACCGATGTGTCGAGGTTGCAAATCTTGCGCACATGATCGCGTCCTGCCAACATCCGACACTGTGTCATTACAGAAAAGGGAATTCTGTTCAGGGGTGAAACGCTCTGATCTTGTGGCGTTTCTGTAAAGTTCTCAATATACTTAAATTACGACCGAAAGGAGAAAATGATGGAAAAATGTGTTTATGGGTTTGGAGGCTTCGTGAAGGGTTGGAAAATAGGGATTATGGTATTAGTGATGGCTTTTTCATTCGGGTTGGCTTCATGCGAAAACAAAGGACCGGTAGAAAAAGCCGGCGAAAAAGTGGATAACGCCATGGAAAAAGTGGGAGACCAACTGGAAAAGGCGGGGGATAAAGTGGAACAGGCGACCGACAAGGTGAATCAATAACGTTTGGCATGAAGATGCTTCTTTATGGACAATTTTATGAAAGCACAATCGAGTACTTCGGTCTGGGGCTGCACTTCTTTTTTCAGTAAGGAGATCCAGCTGGGTTTATTTGCAGGAGTGTGGACGTGCATCAGGAAAAGAACCCATTGAGGAAAGGGCATATTTTTCTTGTAACTTGTGTGCAGATTTACCTCTGCGTTGGAATTTTTCTGGCACTCATTTTCGGTATCGCTACACCATGCTTCTCCCAAGGGATCCCTTCTCTGAACAATGCTGAAAGTGCAGCATCAAAAAAATCAAATGTTGACGAAAACATTGAGCTGCCGGGGCTCAACAAATTGATTGAAGAATCCGAAGGTCTTTTTGCTGATTTAGAGGAGATCAGGAACGGCATCGCCAAAAATCTGGATTTGGTGAAAGCAAAAAATGAACTGGGGAAAATTCAATCATCTATAAATGAAATTTCACCCCTTCTGGAACAATTGAAGGAAAATAAAACCTCCCAATCAGGGCTCCGCATTAGAATCCAATCGCAGTTGGAGGCCGACGATGAGCGGCTTCAAAAGATCAGGAACCGCCTCAGCGATGCGTTGAATCGTATCCAAGAATGGGTCTCTTTGTGGAAGAAAGCGGAAAAGCAATGGAATAAATGGCAGAGCGCCGCAGGCGATTCATTGGTTTATGATGCGGTCCAGCCCATATTCAAAAAGAATTTAAGCAGTATAAATGAGGCTGAAAAGCGGTTGTCAGAAGAAATTCAACCCATTGTGGTGACTCTCGAAAAAGTATGGCAGGCCAAATCCCAAATCGACGGGATGAAACGAAAAATTAGCGACAAGTTTTCTGTCGGTAATGAAGATATGTTGGGCGAATCCAACCCTCCCATGTATTCTCTCCAATACTTCTCACAGTTTCGTAGCAGGCTTGATGAAAAATTGATACGGGGAATCAAATCTATTCCACTGCCGCGTTTTGATTTTTTGAAACATCACTGGTTTTTGGTTGCCATTCAACTATTGATGGCAGCTACGATCGCTTTCTATTTTCGTAAAAATCCCCACTTTGCCAGAGAATCCAAGCTTTGGACCATTTTTGCGCGTCGATATATGGCCACCGGAGTTTTTGTCAGTATTTTCTTTATGTCCTTTTTTTACGATTCACCTCCCGCTCTCGTCGAACTGAGTCTTCGCACCCTGGTGGCGATCACTGCCGTACGGCTCATTGCAGCTCTTTTTGATGATGTCGAAATCCGGCGTTTATTGTATCTGTTGATAACAGCCCTGATTTTAACGACAATTTTACAGTGGATCACATTTCCTGCCCCACTTTTCCGTCTGTATGTAACAACATTTTCCGTAATGGGGGCTTTGTTGACGCTCGTTGAATCCGTGCGAATCAACAAGAAAGCCGAAGTTTTTTTCGGTTCGGTCTGGGGGCTTCGGGCTGCGTCGATCCTTTTTTTCGCGATCTTTTTCGCGGGTGTTTTTGGGTTCAGCCATTTGGCACGATTTATGTTCGATGGGCTTATTCAAACCCTTTCGTTAGTCCTGATTGCCTGGATTCTTGTGCTCTTCCTCAAAGGGTGTCTTGAAAGCATTTTGTTCAGCCATGGACTTCAAAAATTTGATGTTGTTTCGAAGAACCGTTCCAGCATTCAATCGAAAGGGATTTTTGTCATCAGTGTCTTGGTTATCGGCATGCTGGTCGCTGAAATACTGGTTCGCTGGAATATATTCCCCAACGCTGACGATGCCTTCGCAAAAATTTTCTCTTACGGTGTGACCATCGGTTCAAAGGAGATCACCGTTGGATTGGTTTTAGCTGCCGGGCTCGTGCTTTATTGCTCTTTTATCGTTTCCTGGACCCTCCAAACGACCATACTGGCAGGTGCGTTTTCAAAACGTCAGGTGCAGGGTGGTGTCGGTGTGGCCATATCCAAACTGTTGCATTATGCCATTGTTTTGATCGGTGTCCTCTTGGCAGTCAGTGCCTTGGGATTTGAACTGAAGAACTTGACCATCATCGGCGGGGCGCTCGGGGTAGGGATTGGATTCGGAATGCAAACCATCGTAAATAATTTCATCTGTGGATTGATCATGTTGTTTGAGCGGCCTGTGAAAATCGGGGACACCATCGAGGTAGAGGGGACTTTCGGTGTCGTAAAGCGGCTGGGGCTGCGTGCGACAGTTGTGGAAACCTACGATCACGCTGAAATCGTAATCCCCAACACGGGACTTATTACCGAAAATGTCACCAACTGGACGCTGGCGGAACGTCAGTCGCGGTTGAAAATTTCCGTCGGAGTGGCCTACGGTTCTGAGATTTCGGTGGTTAAAGAAATTTTGATGGCATGCGCCGAAGAAAATGAGATGGTGTTGGGTAAGCCGGAACCCCTTGTGTTTTTTATGGGCTTCGGAGAAAGCGCCCTCAATTTCGAATTAAAAGTGTGGACGGACGAATTTGACAACCGATTCACGGTTATTAGCGATTTGAACCAAGAAATCGACAAGCGTTTTCGTGATCGGGGCATCGAAATTCCTTTCCCCCAAATGGATTTACACGTTCGCTCGGCAGATGAGAAGATCATGGACGGATTATCGCACAATGATAAAATCTTGGATGGCTCCGAGACAGACACCGATGATTATTGAGCGAGCCCTAATCGCCGAGCAGTTCGCCGATGGGCTTCAAATCTTCCACATGATCGCATATCGCCTTGATGATCATCATGATAGGCAGGCCCAGCAATAAACCCCAGACCCCCCACAACCAACCCCAGAATAACACGCTAACGAACACCACCACCGGGCTCATCCGGCTTGCTCGGCCGGTAAGCCAGGGGGTCAGCAGGTAACCTTCGAGACTGGTAATGATCAGTGATGTGCCGGAAACCAGAAGCACCATGTCGATCGTCCCGAATTGAAGAAAGGCGACCAGGGCGGTGCCGGCGCAAACGACGGCCGGACCGAGATAGGGCAGGGTTTTGAGGACTCCGGCGGCGATTCCCCACACGGCCGCATTTTCCAGGCCGATCCAGAGAAACGCGAGCCAGGTCGCAACGCCCACCAGGATGCCGGTGAAGATCTGCACCAGCAGGTAGCGTTGAATCTGTTCGGCAATCTTATCCAGCATCCGCAGGGTGATTTTTTTCTTGCTGAGGGTGGGACCGGAGATATTGACCAGTTTGCGCCGGAAGGTATCGCCCGAAGCCAGCATGAAATACGCCAGGAACAAGACCAAAACCGACTGGCCGGCCAACGCGACCGCGCCCTTGGTCCCCATCCAGAAATAGTCTTTGACATTCAATTTGGGCTTTTCGATCTGTACCCGCGTCACCCCGCGCGGGGCATCAGGCGCCGGAGCACCGGTCTCGCTCGCCGCCTGTTCGAGTTGGGTGGCGGCTTTTTGCATGTTTTCCATCGTGCCCTCGGAGGTTCCCCGTTCCTTGAGCCTGGCCATACGAAACTTATGCACCGCATCGGGCAGGGTCTCGATCAGTTTGCTCGCGTCGTCGCTGAGGGAATAGACCAGTGAGCCTGCCCCTCCCAGGATGCCAAGGAGCAGTACCGCGGCCCCGATGGCGCGCGGAATTCGCCATTTATACAATTGCTTGACAAAGGGAGCGAGCGCATAACTGATCATCGCTCCCAGCATCAGCGGGATGAAAATCGCGCTCGCCCAATTCAGCACGAAGACCACCGCGAGCACCGCGAGCACCGCGGAAAAACTCCGCACGTCAACCGGCATTTGCAGGGTGGAAAGAACGGACTCATGAGATTCCCTCCCTCCATCCTGCCCGTTGCTTTGCCCGTCCGACGAAGATCTGTTATTCATTCCCGGCCTCTCTTTATTTTTGCCACCAGGTTATATGTTATTTCAAGGCGTCGGATTTCTTTAAATTCTTTTTTACGTAGCCCCAATGCCATAAAACATGTATCGCAATCGCTACCATAAACGCCAAGGCAGTCCATTCATGGACCTCAGTGAAAAAATGCCTTAAGGTAATCAGGAAGCTTCCTTTTGCAGCATAACCTTTGGGCAATAGGAGCCAGTTTATGAGCCCCGTACCGATCAATACAGTGATAAGGATGAAAGACACCACATTTGTCAGCCAGAGCTTAGAAATCTTTCTGTTGTTCACCATATCATTTGCGCCCCCTCGATAAATATCCTGAATTGAAGGCCCGTATTTTCAGGCCTATCAATAAACGCCTCCCTCACTGTCTATGGCGGCATAGTATTCAGCAACAACGCCATCAACGCTACCCAGGCCGCCATAATAGAAGGCCCACAGCAAATTCGTCGTGGTGTCTCCATCATAATAGGCGGCATACGCATAATCCTCAGCGTCATAATAATAAGAGTAAGCAGTATCGGAATACTGATATGCATAATAGCCATACGTGGTTTCATAATAGCCCGCATAATACCAGGCCTCATCCATATAGTAACGCGCCCAATACATGTATTCGTAGGCATAGTATAGGTCAGTGCTGCTGCCGTACAATAATGCCACGGCGCTGGAGTTCTGGCTCCAGCCTTGATATATATTGGCTATGGCTGCATTATAGGCGGCATCTCCCATAGGTCCGTCCGCACTGGCAACATTTGTACCTGCAACCGAAAACAAAAAGGCCATTATCAAGATAATCTTCACCATCGTCCATTTTTTTTGTCTTTTCTTTTCCATGTTCTCTCCTTCTGTGGTCTCTAAAAGGTTAGCAGCAAAAAATTCTCCAACATTGGTTCATCAGCAGCATGCCCTGAAACATTTCCCGCACAAACTTCTATTTCAACCCACCCGGGCCCTGTTCAGATCCCTCATTGCCGGGCAAGGGCGGTCTTTTTGGCAGGGAGTTTATAAATTGTTGATATTCTTCCTCGCTCAGGACCTCTCTCAGCGTTTTCCGCAACTCTTCATCGCTTTCCCGTAAGACTTGCCGCATGGCTTCTCGATTCGGCCGCAGGCCTTCTGAAGGAGAAGGGAGTTTCTCTCTTACACGTTTTGCATGTTCCTCAAAAACCATATCTACTTCCTTGCGCTTTTCCGGCGACAGATCCTCCAGCCAACGCATAGGATTCCGCGCCCCCACCCTGGAGGATGGTTGGGCCTGTCCTCCGGGTGCTCTGATCCTATCATCTCCGAAACCGGACGCAGGGCTTAACGGTGTCGATCTTCTGTTCCAGAAAAGTTATTTTTCCAAGTAGCACATCCAGCTTCCGTTCCACTTTCTGAAGAGTATCAGCCGGCACCCCGGGCTGCTCGGAAAGTGCTGATCCAGGGAACTTCTGCTTTGAAAGCGTCTGTTCCATGCTATCTAATTTAGCCTGAAGGCGTTCCATCTGTATGGCAAAGGTTTTCTCTATTTTGCCCGAATTCAAGACTGGTGCATCAGGAACCAACCATTTGATTCCCGCAAAGAGAACAACGGCGGTTATGACACCGTTTGCCAAGATAATCTTCCAGGCCTTCATCTATCACTCCCATCATGGTTTTTGGTTGGTTCACAGCCCCTTCAAGAGATACTCAGTAGATCCGGGGGACCTGGGGTTTACTTATCATGTGGGCTGTGCCCTCTGCTGTCCGGTTGATTACTGTTGAAGGTTTTGCTTTGCCCTCTGCTGTCCGGCTGTTTATTATTAAGGGTTTTGTTTTGCCCTCTGTCAACGGGAACAGGCCTCTCAACATTGGTATCCACCCTGGAAGCAGTAGATCTCCTTTGTACAGGTTCCACACTGGGATTTGGTTTGGGGGTTTTGTGATAGTTGGGTGGTGCTTTCTTGATGTCAACCCGATCGACCGGCTTTGCCGCAATGGGTGACTTAGGTAATCTCACCTTGTTCGGCACAGTCCTCTCCGAAGACCCTGCCGCCGGTTGGACCACCTTTTGGGTTTCAATTTTTTGTCGCTTATCGGTGTAATTGCGCACTTCTTTCTCCTGCCGCTCAATTTGCGTGCGCTCTTTTTGGCTTACCGGTTGATATCCTCTTGGACTCTTTCCGTTTTTCATTACAGTGGGAAAGGGCGCCACAATTTTGCCGGCGCCGGCTTTTTGAAGCGCAACGTTAGCTCCGGGTTTTCCCACGTTGTAAAGTTGTCGGGGTGGTCGGGTTTCCACATGGTTGCGACGTTCCTGATACGTTGCCTGTAAACGGGTTTCCCAATTGCGATCATTACGATGCTCCCAACGCTGATGGGCATAAATCGGGTCGTAACCGTGTCGCTTCACATGGGGAGAAAACCATGGGTATATGCCTTTCCGATAATAACTGGGCGCATAATAGTCCCCAAAATAGTAATGGTGATAGCGTGGGCGTAAAAAGATCAGATCGGAGAAAACGCCCAGATTAATAACAAATGAGGGTGTGAAATAGAATCCAGGCATCACGGATACACCAAAGGAGAAGGAAACCGGGGCAAACAACACCCCTCGATGACTAATAGAAAAATCCCAGTAGCCACCGACAAAAATATAGCCACGGGGGGTCCATACGTAATGGGCGGGAACCCAGATCCAGTCCGGCTGCATGACTGCCCAATAGCCCGGCCGCCAGGCATATCGCCTCTGAAACCATACCCAACTCCCGGGAATCCAGCCATGGTTTGGTGAAGGCGCACCTATGTTCGGTCCCACTTCAACCGATTCGGGCGGTTCGGGCAGATACTCCGTGTCGCTTACCTTTTCAAGTGCCCAGTAGCCGGAAACCCATTGAAACTCCATGCCGGACTTAAACCAATACCCCGGAACCCATTGCCGATCCGGAGGAACAGCCCGCCAGACGCCGCTCAACCAGATGAAATCGGCTCTATCATCATCCCAGGCCCAGTACCCTGGAATCCAGTCAACATCGCCCTCAGGTTTTTGTTCTGGAGGAATTTCCTTGATGTCATCGGGTGGTGCTTTCGGAACAATGATTCCCGGCTCAGGATCGAATTGAATGGTTTCGGCAAATGCCTCGTGGATGGGCCCGTATGTGAGCACGTCCACTCCTTCTTCAGGAGTTGTCGTATTATTCTGGGCAGCCACAGCCGGCAATGCGCCGAATCCAATCGATAGAAAGATCAGAGCCCCAAACGTGCGGATAAAATTACCCAAAGGCTGATTCATGTTTTTCTCCCTTCTCATTTAAGGACTGTAAAATTCAACACATTAAGTCTCCACCCATTTCGTTTACAGGGATCCTATTCAAATTCCCTGGTAACAAAATGACGACTGGGAAAAGCCATTCCGTCACGAGGTCTTTTTTGCTGCCGCATCTGATTCATTCTTAGAGCTGATAAGTCAATCTCAAAGCTGCGCTTGAGAAGTCAGGTTTGCAGCAACTCCTTGTCATAGCCATACGCCCATTCTTTGCTTTTCTCCTATCGTGACCGGGATCATGATTATTGCAATGCAAGCAGCCTGCCAACAAGCGAATGGACATTAGAAGTGTAAAATATTCCTTTAATAACAGTTGGATAAATTAATGGCAGAGGACAGGGAAAAGCTATTGGATGATTCGTTTGGCCTCAATATTTGGTGGAACCTCCATATATTGAGGGATGCGTTGAGGAAAGTCAGACAGCTTGTTAACCCGATTCGTTGGTCTCCGGCCGGAGTGTCCCGAGCTTATGCATTATCGCTCTCAAGGCGCTCGGGTGGAGGCCCAAGATCAGGGCCCGTCCAAGGACACAGCCCTGAAGCACGAATAGAGTGGCTGTATTTCACTGGGTGGATTCGACCCCATCCGAGTTACTTTTCCTATTGTTGGACTCATATTATCACGGAAACGTGGCTCTGATTATGGTTTCCGGTGTGCTTTCTCAACCGGACAAGATGGCTGAGGACAACTGTCCGGTGACCGGCGATATTTCGGTGATGTTATGAACTCACTGAGCTTTTTGCGGTTTACAACAGCCGCAACTGAAAAGGCGCGTTAAGTCGTTCTGCAACCCAGGATCGGTTAAACCATGGACCTACAAGAGTTTGACGTATAAAACGAATGAAACCGCGCGCCCCCAGATCACGAACCGTTTTGCAAAGAGCTTCGGAATATTGGGCCAAGATATTGAACGTATGCCCAAGACGCATCAGGTAATGATATCCCATCATGGCATTCCAATTATAAGAAAAACAGTGTTCATACTGGTAGCCATGGCGCTTTTCTACCAGAAATCCGGCCTCTATACCCCAACGGTGGCGTGCACCAAGGTTGCAGCGCTCGTGTATATTGCGTCTGTTGATGGGCTCGCTTGAAATCCAGGCGTGGCGAGAATTCTTGGAAATAATCTCGTTTGACTTCTGATCCAGATCTTTCCAGCTTTCGCTGCAAACAACCACATGTACAATTTCCTTTTTACTTTCCTTGGGGCCAAAATAATACTCGATGCCGTTTACCCAGCGGAAATGCTGTTTGCGACCGCCCCAGGTTTGATAAAAGCGGTTCTGAGGGGAAAGTTTCCCTAATCCCTCATATTCCTCCCAAACGCTCGGGAGAGAATTGTCCTGCAATACGATCATGAATCCCCATTTTTTCTTCCGAATCAATTCCATCATGGGTCCGTTCGGGTATAGCCCGTCTAACAAAACCATCATGCGAAGTTTCGGGAATTTAGATTTCAACCGCTCCGCCAAACGCTTGAATGCCTTCTGTTCACAATCCTGTTTGCCTCTACCCGAATCGCCTTCCGTGTAGCTTAAAAACTCGCTCATCAGAGGAATTGTCATGCCATTTTGAAATGCAAGACTGGCTTCCAGAATGTACACATAATACTGCTTCTTGGTATCTTCCCCCTCTTTGACTCTCAAATTACGCTCCAAACATTCCTCGCTCCACAACCAATCCCTGGCAAATTTCTGCGAGCCGTCGAAAGCAACAGGGTAACAGTTATTGATCAGATAACGGTTAAACTTCTTGTTGTGGATCAGCTTATTGACTAAATCTACTTGGGCATTCTCGATCTCATGAACATCCATTCTGGCCAATAAACGCATAAGGGTATCATTGTGTGGCAGGTCTTCAAGCTCAGGGAAGAAAAGCTTTAAATTATTCATAAATACAGGGTGAGTCATTTCCCTGTTGGCTTCACGCCTGGAAGCCATCTGCAATACAAATGTAAGGATGCCGTAAATCATGATAATCGTCAATTTGTGCTTGAGCTTTTTAGGGTTTCTCGGATCGGGAATTTTTCCAAGTCGCTTTAATAACACGGGTAATTTGGCCAGCATAACCCTCATGCTATCTGTGACAGCCACATTACGTGCCATTCGTTCTTCGGCCTCTGTTTTGAATGGACTTTTGCGATTAGGCATTGAGGGAACACGTAAAGGCTCTATTCCCTCATCCTCCTGTTGCTCTCTCAATTTCTTGAACAGTCTTTTCCTCTCCTTGAATCGTTCCTTAATAGCTTCACGATTAGGGCGATGGCTCGGCTTGCTAATGATTTCCTCCTATTGATATAAGAACACTGTTTAAACGGAAACCCCTTCATAATGCCTATATCAAAAGAAAATCGTCTTGTCTCCCTTTTTCGACAATAAAAATATCAAAAATTTATAACTTGTCGGAAACACTTACAATAAAAATACGTGCTTCAGTGCTGGGTCTGCGTCGCTGCCTACCCGCCACATAGAGCCATTCCAGGGTCGATACAGACGTCGACCTTGCATGGCGCAAATCAGGATCACCACGACCGGGATGTATGATCCTCCCTATCATGACCGGACAACCGCATTCCCGAACAAATTCTCATCACACAGGATATTCCCGAAGCATCTCATGGATGCCTTTGTGCATTTCGTACCAAAACTCGTACGCGGCGGCATGCCTGTCCCGAGTGAAAAAATCAATCCAGCGGTCCAGTTCAGGATGGCTGACCCGATCGGTCTCCTTTTTGTTTTTCAGGAAGGTGAACACCATGTCCATGTTACGTTCCGACTCCCAGAAAACCGATGCATTACGGCTGGTGATGCGGCTGGCGGTCATGTTTAAAGAACTCAGGAACGCATCCTTTTCCCCAAAGATATTTTCCATGATATCGGGAATCAGCGTTTCCGCCCAGGCCCGGTGAAAGCGGCAGATCCCGAGGTTGTCCAGCATCAGCTCCTTGAGCATGCGCCGGGCATTTTCTCTTCCCAACTCCCGAGGCGGCAGAAAGTCCCGACCGTAGTACATGTAATACTTTCCCGTGATGGCCATGGGGGCGAGGGTCCCGGGTGTCCAGTACTGGTTAGGCACCATCCAGCCCTGACGGGCAAAGGCATTGAACACAAACCGGTCCAGCACCGCTTTGCCCTTTTCCCGAGCCAGACGGCGGGCAAATTTCCTGACCCCGAACCGTAAGGGTATTTTACCGCCGGGTTGCGTCATCTGATCCAGCAATGCCATGCCAAGTTCAGCATTCTGCATGGAATCGCCCACCACATCAAAATTGGCCATATCCCACCTGGGCAATCGATCCACCCCCAGTTCCGGGGGTGTCATCAAACCATCGTCCAGACAGTCCATGAGCCAGGCGAGGGTCCCTCCCACGGAGATGGCATCGAAGCCCAGTTGGTCGGCATGCTGGTTGAGTCGTTCGGCGGCCCGCTGATCGAAAATCCCGCACAAGGGTCCCATGGTCTGGTACGGTTCGTAGTCTTTCTTATAAGGGCCGTGCATTTTTTTGCATACTGCTACGCACGGCTCACCGCAATTGTGCTGGTGCTTGGTTTGGATGGTCTCCTCATTGAACTGTTTGAGGTAATGATTCAGGATAAATCGTTCATGAAGATCCCTGCGCGCTTCCTGACTCCAGTAGATGGTGCGGTAATTAAACGCCAGAATATCGCCGTCCATGGCTGCATAATTGGCCCCGAAGGTGCCGCCCGTATTGAATTTCTGGTCGTACCGGTATTTGGTGGTCGCCTCCATGTCCTTGGCCGCCATCCGCTGGTTGAACTTGTCCTGGAACCATTCGTCCGCTACGGAGCGATCGCGAAAATCCTCATCGATATGGGTTCCGCCGTATATGATGCCCATAAGGCCATGCTCCTGAAACAACTTGCTGCCGAAGCCTCCCCTGCCGGCCCAGGTATCCACATGGGTCAGTTCCCCCTTTTTCACTGGGGCAGATCCAATGGCGCCGAAATCCGAATCACGTGCGGCCGGTCCGACGGCCAGCACCCGGGGGTCTTTTTCATACCTCGGACCGAACATCTGGATGGCATGTTCCATTGCGGCATACACCCCTTTGCGGCCTTGGCCCCAGATATGCTCGGGCACGGCCTGAACCAGTTCCACCTCGATTTCTTCGCCGTGGTTGCGGTTCAGATACAAGAGGGAAGGATGCGAGGTTTTGCCGATGAGACTGAGCACGTTAATGCCGAGGTTATCAAAAACCAGGGCCGCCCCTCCCATGGAGGAGACATAAAAACCATGCCAGCAGGGAGAGATCCCGGCGAATATAAGCCGGTTAGATCCGGGAAAAACAGAGCCGGCCAACAGCCCGGTGCCGATGCTCAAGGCGTTATGCTTGAAGGCCAGATGAATCCCCAGATCCACGGGGCCAAAAAAATCGCCAACACGGTAGCGCTGAAGTCTGTAAAACCCATTGGAGGCATCCAGCATCAGCACTTTGAGTTCATGTTTATTGTCGTGCATTTCGAAGTTCTCCTTTACGTGCTATGCCTGTGTATGAATGTGATATGCCGAGGACAGCGTCTGGGCATCTTCCTGAATTCAACCTTGAACCCTTGAACGTCTGGCCCAGACCATTGATGGCAACTGTGACCGAGAGTAGTTATACAAGCCTGCGAATGCACACACTGAGAACCTTCCGACGAATCGCACCAGGGCCTGCTCTGAACCCGTAAACGGTTACAGGAAATCGCAGTTTATTACCGGTCAAAGTATAATAATGAATGTTCACATCGTTCTCCTCCTTTCCCAATTTCCACAGCAAAGAGAATTCGGGCAAGCGGCCTTAGTCCGGAAACTGCCGCTGAACGGCCTCAGTCAAAGCCCCATAGGAACTTTCCACAGCGGCCTTAAAACTCTCCCAGGAGTTCTCTGCGGAATTAAGAAGGGCCTCTATCTTCTCTTCAGCCTGAGCGCATTTTGTCCGCAACTCCTCAATGTGTTTTTGATATTGGATTTTCATCTCGCCCTCAGACTGATCGGCCTTTTCCTGAAGCGTATCTATTTAACCGTTCCACTCGGCCATTTTTGCCCTAGAGATGGAGGTTTCAGGTATCAGGCTTCGGGTGTCACCGTTTGTAGTTTACCGAAACCTGAACCCTGGCCACTCATTTCATTGCGGCCTTTGGGCCGCCTTGGGAAGTGGGCGATGCCCCGATAGATTTCCTCAAATGATTCGTCGGTACATACATAGCAGGTACACCCATCACTATCAATTTCATCTACCGGTTATCTATCTGGTGTCGGCGCCGTTGAAGACATCTTCTTTCGTCCAGCAGCAGTCGCTGACTGACGGGCGCATAAACCGGCCCGGACGTGGGGCGGTTGTAGAAGAGGTAAAGTTCGGCCACTTCACTCTGGTTGCGTGTCTTTTCCGTTCCACAATTAAGGGCTCCGGTCCTTCTTTCCGGAAGAAACCTGCAAGAGATTTTCTCCTTCCTTCAATAGTTGTGCTTGCCGTGCCTGTTCCTCGATGACGACGGCTTCACTGTATAAGCCGGCTTCCGCTTTCGTGGACACCGCGTCGAGTTCTTCGTGCGGCGATTCAGCAGGGAGCCGCTTTGGCGGTATGGCGCCGCGTATATCTGCCGGTTTCCCGTCGAGCACGGTGACGGGGACGCCTTGAGGAAACACAACCTCTCGGGCCTCGTCGGGCATCGAGATGCCATGTTTCTGAAAGGCGCGTTTGACCAGCCGGATCACCGAAGACCTCACCTTCAACCAACTGTGTTCGCGGCCGTTGAGCCAAAAGTAGATGCGTAAGTTAACTGTAGACCTTCCCAGGCTGTCCGCCAATACCGAGGGCTCGGGGTCGTTCAGAACGGCGGGGTGGTCCGCCAGCACTTTCCGTGCTATCTCCTGGGCCTCGTTGATCGCATCGTCGTAGCCGATGCCGACGACAAAGTCTTCCCGCCGGTTGGAGTTGGTCGTGAAGTTGCAGAGGTTGCGCTTGTAAACACTGGCGTTTGGGATCTGCACGAGGTTCCCATCGAGGGTCATCAAGATTGTCGTACGCATGTTCAACTGCTGCACGTACCCGGTCACACCGGACACCTCGACCAAGTCGCCGGTCTCGAACGGCCGCTGCATGCTGAGGAAGATGCTGGCCAAGAAGTTCTCGGTGATTTCTCGAAATGCGATACCAACGATCAAACCGATCAGGCCGGTGCCGCCGACTACCGTCAATGCCAGTTGAGTCAGGCCGGAGACTCTCAGAATGAGATAGGTCCCGAAGAGAAAAACGAGCCCGCCGGCCCCACGAGCGATCACATTTTGCAAGAGTTTCGTCCGAATCCGTCGGCGAAGGAACGTCCGGGCTCCTCCGGTTGCCAGCATGCCGGCGCCCACCGACAGCGCCAGGGTGAACAGCGCAAACGCGATAAAGGGAAGCAAGCGGATGAAGTCGTGCCATAATATCAACAGTCCGTTCCACGCCGGACGGAAGTCCCATACCGGAGGCTCGAGTACCTCCATCCGGTTGGCCACGGCGACAACGTCCTGGGTGTTGCGTGCCAGATCGCCGGCCCATTTCTTGAGCCCATCGGACTCCACCTGGCCGTTGAGAAAGACGACTCCTTCCTCAACCCGGACTTGTGGGTCGATGAACCAGTCAGTGGCATCCAGGACACTCTGGAGTCGCTTGCGAATTTCTTCATCGCGCGCGATGGGATTTACGTCCACCTTCGCGGGTGCCGGGGAGAGCTCTTCTTTGGCGGGAGCGGTCAGTTTTTGCGGTTCGCCGGCTTTGCCGACTGGTTCCTGTGCCATGGTCGCCGAGATCAGCACGCCGCACACAGAATAGACCAACACCGCCCGCAGGACCAGTTTATAGCAGCTATATGCTGATCACTACACGGGAACCCCTCCCTTAGAACCGGTAGGTCACGGTTTTCCCGTCGGTGCTTGCAGGCCGACTTCTCGATGTGCCCGCCAAACTCGTACCTCATCGCGGACAAAAGCTTGTCGGAAAATTCCGCCTGGCCGCGCGAAGTGTCTTGGCCGATACTCGGAGTGACGAAAGTTTTCATCGTGCGGACGACGGATTGATATTCGTCGATACCGCCGATCTTTCGGCGCAGGCGTGGGGTGGTGTCGCTCATGTTGCGTCCTTGAGTGCGGTTGTGGTCGAGAGTGAGCCGGTCGGCGGTTCGTAGCCAGAATACATTACAGCGGATAGCTGTGGCTACAAACAGGGGAGAGCGTTTCCAGAAAGCCAGATATTTCCGCAGCTGACTCAGGCCTACCTCTTCGATATGTTTCTCGATGCCGGTACCGACGATTTATAGTAGGTTCTGCCTGCTCGCACTTTGCAGACCCGAGGACAATTTACGCGTAATGACTCTTGAACCGACAGCCGGCACGAGCATCAGCCACCATGTTAACAAAATGGTGGTGTTGAGTTTGAGAAATCCGTGTTGCCGGGGTCCCTTGTTCTTTCAGCTTCAACACGGCTTCACTCGTACCGCCCCGATATTTAGCAAAATTTTAGAAATTATCCCATTTTCTTTGAGCAAAGTAACCTTATGATCAAAAGATGATTAAGTCATACAAGTAGAAATCGAGCAAAAGGCCTGCAAATTTTT